>NZ_DASVMI010000158.1:0-142319 GCF_036384435.1 Dyella sp. | reverse complement strand
TTCAGTCGCGAGGCAATCTGCGATCCAGTCGCAGATTGGGGCTCTAAAAGCCTCCAAGCCGCGACCTCGTCGCGACCGAAGTCGCTCTTACGCGGTTCGTGTCTCGTATTTGGGTAGCTGATCGACCAGGGCGAACGGCTCAGCAGCGCGATCGCGCCCAATCTGCTCGATCGCCAATGTCAGGGCACCGCGCCCAACCTGAAATGGGTCGCCGACTTCACGTACCTGTGGACGACCGCAGGCTGGCTGTATGTGGCTGTCGTGCTGGGTCTGTATTCACGTCGCGTCGTCGATTGGTCGATGCAGTCGCAGATGACGGCGCAGCTCGTGACCGACGCTTTGATGATGGCCGTGTGGCGTCGGCGATGGGCATTCTCCAACTCCATTTCGCAAGCTAGCTCATCTATCGGCATGGCGATCTCTCGTCGGCGCCTGCCAGGTTGGTGACATGAATCGAGAGCTCGCCTGCGCCGTGGCTGCGAGAACGGCGCCGCTAGCTTAGGTAGAGAATCCATTGGATGGCCGTCAAGGCGTTGCCGCGCCCCAGGGACCCAACGGGGCACCACCCGAGCCAGGCATGGCTCAACAGACACCACATCGATGATGCAAAGCCCCCATCAGGGGGATGGGGTACGGCTTATGCCAGGGGCACACTCCGCTCATCACAACGCGCCGTCATACGTTGGTGAGCTAGCGAGCGTGACAGGTTGATATTCGTGAGCTGCCCCGGCGTGCGCCGGGCGGAAACCCCGCTTTTATCTGTTTCCCGGAGTATGTCCATGGGCAAGAAGGTCGCTGAAATTCTCGTTGAGGTCCTGGAGCAGGCGGGTGTTGAACGTTGCTACGGCATCGTTGGCGACACCCTCAATCTGTTTGCGGAAAGTTTGGACAAGAGCTCCATCGAGTGGGTTCACGTGCGGCACGAAGAAGCCGGTGCATTCGCAGCGGGGGCTGAAGCTCAGCTCACTGGCGTACTGACGGCATGCGCCGGCTCGTGTGGTCCAGGTAGCCTGCACTTCATCAACGGCCTGTACGAAGCCAATCGCAACCGTTCGCCGGTGGTCCTGATCGCCAGCCAGGTCATGAGCAGCGAGTTGGGGTTTGAATTTATCCAGGAAGTGGATTTCAAGTCGCTATTCAAAGAGTGCTCGGTCTACTGTGAACAGATCTATACGCCTGAACAAGCACGCCGAAAAGTGGTGGCGGCATGTCAAGCAGCGATCGCTTTGAAGGGCGTCGCGGTTCTCATCGTGCCGGTCGATATCTCGCATGGCGAAGTGAAGGAGGACTTCCCGTATCGCGTGCATAACGCGCAGCCGCTTATTCGACCGAACGATCAGGAAATCAGCGATATCGCGAATATTCTCAACGAGGGTCAGAAGATCGCTATCTATGCGGGGTCCGGTTGCGAGGGTGCGCTCGACGAGATCAAGGCGGTGGCCGACAGGCTCAAGGCGCCGGTCGCCCATACGTCTCGCGCTAAAGATGCACTGGCATACGATAACCCCTACAACGTCGGCATGACCGGCATCTTGGGTAACGAGGCCGGATATAACGCCATCCTGGAGTGCGACACGCTACTCATGCTGGGCGCCGACTTTGCCTGGCGCCAGTTCTACCCTGACCATGCCAAGATCGTGCAGATCGACATCAAGCCGACACACCTGGGCCGACGCCATCACGTGTCGTTCGGGGCGGTGGGCGACGTCAAGGCAACACTACGGGCGCTTCTTCCGCATCTGGAAGAAAATCCGGATGAGTCGTTCCTTGGGGAGTTTGTCGATCGTTACAAGAAAGTTATCGAGGAAACCCAAAAGCACCTCAAGCCCGGTCATGACGACACCATCCCTGCCTCATACCTGATGTCGCGTATCAACAAGTATGCGGCCGACGACTCGGTGCTGGTTGCCGACGACGGATCACCCATTGTCTGGGCCGCTCGCCATTTCGACGCCAACGGTAAGCGGCGCATTTTCGGCAGTCTGCTCCACGGAACCATGGCTTCCGCTCTGTCGAGCTCGTTTGGCTTGCAAAAAGCCGCACCTGACCGCCAGGTCATCGCCTGTTGCGGCGATGGCGGCCTCACCATGCTCTTTGGTGAACTCATCACGACCATTCAAGAGAACATACCCGTCAAGATCATCGTGTTTGACAACGGCAAACTAGGTTTTGTGGAAATCGAGCAGAAGGCCGAAGGTATCCTGGACACCTTCACCAAGCTCAAGAACCCGGACTTCGGTAAGGTCGCCGAGGCCATCGGGCTTTGGGGAAAAACGGTCAATAAAGCTGCCGATCTCGATGGCGCGATCCAAGAGTTGCTGGCCCAGCCGGGCCCTGGTCTGCTCAACGTCATCGTCAATCAATTGGAGCTGGTGAAGCCACCCATGATTGAGTTGAAGCCGGTGGTGGGCATGGCCTTGTATTCCGCGCGCGCCATTCTGCACGGGCGTGGCGCCGATGTGCTGGAAATGATCCGCGAAAATATCTGAGGTTTCCTGGTCCGCGCGCAGCCTTGTTCGCAGTCCTTTCCGGGGCCACCCTTCGGAGTGGCTTTTTCCGGGGTGTTCCCGCGATCTACGCAGCCGCTTGGCACATCGTTGTAAAGCGGGCGGTACCTGGCTTACGACAGCTTTGCCGTTGGACATGCCCCGTTGCCTCATCACCTGGGTCGATACACGACCGTGGCCAGCCTGACTTGCACAGAGGTTTGTCGGATGCACTTCTTTTATAGGCAGCCTTTTCATGTAGCAATGCGCGCGGTGACGCTGATGGTCGCCGGTGCAGTGCTCTGCGCATGCAGCCAATCGCCTTCGCGAAACATTTTGGGATCTTACTTTCCGACATGGATGCTTTGCGCTTTGGTTGGCATCGTTGGCACATTTGTCCTGCGTGCTGTCTTGGTCAAGGCCGATATCGACCAAGATCTTCCTGTTCCCGTGCTCGTTTATCTAAGTCTCTGGATCGCCATTACCTTGGCGGTCTGGCTGTTTTGGTTGGGCTGAGGAGAGACGCGCATGTCTACAAAGCATCTTGCCGGCCGCGTGATCGCCTTCCTATCCTTCGCTCTGGCGCTGGCCCTGATCGTTGTGTGTGTGATCGTCGTGGACCGGCGGCCACGTACGCATGACGGTTATGTCTACGCCTATAGCGCCATGCTTACGCCCGAAGTGAGCGGTCGCATCGTTGCGATCCAAATCCGCAATGATAAAATCGTGCGTAAGGGCGATGTGCTTTTGCGCATCGATCCCGAGCCTTTTCAATACAAGTTGGAACAGGCAAAGGCACAAGTAGCCGCCCTGAAGGCGCAGATCGACCTTACCGGCCGCCAAGTGACCTCCCAAGGCTCCGGGGCCCAAGCTGCCGCGCGGCAGGTGGATCGTGCACGCCAGCAAGTCTCCCTTGCACAGGACACGCGAAAGCGCCTTGAACCACTGGCGGCCCGCGGCTTCGCCACCGCACAGCAGCTGGATCAGGCGCAGACCGATGAGCGTAGCGCGGAGGCACAGCTGGCGTCTTCCATCCAACAAGCATCGCAGGCCAAGGAAGCCATTGGCGATGTGGAAAGTCTGAAAGCTCAGTTGCTTGGAGCCATAGCGGCACAGCAGCTGGCCGAGCGTGACCTGAGAGAAACGACGATCACTGCCCCTGTCAATGGGCGCGTTGTCGGTTTTAACCTAGCGCTGGGATCCTTCGCCACGGCGGGGCATCCCGTACTGACCGTGATCGATGACGACAATTGGTATGCCGTCGCCAACTTCCGCGAAACAGAACTTGCGCATCTACACGCGGGGGACGTAGCCACGGTATGGGTTATGGGCCATGACGACCAGCCGCTTGCCGGCTCGGTCGAAAGCCTGTCTGCCGGCGTGCAGCCCACCGGTTCCGTGGGGCCGGGATTACCGCAAGTAGACCGCAATCTCAACTGGGTGGTGGTGGCGCAGCGTTTTCCCGTATGGATCCATTTGCGACGCAGCGATGCGTCTTTCCTGCGCATTGGCGCAACGGCCTCGGTGCGGGTGACACATGATCACGCAAGCTGAAGCCGCGACAGATCGAATCTCGTCGTTCGTAGGCCGGGAGCTGGCACTCACGCCCGAGCGTCGACGTTCCATCGCACGCATCTCGCTTGGCTGTGCCGTCATGGCAGCCATCACCATGACGTTCAAAGTTCCACTACCTGCTTACGCTGCCTATCTTGTCTTTATCGCCAGCCAGGAAGACGCGGCGTCCACCCTGAAGACCTCACTGGGCGGCGTCGTCGCGGCCACCATCGCAGTAGCGATTTCGCTGCTGTTCTACATCTTCGATGCCGGGGAGCCAGCGCTGCGCTTCCCGCTGCTAGTATTCAGCACCTTTGCCGGAGCGTTCTTCACCCGTACCAGCTCGTTGGGGCCGATTGCGTTTTTGTCTGGCTACATACTGGTACTGACGCAAACGCTGGCGGATGAAATCCCTTTCACCGATCCGCTGACCCATCAACTACTCTGGCTGTGGGTGGTGGTGGCGGCACCGATCGCGGTCACAGCCACCATGCATCTGTTGTTTGGCGAAAGTCCCGTGGCTTTGTCACAACAACGCGCCGCAAATTTGTTCGAACGCCTGGCTCGCCATGTCGAAGATCCTTCCTCCGAGCCGGCAAACGGCCTGCGCGATGAACTGATCGCGCTGAGCCAACTCAAGAACAAGGCGCTTCGGTGGAACAAGCGACTGAGGGTGTTTGCCCAGGAGGATGAAGCCCTGATCGCGTTGCTGCTGGAAATCCTGGCTATTTCCTCGCACTTGTCAGGCGATGGCCCGGACACCCGGCGCAACGCATGCGCGGCCATACGTGCCGCCGGAAGAGCATTCGTCAGGAGACGCCACATGCGCGTCGATTTTAAGCACCCTTCCTCACTTGATCGCGTGAAGCCATCGACGCAGGCGACTGGACGCTCACTGCAATGGGCCGTTCGTGAGCTTCTTGATTGCGCCCGGGGTGGGGCTGCTGTCGCTGCCCCAGTCGCGCCGGCTCCGACGGGCACACATCGCTTCCTGGTACCCGACGCTTTTCTGAACCGTGGACACGCGCGCTTCGCTATCAAAGTCATGCTGGCTGTGCTCGGCTCGTACGCAACTTATACGTTGCTTGACTGGCCGGGCATCCGCACGGCCGTCACAACGTGCTTCTTCGTGTCGCTGTCGACGTTCGGCGAGAGCGTTCACAAGTTCACACTGCGTGCCTCCGGTGCCCTCATCGGCGGTCTGATGGCCGGTCTATGCATCGTCTTCGTCATTCCGCTGCTAACGGATATCGGGCAACTTTGCCTGCTGATCGCTGCGGTATCGGCTTTCGCCGCCTGGATATCCACGGGAAACCAGGCGATTAGCTATGCCGGCATGCAACTGGCCTTCGCATTCTTCTTAGGCGTACTGCAAGACTATGGGCCGAATACGGATCTCACGGTTTTGCGCGATCGTATCGTCGGCATCCTGGTAGGCAACATGTGGGTAACGCTGGTCTTCGCATCCCTATGGCCGGTAAGCGCAGCGCAACAGGCGCGTGCCTTACGTGCGGCTGCCTTGAAAAAGATCTGCGCCATGCTGCGAATCGCGCACAGAAGGTCGTATCAAGACATTTTTATGGTCCAGCAGGACTTGTCGCGAGCCGACACGATGCAAGCACGCGCCACCTTCGAATGGCGAAGCGTCGGCCAAAACGACGGGCAAGAACCGTCATCCTATGCCGCCGAGCGTATCGCCGCGCATGCGCTCATCCTTCTGCGGGTGCGTGACGAAGAATCACATGGTGCTGCGACGATAGAGGCGGATGCGCAGCTTGCTCTACAGATCGATGCGCTGCTCGATTCCAGCCAAGCTCCGCCAAGAATGTCAGGTCCGCCAGAAAGGACTTCTTCACTGCTACATCAAGCCCGCGCTCAACTTGAAGAGGATTTTGGCCATGTCACGCGTTCCCGCTGAGCATCGGACGCATCGGTGGCGGACGCTGGCTGTTGCTCTGGTGCTTTATGGTGGAGTGGGGCAGGTCCATGCACAGCTTGACGACACGCGTTCAACGGTATCCACGGCAAAGCTCATCGGTGAGCACAGGATTTATTCACTGCAAGATCTGATAGGCGTGGCGCTGGAGAGCAACCCCTCGTATCAGGAGGCGCAAGAGCAGGCACTTCAAGCTCATCTCGAAACTTCCCTGGTGAGGGCTCAGTACGCCCCGCACGTCAACATCAAAGCCCTGGCCGGCAACGAGCACACGCCTTTGGCGATTACGCGTAACGTCTCGCCTCGAGGCTACATCGTATCGACTTCCCGTGAGATCATCCCTTCTCTTCAGTTAAAGTGGTTGCTATTTGATTTTGGCCGCAAGAAAGGCCAGGTGGAGGCTGCCACGCAGCTGGCCCTGGCGGCCGACTCCGGCCTGATGGGAGCGCAAGAGAAGCTCGTGTTTGACGTTTCACGCGCCTACTTCGACGTGATGTCGGCGCAGGGAAAGATGCGTGCAGCTGAGAAAGGCTTGCATGCGGCACAGCTCATGGAAGAAGCTGTCAACGGTCAGAAGCAGCATGGACGCACCACGGTAGTTCAGGTGGCGCAAGCCCACAGGCAAACAGCGGCTGCGCAAGTTGCCCTCACGAGGGCCTCGGGCGATGCGCAGACAGCATTCGCGATGCTGGTGGCCACGGTGGGGTTGCCTGCGGAATCGCAGTTTCAATTGTCGTCACCCTCAAGCGCTAGCATGGAAGCTGCTAAGAACGCCACTCTTGCAGCGCTGATCGATACAGCCCTGGACAATCGACCGGACATTCTTGCTGCTCAAAGCAAGGTTGCGGCGGCAGCCGCCAAGGTTGCCGCCACGAAGGCCGACTACCACCCTACCGTCAGCATCCAAGCCCAGGTCTTCCAGAACATCGGCAAGACCAGTAGCGATAACAGCCCTTTCTCCAGTGTCAATCTCACGGGCAACAGTATTTTCGTAGCTTTCGAGCTCCCGCTGTTTGACGGGGGAGCGCGCGCAACCAAGGTATCCCTCGCCAGTTCAGAGAGAACACAAGCGGAAGACGCATTGGCCGAGACCAAGAATCTCGCCGTCCAGCAGGTCGTGCAAAGCTACAACGACCTCAAGACCAGCCTGGATAACCGCAAGCAGGCAGTCGATTACACCCAGGCGGCCAAGATCGCGTATCAAGCTTCTCTTGAATCGTATAGGCACGGCATGGCCAGCGTCACCGATCTAACCAATGACGAGGCAGCGCTCGCTCAGGCCGAAGCCAGTCAGGAAGATGCCAATGCAGACGTCATGATTGCGCAAGCCGCGTTAGCGCTGGCAACCGGTCAGCACACCATGGAGCCCTAGCCCCGACGCGTTTCGCGCTCATTGGCGAGCTTTATGGCTTGCCCCCGTCCTGCCGATTTTATGGGGCCATCTGACGAGGTCGATTCGCGATAGCGCGTTGGCATGCGTTCCCGATGCGTCGAGGAATGGGCTTTCAGGCGTTGCGCTGATTCAACGCAGGGCATCGCACCAGCGTTGGCGCCTATAACGGGTTAGCCTTGCATGCCACATAGCTTCATGATCAAGCGTAGTAGTGACGCCGCCACGGCCAAGGAGCAGACGCTCGCTATCCATATGGCGATAAGCCAGCCGGAGCGGCGAATCCAGAGGCTGACTGGCTTTGCTGCGCCCATCATCAGTGGTAGCCCTCGGTCGTTCCTATCTTGCCGCGAAACACAAAGTAGGACCAGGCGCTATAGCCAAGGATAAACGGAATGATCAGCAGGGCGCCCACAAGGGCGAAGCCCATGCTCTGCTCCGGCCCGGCTGCGTCGCGGAACGAGATGGATGGCGGGACGATATAAGGCCATATGCTTATGATCAGCCCTGTATAGCCCAGGAACAGAAGAAACAGCGTCAAGACAAACGGCGTTGCCTGCCCGTCGCGTCGCAACGACCTGACGATTGCCCAGGATGTAAAGAGAACCAAGATCGGCACGGGGCAGAAGAGCGCGATATTCGGCAAAGCGAACCATCGTTGTGCAATACCTGGGTGGGCCAGTGGCGTCCACACGCTCACTATCGCTATGGCAACCAACAATATCGTGAGCAACAGCTGCGCCGCCCTGCGCATGAGACCTTGGATAAAGCCATCTGTCTTCATGACTAGCCATGTCGCGCCCAGGAGGCCATAGGCGACAAAAAGAGATAGGCCAGTGAACACACTGAAGGGTGACAGGAAGTCGAGCGCACCTCCGGTGAAGACCAGGTTTTCCACGGTAAAGCCGTTGATGATGGCACCCAAGGCGACACCCTGCGAAAAGGTGGCGATGAATGATCCCCAAGTGAAAGCTCTGTCCCATAATGGCTTGTGCGCTTCGCTTGCCTTAAAACGAAACTCAAAAGCGACGCCGCGCAAGATCAGCCCGATCAACATGAAGATGAGCGGAAAATACAGCGCGCTAAGCAAAATGGCGTAGGCCGTAGGAAATGCTGCGAGCAGTCCCGCTCCCCCCATCACAAGCCACGTTTCATTACCGTCCCACACGGGTGCCACCGTGTTAACCATCCGGTCGCGGTCCTCCCGATTGCGTATCAGTGGCAAAAGCATGCCGATACCCAGATCGAAGCCGTCCATGATGACGTACATCATCAGCCCGAAGCCGATGATGACCATCCAGATAAGTGGCAGATCAATGCCCATCAGTTCACCCCTAGCCAGTTACTTGGTGATCGCAGGATCGATGTTGTCCGGCGTTGCGGAGAGCGGTCGCGCCGGACGCCTGACTTGGTTTTGCTCCAGTCGGTGTGCGCCGCGGACGCCGTGAGGACCCTTGGCCACAAGCTTCAACATGTAGCTCACGCCAGCGCCGAACACGAAGACGTACACGACCACGAAGATGGCCAGCGTGGTGGAAACGGCTGCGGCAGAATGCCTCGAAACAGCGTTTTCCGTTCGAAGCAGACCATAAACCACCCACGGCTGGCGACCAATTTCGGTGGTCATCCAACCTGCCAACAAGGCGATCAAACCGCTGGGGCCCATGAGCGTTGCAAATCGTAGGAAGAGGCGTGAGGTAAAGAGGCGCTTGCGTGCCCGCAACACGGTACCCCACAGACCTAGGAGCACCATCAAGAAGCCGAGTCCGGCCATGAGGCGAAAGGTCCAGAACACGATGCTCGAATTGGGTCGATCGGCCTTGGGAAAGGACTTCAATGGCGGGATTTGCCCATGAAGACTATGCGTAAGCAGGATGCTGCCCAGGCGCGGCACTTCCACGGCAGCGTGGGTTACTTCGGCTTCCATGTCGGGGAACCCAAACAGAACCAGAGGGCTGCTATCGCCTTTGTTTTCCCAGTGCCCTTCGATGGCGGCAATTTTCGCGGGTTGGTATTTGAGCGTATTCAGGCCATGCGCGTCACCCAGAAAAATTTGGATGGGCGCAACGATGACGATCATCCACATGGCCATCGACAGCATCGTCCGCACCGCGTCGTTACTGTGTCCCTTTAGAAGATGCCAGGCGCCTGATGCGCCGACGAATAGCGCGGTCGATAGGTATGCCGCCACCGTCATATGAGCCAGGCGGAACGGGAAGGAGGGGTTGAAAATCACCTTCAGCCAGTCCACCGGGATCGCGCGGCCATTGACGATGGCGAAGCCTTGCGGTGTCTGCATCCAGCTATTGGACGCCAGGATCCAGGTGGTGGATATCAAGGTGCCGACGGCCACCATGACCGTAGCGAAAAAGTGCAGGCCGGGCCCCACTTTGTCGCGACCAAACAGCATGACGCCGAGAAAGCCGGCTTCAAGAAAAAATGCGGTCAGTACCTCGTAAGCAAGCAATGGCCCTGTAATGCCGCCGGCCAGCGAAGAGAACTGGCTCCAGTTGGTGCCGAACTCGTAGGCCATCACTAGGCCGGAAACGACACCCATCCCGAAATTGACGGCGAAGACGTGCATCCAGAACTGATAGAGGTCTTGGTAAACGCGCTCTTTCTTCCAAAGCGATAAGGCCTCTAGCACCACCAGAAAGCTGGCCAGGCCGATGGTGATCGCCGGGAAGATGATGTGGACCGACACTGTGAAGGCAAACTGCATTCTCGACAATTCGAGCGACGTCAAGCCGAACATATTGGGTCCTCGGGGCGCATGGCGGGCTCACGATCAAAAAGGGGCTGAGCTGGCTATAGGCAGCTCAGAAGCATGACGGTGGACGCATTGACCTCCGCAGATGTCGCCAGGTAATCAGAGTTGACGGGAATAGCGCTCAGGTCGATCGTCTCGCCATCACAACGTGGGCATCGTGCATTCAGGAAGACGGCGCGTGAGGCCTGCGGTGACGGCGCGCCAGCCAGCGGTGTTCGCCGTCTCGATGCATGCACTTGTCGTCGTCGCCAGCATGTTCGTTAGCGCTGGCTCTGAGGCTAAGATCCCCGATACGCAGCCGCTAGACGCCCCCCCGAATGGGGGCATTTTCTCGGCTCAGTTTGGGTGAACGATAAAGCGTCCCTCGAGCACAGGTGTCTGGCTGTAACAAAGCTGTCGTCAGCGGGGGCAGCAGCGCCGAGCCGTTCCAGGGCTGCCTGCTTCCATCGCCTAGGGCCAGTAAACGTACGCAGCACCGTGGGCGTATCAGTTATCTTTAAATTGTCTGGGCGTGCGGTGCGCCTGGCGCAACAATTTGCGTACTGGCATGGGGCGTATCGCGGTGGCTATCGGGTCCAGCAAGATCAATTTTCTGATCCTGGTGTTATGGCTAGCGTTGGCGGCGGCTAGTTCGGCGCGCGCCGATGCCCGTCCGTGGACACTGGATCGCTACCAGCATTCGACATGGACGACACGCGATGGTGCTCCTGTCGGCGTAACCAGCCTGACTCAGACGAAAGACGGCTTTATCTGGGTCGGCTCGTCTGAAGGCCTATTCCGCTTCGATGGCCTTCGCTTTCAACATATCGAAAATATCGACTCCGTGGCATTGCCCAAACTGCCGCTCATGACCGTGTTCGCCAGCGCAGACGGGGGGCTATGGCTGGGCTACTCGCATGGACCCATCTTCGAAATCAAAGGCGACACCGTCGCGCATGTGAGTTCCGAAGAACACGGGCCGGTCAGCACCATCAACAGCCAGTTCGTCGATAGTCCGGACGGTGGCGTCTGGGCTTCGGTGGCTCCCAATGTCATGACCTTCGATGGGAAACGGTGGATAGTTCCCGACGATGGCTTCCGCGAAATCTTGAGTCAAAAGGAATTCGTCACCCGCGTACTGGTCGATCGTAATGGAAACGTCTGGGCGGGCACGCTGGACAAGCTTCTCTACCGGCCTGCGCATTCCACGCAGTTCATGACACTGGAGACTTCAAACCAGAAAGGGCCCATCTCCGAGATTGTGCAAAGCAGGGACGGAAGCGTTTGGATTTGCTACACCGAAAGCGGCATCGAACGGTGGGACACCCATGCACCGACACCCATCCGATCCGACGCCGGCGCACTATCTAAATTGTCGGCACGCGGTCTAACCTTTGATAGTCAAGGAAACGCCTGGCTAAGAACCCAGAAAAGCGGTATCGAGCAAATCCCAGCTTCATATATCGACGACCATTCCGCAGCCGTCGGGGACGCTATGCGTAGGGGAACGTTCGACAGTTCGAACGGACTCAGCTCAGATACGGCATGGGCTCTGCTGGTCGATCGAGAGGATAATCTTTGGGTCGGAACGAGCCATGGCATCGACCGCTTTAGCCGAAGTAACTTTGCGCGATCCCCTTTTCCTCAGAACGGCAGCATGTACGCACTCGCCGCGGGCCGGGACGGATCTGTTTGGGCCGGAATGCAGCTGCAAGCTACCCAGAAGCTGAAGGACGGGCATCTCAGTACATCGATCCCAGGATCAGTAGAAGCGGTCTATGCCGGTCGCCAAGGCAACATCTATCTATCGCAACAGTCTGAAGGCAATTCGTTTGATATCTGGGTAAGCAACGCCGCCGGCGTCAAGCTGCTAACCCATTCAACGTCGCCATCGACCTACATGTCGGCGATCGTCGAAGACAGTCGTGGTGTGCTTTGGGGCTTATCGGAGAGCTCGACCAGCGCCAGCTTCAACTTGTTCACCCTCCATGGAAACCAATGGGTTCCATTCGCGATCCCTAAAGTAAATCGCCCACCCTCCGCACTGTATGCGGATGACAAAGGGCGTGTTTGGTATGGGTATTTGAGAGGTAGCCCTAACATGGATCTCTTGGGCGTTATCGACGACGGCAAGGCCTTATTGCTCGGTGCGGATCAAGGCGTAACCATCGGCAGCATAGGCGCCTTTATGAGTAACGGCAGGCACCTTTGGGTCGGCGGAAGCCAAGGCCTTGGCTTTATGGACGGCATGCGCATGCATGCGGTTCGACTGTCCAAGCAGCCGTCACTGGGAACCATCACCGGCATCGCCTTCGCGGCCAATGGTGACATGTGGATACATGCGATGTCAGGTGTCTACCGTATTTCCGAAAGGGATGTGGCGCAAGCCGAGAACGATGCATCGCATGCGCTATCCGTCACGAAATTCGATGGCTTGGACGGCTTGCCCGGTCCGCCGGATATCCACTACGGTCATCCAACCGTCGTCAAAAGCACGGATGGACGATTGTGGTTTGCCACCATCAACGGCGTGGTTTGGCTGGACCCAGCCCAGCTGGTGAGCAATCCTGTTCCGCCGTCGATCTCCATCACTAAAATAGTCGCGGACGACACCGCGTACAGTCCACATGAAAAGCTGGCATTCCCGGCGCTCACTCGTAACCTCGATGTAGAGTTTTCAGTCCTCAGCTTTTCCACGTCGGAGCGCGTCGACGCCAAAGTGCGCTTGCTCGGTTTTGACGCTGACTGGAAGGACCTTGGAACACGCCGGGAAGTAAGCTATTCGAATCTGGCACCTGGGGCACACCAGCTCGATATCGCGGCTTTCAATAGCGATGGAGTCAGAGGCCAAGCAGACGTGCACATGGTGTTTTACATCAAGCCCGCCTTCTATCAGACCCTTTGGTTCAAAGGTATCTGCGCGTTGGTTCTTTTGGTCGCCCTGTGGCTGGTTGTGGCCCTGCGAATTCGCCAGCTTTCGCGGCGCCTTCACATTAGCCTTGAGGCCAAACATAAAGAGCGTGAAAGCATCGCCCGCGAGCTCCACGACACACTGCTGCAAGGCATGCAGGGTTTGCTGATGCAAATGGAGTTCTGGGCACGAAGAAGCGATCTTGCCCCGCAACAGCGCGATGCGGCCACGGAGATCGAAGAAAAAATGCGCGACGTTCTGATTGACGGCCGCGACAAAATTCGTCTCCTGCGGCAGGACTATCAACGCGAACTGGACCTTGTTTCGGAATTGCTGACTGTCGGCCAGGGTGCATCCGCAAACTCGCCAAGCTTCTTCTCCTTGCGCGTGGAGGGTGAGCCTCTACCCGTTTGCCAGGAAGCCTGTGTTGAGATTTTCGCCATCGCTCGTGAGGCCATCCTTAACGCCTACCGTCACGCCGATGCAGACCACGTCGTTGTGACGATCACCTACGAAGCGAGCGCACTCAGCATTGCCGTTAGCGACGATGGATTTGGGATCGACCGAGAGCTTATGGAAGCCAGGCAACGTGCAGGCCATTGGGGCATCTCGGGTATGCACGAGCGTGCCGAGAAGATCAACGCGCTTCTGCAAATAGAGACCTCTTCGCAAGGCACCACTATTCGTTTGATCACCCCCAAACGCCATGCCTACCTCTCTCCTTCCCGAGCAAATTCGAGCCGAGTCCAGTGGTGGAGGCAGCAGAGACCACGCAGGCATAAAACAGATAAAGCCAGCGCGTAAAGCATTCTAAATACCCTTTCGGGTGTTGATATATTGCGACCATTTGTGCATAGTCGAACGGTCACGAGTGTCACATCAATCGCGCCATCTCTTCTAATCATTGGCATTTATCACGTGTTTGGATGAGACCTTGAACGAAGCGCCAGAGCGGTTCCGCATTCTCATTGCCGATGACCATCCCATGATCAGGGATGGCCTTCGCGCTATGCTCTCTGCAGAACATGACATGGTCGTCGTCGGTGAAGCCGGCGACGGCAAAGAAGCCATTCAGGGCTATCGTGATCTGCGGCCAGATCTATTGCTCATCGATCTGCAGATGCCGGAAATGGACGGCCTGCAGGCCATCTCCATCATCCGCGAAGAGTTTGCCGACGCCGCCATCATTGTTCTGACGAGCTTCCTCGGGGATGCCCGCGTCGCGCGCGCATTTGCACTGGGCGCAAGGTCGTATCTTCTGAAGACAGCGCGTGCCCAGGAGGTCATCCGCGCCATCCGCAGTGCGCTTGTGGGCCGGCGAACCATTGCCTCGGACGTCGCACAGCAGGTTGCCCAGCACATGGGGGAGGAGCAGCTGACGGATCGGGAAACAAGCATTCTTAAGCTGGTCGCCCAAGGCCGTAGCAATCGTAACATCGCCGACGCGCTGTTCGTCTCTGAAGATACGGTCAAGGCGCGGCTGAAAAGCATTATGCGCAAGCTCAACGCCGACGACCGAACGCATGCCGTGATGATCGCTATCGGCCGCGGCTTCATCGACCCCGTGCAGTAGATCCAGCTCCCGCTTGCCATGGCCTGCTGAGTTGCAGGGTTGATCGTTCGAATACGGGCAGGCGCATGCGCCCGCTAGCGCGGCCGTAATGCATGTCGACGACCGCCATCAGATTAGATAATCCCAAGAGACTTGCCGAGAGCGACAGCTTCCGCTCGAGTCTTGGTGGAGAATTTGATCGCGATGCGTTTGATGTGACTTTTGACGGTCTCTGGCGTGATATACAGCTCGCGTGCGATCGTCTTGTTGGAATAACCTTTGCTGATCAGGTGAAGCACCACGACTTCGCGCCGGCTGAGTATTCTAGCCAGTTCTTGATTGACGCCGTCCTCGGGAATAGCGATCAAGAGGCTACGGGCGGCAAGAATCGCATTGGTATAAGCGTTGAGATGGCCAAGCTGATGTTTCATTGAAGTGCGGAGCCTGCGCAAACAAGGCGCCAAGCATTCAAGCTCATCAACGAAAGTGCGAAATAGTCCCGCTGACGCACCCGCTTCAAGGGCTTTGCATAAACCCGCGCACGCTTCGTCCGCATGCCCCTCATGAAATAGACTGGCCGCCGCTAACGCCGTGTATCGCACAGCGAAGGTGCTCTGGTTGCGCTCGTTCAACCAACAACTCAGGCGAGTGAATCCATCCGCTGCCTCGGTGAAATCTCCGCTGGCAAATGCCAGCCGTAGACGCGCCGCTTCCAGCGGCCATGCCGCTTCGTCTATCGGTACACCCAATTGGGTGCCTGATGGGTCGCGTCGCAATGCCTGGGCCAGCACCTTTGTTGCCAACAGTAGGTTTTCTCCCCTGATGAGCAAGTTGACTTCTTGCTCCGCAAGGTGTGCCGCCAGCATCTTCCAACCCCGCTGCCTGCTTGCCACTTGGCCCCTGCGAATCACGGCCAGCGCATGTTTAGCGTGACCGTTTGCAATCGCCACGCGGACGGCAACAGTGGTACCCCATAGCGCGGCATCGGCAGAGCCATATTGATCAATGGCGGCATCCCTCCCGCGGATCAGTGCAAACGCCTCGTCCAGACCGCCCATTTCGTAAGCAACGGTCGCGAGCACGCAGCGTGACAGCAACGAAGCATTGTCGTCGATACCGCCCGCAAGCTCCCCCACTGCAACGGCATGCCGGGCGTTGCGTTCAGCGGACTTAAGTCGGAGCTGTTCGGCTTCAGCGGCGGCCTCAATCGACAGATTGATGACTTTTAGCACCTGCATATTCAGGCGGCCGCCATAGTGACAGGGCGTCGAGAGGTCATAGAATGCGTCGAGCCTGCGGGTTCTCCAGCAGGCGTAGCGAATGACCGTAAACAAGACCAAACGAAAGCGCCGTATGGCCGAGCGCGACACGACGGATCGTGCCAACGCCAGGGCGAGCTCGGCTTCGTCCCGCCAGATGAAACCGATCGCCTGAAGAGTCTCCATTTCGTCGCGCCCGGACCATCGCTGTGCGAGCGCGCCTCGGCATTCGATGAGCGGCTGGATAACGGCCAAGTACCTCAGCAGCTCATCACGCTCGAAACGCTCGGCCGCCCGCCAAGCCGCATCGAGAAATTGGCGGACTTGCGCGACATCGTTCGAGGACGAATGGGAGTCGCAGGATGACGGCTCATCCATGGCCGCTAGTGGCGATCGACCAAGGTCCTGCGAGCAGACGCACTCATTCATAAGTCACCTCGATAGCGTGCTGAGTACAATGCAGGTGCCTGAGTCCCTGTTTGCGATCTCTTCCAAGTGATCGCCGTGACAACCCTACTGCCAAGATTTCCATGAATTTCTGAACGCACTGAATAAGCAGCTGCCAGGTCGATGCTTCGAACTTTCACTGTCTTTTACGGCGGTTTTTCTTCTTGTATAGCGCTTTGTCGAGGGAGCATCGGCGTGAAAACCCGGGTATTCCTGAGCTCAGACTGCGTGGGCTTCACGAAATGAGTTCCAAGCGCGCATCCATCCCAGACACGGTGGCTGCATTTGCACAGCTACGGTACCTTCTTAGGTAGCTTCGACGATGCCTTCCAAGGGGTAGATTTGGTGGCTCCAAATGGTGCTGCATCCGACTCAAAAGTGTCAGCCATGCCAATTCAAGAGCCGGGACGTGCTGGGTGACGAGTAGCCCGGCAGGCCCCGGATGCAACGCAAAAATACAGCGCTGCGCGTGAGGCTCGCAGTGATCGCAAGACACGTGCGCTGCGCGGAGCGAGAAGTCAGCCGTGCGGGGATGCGCCCCATGCTCTCGCACTTGCTCCATACACCTTGCCGCGCGCCCGATTGATATTCCCCAATGGCCGGAAGAGGGGTGGGGCGTTCCAGGGGTTGAAAGCGAGCTCGTTTACCTGCGCCATCGCACGTAGGCCGTCTTCACTCAAGATATTCTGCGACGGGATCAAGAGGGTGCCCACTCCGACCGGAGGCGCCACGCTCTCTAGCCATTCGACCGCCGCGTCCTCGATCGGCGTGTGTTCCTCATCGACATAGGACTGGATGGCAAGTCGAAACGCTATGGGATGCGCATTCAACACGTTCGCAAAGCCTTCGCGTAGCCCATCCGCCGTCGCGTGCACGGCTTCGCTTTGGTCGACATTTGAGTCGAGGCTGGGGCGAAGGACCAGACGTACCGGAAACGTGCCCCAAAGCAAAGCGCCGCGGCTCCAGAAGGCTTCGGTCTGCAGTCCCGCGCTGGGACGCATGCCTTTCATCACGGCGGTGATCATTCGCATCGCCTCGTCCGCACCGAATTGCGCAACCAGACGTTCTTTGAATGTCGCCGGATCGCCCATCGCTATCGTTGCAAACTGGACAAACTGCTTAGCGTTCCGCGCGTGTGATACCGGATAGTTAGTCATCAATATATCGTGTGACTGGCCGTGCGGCAGCGCAAGCTTGATCGCGATGCCACGCATGTCTACCGCATCATCGCGTTTGGGTACACCGCTCGCATTTGAAAATCGGATAGATGCGCCAATGACGGCACCCGGCGTGAAGTGACCGACTTGAAATGGGAGAGGAATATCCGAGTCCATGCGCAGCTCAGCGTTGGTAACGCCAACCAAAATCTTTGAATGGAGTGTTCGCATGGCGTGTGGCGCACCAGCGGCCACTCGATTCTTTTCTTGAATGTCCAGCATGGCCTGTGCGAGCTGATGAAAGCCCTCGCGCTCGACCTCGGCACTGCCTCCGTCATACACCTCGGTCCACGTACTTTTTTCTATGTTTGTCACGATCGGTATCCTCATGTGGAACTGGCAGACGTGGTGGGGGGCTACGCTGAGTTCCGCCGCTGCCAAAGACCTTTGGTCCCTTGCGAGTGTCGCTCCCTTCCAGAGTCAAGAATCTCCCCTCTTTGGGGGTGATTAGAGACTCAGCGAGCGTCGTCTCTCTGACTTTGATACAGGCTGACGCCCCCGATAGGGGGCTGTTCGCAGTCGGTCGGCTTGGCGCAATATGAGGAAGTATCGAGCGAAGGTTGGTGGATGACCACAAAGTGAGTCCTGATTCGTACAGAAGCCCCATAGTCAACGTCGCCGCGGAATATACATAGCTATGGAGATCGGCATTTTTAGAAGTGCAGGCTTATGGCGGTTACGCGCAAAGGGAAGTCAATGAAGGCGGACGCGAACCTGTTCGGTCACGAACTTTTCATTGCCGGCCACGAACATGCTAAATCGATAGACGTGAGCCGCGTTCTGATCGCAGTCATCCATGAAGCGGCACGAATTGAACCCGATGTTATCAATCTTCTCCGCTGGTACGTCGAAGACCCTATCGATAGCCTCGGCGGGCGCACAGCGGAACAGTTGGTGGCGTCAGGTCACGGGCAGCTGGTTGTTCGTTTTCTTCGTCATATCAACGGCAGGACATGCATCGTTCCACCGAAAGCCAACTCCGCGCTTCGCTAGCGGCTTCTGAGCAATCCGCCACCGTCTACGTAGGAGCTAGCCCAATGTGGGGATTAGCTTGTCAGGAGCTGGCGTCATATGGATGTCGAATGCCAGAAGCGAATTGATCGCGCCGGGCGCAACTGACTGAATTGCGCGTGTGATGAATGACTGTTTCACGTAAACGCACGCTAGAAACTCCACACGAAGCGGTACCCATCAACGACAGGTGGGTGATTTGTGCAGTCCCTTGACGCAAGGGGCTCGCCTGATCGTTCCTGCGAGCGCCTTGTCGTACCAGTACTCGCGTCTGGTCAGCCAGCTTACGGATGTACTGGATAGCTGCCAGCCGCAGCTCGAATGAGGAGGTGTTCACACGGTAAGACCGCACAGCCCGCCCGGTTTGCCAGGTGGGCTGCTTTCGCGTGCCTGCGTCCAGCCCCGACGCGCGTTACCTCGTGGGGGCGACTTCAGTCGCGAGGCAATCTGCGATCCAGTCGCAGATTGGGGCTCTAAAAGCCTCCAAGCCGCGACCTCGTCGCGACCGAAGTCGCTCTTACGCGGTTCGTGTCTGGCGTTTGGGTAACGGACGCAACGCTGGCGCGGGCAGCTTCAAGACGCTGGCCGTGGCTCACCACGCAGGAATGTCGCCGCCGCCAGTCCGCAGAATGATGGCTCTTCACCGCATTCACCGCCTTCGATCCAGGCGATCTTGGCGTGCAGATAAGCCTGCAATTGATCGAGCTTGGCGGCCTTCTCCTGCACTTGCGCCAGTTGTGCCTGCATCACAGCCAGCCGGCGCGCGCGATCCAGGGCGCCGGCTTCGTATTCCTGGCTCAGTGCGACGATCTGTTTGAGCGTAAAGCCCAGGTGCTGGCCCACCTTGATCAAGGCGACGCGCTCCACATCGGCCTGTTCGAAGTGCTGGTAGCGACTGCCCGATGCGCTCGTACCGGGTTTGATCAGGCCCAGGCTCACGTATAGGCGTACGGCATCGCGGGTGAGGTCGGCGCGTCGGCAGAATTCGGCGATCAGCATGGCGGGTACTTGACCAGGGGGTATAGCCCCCAGTTTAGACTGGCTCCTCACTTCCTGACAGGCGGCAAGTCATGACCCACGTAGCATTGGTCACCGGAGCATCTTCGGGCATCGGCGAGGCGACCGCGCGCCACTTGATGGCCGCTGACTACAAGGTCTATGCGGCCGCGCGTCGCGTGGATCGCATGGAAAGCCTGGCGCAGGCGGGCGCGCAGGTGCTGTCGCTGGACCTGACCGATGACGGCTCGATCCAGCGTGCGGTGGCAGCCATCGCGCAACGCGAGGGACGCCTGGATGCGCTGGTCAATAATGCCGGTTATGGCTCATACGGTTCGTTGGAAGACGTGCCCCTGGACGAGGGGCGGCGCCAGTTCGAGGTCAACGTGTTTGGTCTCGCGCGCCTTATCCAGTTGTGCCTGCCGATGATGCGCGCCCAGCGCTCGGGCCACATCATCAACATCACCTCGATCGGCGGCAAGATGCACGAGCCGCTCGGTAGCTGGTATCACGCGACCAAGTTTGCGGTGGAAGGCTTGAGCGACTGCCTGCGTATGGAAGTCGCGCCGTTCGGCATTCACGTGGTGGTCGTGGAGCCCGGTGCCATTCGCACCGAATGGAGCGGAATAGCCCAGGAAGGCCTGCTGCGCTATTCCGGCGATACGGCTTATGGCGAGCAGGCGCATCGGCATGCGCGCATGCTGGCACAGTCGGAGACCTCGTCGATGGTCTCACCCCCGGAGGTGGTCGCCCGGACCATCACGCGTGCCGTCAAGGCATCGCGACCACGCACGCGCTATGCCACCGGTGGCGGTGCAAAAACCATCTTGTTCCTGCGTCGCTGGTTGAGCGATCGTGCCTTCGACGGGATTATGCGGCGAATCGAGAAATCGCTGGCCGGCTCATGATTTGCATGATGCGGCGATCACCGGAGTGAGAAAGGTTGCCAGTGTTCCATCGGCCTCATGCCGGCTCAGTTCATCGAGGCGTGCATGGTGAGCGTTGGGCTCCTGACGAACGATATTCGCGTATGCCTTCAACAAGCTCCGCATGCCGGCAAGTTGATTCGGGATCAGCTTGTCTTTGTCGGCAGGGACAGCTATCTGGTGGGCTGCGCTGCCGAAAATGAATTGCCCGATCAGTTCACTGCTATGCGGAATGGATGTGTCCGGTAAGGGAGCCAATACACCTTGGCACACGACATCGACAACGTCCGTTGTCTTGTCTTCCCATTGCAAAAGCGCGGATCGTACGTAAGGCGCCAGCTTGTCCAAGGGGTGATCTTCCAGGAAGGCCACGTATTTAGGTACTTGTTGGGTCTCAATCTTGAGCGAATCGTCGGCCGATGCCGATGCTGCAATAAGTAAAAGCACATAGACCAACGACGCAAACGGTAAACGCATGATTTCTTCCCCTGGGTCGTGACCGCCATCTTGGCGACAGGAACTATGCCATGGTATCTGTCGCGACGGTGTCCGCAAGAAACTGTGATTCACGCGGCTCTGGCCTGATTCCCGGGTGCGCACGAAACAAACGGGCTAGAATGTTTCCGCCAGGATACGAGGCCGGCGGCCTGGTGATGAAGCACATCAAAAGATGCTCATGCTTGCGGCCAGGGATAACAGGGGAGAATATCAATGATCGACAACAACCGTCCCGGCCAGGGCGTGTTTTTTGCGCGTGTCCACGCTTCAATCGTATTCGTGCGTCTTATGTGGTTGATAGCGGTAATGGTGACGATTGCCGGCTGTGCAAGCACCAGGACCTTTGTCGCGCCGAAGCCGCCAGGAGGTGGTTACGCATTGATCTACATCATCCGCGATCACTATGGCATGGCGGACCGAGAGGCCAAGATCTATGTGCTGGATACGCTCGTGGGCACAATCGCAAACAATGACTACATTGCCGTCAACGCACCCATGGGCGTTATCCCCATATGGGTCAAAGTTTCCGGTGATCAAATGCTTGATTTCGCGCTGCCAATTTCTCACGAGAATAGAATTTACGTGAGTTTGTCCTCCGAGGACCAGCCAGCAGGATTTAGTGGAAAAGCTGTATATACGCGGCGTCATTTGCAGGCGCAGGTCATTTCGCATGACGCTGCACTGGCATGGGCCGAGCGTGCGCACAAGACCATCCAATGACCTCTTTTATCATGGCGCTATCCGTACCCCTGGGCTGATCTTCGCCCTGGTGTAGAGACTTAAGTTGCATCGTAAATCACACTGCTGAAGACGTGATATCGCAGCCCGTGCATGTCGGGCTGCGATATAGGTTCAGTTGGGGCTATAGTCAGCGGGTCATTCAGCAGGATTCAAAGGCCATGCGTCGTCTCTCACTCGCGGTACTCGCCGTCGCCATCTCCGCTGGTGCGCTCACTGCATCAGCGGCTGAACTGAACATCATGACGTTCAATGTCCGCACCATGGTGGCAAAGGATGGGCCCAATGCATGGGACAAGCGTCGCGACTTGTTTGCCGACACCATCCGGCAGTTGCATCCTGACGTGATCGGCACGCAGGAGTTGAACAAGCAGCAAGGCGATGACACGGTCGAGCGCCTGCCTGAGTACACGTGGTTCGGTCGAGATCGCTTTGGCGGCCACAACGACGAGCACATGGGGATCTTCTATCGCAAAGATCGCTTGAAGATCGTCGAGTCGGGCGATTTCTGGCTGTCGGATACGCCGGACAAGGTCGCCAGCATCACCTGGGGCAATGTCTTTCCGCGCATGGTCAACTGGGCGTTGTTCGAGAGCATTTCGGACCATAAGCGCTTCTATCTGCTGGATACGCATTTCCCGTATCGCGACCAGGATGAAGATGCGCGTTCGAAGAGTGCACGAGAGATCGCCGCGTGGGTTGCCAAGTTACCGGCCAGCGTGCCGGTGATCATCACGGGCGATTTCAACACGGGCCCCCAGAGCCAGGCACACACCGCGCTCACGGCCAGCCTCAAGGATGCCTGGGACAGCGCGCCCCGGCGCGAAGGACCGGACAAGACGTTTCACAATTTCACGGGCACGCCGGATCAGCGCATCGACTGGATTCTCTATCGCGGCGTGACGGTGAAGGACGCTCGCACGGTGACCACCTCGAAGGATGGGCGCTATCCGTCCGATCACTTCCCCGTGCAGGCCGACTTTACGTTCTGAGCCTTGGCGTGATCTGGTACCAGGCGGCTGCTGCGTATGCCGACGACAGCCGCCTCAACCCTGCCCGATATAAAGCACGCTCTGCTCGGTAATACCGCAGCGCTGGAAGATATCGCGTCCGAACACGTTGACGTCCAGCGACTTCACCTGAAAGCCGCCAGCATGAAGGCGCTGGAGGAAATCGCTGCGCTCGTACATGCGGATATGGTCGTCCTGACCAAAACGCCGCCAGCGCTCATTGACATCGGTCACGCTCGGGTCTTCATCGGTTTCCTTCAGGCTGAGCAGAATCGGCACCATCAGGATCGCGGCGCCGTTCGGAGCCAGCACGCGGCGCAGTTCACGAATGGCTGCGGCATCATCGGGCACGTGTTCGAGCACGTGCGAGCACACGATGAAATCGAAACTGCTATCGGCATAGCCATCCATGTTCGTGATGTCGACCTTGTCATCGGCCAGCGGTGACATCAGGTCGGCCGAGCGGTACCTCACGCCAGGCAGGCTCTTGAGAAACTGGGAGAGCCTCGGCGCGGGGGCGATATCCAGGAACCGCAATTCCTGGCCGGCGCGCTGTTGCACGTATGCCTTCAGGAACAGCGCATACAGGCGATCACGGTCGGACGCCTGGCAGTTTGGGCAGGTGTATTGCCCAACGTTGAGTGTTTCGAATTCGTCCAGCGAGTAGGGCACGTTCAACTGGTTGAACATCTGGAAGTAGCTCGCCGGGAGCGGCAGGAAGTTCGGAAAGCTATGCGAGCAGATCGGGCAGAACTTCATAGGTTGACCTTGGATGGCGCCATCTCTGGCTGGATCGTCTGGCGGCTGCGAAACTTGAAGGCAGGCCGTGTGGCCGGTCACCGTATTCTAGGCTCTGATGCGCGCTGGCTCGATAGTATCGAGCCGTTCGGGGCGGGCATGTCTTGTTCATCACGCCGCAAGGACGGCCCCTGCTACCATCGCTGCCGTCCAGAGTGGGTATCCTTGAAGGGGCACAGTGAAGCGCAGCGTGGCTTGGGTTTTGACCTTTATGGCTTACGTGATCATTCCCTCGGCGGTTTACACGTTGGGCGAAAGAGAAGCGGCAGCGCAGGAGCGGGTTCATGGCTGGGCGTGCGGCATGCCGATCCTGGGGCTTTATATGCTCGGCGTTTTTGCTGCCGGTTTTCTATCGATGATATCGGTGGTGCTGGCCTGGCTTGCCTACCGGAAACTTCAGTGTCCACGCCCTCGCCGCCGGCTGGCCGAACTGCTTTTCATGGCACTGCCCTTCGCGGTAGGCGCGGCGCTGGTGACCTTGCTGGTGGTGACCGGCGGCTGATCATCCAGCTTGGCGAGAGGTGCTTGCCCCGTACTGCGAGTGCTAGAGTCTGGCCAAGCCATCCGTTCGCAAGCCAATCATGACGACACCTGCTGCATATCCCATTGGTACTCCTGGCATAGCCTGGGGCCCTGCTGAAGTATCAGCCTGGTTATCGCTTCAGGTGCGCCAGCGCAGCTACGCCGATGACGTGCTGAGCCGGATCGGGCCCCTGCGTACGCGTTTTGACGTTTCCGAGTACGGGCGCATCGATTATTCCCCGGATAGCTATCCACTGGTCGCGATACGCAGCCGCGATTGGCGTGACGATCTGCCTGTGGCGTTGGTGACCGGGGGCATTCATGGTTACGAGACCAGTGGTGTGCACGGTGCGTTGCAGTTCGTCGAGCAACACGCGGCCGATTATGCGGGGCGACTGAACCTGCTCATGGTGCCGTGCGTCAGTCCGTGGGCTTATGAGCGTATTCACCGCTGGAACGCGCTGGCGATCGATCCCAATCGCTCGTTTCGCGAAGATAGCCCGGCACCGGAATCGGCCGCATTGATGCGGCTCGTAGCACCCTTGGTCGGGCGGTTCCTGGTGCATATCGATCTGCACGAAACCACCGATACCGACGAATCGGAATTTCGTCCCGCGCTGGCGGCGCGCGATGGCCTGCCATACGTGCCGGGCACGATTCCGGACGGATTCTATGTGGTGGGCGACACCGAAAACCCCCAGCCTGCCTTCCAGCAAGCCGTGATCGAGGCGGTGTCTAAGGTCACGCACATTGCACCCGCCGATGCGCATGGCGAAATCATCGGGTCGCCTGTGGCCGCGCCTGGCCTCATTCTTTACGCGCTAACCCGGCTGGGTCTGTGCGCCAGTATCACGCGTGCGCGCTATACGACCACGACCGAGGTCTATCCTGATAGCCCGCGTGCCACACCTGCCCAATGCAATGATGCGCAGGTCGCTGCAGTGTGCGCCGCTCTGGATTTTGCACTCGCCTCTGCCTGAGGCCGTTCAACCCCTTCCATGCCTCCGTTGCGTTATACCTTGGTGTCCATGGCGGCGGAGGCATCATGAAAGGGCGATGGTGTGTGCTGGCGTGCTTGACGGGCATGTCGCTGAGCTGGACGAGCGCCGTGGCCACCGACCATGCCTCCGGACCTGCCTTCATCCGGGGCTTTGTTCGGGTGGATATGACGCAATACGCGGTGTTCTCTGACGGACGGCAGGTGTTGTGGAGCAGCCCGGAGGCGACGCTTGAGTCCGAGCCCTTGCGCCAGGCGCCCGACTATCCACCAGCCGAACTGCGGGTGTCGAAGGGCGGCGCCGTGAGCTTGATGTTGACGATCGATGTGCAGGGGCGCGTTGCAAGGGTCGATGTCACCTCGTCCAGTGGGTCTGTTGATCTTGATGAGCGCGCCGTAGCGGCCGCTCGTACGTGGCGTTATCGGCCACGTTACGCGGCGGGCCTGCCCAAGTCGTCGCAGGTACATGCGTCGATCGCTTTCCTGCCATCGTTTGCGCCGCCTTACGATGGCGCGATCAGTTCGCACTGAATTCGTGGGCCGGCGTATCAACATGGGCCAGCTCGATGCGGCCCTCCAGTTGAGTGGCGCGGTCCGCTGTCTGCTCAACGAGGCATACATCGGTTTCGGCATCGTCATCCGATGCACAGAAATCATCGCGAAAGGTTATCCAACGCCGCTCCTCGGCGCGAATCTGCTTGCCCTCGATGCCCACATGGGAACTCAGTAGTCGTGTGAGCGCCTGCTGCTTGCGCATGCGTTGATAGCGAGCCTCCTGGCTTGCGCAATCGATGCGGGCTTTGGGTACGTCGTCCGCCGCCATCAAACAAGCGACGTAACTGCGACGCAGTCCGACAGCCTGGGCATAGGCTGCGGTGTTGTCGCGGTTGGACGGCAACGGTATGGAAGGCCAGTTGTCGACGAACCTGGTGTCCGTCGCCACGCAGCCTGTGATACCCGACCAGAAGATGCAAGACCAGAAAAAGAGCGTCGTCGTGCAGCGGGTCATCGTGCGCATGTCGTGTCCTTATGGTTACTGCTCCTACGAACAGCATATCTTCGCCTTTGGCCCATCTGCCTGAACGCGCTACGGGGAACGCCCACAGCCTGTTATGCTATAGGGGTAAATCTAAGCCCTTATCCAGGTATGAGGAGTAACAGGATGAGCGAGCCATTGACCGGCGGTAATCCCGTCGGTGCCTATCTGCGCGCACGCCGGGCACGACTGGACCCTGCCGCACTGGGCTACCCCTTGTCGCGCCGTCGCACGCCCGGACTTCGGCGTGAGGAGGTGGCCCAGCGTGCCAATGTCAGTGCGACCTGGTACACCTGGCTGGAGCAAGGGCGTGGCGGGGCGCCATCGGCGGATGTGCTTGATCGTATTTCCCGCGCACTGATGCTGACCAGCGTGGAGCGCGAACACCTGTTCCTGCTTGCCTTGGGCAGGCCGCCGCAGGTGCGTTTCCAGACGAGCGAAGACGTCTCCCCACGGTTGCAGCGTATTCTTGATGCGCTGACGCTCAGCCCGGCCTACGTCAAGACGGCAACCTGGGACATCGTGGCATGGAATCGCGTGGCCACGCTCGTGCTCACCGATTACGGTGCGATACCGCCACAAGAGCGCAATATTCTCCGCTTGCTTTTTTCCCATGGTCGCGTGCGTTCGGCGCAGTCGAACTGGGAGTCGATCGCCCGTTTTGCGGTGGCCACGTTTCGCACGGATGTCGCACGGGTGGGTGCCTCGGAGCAGGTCAGGGCGTTTGTGGACGAGCTTTGCCAGACTTACGCCGACTTTGCTCGTATCTGGCGTGATAACGACGTACGCAACCATGGCGAAGGCACCAAGCAGTTGCAGCACGCGGTGATGGGTAACATCAGCCTGGAATATTCGGCCTTCACCGTCGATGGGCGCCCGGACCTGAGCATGGTGATTTACAATCCGGCCACGCAGGACGACAGGGATCGAGTAGCGAAGCTGGTGCGAGATCGGGCCTGATGCCCTGGGTTTTCTGGGGAGTCTGAAAGCGGCCTCGAAAACCTTTCCTATCCTTCGCTCTCCCTGGGTGCTCGGCTGGAATGATCAGGTAGATCAGGGGTTTTTCGACACTTTCTGCCTTGGCCCTGACAAACCTGTCATGAATGCGCCGGTCACGAAATCGGCTTCACGTACGTATGGAAGTTCTCGATGTAGTCATCGAGGTTTTCCTTGAGCATCGCCCGATATTGCCGCGTGAAATATTCCAGGATTTCATCACGGGATCGCCGGGCATCCTCAACGGTAGGGCACGCGCTGGTGGCGACCCAGGCGTTGAAGCGCGATGCCGCATACAAGGACGACGCACTGACTTGACCGCGGTTGGCGTCGGCCAACTGTTCATTGGCCAGGCGGATGACCGCGTCGGCGCGATCGAAGAATTGCGGGTCGAGATCTTGCGCCATGGTGGCCACGTGAAGCGGGAAAGGAGCTAAGTATGCCAGTTCACCGGGGCCACGCATGCACGCACGATCAAGGGGCATGCTCAAGTTCGGCGTGCAGGGCAGGCCCGCTGGTACTGGGTATGGTTATCAACAGCTTGTTGTCCATGGTTGGCTTGACAACCATTTCGCCCGGATAAAGCCGCATGCAGTAGCCGCCATTGGCAGGCTCGAACTTATAGTGGCTGCCAGCCTGGTCGAGCAGTACGAAGCGGCCCAGTACGTTGCATTGCAGGGGCTCGCGCAATGACAACGTGGCCGTCTCCCCGGCGACTTTCAAGACCAGAGCGACAGGTGGCCTGTTCGGCAGCACGTCGATGATGCCTCGCCAGTTGCCTTTGGGCGACACCTGCGCCGTGACCGCGGAACTGGCCATGCAAAGGCCCATCAACAAGGCACTGCGTAACCACGGGGCTTGGGACATGATCAATTCCTTGGACTAATCAGATCTGCACGATATCGATACTACCGCCGCCGGCGCGCTTGGCACGATACATGGCTTCGTCGGCATGTCGCATCAGGAGCGCCGGATCGTAGCCAGGAACCTGTTGCACGGCTACGCCGATGCTCGGTTTAAGCGACAGCGCATGGCCATTGACCTGAAAAGCCACCGCACACATGGACTGAATGCGTTTCGCCGCTCGTTCGACTTCCGGGGCCAGTTGTGCACCCTTGTCGATAAGCACCACGAATTCGTCGCCGCCCAGGCGAGCGACGAAATCATCATCGCCGAGCGCTTGCTTCAGGCGCTCGGCGAAGGCACAAAGCAAGCCGTCACCCACGTCGTGACCGAACTGGTCGTTGACGGTCTTGAAGTCGTCCAGATCGAGAAACATCACAGCGATTCCCGGACCGTTGTGCCGGCGCGCGTGATCGGTGCTGCGCAACAAGGCGTCATTCCAGGCGGTGCGGTTGGGTAGCCCGGTCAGCTCGTCGCGTAGAGCGCGCGCTTCGAGCATGCGTTCGAGCTCTTTGTCGGCGGTGACGTCGCTGATCATCAAGTGAAAACTCAAAGGCGAATGGCGGTCGAGCGGGTCGCTACTCGATACATCGGGCACGTAGCTGGCGCGCATGATGTGCAAGCGGCCATCGGGCCCGATGGCTTCCAGCTCGAAATCGACGGCCTCGCCGGACAGCACACGCACCAGGTAAGGTTGCAGAGTCTGGAAGTGCTCAGGCGTGAGTACCTCGCTCATATGCTGCCCGACGATCTCGTTGGCTTGGCGACCGAACCACGTTGCATAGGCCTTGTTGGCGAAGCGATAAGTGAGGTTGACATCAATGTGCGCGATAAGGGCCGGCACGTGATCGGCCACCGTACGCATCTGGGCTTCGCTTTCGCGCAGGCGTTGCTCGACCGCATGCTGTTCGGAAACGTCCTGGATCTGCGAAACGAAGTACATCGGATTACTGGCCTCGTCGCGCACCAGCGAAACAGCCAGCCGCGCCCATACGATGCGACCGTCCTTGCGGAAATAACGCTTGGCCATCTGGTAGCTGTTGCGCCGTCCCTGCAATAGATCATCGACCAGGTCCAGGTCGGAGGACAGGTCGTCGGGATGCGTCAGGCGCTGGAAGTCGAGCTGCTGTAACTCCTCGGCGCTATAGCCGAGAATCTGGCAGAGCGCGTCGTTGACTTCCAGCCAGGAACCGGCCAGCGACACCATGGCCATGCCATGCGCGGCGGATGCAAACGCACCGGTGAATCGGCGTGCGGCCAGTAGCGCTTCGTGGGTGGCATCGCGCAGGCTGGTGACATCGCGCATGGTGCACACGGCGCCAAGCAGGCGTCCCTGGGCATCATGCAAGGCGTCGGCATTGCACAGTACGACACGCGGGGGCTGGCCGCGCGCCAGGATTACCAGTTCCGCCTCGCGCACCGCTTCGCCGCGCCGCGCACGTGCCAGAGGCGTGTTGTGGCCCGGTATCAGGTTTGTGCCATCGATGGCGTGCAGCTCGAAATACTCCGGCCACGTGTCTACCGGGATCTTGCTTGCATCTACGCCGTGCCAGAAACGCGCCGCATGGTTGAATTCTCGCAGCTTGCCATCCGGACCACAGGACAGGATGCCATCGGGTACCGCATCGAGCAGATGGGCCAAGGTCTGTACCTTGGCCTCGGCCGCCAGGCGGTCGCGCCGGGCCTCCAGCAGCACGACGGCCTGCCGGGCCAGTCGTTCCAGCGCGCCACGTTGGCCAGTGCTGAGTGTGGCGGGCTTTTGATCGATGACGCACAGCGTGCCGTAGACCAGGCCTCCCTGTCCGATCAGCGGCGCGCCGGCATAAAAGCGAATATGCGGGGCCCCTGACACCAGCGGGCTTTGGGCAAAGCGTGGATCTGCCAGTGCATCAGGAATTTCAAGGATGGTCGAGCGATCCAGCGCATGGGCGCAGAATGCCCAGGCACGTGGAGTCTCTCGAGACGCCATGCCGCAATGAGCCTTGAACCACTGGCGCCTGGCATCGACCAGCGAAATCAGCGCGATAGGCTTTTTGCAGGCTTCGCTGGCAAGCAAAACCAGATCGTCGAACAGGGATTCCGCAGGCGTGTCCAGTACATCCAGATCGTGCAAGGCCTGGAGACGGCGTGATTCCTGTTGCGGGTTGAGGGCGAGCGGTGCGAGCACGGCAAGGTCCTCTGCGTTACTGTTGCCGGTTTCAAGAAAATGTATCGGCAAAGCATGATGGCGCTTGAGACGTACGCGATCCGTTAACCACGTCCGAACTGTGGGCCTGCGGTGATCAAATTGTGATCCATGGCAGGAAACAGCAGCGATATCAGATTTGCCCTACGGCGCTGGGAAGTATTGACTCGGCCCCGGACACTGCGCAAGCATTCGCGCGGGACATGAAGTCCCAGGGGGAATAAAGCGTGCGGATTTTCGTGCTGGCAGTCGCGGTCATCGCCGCACTGGTAGGCTGGATGTATTGGCATTCGCTTCAGTTGGGCGATGCGTCCATAGCCGAATTCTATGCGATGGACACCAAGTCCACGGTTGAACTGGACGCAACTACCGCCTGTGCGCTGGTTGCTGATGATTTTCAGGGGAGCGGCGTGTCCCTGGTCAACGGCCAGGCCGTGCGCGAAACCATGGACAAGGCCAAGTATTGCGAAAGCGCTCGCAATGCCGCCGAGCGACTGCGTAGCGTTGCCGACGCAGCGCATACGCCTTTGAGCGTGCAGTACAAAAGCCATCAGGACAGCGTGACCTATACATCCGACCATCGAGGCGCGACCATCGAGGTCAGTTACCGCGTGGTAGTCGGGCGCATGCATATCGATGGCAAGCGCATCGATCAATTGGTCAAGCGCAAAGGTAAGGTGTTGCTCGTGGGCCAGGATGATCGCAACACCATCTCACTGACCTGAGTTCCCGTTAGCGGGACGTTTCCCCCGTGACGATGTCGTGCTTTCATGGTACTTGCCCTCCGATGGGCAAAGGCCCTGGACACTCCTGAAAGGAAGAGGCACGACGTGGAAGGTATTGCATTCAGCAGCGAAGAGCGCGGCGTGATCGTGAAGAAGATTCAGCTGTACTTCGCCGAAGAGCTGGGGCAGAAAATCGGCAGTTTCGACGCCGAGTTCCTGCTTGATTTCTTCGCCAAAGAAACTGGCGCCTATTTCTACAATCGCGGGCTCTATGATGCCCAGGCTCTGCTGGCCGCACGGTTGGATGATATCCAGGATGCCATCTACCAGTTGGAGCAGCCCACTGAGTTTCAGCGCTAGAGCCGTTCAGGTCCGGCGGATGATCGATCACGGCCGGGAACGTCCGCGCCGTGTGGTCGCCTGGTGGTGACGGAGCGGGCATGGGTATGTGTATTCCCCAATGCGACATGGCCTTGCTGAGTGTGTGGCACGCCGGTGTGGCCAGATCCAGATCAGTGCCGGTTAACGTCGAAACGGCCTTCGTGAGTTGTTCCATGGCGCACCGCTGAGGCGTGCCGGACCGCATTCAAGGCGTCGCCGTCGCGCAAATGAAGGTTTGGTACGATTGATCTTTCTTTCGCGTGTGCCATCGCCATGCCGCGTCGCGCCAAACGTGTATTCGGTCGATTGCTTTCGCGTGGCTTCTTTAAGGGCGAGGCCTCCCAGGTCGCGCCCCTGCTGTTGAACAAGATCATTGCCACGGCCGATGGACGAGTTGGACGTATCGTCGAGGTCGAGGCCTATGAGGGTGCCCGTGACGAGGCGGCGCATAGTTTTCGTGGCGTGACGCCGCGTACCCGGGTGATGTTCGCAGAGCCAGGGCATCTGTATGTGTACTTTTCCTATGGCATGCACTGGTGCAGCAATATTGTCTGTGCTCCTGTGGGCGTGGGTTCGGCGGTACTGCTGCGCGCTTTGGAGCCGATCGCCAATCTTGATGCCATGCGGCAGGCGCGCGGTCCGCGCATCGTCGATCGTGACCTGTGTCGTGGGCCGGGGCGCCTGACACAGGCTTTGGGCTTGACTGGCGCCGATACGGGCATGGACGTGCTGGATGCTACCTCCCCGGTAGGCATCTATGATGATGGCGTGCCGCCGCCGCCACACAATCGAGGGCTCCCGCGCATTGGAATCAGTCGTGCCAGAGAGCTGCCCTGGCGCTGGATCGTGCCTGGCAACGCCTTCGTATCGCGGGGCGCGTGACCGCCAGCCTTGCTTGGCGCAAGCGACTTCAGGTCCAGATGCCATCGGCTTCCCCCCGGCATGCGAAGACCTCAAGCGCGACGTATGGAACTGGTGCGACCTTCATCATCGCCCCGCCGTGCTTGCAGGCGCGACTTCAGTCGCAATGCAAGACGCAACGAGGTCGCGTCTTGGAGCTTTAAAAGCCCCAATCTGCGACTGGATCGCAGATTGCTTCGCGACTGAAATCGCTCCTACAAGGGCGGGTGGGCGGGTATCGGTTGCCCATCGATTTCCAATCTTGGACGCCAATCGTCCTTCGCGGTAAAGCTCAGTCGCACGCGATGGGTGGCTCGGCGGAATAGCCAGTTCATTCTATGCGGGCCCAGCGACACCATCAGCGGCGAACGTGGGTCTTCGCTCCGTTTTCCGTAATGCAACTGACATTCGAAGTCCACGCTCATGGATCCCAGGGATGGCATCCACCGATCGCTCATGATCCGCAAGGGCAGCGCCAGCGACGCGTCGCTTGAGGGGATCTGTACTTGCAAGATATGCGCAGTCGCGATGGCGTTCTCGCCAATGGGTGGTGCATCACGAATTCTCTCGATGTCCCTTTGGGCATCGATGATGGCTTGCTGTAACGCGGTGATCAGGTGACTCAATGCAAAGGCCGACACGCGACACATATCCTCAAGGTTCGCCCAGCCAGAAGAGATTAAAAGTAAACGCCAGGTATTGGCCGAACCATGGGAAGGTGGCCCTGGCTTGATCGATGTAGGTATCTATGAAGCCGTTCTTCCTGGCAGTGCGTTGATGCTCGGGCTGGGCGGCGTGTATCGTGCCAGCCATGTTTATATGCGGCGTTACCTATGCGGACAACCTTAATTAGTCCTCATGGGAAATCGGGAAGCCTGTGATGCGTGGTGCCGTGGCCCGTAGGGGCCACGGCATATCCGGTGCTGGGTCACTATCGTCGGCGCGGAAAGTAGCCGATATAGGGCAAATCCTGAAATTGCTCCTGAAGTCTCTACGTAAGCCGTTACGGGGCAACGCCGCACTCGCACATCCCCGAAATGCGAATCAGCGCATCAGGAAAGAAGCTTACGGATCATCGAAACGATCTGTCCATCCAAGCCCAGCATCTGGCCGGCATCCTGCGGCTTCAATCTATCCATGGTCAGTTTGTGCCTATATCGGTAATAGGGTGAATCAGGCGTAACGAAAGCTTCTGGGCCACTCGGCGGCGACGTGTCATGTTCGGGCCAGCCGGATGGGATGTTCTCACCCGCAAGGATACCCATGGATACGGCCACCTTCCGTAATTCATCCAATCCACGGCTGAGCGCATTGGCCAGGTTATCGAGCGCAAAACTGGGTGGCCCGGGGAGTTCAGGCTTTGGCTCGGCACGAGGCAGGGAAAGCACGACCAGCGTTGCTGGTGCTCGATCTTCCAAGGGGCGTCTGGCCGGCAGTTCCGGTGAAACAACAAACCCGTCTTTCGTGAGCAAGCTGAGCCTGGTGCCTTGCTTGGGTACCCAGTGTCCGGCTTTGCGCTCATAGACATTTCTGAGAATGATGTAATTTTCGCCTTCGACCCCATGCCGGATCAGTAGATCCGCGCCGATGCTGGACACGCGCAAATTAGATAATGCGTCATCAAGCGAAAGCTCGTTGGATACGGCGCCACCATTTTCGATGACGACCAAGCTATTTTTGCCGGTTAATTGATAAAAATTTTTGCTCCCAAGGCTGGAAAATCGATAGGACCCCGATCCGATATTGAGAAAATGATTCTCCCTTTCGCCGCCCGTGACGGTCTTCGATCCATCGCCAAGCACGAAGTAATTGTTTCTCTCCTTGTACCCCCGGATGCGATCGTTACCGCCGCCGGTCACCCACAGTACGTTCGACATGTCGCCAGACTTTTGCTTTACGATGTTTTTATGGTGATTCAATCCGTTCGGATCGATCTCGTCATCTGCATCGACCACGTGGCCTGCCGCATTCGAGGTCAGGCTTCCATGGATGCCAAGGCCAAATTTCCCTCGTGAATGCTGCAGAATTCTGGATAGATTGATCTTGAGCACGAGCTCACCGATAGAGGTTTCCTTGTTGACCTTGATCCTGTCGAGGATGTGGTCGCTGATGGATACCCCACCGATAAACGAGCCCCAAAATTGTTTCTGGATCTCATTGAACTCGTCCGACGCGTTCAACGGCGCCCACTTGCGGATCTCATTCATGGTACGGATGGTCGAGTAGAGACCCGAAGCAGATTGAAGAGCTGCTGCGACGGCAAATCCAATCGGGCCGGCGCCTCGGATGCCGGCCGCCATGGCAGCCACGGTGGCCATGCTGGTTGCGGCCGACGCTGTCGCGATGCTGCCGGAAACCGCGTGATCAGTCGCTTGTTGCCCCTCGGAACTGGCGGCCTGTTGAAACGAGATCACCGCCTGGCCTATTTCCGCCGGCAAGCTGAGCAAGTTGCCCACAATACCGATGCCGCGCGTCAGCCCGCCGACCCGCAGCGTATTGAACTTGCTCAGGAAGGAGGTCGATTTGATGGCTTCGGCGATCGCGGCGCTGCTGATCTCCAGTAATTCTCCGGTGATCTCGGTGGCTAGGCCTGCACTGTCAAGTGCGATTGCGCTTGTGTTGCCTTCCTCGACGTTGCGTATGAGGCTGCGTATTTGTGACACCAGGCTGAGAGCGAGCAATCCGTTTCCCGTGTGCGTTATGAATCGTCCATCCGAAAGTGTGTATTTGAGAAGGTTGGCTTGATCGCTCGTGCCGTGAGATCGTGAGGAGAGGTCTGCGAGAGTCGAGGCCAAGGCATTCAACCGCCCCGTATCGATGCGCGATAAGGAGCAGTGCGATCTGGCTCCCCCACAAGCAGCGCGGCCTTCCACAAACAGGGCTTTGCCGGAGGTCCTGCTTTCGGCAATGCGTGCCACGACGTGGGCAAATTCGTCAGCGCCCATGCGTTGAATACCTTGCTGTACTGATAGGGGATCCAGCGTGATGCGATTGGCGAGTTTGGCCGAAAGGCGAGTATCAAAGCGCACCGGTTTACCATCGACAAGTGCATTCATGTTGTAAAGCGTGGTTCGGTCGATGGAAAGACTGCCCAGGTTTATGGGCGAAGGATTCCTTTCGCGTGCATCGGATAATCCCAGCAAAATATCGGTAATTCGCGAAGAAGGATGACCATTCAGCTGACTGTTGACGACGGTGGCGCCGCTGAACTGCAGCAGGTCCTTCCATTGGTCGCCGGCGCGATGAAGCCCTTCCACGCTAATGATATGGCCATCGATGATCGCGCCATGGTCATGCAATTCCAGCCTGGAGACGGCAAGATCGCCAAGATTCAACGGGCCGTGGCGTCGATCATAGGCCTTTAGCAGTTCTCGCTGGGACGGCTGGGTCATGGCGGATAGATTGCTTTGGACCAGGTCTTTGGTGGCCTGATCGGTCACCATCATCTTGACTACATGAATCGATTGGTTGGCTTTCCTGAAGCTTGTGTCGATATGTTGATCGAGCAGTTTTGTGAAAACCCCTGGATCGGCAATATCCGAGACGGTGCCAATGGTTGGATCGCAAAAGCCGTAAAAGCGCTGTCCATCGCGCGATTCACGCATGGACACCGACAGCAGGGAATCTCCGGAGCCTATGTGGATGACCTGGTTGGCTGACATGTCAAGGACGGCAAGGATGTCGGCCGCGTTGGAAACTGGCTGCTTCTGATTTACTTGCACCTCGCGCCCTAAGTGGAGCAATGCTTGGTGTTGCGCATCATTCTTGAGGTTTGCTAGCAGGCCTTCAAGGCCTTCATCGGCACGGCTGGAAAAGTTGGGCATGTCGTAGCCGAGAATGGCTTCTGCGGCGAACAGGCCAATATGGGCGCGACGCGATTCTTCGCCGATCACGGGAGCGCGAAGGTTGGGGTGAAAGCTCGCCTCGGCTGGGAGATTGGCTTTCAGATAAGTCAGGGATGCCTCGCGTGCCTGAAGTGACTTAAGGCGATCGCGCATGGACAGTCGTCCCGGTGCATGACCGTCGATGCCGTGCTGGCGCAAGGTCGCGTATTGCTCCCGGATCTGGGTCATGCTGGCGGTATCGTTGGCTGCCCTTTTTGCCTGGCTCCATGTGGACATGTCGTCGGAGGCCGGAAACCATTGGGCAAGTTCGATCCTGTTCGCTAACGAAAGGTCGCCGGCTGTAAGGTATCTTCGGCTGGCTATGCCGCTCAGTATATCCACGATGTGCGTGGATGCCGGGCTTGAAGCGTGTTGAGCCGGGCCGGTATAGATGGCAGGGGATGCTTTCCAGATGGGTTCATTGCTCGATTTTTTCTTCCAGGAGCTTTTGATTTCCTCTTCGGTTTCGGAGTGAAAGAAACTCTCGATACCCTGAGAAGGCTGCGCGGGGGCGTCATTGGCTTGTACTTGGCCGCCAGGTTGCTTCAAACGCGCGTTGGTTCGCACGATCAGGCTGGGCCCTGTCGTTTTCTGGGTGCTTGCCGAGTCGCTGACATAGCCATCCGTGAAATATTCACTCAGGCCAAGCGTATAGGAGAAATCGGCGACGTTTCCGGTGGCTTCGATTCGCTTGGTGATGAATTGGAAGGCACTGTCGACATGAGAGGCATCGACATCGTTGAGCCTTGCGTATTCATCGAATGCCATGATCCTGTCGTAGGCTTTGGAAATGTCGCTTGCCATGAGCGATAACAGGGGCGAGTCGCTGTGGGAGGCCAGGAAGGCGTTTGATGCGGCCCCGTTGACAGGTCCAAAGCGCATGCCCGAAGGACTGCTGAGGAGATGGTCGTCCACCTTGAATGTCGCTGATATGTCAGGCCTGGATGTGAGCCAAAGGTCGATCGCTGCCAGATTGGCTGGTGTCACCTTGTCAATGTATTTCGACCTCGCCGGGTCGCAGATGTCTCTGTGAGGCATCCAGCCGGGGTTGGCATTCAATATGATCTGTAGCACGCCGAATTTCTCGTCGGGTTGCATGGCCGCCATATCGATGCCTGGTATGTTCAGCGGAGGCAGTAAATCCACATCGGCGTAGCGGCCGCCCATCTTGTCCAGAGCCATCAAGCGGATCATGTCCGATGAGCCTGCCAGACTCCCGCGATAGCTCATCTCCCAGTCCACGGCCTTGAAAAGGCTGTGCTGGGTCAACTCCGTCCTGATGTCACGGAGCGTGACATGTCTTGTTTCCGAGAACGCGCTCAGAGTCTGCAGGTTATGCGCTTTCAGTGCTTGCAGGTCGCTCGTTTTTTGCCCGAGGTGCTCGGTAAGCCACTGAATCCTGCCGTCGTCTCCGGTGCCACCTCGTGACCTTGCCTCCTGGATGGCGTCTTGCAGTTCCCGTTTAAGCGTGACGGCGTAGGATGCCAGGACCCTGGATTTCTCTGAATCGGCCAGATAGCTGTAGTGGGTCTGGACATAATGATCGGCAGCGTTGTTGAGCAACTCCATGGTCTTGTGCGCCAACATGCTGTCACTGTCGTACCACAGGTTGAACTGTTGTTCGGGCGAGCTTGCCTGTTTCCAGATGCCCATGTATTCCGCCTGGGGGGCTCCGAGGCCGCCTCCCATCCAGGTGAAATGTATGTTTGCCGGGACTGCTATCGGCATGGCCGCCGATGATGGCGCAGAAGTGTTCGCTGAACCGGTTGACTGGCCTCGCGCGGGTTTGAAAAGGGCCCTGGGGACGATGGTCTTTGCGGTGAGACTTTGCGTCGGCATTTGGCCGGGCAAGGACAAGTGGTCTTGTCCGATGCTTGCAGCGGATTTACCTGACCACGTTCTGGGTGAGACGAGTGGGGATATCTCTATCTGCCGGGGCTTATCGCCGCCGGATGTTTTTCCTGCGTCGTCGATCTCCTGCTCCGGGTGCTTGGTGTTGACGGAATATGTAGTTTGGTGGCTGTTTACGAGTTTCACTGACGGCCTGCTGTTAGGGACAACAGGTCTCGTATTTAAAGCATGCCGTCGTGCTTTCGTATATCGAGTGCAGCCCTGTAAACGTGGCTATCGGCTGATTTTGTTACGGTCGGCGTTCATGTATGTAGGACTGTATATGCTTTTGTCAGGTCACGATTCATGGTCTGAAGGCCTATCCCTCAAGTGAGGTCAGCCCCTCCCGCAACGCGTAGCGTGTCAGGTCTGCAATGCCATGGATGCCGAGCTTGGCCATGATGTGCTCGCGGTGCGTGCCGACGGTCTTGACGCTCACGCACAGTCGTTCGGCGATATCGCGGGTGGCATACCCTTCGGCGAATAGTTGCGCAATCTCACGCTCGCGGCTGCTTAGGGGAGCTTCCGGGGCGGCGGCACGAATCTGGTTGCGTTCGGCGAGCAGATGGGCGATATCCCGGCTGGCGTAGTGGCGTCCTTTCATCACGGTCTCCATGCCTTCGATCAGTTCACCGAAAGCGCAACGCTTTAGTACATAACCGTGAGCACCGGCATCGAAGGCGGCGTGCACCCTGGCTGGCTCTTCGTGCATCGAAAGACAGAGCAGGCGCGTGCGTGTGGAGCGTGCCGCGATGCGTCGCGCCGCTTCGACGCCGTTGAGGCCGGGCATCGAGTGGTCGAAGATCACCAGGTCAGGATTTTCGCGCAGAGCCAGGCGCACGCAGTCGCGGCCGTCGGCGGCGTGGGCAATCACCTCGAAGGAAGCATTGCGGGCGATGAGGGCATGGATGCCTTCGCGTAGCAGGGCATGGTCGTCAGCCAGAAGCACTCGGAAAGCATTCATGCGACCTGCTCCCCGCTGGCATGGACCTGGGGTTGCAACGGCAGTTCCAGCGTGACCAGGGTCCCGCCGCCCGGCCGGGCAAAGAACGCCAGTTGCCCGTTGGCCTCGGTGACCTGCCGCCGCAAGCTGCGCAGGCCAAAGTTAGGGCCGTTGTCCGACTCGTTGAAGCCGATGCCGTCGTCTTCGACATGAACGAACAAGCTTTCGCCTTGTTGCCATGCACGCAGCCCGATCTGGGTGGCGCAGGCATGGCGATGGGCGTTACCGACCAGTTCGCGAATGGCGCGCGGGGCCAGCGGAGCGGCCGCGGCCGGCAGGTCGGACAACATCGGGTAGAGCCGGGACTCCAGGGGAAACTCCGCCCAGGGGCAGTCGGCCAGACTTTGCTCGATGGCGGCCAGCAGGGAACAGGGCGACGCAGATGTTTCCTCGCCTTGAAGCAGATCGCGGATGGCCTGCATCGCCCGGTCCAGGCTTGCCCGCAACGGGTCGAGGGTGCGCTGGACTTCGGGGTCGGTAGCGGGAATGCCATTGACCTGTAGCAGGGCCAGCGCCAGCCATTGGCCGACCTCGTCATGGAGTCGCAGGGCCAGCGGATTGCGTTCGGTCGAGACAGAGTCACGGGGCGAATGCTTGCCCAGGGTGGAGATCCTGCCCACTGAGGGGCGACCGGGTCGAGGCGACGTGCGATGCATGGCGGTTCATCCGTGTCGAGGTGACAGCACCTTCGCGGTGATACCCGGGGTGGGTCCTTCCGAAAACCTTACGGTTTATCTTTCTGCATAAAATCATGGGGTTGAAGTGGTGCTCGGGAGGTGGAAAAACGCCAAGCGCCCGGCAAATTCCGACGCTACGGTTTGACGTTGCACCATGCGCGCGTCGACACTGCGCCCCGGGGAATCACAGGGATCGGTACGCGGATGTCCGAAAGCGGCGAGGCGCCATACTTCACTTTTGGTGATTGGATCGTGCGTCCTGCGCAACGATCGATCGAGCGAGGCGAGGAGCGAATCACGCTCGAGCCTAAGCTGATGGACGTGCTGGCTTACCTGGCCGCCAGTGGTGGCGGGGTGGTCAGCGCCGACAAGTTACTGGTCGATTGTTGGCGTGGCACGTTCTATGGCGATAACCCGGTGCACAAGACGATTGCCCTGTTGCGCAAGGCGCTGGGGGACGATGCCCGTGTTCCACGTTATATAGCGACCGTGCGCAAGCGCGGCTACCAGGTGATCGCCGAGGTGGCCTTTGCCGATGAGCGCCAGCGCGGCCAGCCGGCTCGGCATACCTGGACGGGTGGGTCGCCCTATCGAGGCCTGCTTCATTTTGATGCCGGCCACGCACCGCTGTTTTTCGGACGGGCCCGGGCCATTGCCGAACTGCTGGCTGCCCTGCGTGCCCAGCAGGCCGCCGGCTGCGCCTTCGCCCTGGTCACGGGCCCCAGTGGCAGCGGCAAGTCCTCGTTGATCCACGCCGGCGTAGTACCGGCACTACTGCGTGAGGCGGGTAGCGACGGCGTTCGGGCTACCAGTTGGTCGAGTGTGGCGGCACGCCCCCACGGCATGTTGCCACTGGAGGCCCTGGCGCTGGCATTGACCCGTTGGGAGGTGGCCGGTCGGCCCATTTTCCTGGAGACCGAGCGCGAGGCTCTCGCCAGTTCGCTCAGGACCGACATCGATAGCGTGCTTAAGCGCATCGAGCATGCCATGCGCGATCAACCGTCGGGTGCGCTGCTGGTGCTGGTGATCGAGACCCTGGAGGCGCTGACCACCTCGCCGCAGTTACCCATCGCGGATCTGGCGGCCTTCGTGGAGGTGTTGTCGGCCTTGGCCCGTTGCGGCCGGGTGGCTGTGCTGGTGTTGTGCCGCAACGATTTCTACCCGAGCCTGATGGCGGTGCCTGGCTTGCTTGCGCTCAAGCGTGATGGTTGTCTTTATGATGTGGCGGCGCCCACGGAGGGTGAGATCGCCCAGATGATCCGCCTGCCGGCGATCGCTGCCGGCTTGTCGTTCGAGCGAGATGCGCAGACCGAGCGCCAGCTCGACGATGTGCTGCTGGATGCTGCTGCGCACCATGCGGGCAGCCTGCCGTTGCTGCAATACACCTTGCAGGCGCTTTACGAGACGCGCGGGCCCAAGGGCGAGCTCACGTTCGCCGCCTATCGGGAGCTCGGGGGGCTCGAGGGCGCGCTGGCGCGTCGGGCTGAGCAGGTTTTCTCGCAGCTTGATTCGGGCGCCACCGCGGCATTCGATACGGTGTTGCGCAGATTGATCAGTGTGGCCAGCGACGGCGACGGCATTACCGCCCGTAGCGTGCGCTGGTGTGATCTGGAGGATGCCGGACAGCACGATGTAGTGCGTCGACTGGTGGATGCGCACCTGATGGTAAGCATGCTCGACGCCGACGAACCGTGTTTCACGGTGGCCCACGAAGCCTTGCTACGACATTGGCCGCGCATTCTCGACTGGGTGGCTGCGCATCGGGCCATGTTGCGATCGCGCGCGCGTATTACAGAAATGGCTCGCCGCTGGAAGGAGGAAGGGCAGCGGCAGGAGCATCTGATTCCGCCGGGCTTGCTGCTGGCCGACGCGCGTTCCATGCACCGCAATACCAAGCCTTCGCTCGATGCGGCCGAGCAACGTTTCGTGGCGGCGAGCCTGCGCCGTGCCCGGCTTGGCGCCACGGCGCGTGCGGTGGTGTCATGCATCATCCTGGCGCTGGCGTTCTTCCTGTTTCTGGCGACATTGGCGGCGCGCCGGGCCGAGCAGCGCGCCGAGCATCGCCGGGCCGATGCCGAGGGCCTGCTCGATTTCATGCTCGGTGATCTGCATGAGCGACTGGACGAACTGGGACGCCTGGACCTGCTTGACGCGGTGACCGGACGTGCCATGGCCGTGCTCGACAATGACGGTCAGAGCGATGATCCCGATGCGGTATTGCGCAAAGTGACCGCCATGCGCGAGGTGGGGGAAATTCGATTTGCGCGAGGTGACCTGGAATCGGCGCTGGCTGCTTTCACGTCGGCGCGTCATCGCGTGCATGACTTGGTCGTGCGCGAGCCGACACTCGCCGAGGCGTATGCCGAACAGGGCAAGATCGACTACTGGCGAGGGCAGATCGCTTCCAAGCGAGGCCAGCGAGAAGACGCCCGGGTCGCATGGACCCAATACCTTACCGATGCCCAACAGCGCATGGCCTTGGAGCCGGCATCCCCCGATGCGTGGCTTGAGCTCTCCTACGCCAACAACAATTTGGGTACGTTTGCCGTCCAGGGCGATCAACTGGACGAGGCGGCCAAACGCTTCGAACAATCGGCGCAGTGGAAACAGCGAGTGCTCGGCGCGGTCAGCGATGATCGAAAGACGCGTCTGGAGCTTGCCGATACGATGAGCTGGCTGGCCTCGGTGCAATTGCAGCGTGGTGAATTGCATCAGGCGTTGGATGCCTTCGTGCACGAGCGGGAGGCGGTGCTTGCCGCTCGCGAAAAAGGTGACCCGTCGAATCTGTGGCGCTATCGCGAAGCATTGTCCAACTTGCGTGTGGCCAAGGCCGAAGCCGATCTGGGGCAATATGCCGCCGCTGCACCCGATTACGCCAAGGCGGTGGCTAGTTTCGCGGCCCTGGTCGATCAGGTGCCGGACAACCGCAACTGGCAGCGCGACCTGGCCTATGCCCGGTTGCAACAAGGCTGGCTGGCGTATGCCATGGGTGATACGGCGCTTGCGCAGCGTCGCTTGTCCGAAGCCGAGTCGGGGTTGCATGCTTTGCTGGCGCGCGACCAGACCATGGCCGACTGGCATGCCTTGCTTGCCTTGGTGCGCAATGATCGCGCCGTCATCGCGTTGCGCGGTGGCGACGCAGTGGCCGCACGTGGGTTGCTCGATGCTGCATGGACAGACCTTGCCGTGCAGGGCCGTGCCGCCAAGACGGCAGGTGGCATGGCGTTGAACGCTATACTGGAGATCACTTCGGGGGAAGCTGCCGCGGCGCAGGGAGATCGCAACGCCATGACGCGCCATTGGCTCAATGTCATTGAGCAATTGGGCCCGCGTGTGGCCGAAAGTCATGATCCACGTCTGCTTGACCCGTTTGTGCGCGCGTCCGTGCTGCTCGGGCGCAACAATGAGGCGGCGCCATACCTGCAACGGCTCGACCAGTCAGGTTATCGCCCGCCGATGTTTGAATCCTATCTATCATCCATCCCATCAAGGCAGAAGGTTCAATGAGCAAAGATCACAAAGGCAACGACGCCGCAACCTTTAAAGTGGCATTGGTCATCCAGGAAGACAGCTTCCCGGGTGCGACCATGCGTGACGGGTTCAATTATCTGTTCAAACCCGAAGTGGTCCATGTCACCGAATGCGGTACCGAGATCGAGTATGACCTGATCGATCCGGACAAATTCGAGCTGTTGGATGTCTACACTTCTGACTTGACCGGCCAGGTTGTCAAGCTCGACGACAAGTCTTCCAGCGATCGCATGACGATCTTGCACCAGAACATCCGCAAGCAGGTCACCGTGGTTTCTGTGCGCGCCCGTGAAAAGGCTTCCGGTCGGACGATTGGCTGCGATCCGCAGGTCACCAACGATCCGCCGCCGGTCTGATCGTCCTGGGTCAGGTGCAGGTCGCGATGTTTCTATATCGCGACCTGTCTCTTGTTAGTTCTAAAGCCAGGAATATGTAAGATATTAGATGTATTTAAAATTGTTTTTTCGCCTTCAAGGTGTCCATGAAAAGAATGATTTTGCTTGCTTTGGGTTTTGTGTCGAGTGGACCTGCGTTGGCAGGTAGAAGAGATATCTACATATATTCCCATCCGCAAGGAGGCCGTGCTTGCTGAGGCGGATTCTAGCGACGGTGTCGTTGCTTCCTATGACTATCGTCCGTACGCATTACGATCGCCTGGAAATGCACCGAACAGCGTGGGGCGTCGGGTATCTGGGGATACAGACAGCGGCTTGAGCTACTCGCAGGCGCGTTATTATGATCCGGTGGTGGAGCGGTTCCTAAGCGGTGATCCTGAGCCATTGCAGGCTGGATTTACTTTTGAATTCAATAGATCAGCTTACGCTAATGACAATCCTGTAAAGAATGTCGACCTTACGGGATAGGTGCTTTGTGGGCGCCTTGAGCGGCACCGCGTGCTGACTTCATTTTCACGTCGCTATGTCTGCGGCAGGTGCAATTTCGGCGCACAGATAGCCAAATCACGGGTGCGATCATGTTGGGTGATATCGATGCTTTGCCGATTGTCGCGGTCAGCGACATCGGGCGTGCGCGCCACTTCTACGAGAGCGTGCTGGGCCTGCCGTTACAGGATGACCATGGCGAGGTGCTGGTGTTCCGCACAGGCGCCACGGCGTTGGTGGTCTACCGTTCCGATGAGGCCGGTAGCAACCGGGGCAATGCCGTGGTGTGGGCTTGTGGGGAGCAGATCGACGCCATCGTCGACGACCTGCGCAGCAAGGACGTGCACTTCGAGCATTACCCGCAGTTGGGGCTGGAATGGCGCGATGGCGTGCATTGGGCTGGTGACAAGAAGCTCGTATGGATCAATGACCCAGACAACAACATCCTGCATCTCCACAGCATGTAGCAGCCTGCCGGAGCGACTTCAGTCGTGGCTAGGAGCTTTAGGGCATGAAACGCCGTGAGCCAGGACGTAAGTGCCATCGGATTGATGGAACTACTGGCGGCGGATTCGGACCTTCACCGGAATGACGATGTTGATGATAGGGCTTTAGAGGTCCCTGGAGTCGCTTGCTATCGAGCGATGCCAGACGCGGCGAAGTCGCGATGTAAAGGGTTCAGGGCGTCAACCTGGAACTACGTCGTAGATTGCTTTCCGCGACTGAAAACGCGTCTGCAGGGCTTGGGCAATCGCTCTTGCAGTCAAAAGCAGATGAAGTGGCAGCGGGTGCCGACCGGCGGGGCCGGGCGGCATCCGCTGCCAGGTGTTGCATGTCGTACCGCGAGGCTCAGCGGCTACGAGCGGTCTTGCGAGTTGCCTTCTTGGCGGCACGCTTTGCGGCGGGACGCTTCGTGGCAGTGGTCTTCTTGGCAGTGGACCTCTTGGTTGCTTTCTTGGCTGCCTTCCTGGCTGCCGGGCGCTTGGTAGCGGCCTTGCGGGCCGTCGTCTTGCGCGTTGCCTTCCGGGCGGTTTTCTTCACAGCCTTCTTTACAGCTTTCCTTACAGTCTTCTTGGCGGCCTTGCGTGCAGTCTTTCGCACGGTTTTCTTGGCGGCTGCCTTCCTCACGGTCTTTCTGACTGCCTTCTTCGCTGCGGCCTTCTTGGCCGTAGATTTACGTGTCGCCTTCTTGGCGGCTTTCTTTGCAGTAGCTTTCTTTGCCGTGGCCATGGTTATCCCCATGTCAGTGAGCCATCGCTGCACCGTGCAGCGTTTGGCATGGCGATAATGCCACCCGTTCACTTGACAAGCTAGTCTTGGCGTCTCCAAGTTATCCACCATTAATCGATGGAGCGCCGTTTTGTGACGTACCAACTATCGGGATTCGGAGGTTCGCGATGAAGTTTCTGGTCATGATCTACAGCGATGAAAGCTTGCTCGATGCGCTACCGGAGAGTGAGTTCAACAGCATGATGCGTGGTTGTCTCGAACATGCCGATGAGCTCAAAACGCAGGGTTTTTTGCTGGATTCGCAGCAGCTTGAGGCACCTTCCCAGGCAAGGTCTTTGCGAATGAGAGGCGACAAGATGACTGTGTTGGATGGCCCGTTTGCCGAAACCAAGGAGTATCTGGCGGGCTTCAATCTGATCGAGGCGAACAACCTCGACGAGGCTGTGAAGATCGCGTCAGAGTTTCCCTGGAGTCGCACCGGCTGCATCGAGATTCGTCCCGTGCGCGACATCGCCGGAGTGCGCAAGCGCGTCGGCGCCTGAGCAGATTCCGTTCTTGTGCGTCTGGTTACTGGGCCTGGCGCATTCGTTCCGTGTCACCGTAGAGTTCATTGGGCCATGAGGGCGGCAGATCCTCCGATTGGCAAGCAACGGACTCGAAATCACACCATAGGGCGATTTCCGCGCGCAGCATGGCCAATTGAAGAGGCTTGGCCAGCACGCCATCCATGCCTGACTCGATGCAGCTCATCTTGTGCACGGCATTGGTATTGGCTGAAATCGCGACGATCGGGGTATGGCGCTGACGACCTTCTTCGCCACGTATGCGCCTGGCCAGTTCATATCCGCCGATATCGGGCAGGTTGCAATCGAGCAAGATGAGATCGAATGATTCACGTGCGATCATGCCCAGGGCCATCTGTCCGGAGTCAGCAGCGGTCACCCGGCAATCCAGGCTACGCAACTGCTGCTCAATGACAAATCGGTTTGCTGGATGGTCTTCCACCAGCAGGATGGATGGTCGGCGCGATGCTTCGATCGGCTCGACAGTGAGCTTGGCAGGAACCGGCTCTTGCCCGGGCGTTGCCGGGTCAATCATGTCCAATATGGTGACAGGCAGTGTGAATGCCACGGTGGTGCCCACACCGACTTCGCTATCGAGGTCGATCACGCCGCCCATGAGCTCTACCAGTTGCCGGCAGATGTTCAAGCCAAGCCCGGCGCCCCCATAACGGCGCTGGATGGAGTTATCTGCCTGTTCGTAGGCCTGAAACAGCCGGTTGCGCCGGTTGGCGGCGATGCCGATCCCCGTGTCCTTGACTCGTACTGACAATTGCGCCGGCAGTTCGGGGCCTTGGCCGCGATGGAGCGTCATTTCCAGTGTGATCGCCCCGCGTTCTGTGAACTTGATCGCATTCGACAGCAGGTTGATCAACACTTGCTCCAGCCGTATGGCATCGGCATAGATCGTCGGCGCACCGCCCAGGAAAAGGTCGACGTGTATGGGAATCATTTTCTCCTGCGCCTTGTGCAGCACGACATTGACGACGTCGTCGGTGATCTTGCGCAGGTCCACCGGGCCGGGCATGAGCGTGAGGCCGTTGGCTTCCAGGCGTGACAGGTCCAGTATGTCGTCGACCAAGTGCAGCAAGGCGTCGGCGGACGCGGCGGTCGTATTGACGATACGCTGCTGGTCTTCATCGAGCGATGTGGTGCGAAGCAATTCAATGCCGGAAAAGATGGCGCTTACGGGCAAGCGGATTTCATGGCTCATGGTGGCCAGGAACAGCGCCTTCTCCTGTTCGCTACGCATCGCTCGTTGCCGGTCGCGTCGCGCGAAAACGTAGAGCATCAGCAGTAGCGCCAGTCCCGCTGCCAGCGTCACGAACGCTACGGTGTGGAAGCGCAACAGCACACGCCAGGACGGGGCGCCGAAATCCGAGTCGGTCATCCATCGTTCCATCATGGCGTCTGTCTGACTGGCTGAGAGCGATGCCAATGATTTGTCGATGATGGACTTCAACAGCGGCTCGTCATCGCGTACGCGCATGCGCACGTTCAGCAGTGCATCGTTGACCATGCCTGAAACGTGCAGGTTGGAGAAATAGCCGCGCCTCCACAGAGGCATCAGCAAGGCATCGATATCGACCGCCGCGTCGGCCAATCCGTCGGACACGGCCCGAAGCTCCTGTTCCGGCGAGGCCATCGGTAGCAGGGTGATCTTCGGGTAGCGTTGTGATAGCACTCGGAACATCACGCCGTGTTCGCGCACCGCCACACGATGGCCTTGCAGCCGGCTCAGATCGTAGATGTTGGGCATCGACTCCCGAGTAATGATTACGGCGGTGCCAACGAAATATGGCGCACTGATGCTATCGGATGGACCATGGGCGGCATCCACGCCAGCGTTGTCCGCGACAACGGTGGGCAGCAGATCGAGCTTGTGCAGTGAGAGTGCCGACCGCGCCCCCGCCAGGTCGGGTTCGAGCACCGGGCGGAAAGTCAGGCCGCTGACACGTGAAATGGCACTCAGGTAGTCCAACGCCAGCCCGGATACCTGTCCCCGTTCGACGGTCTCGAACGGCAGCCAGTCGGGATAGCCGGCAAACTCGACCACGGGATGGTCCCTGATCCATTGTTGCTCTTGTGCATCGAACAACGGCGATGGGGTCCCGGCGGTAGCCGGGGCCATGACGAGCAGCAGGATTAGCAGGCTGGCGAACATGCGGTTCACGGCGGTCTCCAGATGGGGCTTTGCATGAGGTCCCGGCGTGGACGCGTCGAGAGGAGTGCCCGACGACCTACCTGCGCCATGGATGCTGACCTTGCGGGGAGGGAGAGGTATCGGCCGAGGTCTACCGGGCCCTATGCTTGCTCGGTGTAAGCCCTTCCCGGGCTCAATCCGGTGAAGAAGTATCCAGTCGCTGTCCGTGCTTGTATCTAGTACTCGTACGAAAAATATTTTTATCGCTTCCCGCTTTGCGGGTCATGAATTTGTTAAGGTTTAATCAGATGCAAGTCAGTAAGCTTGTTGTCCAATGCCGTACGGATGGCGCGGAAGGCCCCCCGGTATTTGGAAGGGTTCAATTTGGGTGCGGGGCAGGTCCCGTGCGCATGCTGGCGACGGCCCTCAGGACGAGTCGCATCCATGCCGCTTGCCTGCCTGGCGGCGTGGGCGTTGTCGAGACGTCGGCTCGATGGGTTTGCACTGGTAACAGTGGGGAGGTTCCGTGTCCGGTACGTTGATGACGCCTTTGCGATTGATGCTGTTGGATGACCATGATGTCGTTCGCCGGGGCCTGGAGCTATTGCTGACCCAGGAGATGCACTTCGAAGTTGCTGGTAGCTTCACGACCAGCCAGGAGTTGTTCGCCGCGCTCCAAGTCGAGCACGCCGACGTGCTGGTGATCGATTACTCGCTGGGACCGGCCGAGGTCGACGGCATCAATCTGATACGGGCCTTGCGAGTTCGCTTCCCCAACGAGAAGATCCTGGTTGTGTCGGCGCATTACAACGCAGCCACGGTGGCCCTGGCGATGAAAGCTGGAGCCAAGGGGTTCGTTGGCAAGGCGCAGGGGCACAAGGAACTGGCCAGGGCCATCCGGGCGGTCGCGGCCGGCAGGACATACCTCAGCAACGAGATGGCAAGCGAAATGGAAGCCGGTGGCCGGTCCTCGGAATTGTCCACCGGCGAGCGGGCGCTGACTGAGGACGCCAAGCTGTCGCCGCGAGAGCGCGAGGTATTGCGCTGCTATATGGATGGCATGTCGGTCAGCCAGATTGCCGTCAAATTCTCGCGCAGCATCACCACCATCAGTGCCCAGAAGAGTGCTGCATTTCGAAAGCTCGGTGTCCGCACCGATAACGAGCTTTTCAAGATCCGCCATTTGCTGGAAGGCAAGTGACCTTTGGGAGATATCGCCGCTGGCCGTGGCTGCCCGGCATGGTGGCTTGGCTATGCCTGCCGCTGATCTGTCACGCCACAGCGGTTTTTACCCCCGAAGAGCAGCAGTGGATCCGTGAGCACCCGGTGGTGCGATTCGCGGCCGACACACGCACCGCGCCCGTCGAGTATGCCCAGGGCGGACAGTACCGAGGGCTGGTTGCCGATTTCCTCAATGCGGTGGCTCGCCAGTCCGGACTGCGTTTCGAGCTGGTACCGACCGAGAACTGGGATCAGGCCCAGCAGTACTTTCTCGATCACAAAATCGACCTTTTCCCCAATGCCACGCCGCTACGCATGAATCGCGTCGTCGGCGACCAGCTGGCATTTACCAGTCCATACTTCTCCTCACCCTTGATCATCGTCACGCGCGCCGATCAGCCCGTGGTGCTTAATCCCACGCAGATGGATGGCAAGAAGGTGGTCATTCGCGCGGGCAGCGCGGTGGAACAGGAGTTCCACCAACGCTTTCCTGATATCACGCCCGTCCACACGGCAAGGATGGATCAGGGCCTGGAACTGGTCTTACGGGGAGATGCATACGCCATGGTGGGCAGCGAGGCGGCTTTGCTGCCCTTGCTGAGGCGACAATATACCGGACGCCTGGGGGTCTCGGGGCTGATGGCGGACATGCCCCTGGTCAATGCCATGGCCGTGCGCAAGGAAGACGCGTTGTTGTTGTCGATCATCACCAAATCGCTGGGCGCACTTTCCGCGCACGATACGGACGTGATCTATGAGCGCTGGGCCAGTTCGGTCGACTATGGCAAGCCCAGCCTCGAATCGTTGCTTTACTATCGGCGCACCGAATTACTGCTGCTTGTGCTTGGCGTTACGCTACTGGCCTGGTTTGCCTGGCGCGCCAGGGTGGCACAGCGCAGAGCCCAGGCCAGCGAATCGGCCAAATCGCGCTTTCTCGCGGTGATGAGCCATGAGATACGCACTCCCATGAACGCCATTCTGGCGTCGATCGAAATGTTGCAGCAGTCCCTGGGACGCGAGCGGGATCGCAAGTTGGCACATACCGCGGCCACGGCTGCCGAGGCGCTGCTGGCCCTGCTAGATGATGTCCTGGATTTATCCAAGCTCGACGCGCACCGACTGCAGTTGGAACTGGTGCCGGTCGATATCGGTCATCAAGTGCAGAAAGCCGTCGAGGTGGCCCGGGTCAAAGCGCAGGACAAAGCGATTCCCATTCATGTGCGTATGGAAAATCCCGGTCACCATTACGTCACCGTTGACCCGACACGCCTGAGGCAGGTGCTGATGAACCTGCTGGGCAATGCCGTCAAGTTCACGTATGAAGGCCACATCGACGTGGACGTGAACATCGATAACGCCGGCCAGGGTGCAGGCTTCCTGACGGTGAGCGTGGCCGATACCGGTATTGGTATTGACAAGCAACAGCAGAAGCGGATTTTCGACGCCTATCATCAGGCCGACACCAGTACGACACGCAAGTATGGGGGCACGGGCCTTGGCCTGACTATCTGCCGTGAACTGGTCACGCTCATGGGCGGAACGATCGAGCTGCATAGTGAAGAGGGCAAGGGCACCACGGTGCGCTTTATCCTTCCTGTACGGCTGACTGCACCACCGTCCGAGGCAACCCTCCGTGACGCCCCGCCTCTGGCTGAGCACGCGCGACCAGTGGCTAGCGGCAAGGTGCTGATCGTTGAGGATCATCCGCAGAATCGGTTCATCCTGTCCGAACAGATGCATGCACTGGGCCTGCAAAGCGTCTTGGCTGCCGACGGCAAGGCGGCTCTCCAGGCGCTGACTCAGGACGATACGATCGAACTCGTGCTCATGGATTGTCATATGCCGGAAATGGACGGCTACGAAGCGACGCGCCGCGTGCGTGCGCGCGAAGCCGAACTGGGATTGGCTCGTGTACCCATCATTGCGATCTCCGCGGCGACGGATGCGGCGCATCTGGAACGTTGTGTGGCGGCAGGCATGGATGGCGTGCTCAAAAAGCCCCTGCGCATCGACGAGCTTCGTGGCATGCTGGGGTTGTGGCTGGGTACGGCGCCTTCGGTGGGTAAATCCTCGACTCCCTCGCCACCGAAAGATCCATTGCAAGTCGTGGATCTTCACGCGCTCTATCGTCAATCCGTGGAAGAAGACGAAGCAGCACTCGATTCATCGCTCGCTGATGGTGATCGCGAGCGTGTCATTCATCATGCTCATCGCCTCAAAGGAGCTGGCATGATGGTGGGAGCCTCGGTGCTGGCCGAACACGCCCAGGCCATCGAGATGGCGGCCCGTGGTGGTCAATCGCTGGATTCGCTGCAAGGCGAATGGGATGCTTTGCAGCAGGCCATTGCGTCCTGGCTTGCCGTGAAAGGTTCATCCGAGTAAATACCTGTCGTGTTGTTTCGACACGCATATCGCAGCAAAGCCTAAGGAAGAACTAGTTGGCCTTGCTATAGTCGTTGCGTTGGCCGGGAGTTGGCAGCTTCCCGGTAGCTCAAATGGCTGATGGTCGAATGGATATGAATCATCTTGGAGATCCCCGCCGGTTGCACTCGTGTCCGTTACGAGTCGTCGTGCTGGAAGACGATGTACTGCTGCGGGATCGCCTGCTTCTGCCCGGCTTGGTCGATCATGGCTTCGAGGCGGCCGGTTGTGGCAAGGCAGCGGAGTTGTATCGACTCATGTTGACGAACCGCTTTGATATCGCATTGCTGGATATCGGCGTCCCGGATGAGGATGGTCTGACGGTAACCAGGCATCTTCGCGCCATGTCTTCCATCGGTATCGTCATACTTTCCGCCAGTCAGCAGCGGGACGACAGGATCCATGCCATGACCGAAGGCGCTGACATGTTTTTCTCAAAGCCGGTGGACATCGAGGTGCTGGCGGCCAGTCTGCATAGCCTCATGCGCCGCATCCGTGCCGAGGCTCAATGCGGTAAGGTTTTACCACCCTCGTTGTCATCGAATCGGGTGTCATCAAGCTGGTGCCTGGAAACGGATGGCTGGTGCCTACTTTCTCCATGCGGTGTAGTGATTGCGCTATCAGTGCCCGAGCGATGTGTCATGCGGCGGTTGATTGCTGCGCAAGGAGCCCCGGTCAGGCGAGAATGTTTGATTGCCGAACTGTCGAGCGATGTCTACGACTTCGATCCTCATCGTCTGGAGATGCTGATCTACCGATTGCGCCGCAAGGTTGCCGAACAGAGTCGAGAGACATTTCCGCTCTTGACGGCTCGCGGTATGGGTTATGTTTTTGCGCGAGGTGCAGTTGAGGCCAGGGCCACGGGTTGATTCCTTGCGGCTATCACGGTGTTGCGCTTCGCAGCGGAAGCCGAATGATCACGACAGTGCCCTGGCCGATACAACTGCTTGCCTCGACAGAGCCACCTGCCCGAGTGATCCATTCGTGCACCGCGCTTAGGCCAAGGCCAGTGCCTGCATGGGGTGATTTGGTGGTGTAGAAGGGTTCGAAGATGCGCGTGCGGACCTCTTCGCTCATGCCCGGCCCGTTGTCACTCAACTCGATCACAGCGAGCCTGGCCTGGGTGTCGGTTTCGATCGCCATGCCGAAATCTCCTTGTCCGGCGACCGCGTCACGCGTATTGGCGGCGATATTGAGCACAGCCAATTCGAATTGGCTGCGATCCATGCATATGTAGGCGCGACGAACGGATGCATGGGGCCCGTGGATACGAATGCGCGCACCGAGCATCTGGCGCAACATGGGCTCCAGTTCGCGAAGGGCATGGATAGCATCGAAGGTTTCGTGCAGTGTGACCTCATGGCGGCCAAAGGCGAGCAGCTTGCGGCTGATCGTGAGGCCACGTCTGGCGGCCACCTCCACACTCGCCAATGCATCGAGCAACGCTGCTGAGCCTGTATCGGCAAAGCGTTCCCGGCGACCGGTAAATCCCAGGATCACACTGATGACGTTCTGGAAGTCATGGGCTACGCCGCTAGTCATACGGCCCAGTGTTTCCATTTTTCGGACGTGCAGTTCCTGGAGTGACTTTTCTGGCGATGGTGCCACCTCCATAGGAGCATGGGCCGCGCCGCCCGAGGGCTGCGTAAGGGTTGTGCAATAGTTGATGACGATGGTCGCGACCAGGGAGCCCAGTGCAGCGGAGGGTGCATGCGCAAACGCGGGTGTCCAGGGTAGGCCCATATGGGAAAGCCGCATGGCTTCGGTAAATAAGCCTGCGGCAAGGGTGACCATCCACGCCGCGCATGTCGCCCATGATGCTCGTCGGCCCAAAGCCATGCCGACATAGGCTTGACCCAGCATCAGGCTTGGATGATTGTCATGCATCGCTGAAAGCCCATGTGTCAGAGCCGTGATCGAGGCCAGGGACACCATGGCTGCTGCAAGCAATAGCGCCGAGCCTTTTGTGTAGCCACGCTGCATCAACCACACGGCTGCCCACGAAGCCAATACTGCCCCCGTGTAAATGACCAGATGCGCATGATGTGATTCTTCATGCTGCAAACAGGTGATCCATAGGCGATAAGCCCAGTCCAGCGGAAACGCTATCCCCGCCAGCCACGCAAGCCATCGCATCCGTGTGCGGCACGTGTCCGGCGTATCGGTGGTGAGCGTATGGCCGAACCGGTGGCGAATGGACGCCCAGATACGATGAATCATCCGCGCATCCTGTGTGTGTTGCTCCTCAGTGCTGCCATTTGTCGCATTCCTCGTATGTCAGGGCAAGCACTGCCATGCGTGAGCAAGGGTGAGATTGCGTGAGATTGGCCGAAAATTGTTGGAAAGCGTGCGTGACTTAGTGTCAGCGACACCGGCATGTTTAGCCCACGACGAGATATTCAGAGAGCTCGTCGGCTCACACGATCGGCCATGGAAGATCGAGGTGAGGGCACGACTGATCGCGACGACGGTCGTGCCGCATCTGCTTATGGATTATGGCAATCGGGGAGTGATCGGAAATGAACAGGATTTACAGCAGGATCTGGAAGCAATCGATCGGACAATGGGTCGTTGCATCGGAACTGGCCAAGCCAGGCGTCAAAGGACCATCGTTGCGGCGTGTGCGGGCTGCCCTGAGTTTGTCGTTACTTGCTTTGGGATCGACTGCTTGTGTTGCGCAAGCGGCGAATATGACGCGCGCTCTCGTGGTCGAGCAAGCCTTGGTGGCGGATGTCGCTGCCCATCCTGCGCGAGACGCTACGGCGGTGGGCGATGGTGCGCTGGCGACGGCTGATGCTGCCACGGCGCTGGGTGCCCGGGCCAAGGCGCTCAAGACAAGTTCAACGGCGGTAGGTAGCCATGCCAACGCTGCGGAGACCAATACCACGGCGCTAGGCGCCAATGCTCAGGCCTTGCAGGCGACTGGCACCGCGCTGGGTTCCAACGCCCAGGCACGTGCCAATGCCGGCACTGCGGTAGGATACGATGCTCGCGTCATGGAGGCTGCCAATGGCGGTACTGCGCTAGGTTCACGTGCACGAGCCATGGCGGTCAATAGTGTCGCGCTTGGTGCCAATGCCGTGGGTGATCGTGCTGATGCGGTGTCTGTAGGCGCCAAGGGCGCAGAGCGGCAGATCGTCCACGTTGCCGATGGCAGCCAGGCAACCGATGCGGTCAACAAGCGGCAGCTTGATGAGGTGTCGGACGCGATGGCCGACGCGCGACATTACTTGAAGGCCGAGGGTAAGCATGATGGCAGCGACGATGCAGTCGCGCATGGCGATGGCGCGGTCGCGGCAGGACGCAACGCACGCGCCAGTGCCAATGCCGCCACGGCGATGGGCGCGGAAAGTGTCGCCGCTGGAATCGGCAGTTCGGCTTTTGGCCAGGATGCGGCGGCCATGGGCGATGCGTCGGTCGCCGTGGGGCAAAGCGCATTCTCGCAAGGTCTTGGGAATACTGCGGTGGGTACGCATGCGAGCGCCGAGGCCGACCAGGCCGCCACCGCATTGGGCGCGTTGAGCAGGGCATCGGGCACAGGATCGACTGCTGTCGGCGGCAATGCAATCGCTTACGGCCCAGGCAGTCTGGCAGCCGGTTTTCGTGCGCAAAGTGTGGGTGAGGCCAGTATCGCTACGGGTGCCTACAGCATTGCGGCGGGTGATTTCAGTCTGGCGCAGGGCGCGGGCAGTCTCTCGTTGGGCATCTCCTCGATTGCCCACGGCCATGGGGCGAAGGCGCAAACAGAGGGCTCCATTGCTATCGGGCGTCATGCCCAGGCAACGGCCGAGCAGACCATGGCTATCGGTGACGACGCCATGGCTTCGAAGTACAACGCAATCGCTATCGGTACCCGGGCCCAATCTAACCATTGGGGCAGTATCGCCTTGGGACTTGCGGCCAACGCCGCGTCGATTCGTGGTGTGGCCATTGGCGAGAACGCGTCTGTGCTGGATGGCCTGGGCAACGTTGCGTTGGGGTGGAACGCCACTGCCGATGGGTTGTTTTCGATGGCACTGGGCGGCGCGTCATCCACGCGCGGAGGCTATAACAATGCCGCGGTAGGTTCGGGAGCGTCCGTGCTCGGCAGTAATTCAACCGCCGTCGGGGCGGGTGCTGGCAGCTCTGGTTTCCAGGCAAGTGAAGCAACCGCCGTTGGCTCCAATGCAAGTTCACGGGCGTTCCAGTCCACCGCCATCGGTGCAGGTTCTTATGTGGCCGAATGGGCATTTGGCAGTACGGTAGTCGGTGCCAAAGCCTTGAGCTTCAACAGCGAAGGTACGGCGCTGGGTCAGGGCAGCCAGGTGGATTACGGTGCGGACAAGTCAGTGGCGCTAGGGGCGGGATCGCATGCTGATCGCCCTCTTGCGGTGTCAGTCGGGGCATCGGCGCCGTGGACAGACGGTTATGGGCACGAACATGAGGCCCTTTCTCGGCAAATCACCAATGTGGCAGCCGGCACGGAACAGACCGACGCCGTGAACGTGGGCCAGTTGCAGCAGCACACCACGCAAGCCATGCGTTATTTCAAGGCTAACGGCGCGCCGACGGGCTTTGACGATGCGCAGGCGGATGGCACGTACGCGACGGCCGTGGGTGCCGGTAGCTATGCGATGGATGACAATTCGGCAGCTTACGGTTCGGGCGCCACCGCGCTCGGATCGGCCAGCGCGGCACTGGGCTATGGAAGCGGTGCCGTCGGTGCGTTGACCACGGCCGTGGGCAGCAATAGCTTGGCAACGTTCGAGGGTGCGACCGCGATAGGTTCACAGTCCCGGGCCTATGGTGAACAAAGCACAGCCTTGGGTGTGCGTAGTTTCGCCAAGGGCCCCAACTCGATTGCGGTGGGGCCTGGTGCACTGGCCGATGCCGCCGATTCCATCGCCATTGGTGACGCTTTTTCCCTCGGCACATCCTCGATTTCATTGGGCAAGGGAGCCTTGGCATGGAGCCTGAATAACATAGCGATCGGCACGGATTCCATGGCCGGAGGAGGCGAGGATGCGCTTGCCATCGGCCGTTCGGCGCTGACTGCAGCGCCGTACACCGTGGCATTGGGCTCTTATGCCGTAGCGATGGCGAAAGACAGCGTTGCACTTGGCCATTTCTCCTTTGCCTGGGCCGAAAACTCCGTGTCGCTTGGCTCCATGTCGGTAGCGGACCGAGCAAACTCAGTGTCTGTAGGCAATGCCAGATTTGAGCGCCAGATCACCCATGTGGCGGCTGGCACGCAAGATACCGACGCAGTCAATCTCAAGCAGCTTGACGATGCGATCAATGGGGTCGGCGAGGGTGTCGCGCGCGCGGTCAAATATGATGGTGACGATCAGCAGCGGATCACCCTGGCGGGTGCGGATGGCACGGTTATCGCCCGTGTGGCCGACGGCAAGGTGATGGCCAGCAGCACCGAAGCCATCAACGGCAGCCAGTTGTTCGACATGGGTGATCATCTGGCACAGATGTTTGGCGGTGGCGCCTCGATGACGGCAGCGGGCCTGTTGTCGCCTATGTACAGCATTCAAGGGGGCGTTTATTACAACGTGGGCGATGCGTTCAGTGCGGTCGATGGCAAGTTGGGAGAGCTGGATTATCGTGTAGGGGTGCTGGAGAGTGGAGGTTCCTCACGGTCGGTGAAAGCAACGGCTGCCGAGACGATCGCTAGCCAGATGATGACGGAAGCTACACGTGCCGAGGCTGTCCCTGTTGCCGATCAACCTGGCAAGGCTGCCCCGGCGGTTGTGGGCAATGTCGCCGCAGGTACAGCCACGACGGATGCGGCCAATGTCGGCCAGGTGCAGGAGGCGCTGGTTACGGCGCAACAATATGCCGATGCCGCCACGGCACAAACGCTCGAACAGGCCAAGTCATATACCGACCAGAGAACCGCAGGTCTGGTCAGCAGCTCGGATTTCGATGCCTTCAAGACTGACGTGAACACGCGCTTGAGCGGGCTCAATACACGACTCAATCGCGTGGGTGCCATGGGATCTGCGCTGGCAGGCATGGCCGGCGCGATCGCCGCCGCTCCCGGTACCGACAATCGCGTGAGCGCGGCAGTAGGTGGTTATCGCGGCCAGGGTGCTTTATCCGTGGGCTATGCCCGCCGCATTCCTGGTAATGGCGCTGTACTCGTAGGAGGTTCCATCGCCGGCGGCGGCGAATCCAGCGGCACGCTGGGCATCAGCTTCGGCTGGTGACGCTGCGTGCTTGCGTGCTGGTAACCATTGCACGAAATACAAATGTGTCCCGTTTTTATCCTGATGGCCAAGCGCTCGCTTGAGCGTGCGTGACAAAGCCTGCCGTGGAGTGGCTTCAGGGACTCGAATAAGCAATAAGCGCAGTGCCGTGGCAGCACATGTAGTCATCGGTCTGCGCGACCCATGGGTGAGGCTTTTTCGAGATTTCCTGAAGCCGCTCACGGCAATGAAGACGAGCCGCTGCCATCAGCTATCGCCTTATCCAAGGAGTAATCCATGATCTTCTTTTCTCTGCGTCGAGCCTCGCTGGCAACGGCGCTCTTGCTCGCCATGCCGACCACGCAGGCAGCCGGCGGTACTCAAGCCGCCGCGCACATATCCAGTATCAACACGCAGTCCGGGGACACCTATGATGCATTCATCGTGACCTATCGAGCCGGCACCGTGGATGCTGCCATGCGCGGCCTCAATGCAGTGGTGGCCTCGTCAGACAAACCTTTGCGCATTACTGCGCAACGCAAGCTCGCCACCGGGGCGTTGTGGCTACGCACATCGCAAAAGCTCGATGCGGCGCAGGCCAATGCACTGATGGCGCGCATGGGTGATGATCCGGCGGTGTTATATATCGAGCCTGATCTTCGCATGCATGCGGTACGCGATATTCGTACTCCGGCAGGTTCGGTAGCGCTATCGGATTGGCAGGCGTTTACGCCAGACGATCCCCTCCATGCAGACTATCAGTGGCACCTCCAAAGCACAGCCGGGGGCGCGCGTATTGATCGTGCATGGCCGCTTGCCGATGGGCATGGCGTGGTAGTGGCCGTACTGGACACCGGCATCACCCGGCATCCAGATCTCGATACATCGCTCGGGGATGCCGGTTATGATTTTATCAGCCATGCGCTTATTTCGGGGCGCGATATCGATGGCCGTGTCGCGGGCGGTTGGGATACCGGCGACTGGACCACAGGCGATAAATACCTGGCTAGCAATGGTGGTTGCGTCGATGCCTTCAATCCTCCGGCCAACAGTTCATGGCATGGCACGCACGTATCGGGCACCGTGGCCGAACTGACCGACAACGGCCTGGGTATGGCGGGTGTGGCGCACAGGTCCAAGGTGCTACCCGTGCGTGTGCTCGGGCATTGTGGCGGCACCACTGCCGATATTGCCGATGCCATCGTCTGGGCATCAGGCGGCCATGTCGATGGCGTCGCGGACAATCCTCATCCAGCCCAGGTCATCAACATGAGCCTGGGTGGCCAGGGGACATGCAGTGCCGATTCGTCGATGGGCCGGGCTATCACGGCGGCTATTGCACGCGGTACGACCGTTGTGGTGGCCGCTGGCAACAGCAATATGGATGTATCGCTGTTCTCGCCCGCCAATTGCCCGGGCGTGATTGCGGTGGCGGCCAATGGCGTGACAGGGCGCCGAACTTTCTACTCCAATTATGGTTCGGGTATCACATTATCCGCGCCAGGTGGCGGCGTGTATCCCGGTGATGGTCAGGGGGGCATGCCCGTTAAAGAAGGTTTTGTCTGGCAGGCGATCAACGATGGAGAGACCGTGCCGGCGAATTCGGTCTATGGCGGCATGGCTGGAACCTCCCAGGCCTCGCCCCACGTGGCCGGCACCGTGGCGTTGATGGTCAGCGCCGCGAAAGAAGCTGGACTGGCCAAGCCCACGCCGCAGGAGATCGCATCGATGTTGACCCGCAGTGCTCGTCGCTTTCCTGTATCGATCGATCGGCCGATCGGTGCCGGCATTCTCGATGCGGGAGCGGCGGTAAACCTGGCTTTGGGCAACGACCCGGGCGAACCCGACCCGGAGCCCTTCATCCTGTTGACGCCTGGTGTGTTGTTGCGTGAACAGTTCGCCTATGAGGGTGATAGCAATTTGTACGCGATTGATGTGCCCGCCGGCGCCAGGAATCTCAATATCCGCACACTGGGGGGACTGGGCGATGTCACGCTCTACGTCGATGTGGACAAGGTGCCAGCCGATGATGGCAGTGATGCCCGGTACGTGTCGGACAAGGCAGGCAATAACGAAGCGGTGGTCATCGCGCAGCCTGAGAACGCAAGGTATTACATCCGGGCTCGGGCGAAGACCGAATTCAGGGGGATGCTGATCATCGCCACGTATACGCCCTGAGCACGGCGGCGGGCACATAGAAAAATCCCGGCGCCGCAGGGGTGGGGCGCCGGGATAAGGCGTCGTCATGAGAAGACGCGCGAGGAGACCATGAAGATGTCTGGATCGGTGCTGCCCCTTCCTGCGTCCGATCGATGGGGAGGGGGCGCTGGATGGCTTTCCACGGCGAGGAGCGGAACCGTTCCGAATACTTCGACAGAAGCCTCCCTGGAAAGGTTCCCCGAAAAATTACTTCAGCCAAAAAAAAGCCCCGGGGACGCGGGGCTGGAACTCAAAGTGAGGCTGCAAGAGCCACGAGGGAACATCGGTCGGGAGGGCTTAACGTAGTTCTAACGTGTTAGAGCGGGTGCCAGTCGGGGTCGAGCTCATTGCCTCCGGCCGGCGCTCGTCCTTGTGCGCCGGCCATGGGCCCAGCTTCCACGGTCATCCATGTGGCCATCCCTGGCCCTTAGGCACACTCCAAGGGTTGCGCTGTATCCATCAGTGCAGGCCCAGGACAAGCAAGCCCAACAGCAGGGCACCCATGGCCAGCGTGACACGCAGTGGCTCGAAGCCATGCAGGTCGCCATTGGGCTGGCGGTCGTTGGATTCGGTAGGGGTCATGGGCTGGCCTCCGCAGTGGGTACGGCTCCATGAAAGCGCTATACGGGGCGAGTGATGCGACGCAAAACGGGCAAGTGGGCGACCACATCTGACAAAATCATGGCAGCCGGTCTCTCGCGCTTGCGTGGGGGCTGGCCTCATAGCACCCTGCGCCCTCGCCACACCTTCTAAGGAACCCAGACCCTCATGGGCCGCCACATCGCGATCGTCGAAGACGAACCTCTCATCCGCGCCAACTACGTCGAGGCGCTCAACCGATTCGGCTATGACACGCGCGGCTACGGTTCGCGCCACGAAGCCTCCACGGCGTTTGCGATGCGATTGCCAGAACTGGTCATCATCGACATCGGCCTGGGCGACGAGCCCGAAGGCGGTTTCGATCTCTGTCGTGAGTTGCGGGCACGCTCGGCCACGCTGCCGATCATTTTCCTGACTGCGCGCGACTCCGATTTCGATGTGATCTCGGGCTTGCGCCTGGGCGCCGACGATTATCTGAGCAAGGACACCAGCCTGCACCAGCTGGCCGCGCGCATCGCTGCCTTGTTCCGCCGCATCGAATCACTGAAAACACCTGCTTCGAGTGAAACGGTGATCGAGCACGGTCCGCTCAAGCTCGAATCCGAACGCATGCGCGTGACCTGGAACGGCGCGGAAATTCCGTTGACGGTGACCGAATTCTGGATGGTACATACACTGGTGCGCTTCCCGGGGCATGTAAAGAATCGCGACCAGTTGATGCGCGAGGCCGAGCTGGTGGTGGACGACGCCACCATCACCTCGCACATCAAACGTATCCGCAAGAAATTCAACGCGGTCGCCCCGGAGTTCGATGCTATCGAGACAGTGCATGGCGTGGGTTACCGGTGGCGTCCGTGATGCGTCCTCTGGCCGGGGTGCTGGCGCTTGTGGCCTGCGCATGGGCCGTGCAGGCCACGGATAAGCCCGCCGCGGACGAGACCGGCGTCATGGTCTATGGCAAGCCTGACGGCGATGTACCGGGTTGGGCTATCAACACCATTGCTCCGGCCGGCTGGACTGCCGATTGCTGTCAGTACGCGCGTGCCATTGGCGTTAACCTGGTGATCTACCGGGGCGACTGGACCGGAGAACCCGATCGCGTGATGGTGCTCAATGTCTGGCCGCGCAAGCTACCAACGCTCCAGGCCGAATGGGATGCCGATCGCAAAAAGTATCTTGAGCGTGATCCAGCCGCCAAGGTCGAACCATTCCCGATCAAGGCCAATCCACAAAGCGGTGTGTCATGCAGCGGTGGTCTGTACCACGGCTCCGATCATGTCGATGACGTGGTGGTGTTCTGCGACCCCGGCAAGACCACCGGCATCCGGCTGAGCTGGTCGATGACGTTGTCTACGCCAGGCGGCGATCGCGACCAGGTGCTGGCGCTGTTTCGCAAGGTGGTCGAGCAGTCTTTCTACATGAAATACAAGGATAGTCGTGACAACCATGGCAGTGCCAAGGGTGGCGCTCGACATTGATGCTGCCGCGTTGAGACGGGTGGTAGGGGCGAGTCGTGAGGGCGCAAGTCCGACCGCTCGTCTGAAGTTGTCATGCAGCATGGTGTTGTCGTACACCTGAGGGTGCAGACGACATCCAGCTCTGCGCCGTCCCTCCACCCATCGACCTATCACCAAGGAGAAATGCATGAAGCGGAAACTGTTCCTGGCTGCCATGGGCGTCTCGGCGTTGTGCGCCGCGCCGATGTCGTTCGCACAGTCGCTCATCAAGGGCAAGACAGATGCCGGCAAGGCCTGGGCGGTGCAGGTCACGGCGCCCAAGGGCTGGACTTCGCAGCCAGGGTTTGCCCACGACATCAGCGTCAGCGGAGCGATCGTGCTGGGAGACGTCAGCGATGGCGAGCCCGACCAGGTGCTGCGTCTCATTGTGCTGCCGCGTGAGCAGCCGACGCTCGATGCCGCCCTGGCCGACTACCGCAAGGATCATCTGGCCAATGCCCCCAAGGACAAGTCAGCGCCTTATCACGTCGATAACAAGACCATGAGCTGCAAGGCCATCAAGTTCGAGACCGAGGCAGGCATCGAGGTGTCCGCGTTCTGCGATCCGGGCGCGGCGTCGAGTGTCTATCTTCAATGGGCGATGATCGATGGTCCGGATGCCGGTCGCCAAAACCGTGACTTGCAGGCGTTCGAGAAGGTCGTTGCGAGCAGTGTTTACAAGCCCTGATCTTTTCTTCGTCGACGGTTCCTCCATGTATCGCATGATCGTTAGCCACGCATGACGCTTCGCCAGAAACTGTTGCTCGTCGCGCTGTGCACGCTGGCACTGCCCATTGCGGGCTGGTTATACGTGCGGCAGATGGAGGAACTGTTACGCGACGGGCAGGCGCAGGCGCTGGTCGCGTCCGGCGGTGCCATCGCCCGCAGTCTGGTCATCGGTGGGCAAATGCCAGGCAGCAGCAAACGTGCCTGGTATGTACAACGCGTTCAGACGCCGATCACCGTGGACGGCTACGGCGACGATTGGGCACCCCTGACGCCCTGGAGCCAGCCGTTGGGACGTCGTGGCAAGCTGTTGCTTGCTGCCGATGACAGTTGGCTCTATCTGTACGCGGACGTGCGCAGTGCGCGGCGCACGCGTGCTGACAGCGGTGATCCCAACGTGCTTTCGGCCGATCACCTCGTGCTGATTCTGGGCAGGCAGGGCCAGCAGCGTCGCTATGTGATCGCCAGTTCGGCGCCGGGACCGGTGGTGGCGTCATCGGCCGATCCACGCGTGCCGGGGTTGCCCGATGAGATCAATGCCCAATGGCAGGAAGACGGCAGCGGCTACCGCGTCGAATTGCGCTTGCCGCGCTCGCTCGACCAGCTTGGCCTGGGCGTGTTCGATGTCGCCGCGGGCGACTCCGAAGCCATGGCGGCCGATACGCGATCGCTCCTGAGTTATTCCCCTCGACTCTCCGGCGAACTGGCGCAGCTGCTGCCGCGCGGTGTGCGTGCGCGCGTGCTTGCTCCGCAAGGTTGGCTGCTGGCGCAGAGCGGTCATCTGGCCGGCGCCAACAGTGCGCAGGAGCAGCCAGGCTGGTTTGCATCGCTGATCTATCGAGCGCTGTTGGCCAACCGGTTGGATGATGCCAATTTGTGGGCCGAGGATGCGCCACGTCTGGATCTGCACGAGGTGCAAGAGGCGGCCCAGGGCGATCCCGCCAGTGTGTGGCGCCAGGGCGAAGCGCGTGGCAGCGTCGTATTGGCAGCGGCCGTACCGATCCAGTCCGAGGGGCGTGTCGATGGCGTCTTGTTGCTTGAGCAGTCCAGTCGCGCGGTGCCGTTGCTGGCCAATCGCGCGTTGTTTGGCCTGTTGCTCACCAGTTTTGGCGTGTTGCTGGTGGCGGGCACCATTCTGCTGGCTTTCGCTACTCGCCTGAGTTTACGGCTGGGGCGCCTGCGCGATGCGGCCGAGCGGGCCAAGGTCAACGATGGGCGGCTGGATGGTCGCTTCCCGATGGCCGACTCGGAAGACGAAATCGGCGATCTGGCCCGCAGCTTCGAGAACCTCTTTGAAGTGGTGGGTGGATACACCGACTATCTGCGCACGTTGGCGTCCAAGCTGTCGCATGAGCTCAATACGCCGCTGGCGATCGTCAAATCCTCCCTGGATAACCTTGAGCACGCCTTGCAGGAGCGATCGGCGATGCCACCTGAAGCACAACCTTATATGGCGCGAGCGCGCGACGGGGTGGCGCGCCTTGGCGCCCTGGTGCGCGCGATGAGCGAGGCCAGCCGCATGGAGCGAGCCATCGCCGCAGCCGAACCGGAAGACGTCGACCTGGCCGAAGTGGTACGTGGTTGCGCCGAGGCATACCGCCCGCTGGCGGGTACGCGTGCCGTGCGTTGGGAGCTTCCCGCTGCACCGCTGCACCTGCATTGCGCGCCTGAGCTGATCGCGCAGGCACTGGACAAGCTATTCGATAATGCCTTGTCGTTCACGCCCGAGGATGGCTGGTTGCAACTTTCCCTGCGTCCCTGGATGGATGGCAGGCAGCACGGTGCGGAAATCGAACTGGCCAACCAGGGGCCGCCGCTACCGGCGGCCATGCAGGGTCGATTGTTCGATTCGCTCGTGAGCCTGCGCGACAAGGCCACGCCTGGCGGCGCGCCCCATCTGGGCCTGGGTCTTTACGTGGTGCGGCTGGTGGCCGAACGGCATGGCGGCAGCGCCGAGGCGCGCAATCTCGACGACGGGGCCGGGGTGGCGTTTACCTTGCGGTTGCACGGAATGCCGCGCGCCAGGTTGTAAGCGACCGGGCAGGTTTGAAACGGTCCCGCGCGGAAAGGAGCTCAGTAGGCCTACAATGGCTGCTTTCACCGTCTGTTCCGGATTTTTGACACGTGATCTCCCGAGACGAGTTCAACGCGCTGGTGGCGCAGGGCCATACCCGCATCCCGTTGGTGCGCGAGGTGTTTTCCGACCTCGATACCCCGCTATCGGTTTACATGAAGCTGGCCGATGGCCCGTACACGTTCCTGTTCGAATCGGTCGAGGGCGGTGCCACCTGGGGACGCTATTCGATGATCGGCCTGCCGGCGCGTCGCGTCTATCGCCTGCGCGGGCATGAGCTGGAAGTGGAAGACTCCGGTGAGGTGATCGAACGCCGCCACCTTGAGGATCCTCTGGCTGAGATCGAGCAGTTACGCAAGCAATATGACGTCCCGCGCCTTCCGCAACTGCCGACGTTCACGGGTGGCCTGGTGGGCTATTTCGGCTTCGAGACCATTGGTTACATCGAACCGCGCCTGGCGCAGTGGGATCGCCCCGATGAGCTGGGCACGCCCGATGTGCTGCTGATGCTGGCCGAGGAACTGGCGGTTTTCGATAGCCTCAAGGGGCGCTTGTACCTGATTGTGCATGCCGATCCTTCCCAGCCACAGGCTTATGCCCAGGCACAGCGCCGCCTGGACGCGCTGGTCTATCGGTTGCGCCAGGGCGGCTCGGCTTATCCTCAGCTGACCCAATCGGTGGCGCTCGATGAAGGTGACTTCAAATCCTCCTTCACGCGCGAAGCGTTCGAGGCAATGGTCGAGCGAGCCAAGGAATACATCCGTTCCGGCGATGTCTTTCAGGTCGTGCCCTCGCAGCGCTTGAGCGTCGGTTTCCATGCGCGCCCGGTCGATGTGTACCGTGCGCTGCGCGCCATGAATCCCTCGCCGTATATGTATTTCGTCGACCTGGGAGATACGCAGATCGTTGGTTCCTCGCCGGAGATCCTGGCGCGGCTCAAGGACGGCAAGGTCGTGGTGCGCCCGATTGCCGGTACGCGCAAGCGCGGTGCCAACGAGGCCGAAGACCAGGCACTTGAAGCAGATTTGCTGGCCGATCCGAAAGAGCGTGCCGAGCACGTGATGCTGATCGACCTGGGCCGTAATGATATCGGCCGCATCAGCGAGACCGGCAGTGTGGAGGTCACCGAGTCGTTCGTGATCGAGCGTTATTCGCACGTCATGCATATCGTGTCGGAAGTGCAGGGCCAGTTCGCCAGCGGCATGAGCTACATGGACGTGCTCAAGGCGACCTTTCCCGCCGGCACGGTCAGCGGCGCGCCGAAGATCCGTGCACTGGAGATCATCCAGGAACTGGAGCCGTACAAGCGCAATATCTATGCAGGAGCAATCGGCTGGATTGGCTGGTGGGGCGATGCAGACACGGCAATCGCCATCCGTACGGCGGTCATCCAGAATGGCCGCTTGCACGTGCAGGCAGGAGCCGGCATCGTGTATGACTCGGACCCATCGGCGGAATGGGAGGAAACCATGAACAAGGGAAGGGCGTTGTTCCGCGCAGTGGCCCAGGCGGCGAAAGGCCTGTGACCCCCTTGTTCGCGAGCAAAAAGGAGTTGTCATGCGCTCGAACCTTTGGCGTTCGCTTGCTGCGGTGGTGTTGACCGTGGCTGCTGCCAGTACCCATGGATACGATCATAGTCATGGTGCTGGCCCTGTCGTGCCCGAGTGGCCCGATACACGAATGGGTCGCACCCAGGTGCTGGCATTGCTGGAAACACTCAACGCCGATCTGCTCAGCCACCCAAGTGCCACGCTGACCCTTGAACGTTGGTGTGGCGATCATGGTCTGGCGCGAGACGCGAAGATCGTCGCGCACCGCGTGACCGGACAGGACAAGCCGCTTCCTGAAGGCGTGCGCGATCAATTGCAGATCAGTCCTGAAGAGCCGGTGCGTTATCGCCAGGTGCAATTGGCCTGTGGCGATTACGTCCTGTCGGACGCGGATAATTGGTATGTGCCGTCGCGCCTGACCGAGGACATGAACAGGCAACTTGACACCACTGACACGCCGTTTGGCATCGTGGTGCAATCGTTGCATTTCCGTCGTCAGACGCAGTCTGCCGATCTGTTGTGGTCGCCCTTGCCCAAAGGATGGGAAGAAGGCGCATCACTACCGCCACATACCCATCGCTTCCTTACCATTCCCGATCACCTGCTACAACACCGCGCGGTGCTGTACACGCAGGGCAACAAGCCCTTCAGCTTCGTACAGGAAACCTATACCAGCAAAGTGCTGGCTTTCGGCCCAGCCCCGCAGCGATAGGCCCCGCAACGTGGGGATTGGAAAGCATCCATTCCCCGTGGTTCCTGCAACGCCCCAGCACTACGAGACCCTGTTCTGGTGGGGGCGGAGAGGCGGACTCGGCGTGCCACGGATGAACGTCGCGCCAGTTCCATGCGCTGCGCTTGAGACCTTCGCATGCCTGTCAGGGGCGACTTCAGTCGCGAAGCAATCTGCGATTCAGTCGCAGATTGGGGTTTTGAGATCTCCAAGCCGCGGTCTCGTCACCCCTTGCATCGCCACTGAAGTCGCTCCTCCGGGCTCAGAGGCGCGAGATTATTTATGTGTATCGGCCGCAGGCTGATCCAGTCGCACCCAATGCTTGGCGTCCACCCGTGCGCAGATGCCGCCGCCTGCACATGGAGCCAGGTTGCCGTCGGCGATGGCAGCATTGATCTGGGTCGCCCAGTCTGCTCGTATGGTCTGGGTGCGTGCCTGCATGCCGAAGTAGATCGCGGCACCCACCACGGCCGCTGATGCGAGCGTGCAGGCAATGAATACCTTCCACGCCATCACCGAATGCGACCATGCGGTCGATTGCACTCGCCGCTCCAGGTCGTGCACGGCGTCGCGAATGCCCTGCATGCTCGCCTGCAAGGTGTTGTCGGCATGCGACAGCGGCTCACGCAGGCTCTTGCCGAGAGTTTCGCTCGCGATCTCGCGAAACTCCTCGACAGCCTGGTGAGTCATCTGCCGGGCAACATGCGCAGCATCCTCCGCTGAGCGTGTGATGGTATGTGCGGCCTGCAGGTTTTGCTGCACGACCGCGTCGCCGCGGGTTTCAAAGCTGTCAACCAGCATCGCCAGCTTGACGGCCATGGCCTTGATATCGTCTTCCGTGGTCATAACCGTGGTTTCTTTACTTGTCGCGTTAACGTCGCAGGTTGGGGTTCGGCAACTGCTGTTGAGATTGCTGTTGCTGTTGTTGCTGCTGTTGTTCAGGCGCAGCCTGCTGCTGTTGCTGCGTCTGGTTACGTTGCTGGTTGGCTTGCTGCCCCTGGGCAAGCAGGGCTTGGCCCTCAGGCGACTGCGCATAATTCTGCGCCACCTGGCGGGATGCGGCATCGTTGCGCGTGGCGGCTGCGGCGGCGAGTCGATCGAAATCGTTGCTGACCGACGACTGGTTGCCAGGTGCCGGGATCGGCTGGTTGGGGGCTACGTGCAGCGTCTGGGGGGATGCCTGCTGCTGGTTCGGCTGCAACCCGATATTCACCGGTTGGCGCGTGAATTGCGCACTCAGCTGCTGGTTGACCGGTTCGGCGCTGCGCTGCTGATCTGGTGCGTATTGTGCCTTGTCCTGCTTGGGCACGATGATCGCGTTCTGTCCCTCGGGCTGCGTGCGATCGACCTTCTTGTCCCACCGGTAGAGGATCATGCCTTCCTCGGAGCGGTGAACCACATTCAGCCCCTGATCCTGCGGTTCGTTGGTTTTGCGCAGGAACGGCTTATCGCTCAGCGCATTGGCATAATCGATCATCATGTTGCCATTGCGGATCGAGAGGCCATCGCGGTGATAGCTGCCGCCGATGTCCGAATGCGCACCGGCCACGTTGACGTTGAGGAAACGACCATCATCGGTGGTCTTGATGATCTGGTCGGTCTTGAACAGGCGACGGCGCTCATCATCGGCGGTGATCTGGAAACCCGAGATCACCGATGGCGGTGGACGACGGTCGTTGCGCTCGGGTGTGCCGGTATTAACCGGATCATAGAGCGCTTCGGCCTGCGCGATACCACCTGGCGCCTGGAGCGGCGGCTTGGTGTATTTGACGCTCTCGACCAAACCGTCGGCGTTGTACTTGTACTGCGCCCCTGTCGGATCCTGGATGCCGCGCTCTTCCACCAGACGCGTGAAGCCGGCAGCCTGCTCGGCGCCTCGGCTGAAACCCGTGGACAACACGGAGATCTTGGCGTCGGGGTCTTCGGCTTTCCAGCGCGCAGCCTGTTCAGTAAAGCGCTTGTACATTTCCTCGGTGCGCGGCCCATAGGTGGAACCGGTGGCGCCGTCGTATGCCGAGCGAAAGTAGCCGTCCTGCGTACCTGGGCCAGCCAGGTAATCGGATTTGACGTGCGGGTCGTTGTTCTGCTTGACCTGGTCGGACAGCCGGGACACGTTGGTACGGTGCTCGGGATCCTTGTTGGCGTCGTTGCCGGTACCGTCGAACGAGGCGATATAGAGCCGCGAATGCGGATCCTCGGACTTGTACAGGATGGGTGCCTGGAAGTTGGCCAGTTGCGCCTGTGCGGTCGCATAGGTCTGCATCTGCGCCTGGCTGGCTGGGTAGTACGAAACGCCATCCTCGAGGTGGCCGTCAGTACCGGGCTTGTGCGTTTCCGTCATGTCATGCTCCCCAAGCGATTAGTACGTGTGCGTCCATGCCAGGACGATGTCGTTGCGGAACGAGCTGTATTTGTTGCCTGGAATCTGTTCCTGCTTCGTCGGAATGAACATGGTGATATACACGTTCACTGTCTTGTCGTTGACTTCGACGAAGATGTCGGGCGTGCCGGCTACCGGACCGGAGTGGAAGTCGGCCATGTCGTTCTTGGGCACGTTGTGCCACACCAGTTCATCCTTGAAGATGCTGGCGATATCGATCTTTGCTTCGTGCTCCTTGCCATCGAGGGACTTCCACTTCACCTCGGCCGGGCCGGGGAAATTGGGAATATCGATCGAAGCCTGTCCGAGCCAGTTCTTCTTGTAATCGCCTTCCGGGGGCGGGGGCGACACATGGTCCGGATCGTCGTCATTGGTGACGGGAGAAAAATTCTGCCGATCGTAAATGATGTGGCAGCCGACCGTGTTATAGCAAAACGCCTGGAAATTATGCCGCTTGAAATGCAGCGGGGCACTTTCGGTAGGCGCGGGCGGCTGTATGTTCTGGCTGGTCTCAGGCGTCATGGCAAAAACACATCCTGTAGAAAGGAAAATGGCGATGCCCAGGGCAACGGCCGCGGCGGGTTTGAGCGACTTTTGCACCAGGCCCTCTCCTGGTTGATCGAAATGAAGGTTTTCAGGGGAAGTCAGCGACGCCCCCGGCACGCAATCCCTGATTTTCCGTCCATGGGTCGAAGGAGTGCGCGTGATCGAAGATCATAGCCGGTTATGGTTTCAAAACCAGTAACGCTTTGGATTTGGCGTTTATGATGTGATCTATTCCGCAAATGGTGTCCAAGTGGCGGCGAGTGCGCCAGTCGAATAATCAGGCTTTACCTGATGTTTGAAACACGGCGTTACTTTTCAAGCCATATTCAGGCGAAGCCTGCTGGCCGCTCAGCCGCCTTTGCCCGGCGGCATTGCCAAGGCGTCATCCAGTGCCTCATGAAAGCGCTCTGGCGCTTCGATCATGGGGGCATGCCCCAGTCCATCGAGCGGGATCAGCCGCGCATGCGGGATCGCCGCTGCCGCCTCCTTGCCCAACTGCGGATAATTGCCCAGGCTCGCGGCAACCGCGGGTGGCGCGATGTCACGTCCCAGCGCGGTGCGATCGGCCTGTCCGATGATCAACACCGTAGGCACCCGGATATTCGGGAACTCATGAATGACCGGCTGGCTATAGATCATGTCGTAGGTCAGCGCGCCGGCCCATGCTGCCGCCTGGCGGCCATCGCCTTCGTACATGCCCGCCTGCAACAGCGCCCAGCGGTCGTACTGGGGTTTCCAATGGCCGTGGTAGTAGCTCTTGAGCTGATACGCCTTGATCGTGGCGTAGCTGGTTTTAAGCTCGTTTTGATACCAGGCGTCCACGCTGCGCCATGGCACGCCCTTGGCCTGCCAGTCTTCCAGACCGATCGGATCAACCAGGATCAATCGCTGCACGGCATTGGGGTACATCAACGTATAGCGTGAACCGACCATGCCGCCCATGGAATGGGCGATCACGATGACCTTGTCGATGCCCAGGCCGGTCAGCAGCGCGTGCGTGTTGGCGGCAAGCTGCGCAAAGCTGTACTGATAGCCAGCAGGCTTGGAGGATTTGCAGAAGCCGACCTGGTCGGGAACGATCACGCGATACCCCTCGTCGCGCAGGCGTTCGGCGGTGGCCGTCCAATAAGGTGCGCAGAAGTTCTTGCCATGCAGCAGCACGATCGATTGGCCATTGGCGTGTTGCGGCGTCAGGTCCATGTAGGCCATCTGCAACGCCTGTCCCTGGCTCGGCAACTCGATCCAGTGCACGGGATAGGGATAGTCGTAATGCTCCAGCCTGGCGCCTAGCGCCACGGTGCTGGGTGCATCGTCGGCATATATGGTGACCGGGGCGAAGACCGCCGCCAAGGCAAGGCTCAAGCGGACAAGCATGGGCATTCCTTCGAATTCGTGCACGAAAACACCCCGAGTATAGCCAGTCGTCGTCGCGCGCTTGCGTAAGGCAGTTATGACCTTGGGGCATTGATCGGCGAGGTAGACAGTGGGCAGCCATGTGCTTTTGCGCTTCAATGGCACAGGCATCCGATACAGCGAGGTTGCAGTGATCCAGACCGTGTGGCCCTACCTGGCCTTGATGCTGCTGGCGGCGGGCATGTTCCCGGCGCTGGAGCGTCAATTCGGATGGCGCATTTTCCAGGTGTTTCCCCCCATCGTACTCACCTACCTGCTGGTGACGGCCATGGCGGTGGTGGGCGTGTGGCAGGTCAACGAGCCGATTCGCGCAGCGCAAACCATCATCGTCGGCGAACTGGTACCGGCGCTGCTGTTCCTTTTGATGATCCATTGTGACCTGCGTGCCATCCTGGCCCTGGGGCCGCGTGTGCTGGCGGTATTCGCAAGCACCTCGGTGAGCCTGTTCGCGGCGTTCGTGCTGGTGTTCCTGATATTGCGCCATGCCTTGCCGGGCATGGCATGGCAGCCGCTGGCCGCCCTGTCGGGGAGCTGGATGGGAGGCACGGCAAACATGATCGCTGTCAAGCAGGCCATCGGCATGCCCGATAGCCTGCTTACCTTTTCCCTGCTCACCGATGCCTTGTGCTACTCGGCATGGGTGGCTGTGCTGTTTGGTGCGGCCCGTTTTGCGACAGCCTTCAATCGGTGGACGCGTGCGTGCTCCAGTGCCGACATGGCCGTGGCGCCCGCACGCAGCCATGCGCCGGCCACCACCGATGCGGTGTTGCTGTGGCTGGGCGTGGCGCTGGCCGTGGCTGTCGGTTCCGCGTGGCTGGCTGGCCTTCTTCCCACCTCAGGCATGGTCTCTTCCTCGACCTGGACCATCCTGCTGGCCACGGCGGCGGGCCTGCTGGCAGGCCAGACCCCGCTTTCGCGCTATGCGGGAGCCAATGCCATATCCAGCGCCTTGCTAGCTGTCGTCGTGGCCGTTCTGGCCTCGCAGAGCAATTTCAGCGGCCTGCGTGATGCACCGATCTATCTTTTGGCTGGGGCTTGCATCATTGTCGTGCACGCCGTATTGCTGGCTTTGTTTGCTCGCATCTTTCACTTCGACTTGTACTTGTGCGGCATTTCCTCACTCGCGCATATCGGTGGCGTGGCGGCCACGCCGGTACTGGCGGCGACCTATTCGCGCGCGCTGGTGCCAGTCGGTGTATTGCTGGCCTTGCTCGGTTATATCCTGGGTACCGGTTTCGGTCTGCTCGTGGCAAAAGTGCTACAGATGTTGGCAATCGCATGAAGATCTCCCGTTTGGCTTGGCGAAGCGGGCTGGCAGCCTGGGCGCTGGCTTACGCGCTACAAGCGTTTGCGCAGGCTTCCGCGCTATCTCCTGTTGACGACATGGCCGCGCATCCGGAGCGGCTATCTGCCCAGTTCTGGGTGCGCCGACTTGAGCGACCGGACCAACTCATGATGGATGCCAGCGCCATCGCCGAGCAGAATCGCCGGTTGTTTGCTCAGGATCGAACCATGCACGATCTCTCGCGCATGCCGGCGATCCTCGATGGTGTGCAGGTACGCCAGTGGATCGAACAACGCTCGGTCCGTCCGACAGGCCCGTTGTATGACCGGCAGGGCCGCGTTATCGACGAGGCGCATCGCGATGCATGGATGACCAGCCTGGCACTGGATCGGATACCGACCAGCCAGGTCACGCGCTACGGCCTAGTCGTGCATCGCGCATCGCTGCGCAGTTTTCCCACGGATGAGCGTGTATTTCGTCGGCAGGGCGATACGGATATTGATCGCTTCCAGGAGACTGCCGAATTTCCCGGGACACCGGTTGTCATCGTCCACACCAGTGGCGATGGACAATGGCTGTTCGTGCTGAGTGCGCGTTATGCCGCGTGGGTGCACAAGGCCGATATCGCCGAAGGCAGCGCTGACGAAGTGCTTGGCTATGGGCGCGCCAGCGATGCACGAGTCATCACGGCAGCGGTGGCGCATACGGTGTTCACGCCAGAGCAGCCCGCGCTATCGCGCCTGGGCCTTGATATGGGTATCCGGCTGCCTCTGGATCCCAGGCCGCCATCCATGGTGAACGGCCAGGCCAGCTACACCAGCCATGTGCTTCGACTTCCGGTGCGAGATGCGCAGGGGCGTGTCCGGTTTGCCGATGCCTTGCTGCCGCGCAACGAGGATACCGCACCGGACTACCTGTCTCTTACGCCTGTCCACGTCATCGACCAGGCGTTCAAGTTCCTTGGCGAGCGATACGGCTGGGGCCATGATTATGATGCTCGCGATTGCAGCGGCTTCGTCTCCGAGGTCTACCGCAGCATGGGTGTGCAGTTGCCGCGCAATACCGGCGACCAGGGCAGTAGCCCTGCGTTGCATGTGCAGGCGTTCACGGCAGCCGATTCGCATGAGGCCCGCCTGCGCGCCATCGATTCGCTGGATGTAGGCGACCTGATCTATATACCGGGTCACGTCATGATGATCATCGGCCGGATCAACGGGAAGCCGTATGTGATCCACGATACCGCGGGCGCCAGTTATCGCGATGCTGGCGGGCAGGTGCGTCGCGTCGCCCTCAATGGCGTATCGGTAACTGCTTTCCTGCCCTTGTTGTCCGACGACGGCACGCCGTACGTGGATCGCATGACCGATGTCGTGCGTATGCGTGCCGCGCCATGAACATTATCGGCATTCGCCTGGCCATGTTGCGATTGCCTTTGCGCACGCCCTTTCGCACTGCGTTACGCACGGTCGAGCAACTGGAGGACATCGTCGTTCAGGTGCAGGTCGACAGCGGTCATTGGGGCTATGGCGAGGCGCCGCCCACGGCAGCCATCACAGGCGAAACGCATGCATCGCTGATGGAGGCGATCAACGGTTATATCGCCCCTGCGATCATGGGACGCAGTATTGACGACATCGACAGCCTGTCGCGCATGGTGCAGCATGCCATGGCGCGCAACAGCAGCGCCAAGGCCGCCGTTGAGATGGCACTCTATGATCTGCATGCGCAGATGCACGGTGTGCCCTTGCATGAACTCCTGGGTGGCAGCACTACTTCGCTCATGACCGACCTCACCATCAGTGTGGGCGCGATCGACAAAATGGTTGCCGACACGCGTGATGCGCTCGCGCGCGGCTTCACGGCATTGAAGATCAAGCTGGGCCGCGAGCTTGAGCTGGATGTGGAGCGCGTGCAGGCCATCCATGAGACGGCAAAGGGCAGGGCCAGCTTGCGGCTCGATGCCAATCAAGGCTGGACTGCCCGGCACACGGTCGATGTGCTGCATGCGCTTGAGCGTGCGGGCATCGTGCCGGAACTGATCGAGCAGCCCGTGCCGGCTTATGATCTCGATGGCATGCGCTATGTCATTGAACGCGTGCAGACGCCGGTCATGGCCGATGAAAGCGTGTTCGGGCCTGAGGACGTACAACGCCTGCTGCGCGAAAAGGCGGCCGATATCGTCAACATCAAGTTGATGAAGGCGGGCGGAATAGCACGCGCCCTGCGCATCGCCGACATTGCTGCCGACCATGGCGTGCCGTGCATGATGGGATGCATGCTTGAAAGCGGCATCAGCGTGGCTGCGGCGGCGCATGTGGCGGCGGCGCGGCCGGACACCATTCGCCTCATCGATCTCGATGGGCCTCAGTTGTGCGCCATCGATCCCGTGCGTGGGGGTGTCCGGTTCCACGGCCCTCATATTGATCTGTCCCGGTCACCCGGACTCGGCATCGACCATGTGGAGCGTCTGCAATGGTTTTGAATCATCTCCGAGCACCTGGTCGATGGATGTTCGCCGTTGTCGTGTCACTGCTGGTCGCGTGCAGCCAGCCGGTGCGACCCGTGCCGGGCTGGGAATCGTCCAGTCAGCTCATTCTGGTCACGGTGCCGGACTGGGATGCCGATCATGGCAGCTTGAGCACATACGAGCGTGTCCATGGCACATGGCAGCGCCGGGAGTCTGCGCAAGCCGTGGTCGTGGGTCGCTCAGGCAGTGCGTGGGGCCAGGGGCTCAATGAGATTCCGCACGAAGGGCCTTTAAAGCAGGAGGGCGATGGTCGCGCCACCGCGGGTGTGTTTCGCATCGGGCAGGCTTTCGGCTATGCCGATCACGCCGTAACCGCGCTCGACTATCGAGCCATGCAAGTGGATGACTACTGCATCGACGTGCCTACGTCGCCGCTCTATAACCGCATCGTGGACACGCGAGATGCCGATCCGGCCATCGTGGCAGGCTCCAGCGAGCCGATGCGCCGCGACCTGCTTGCCGATGGGGATCAGCGCTATCGGCTGGGCTTCGTAATCGAGCACAACGTCCAAGGGCGTGCCGGATCAGGTAGTTGCATTTTCGCGCATATCTGGAAGACGCCCGATACTCCTACTGCTGGTTGCACCGCCATGGACAGCGCCGTCATGGAGCGGCTGCTCGCCTGGTTGCGCCCCGAAGACCACCCCATCTTCGTACTGCTGCCGCAACATGAATACACGGCACGCTGGCAGGCCTGGAAACTTCCCTCACCCGAAGCAAACCAGGCACCCGTCGATCCATAGTCGACATGGGCGCGGCGCATATGTCGGTGGGCGACGCGTGCGAAGCCTGTTGTGATCCAGGGCGAGCTCGAAAAGCCTTCCAGCGAGTTCGCTGTTGCGGTGGGGCATCGGGCCGAATGTCGATGGCTTATGGCTCCATCAAGGTCAGGTCGCCGGCGAGGGCCGCGTGCACGCCGTGTACGCGGGACTTCTGGTCCGCGTTCTTTCACAAAAACCAAAACAATTTCGCCACGCAACCGGTATATCCTTACACGGGGAATGGATACAGCAGCAGGGGTTGGTGTGCTGAAGTGGATCGAGAAAGCCCTGGGTCGGGCTAGTGGGAACGGACCCTCCGAGGGCGATGAGGCCTGGCTGGCACAACTCAAGACATGGCTCTCCGGCATGGACAGCCTGCCCAGCCAGGAAGTACGCCACGGCTTTGCCGCCGACATGCTCCGCTATGTGCGCGAGGGTGAGCCGGTGTCGGTTCTCGGCGAAGCGGGCAGCCAGGAAAAGATCGGTAAGTTCCTGAAGATCATCGGGCATCATCATGCCCGTAACGGTATTGACGACGCCCGGCGCATATATAGCCAGCTCGATGCCGCGCCGATCACCATGTTGTTGCGTCTGGGGCGCGTGCTGGAAGCCTCGGCAGGCACCCAGCGTCGCCAGTTTCGCCTTGGACTACCCGATGGCTCGCATTGGGCCGAGGCACTGCTGGTCAATAGCTCCGGCAGCAGCATCGATAGCTGGTCCAGCGAGCGCCCTCGCGCCACAGGGTGGCACGCGGCTCTCCTGGAGAGCCTGCTCGTCGAGGCTGGGCAGCCCGGCCATGCGTTGTTGCAGAGCGCATTCACCACGGCGGTCGATTCGTACTATGGCTTGCGTCAGCGGGCGTTGATGGTCACGGACGTGGCCGATTACGGGGCCTGGGTCGCGCGGCATGCCGATGCGGTCAGGCACTGGTTGTTCCCGGCTGCCGTGCCACAACGCCTGCACGTCATCGAGATGCTCAAGCCGCTTTCTGCCGCGGAGTTGGCGCCGTTTGCGAACGAACTGGCAACCATGGTGACCTCCAGCAGCAAGCAGGTGCGTGCCGCGGCCGAACCGCTGGTGCTTTGTGTGTCGACGGAGGCCGCCTCCCCATTGCGGCGACTGGCGGTGGAAGGTGATCCGGAGACGCGCCAATACGCCCTGCGCATGGTGTGGCAGATGGGTGAGCAGCAGGGCGACGATGCGCTGCGAGCTTTTGCGCGCGATACCGCGCAGGCGGACAAGGCCATGTCGGTACAGGCCCTGGTGCGCGAATGGGAGCTGGTCAAACAGGCTGTTTCCGATTCGGCCAAGGTGCGTTACGAATATGAGGTGCCGCAAATCGATTGGAGCGGCACGCTCACGCCAGAAGTTCTGGCGCAGCTCGACCGCATGTGGAGCGAGCTCAATACCTCCGTCGAGCGCATGAACGTAAAGATGCGCGAAAGCCATGCCGCCGCTGTCGCTGCTGGCCACAATTACAAGCTGCACCAGGATGTTCCGTACTCGCCCGACCTGCTGCGCCAGCTCAAGGACTATGTTGGCGGTGCCGATCCGCGCATTTCCGCGCCAAGACAGGAAAACGTGGCTTACCGCCATGTCATGCCCGCGATCAATCGCCTGGCTGGCTGGGCCTATGCCACTCCCCAGTTGATGTTCAAGGTGCTGGCGTTCTTCGGCATGCTGGTCGATCGCCAAGGTGCCCTGAGCGGCATGGCCGCTTCGGTGTTCAATGCGCTCGATCGCGCCGAGCGCGGCGTCACGCTGATCGAGTTGTCCGTGATGCTGGAGCAGGCGGGCTACAGCGCGGGTTTGCCCTTCAAGGCGTATTGCAATGCGTGGTCGCAACTGGCGGCGCAGTGGGACAACGAAAAAGTCTGGCCGTACATGGCATCGCAATTGCCATTGCTGATCGAGTCACTGGGGCAGGCCAAGGATTACTCCACCAGCCGTGCCGCGATCTTCCGTGCGGTCGGTAGCCTTCCGGCGCCGCCGCCGATCCTGATCAATGCCTTGTTTGACCTGGCGCTGGGCGTGACCCGGAGCGAGCGCATGGCCGCACAGGAAGCATTGGCCAACCATCCTGGCAAGGAGGCGCGTATCATCGCGGCCCTGGCCGACGGCAAATCCGAGATACGTGCCGTTGCCGCGCAATGGCTGGGGCGCCTGTCGCATGAGCCAGCAATTCCGGCGCTGGAAGAAGCTGTCGCCAGGGAAAAGCACGATGTACCCAAGGGCGCGATGCTCGATGCCTTGCAAGCCATGGGGCGTCCGGTAGAGCGCTACCTGGATCGGGCCAAGCTGGCGGCCGAAGCGAAGAAGCAATCCACCAAGGCGTTGCCCAAGGATATCGAATGGTTTCCCTTCGATGCGATGCCACTCGTGCGCTGGAGCGATACGGGTGACACCGTACCCGTGGACGTATTGCGCTGGTTGGTGATACAGGCGGTCAAGCAGAAGTCGTCCGAGCCCAACGCGGTGTTGCGCAAGTACTGCGCCATGTTCGAGCCAGGCGACCGTGAACGCCTCGGGCAGTTCGTGCTGGACAACTGGTTGCGCGAGGATGTTCGGCCGATTCCCGCTGATGAAGCGATGCGTCGCGCCACGGTACATGCCACCAACGTGTCCAGCTGGATGCAACGCTCGCCGCAGTACTACCAGAACGATCCGATGTTCGGTAAATCCGTCGAAGAACTGGTGGCGCACTATTTGCCCGGTTGCCTGCGCCAGCCTCAAGGCTCGGCGACGGGTAGCAAGGGCGTGCTCGCCATAGCGGCGGCCTGCGCCGGAGCCGGTGCGGCCGAGCCGGTGGCGCGCTACTTGAAGGCCTACTACGGATCGCGCGCCTCGCAGGGCAAGGCATTGATCGGCATGCTGGCATGGATCGAACATCCCACTGCCACGCAGTTGATGCTTTCGATCGGTAACCGTTTTCGCACCAAGAGCTTCCAGGAGGAGGCGACGCGCCAGGCCCAGGCGCTGGCCGAGCGCAAGAACTGGACCATGCCCGAGTTGGCCGATCGCACGATTCCCACGGCCGGCTTCGATGAAACCGGCACCATGGAATTGAGCTATGGCGAGCGCACGTTCATTGCGCGCCTGGTCGCGGACTTCAAGGTCGATCTGTTCAATCCCGACGGCAAGAAGATCACCTCGCTGCCTGCGCCTCGCCAGGACGACGATGCCGACCGCGCCAAGGAATCGAAGAAAGCATTCTCGGGTGCGAAAAAGGAAATCAAGTCTATCGTCGACCTGCAGACCGATCGCCTGTACGAAGCCCTGTGCACCGAGCGCGACTGGTCGTTCGAGGACTGGAACGAGTATCTCAATCGACACCCGATCGTGCGTCGCCTCATGCAGCGCCTGGTCTGGGCGCAGGTCGAGGATGGCAAGGTCGTCGCCACGTTCCGCCCGCTGGACGATGGCACGCTGACCGATAGCCAGGATAACGAAGTGAACCTGCCCGCCGAAGCACGCGTGCGTCTGGCGCACGACTCGATCCTGGATCAGGCACTGGTCGAACAGTGGCAGCAGCACCTGGCCGATTATGAAGTGGTGCCTTTGTTCCAGCAGATCGGCAAGGGCATCTATCGCCCCTCGGCCGAGCAACTGACGCGCAACGAGATCAAGGATTTCGAAGGCTACATGCTGGAAAGCTTCGCCCTGCGCGGCCGGGCCACCAAGCTGGGCTATACCCGTGGCGCGGCCGAAGACGGTGGCTGGTTCTATACCTACGAAAAGCGCTTTCCCACGCTTGGCATGACGGCGGTGATCGATTTCACCGGCGGCCCGCTGCCGGAGGAAAACCGCAAGATAGCCTTGGTGCGGCTGACATTCGTGCCCAATGGCCAGAACCACTGGCAACGCAACGAACTGGTGCTATCGCGCGTACCATTGGTACTGTTGTCCGAATGCTACAACGACATGCGCCTGCTGGCCGCTGACGGTACCGGTTTCGATCCGGACTGGCAGAAGAAAAGCCAATACTGATAGAGAGCGCCCATGAGCGATGTTTCGAAAGTGATTCTGCGAGCACCTGCCGAGCAGGTGCACGCGGCCGAACTGGCGCGCCTGGCCGAGGGTGACAATGGTCCACGCCCGGAGGGCTGGCGCCTGTCGCCACGTGCCGTGCGCAGCTTCATCCTGGGGGATGACAAGCGCGATGTGCGCCGCAAGTTCTACGGCGACGACGCACTGATCGATCGCTGCATCGTGACATTGATGAGCAATCGAGGCTTGCTGCTGGTCGGCGAACCGGGTACGGCCAAGTCCATGTTGTCCGAACTGCTTTCGGCGGCCATTTCCGGTCATTCGACCTGCACTATCCAGGGGACGGCTGGTACCACCGAAGACCAGATCAAGTACTCCTGGAATTACGCCCTGCTGCTGGCTGAAGGCCCGTCGCCGCGCGCCCTCGTACGCGGCCCGATGTACGAGGCCATGAGCGCCGGCGTGTTGTGCCGGTTCGAGGAAATTACGCGCGTACAGCCAGAAATTCAGGATGGCCTGATCAGCTTGCTGTCGGACAAGGTGCTGCATGTGCCGGAGCTGACCGGCGACGATGCGGTGATATTCGCTGCCCGCGGTTTCAACGTGCTGGCGACCGCCAATCTGCGCGATCGCGGTGTGCATGAAATGTCCAGCGCGCTCAAGCGGCGCTTCAACTTCGAGACGGTACGCCCGATCGCCGATCGCAAGCTGGAAACCCAACTGGTGCGCGAACAGACCGAAGCCTTGCTTCAACAGGCGCGCGTGGATGTGGATTTGCGCCCGGACGTCATCGATTTGCTGGTGACGGCGTTCCACGATCTGCGCCACGGTGCCACCAGCGAAGGCATCGTGGTAGAAAAGCCGACCGCCGTGATGTCCGCTGCCGAGGCGGTGGCCGTGGGCTATGCCGCTTGCCTGGATGCGCACTATTTCGGCGATGGCAGCGTCGGCGGCGAGCATGTCGCGCGTCAGCTGATCGGTACCGTGCTCAAAGACAACCCCGATGACGGCAGCAAGCTGCGCCATTACTTCGATGTGGTAGTGAAACAGCGTGCACAGCGTCATGAGCCATGGAAGCGGATGCTCGATGCGCGACGCGAGCTTGAGCGCTGAGGCTCTGCACGGGCGATGGCCCGTCGATGCCGGCAGCTTGCGTGCGCTTGGTGCGAGCCTGATATCGCCGGAACGGATCATCTTTCCTGTCCGGCATCACAGTCCTGGCTGCGCATGGCAGTTGCAGCGGATCTTCCAGATCCATCGCCCCAGCGTTGTGCTGGTCGAGGGGCCTGGCTCGTTCACTCCGCTCGTGCCGATGCTCACGCATGCCGATGCGCGCATGCCGCTGGCGGTCTACACCTATGCCGTGCATGCGGTCAGGGGCGAAGCGGGCGAACGCCGTGGTGCGGCGTATTACCCTTTCTGCGACTATTCGCCCGAGCTGGTCGCCTTACGCGCCGCGGTTGCCGCAGGTGTGCCTGCACGCTTCATCGATCTTGACTACGCTCAGCAAAGTGCCATCGAACAGGACGCGGCGCTGTCGAACGATGAATCGGCCTCGTTGCTGGATGAGCGCCACTACAGGCGTAGCCGCTATCTCCAGGAACTGGCGACAAACCTGGGTTGCCGCGACCACGAAGAGCTGTGGGAGCATCTGTTCGAGGCCGATGCGCCTGCGCGCGAGCCCGATGCCTATATCGCCGACATCGCCGCCTATTGCCAACTGTCGCGACTGGACAGCCGCGAATCCGAACTGGTTGCCGATGGCACCTTGCAACGTGAGGCCGAGATGGCCTGGCACGTGCGCGAAGCGCTTGCCCGGCGCGAGCCAGGGGAGGGGCCGGTGCTGGTGGTTGTCGGTGGTTTTCACGCCGTCGTGCTGCCGCAATTGCTGGAAGGTTCTGGCAAACGGCCGTCGCTGCCGGCGGTAAAAGTCACCGATGCCATGTCCGCGTTGATCCGTTACAGCTTCGACCGCCTGGATCGACTCAACGGCTATGCCGCTGGCATGACCTCGCCAGGGTGGCACCAGATGATCTGGGAGGGCTTGCAGAAGCAGTCCCGGACAGGTCAGCCGGCGTCGCCGCGCTACCGTCGCGAGGCAGCCTTGCAGATCCTCTTCGACGTGGCACAGGAGTTGCGCGAACGCCACGACGTGGCGTTGCCGGTACCGGGTGTCGCGGCGGCATACGAGCAGATGCTGCGCCTGGCCTCGTTGCGCGGACGCGACGTGCCGCTGCGTGATGATGTGCTCGATGCCATCGTCAGTTGCTTCATCAAGGGCGATATCGATGCCGAGGGCTTGCTGGTAAGGCAAGTGGCGCACCGGCGCTTCGGTGGCGTCGCTGTCGGCAGGGTGCCGCCAGGCGCGGCAACGCCGCCGCTGGTGAAGGATTTTGAATATCGCGCCCGCCGCCAGCGTCTGCGTATCGACGAAAATGAGCCAAGGCGTGTTGCGTTGGATATCTATCGTCGCCCCGACCATCGACTTACCAGCCGTTTGCTGCATGGGCTGGTATTTCTCGGCATCCCGTTCGCCGTGCGGACGGCTGGTCCGGATTTCGTCAATGGCCTGGGGTTGGAGCGGCTACAGGAGCAATGGGAATATGTGTATTCGTCGGCCATCGAGGCCGCGCTGGTCGAGGCGTCGGTCTATGGCGTGACCGTGCCGCTGGCGGTGGCCCATCGCTTTGGCGCGCGCCTGGATCGGCTGCATGCCGATGGACAAGCCAAGGACGCCAGCGCCGCCGCAAGCCTGCTTGCCCACGCTTGCGTACTGGGTTTGCACGATCACCTTCCGCGCACCCTCGACACGCTGCGTATCGCGGTTGCTGGCGATGCCTCCTTCGAATCGGTCGCGCGCGCGGCAGGCAGCATTGGCTTGTTGTGGGAGTCACGCGAACCGTTGGAGGCCCGCGACGCCGATGAGCTGCCGGTGGTGCTGCAGGCGACTTACGAGCGCGCCATTTACTTGGGCATCAACCTGCGCAGCGTGCAGGGGGATGGCAGTGCGACGGTCCAGGCCTTGGCTCAATTGCGCGAACTGCTGGTCAGCAACGCCGGTCAAGCACTCGACGCCTCGCTCTATTGGCAGATGATCGAGCAACTGCATGGCGAGCATCCGGCAGCAGTGATTCGCGGCGCCTGCGCGGGCCTGCTCTATCTTTCCGGCCGCCTGGATGAAGACGCACTTGGCCGCACGCTCGCCGGTCATCTGGGCGGACTGCGTGATCCGAAAGATGCCGTGGGTTATCTGCGCGGCATGCTGGGTACCGCGCGCGAGGCAGCCTGGCAGCAGCCTGCGGTGCTGGCCTCGCTCGACAGCCTGTTGCATGGCTGGGACGAGGCGGCCTTCGTGACCAACCTGCCCGAGCTTCGATTGGCCTTTTCCAGCATGACGCCCAAGGAAACCGATCGCATTGCTGGTACCGTTGCAGCCATGCATGGCGCGCAGGACCTGGGATCATTGGTCGACCACTCGCAGGACGAAGCCCAGGTGCAAGCCCATCTTCGATTGTCAGCCACGCTGCGCGAGGTCCTGGCCGCCGATGGGCTCGACACATGGTGGAGCCCATGACTCCCTTGGAACGCTGGCGCCTGGTGCTGGGCAAATACGCCGACAAGCGATTGCCCCAAGGCGGCGGTGACGGCGCCCGCATGGATCGCGCGCTCGATTATCTCTACGGTCGTGAATACAAGGGCCGAGGATTGCGTCAGGACGGACCAGCACCGGGCTCGCTCGATGCCTCGCAGTTGACCCTGGTCACCTGGCTCAATGAGGTGCGTGAGCTGTTTCCACAGGACACCGTGGAAACCATCGAGAAGCATGCGCTCGATCGCTACGGCATGACCGAGCTGATTACCGATCCGCGCACGCTGGAGCGACTCGAACCCAACCAGGAGCTTCTACGCAGCCTGTTGTCGTTGCGCAGCCATCTCAAGGGCGAAGTGCTTGAGGTGGCCAGGCGCATCATTCGTACCGTGGTCGAGGAACTCAAGCGCAAGCTCGAATCCCAGGTGCGCCAGACATTGTCGGGGCGGCTCAACCGCTTTCGGCATTCGCCCATGGCGGTGGCCAAGAACTTCGATGCCATAGGCACCGTGCGGCGCAATCTCAAGCATTACGATGTCGAGCGCGGCAAGCTGGTGATCGAGCAGGTACGGTTCTTCGAACGCAATACCCGTCGCCTGCCGTGGGACATCATCCTGTGCGTGGACCAGAGCGGCAGCATGGCCGACTCGGTCATCCATAGCGCGGTCATGGCCGGCATCCTGGCTGGATTGCCGGCATTTCGCGTCAAGCTGGTGGTCTTCGACACCAACGTGGTCGATCTCTCCGGCTTTGCCGACGATCCGGTGGAGACGCTGATGCGCGTGCAACTTGGCGGGGGCACCGACATTGCCCAGGCCGTGCGTTATTGCGCGCAACTAGTGGAAAACCCGCATCGCACGGTGCTGGTATTGATTACCGATTTCTGTGAGGGTGCTCCACCTGGCGAACTGCTGCGTGCGGTCAAGCAACTAGCCGAGGCGCGCGTGAAGTTGATCGGCCTGGCGTCGCTCGATGGACAGGCCGCACCGGTCTATGACCGCCAGATGGCCGAGCGCCTGGCCACGTGTGGCATGGAGATCGCCGCCTTGACGCCCCAGCGCCTGGCCCAGTGGCTGGTGAAGGTGGTTTCATGACGGTGCTGCGAGACACCTTGTTGACACAGTTGGCGCGCTTCGACGACGACGCGTTCGCAGCGCTCGCCAATCGCGGCTTGCTGCGTCGCGCCTACAAGGACCTGGAAACCCACGCGCCGCAAATTGCCGACGAAACGGCGGACGTCTTGACCGTCGCCTTCGCCGGCCAGCAGATCCGTTTCGACGCGCGCGGCCCGGCGCAGGCGCAATGCGGCTGCCCGGCCAGCGGTGTATGCCAGCACTTGTTGGGTGCGGCGATCGGCTTGCGCCAGTTGCTGCAGGCCGACGGTGCTGCATCAGCCAGCGCGTCGGACCAGGGCGAGAACGAGGTGCCGGCCGATGGCTCAACGGCGCGAGAGGCTGCATCGCCTGTCGATGGCTTGCGCGATGCCTTGCTCGCGTTCTCGCATGCGCAGCTGGTCAAGCATGCGGGCAAGACAGGCTATCGATGGGCCTGGCAGTTCGTGCAGGACCTCGACGGCGAACGTGATGTACGGCTGGGTGGTGAGCGCAACGTCGTGATCGACATACTGCGTCCGCGCATGAGCTTGCGATACATGGGCGGGCCGCTGGAAAGCCTCGTACTGGATACCCAGACCGCGCAGGCGGCCAAGTACCAGGTAGCCGCCGTGCTGGTGTTCCAGCGCGCTCATGGGGTGGCCATTCGCGAGCCTGATGCGCCGGGACGAACTGCCCCCGGAACGCTGGACCTGGGCAAGGATCACGCCGTCGCGACCGTCGGTGCGCTGGCGCTTGCCGATTCGCGTGAACGCCTGCGCGCTGCGGTTAGCCAGTTGTTGCAGGAGAGCCTCACGCTTGGACTTTCCCACCTGTCCGAAGCGATGCAGCAGCGTTACGCCACGCTGGCGGTGTGGGCACAGGGTGCGGAGTACTATCGTCTCGCGCTGCTGCTGCGGCGCCTGGCCGATCACGTGGAATTGCTGCTCGAACGTGCTGGCCAGGCCGACGAACACGTACTGCTCGATGAGATCAGTCTCACCTATGGCCTGGTGCAGGCACTTGCCGCGGCGGGGCCCGGTGGTGCGCCCAGCCATCTGGTGGGACGCGCACGCACACGCTACGAATCGGCCGGCGCGCTGGAGTTGCTGGGCCTGGGCGCGAGCGCATGGCGTTCGGCGTCGGGTTACGTCGGCCTGACCATGCTGTTCTGGTCGCCCGCCGATCGTTGTTTTGTTTCCTGTAGCGATGCGCGACCGGAATCGCAGGGCGGCTTCAATCCCGTCGCACGCTACAAGGCTGTGGGACCATGGAGCGGGCTGGGCGCGCCGGCGCAGGCGACCGGGCGGCAAGTCCTGCTGACGCATGCGCAACTCAATGCAGGCGGCCGTGTCTCGGCAGCCGAGAGCACCCACGCCGTAGTAAAAGCCATGAGCACCACGGATTTCCGTGCCCAGTTGCAACCGTGGACGCATTGGGCCGCCCTGCGTGAAGCGCGCCAGTCGCGACGCCGCAGTCTGCTGGCCGAGGCGCGCCCGATGGATGACTGGGCCGTGTTGCAACCGGCGCGGGCAGGGGCTGCCCATTTCGATACCACACGGCAGCAGCTGACCTGGCCGGTGTTCGACGAAGCGGGCGATGTCCTGGTCATCGCCCTGCCGTATTCGACGTACAACGAGCATGCCATCGCTCGTATCGAGCAACTTGCTGACGGCTCCTGGCACCCTGGCGATTACCTGGTCGCGCGCTTGCGTGATGGCGCATCGGGCCTGACGGGCGAGCCGCTCAGCGTGGTGATGGCTCACGCCGTGGGTGATGCCACGCCTGTCGATGCCTTGCATTTCGACGCGGGCGCGGCGCCCGGCAAGTTGGAGGCCTGGTTGAAGAAACTGCGCAACGCGCCGGTAGACGATACCGTCGTGAATGAGCCAGAGCCCATCGGGGTGTTTCCCGCACGCTTGCGCGGCTTTCGTCAATGGTTGCGCCATCAGGCTGAGCGCGGCATCGGCGACGATGCGAGGATTCGCATCGGCCAGGAGTACGACGCGTGGCAGGAAAAGCTCGTCCGCGCAGGCTTCTCGGTATTCGGGGGGCTGAACGTGCAGCATATGGCCGCACGCTTGCTGGCGGCTAATTACGTTGCCATGCAATGTGAGCGGATGCTCAGCGCAGGCACCGACGAGGTCATCGGCGCATGACGATGCGCTATCGTTTCGACGAGGTGCCATCCTGGCGCCGGGCTAGTCATTCGCCGGGCATGAGCCGCGGCATCCGTCAATAAAAGGGAGAGTCTTGATGCGCCGTATCCTGTCCTGGTCGCTGTGTGGTTTGCTGGCCGTGTCGATGGCGCATGCCGCCGACGCGCCGAAGTTGCCCATGACCGAAGCCAACAACGCGGCAGCCGGATATGCCGGCACGCTCAATTTCTACGTCGGGCGCATGGCGTTCGCCTGCGAATCGGTGCTTGGACGACCCGAGGGTTTCGACAAGACGGTGGTGGCGCAGTGGCGTGCCCATGGCGAAAACGGCCGGCTTTTCGCTGGTGCCGTGGCGTACCTGGGCGATTCGCTTAAATTCATCGAGCAGACCCAGGGCGACGATGCGGGGAACGCCTTCTTTGCCGCCACCAGCCGGCCAGCCATCGAAAAAGCCAAGGCCGAAGTGGCCAGCGAGGTCACAGGCACGAACGAACAGAAGACAGCCACCTGCCATCGGTTCCTCGCACACGTGGCGGATGGCTCCCTGGATATCACCTCCAAATCCGAGCACTACCAAGCGCTCAGCCGTATGGCGGACGCGGCGGCCGGACATCCTTGAGCCGGCTGATCCGGGGCCAGGGCTGGAACTTTATGTGCTAATTCACATAATCTGAAATTATGTGTTGTGTCGCATAAAGCAAAATTATGTGCTGAAAGCGATATGGACGATTTATGGTGATTGGCGCATAGTGGGAGCCAGGAGGCCACCTATGCCTGATCTTGCTCGCACCCCCAAACAGCTTGGTGCGCTCGTGCGCCGCCAGCGAAAACGACTGGGATTGAGCCAGGGTGCCCTGGGTCAACGCGCAGGATTGCGGCAGGAAACCATTTCACTGATCGAAACCGGCAATCCAGCGACCCGGCTCGATACGCTGCTGGCCCTGCTCGCCGCCCTGGACCTGGAGCTTCAGGTGGCCGCGCGTACCCGCCAACATAGCGTCGAGGATCTGATCGGCTGATGGCCAGGACCCGCCGACATCCCCCTTTGCATGTCTATCAGAACGATCGACTGGTGGGCCATCTGCTGAAGGAGCCGAGCGGGGCGATCGCGTTTCGCTACGACTCGACATGGTTGGACCGTGAACTGGCTTTTCCCGTTTCGCTTTCACTGCCGTTGCGCGACGAACCGTGGCGGGGCGAGCCCGTCGTCGCGGTATTTGAGAACCTGCTGCCGGATTCGGAACTGTTGCGAAGGCGCGTGGCGGAGAAGGTGGGGGCCGCAGGGTCCGATGCCTATAGCCTGCTAGCCGTCATCGGCCGCGATTGCGTGGGGGCATTGCAATTCATCGATGACGACACGGCGCAGCCCAATGCCATGGCACCTGTTTCGGGCGACCCGGTCGACGAGGAGGCTATCGAGCGCCTGCTCAAGTCGTTGAAGCAAGCGCCGCTAGGGCTGTCCAAGGATGACGATTTCAGGATCTCGATCGCTGGCGCACAGGAAAAGACCGCGTTGCTCCAGGTTGATGGCCAGTGGTTCAAGCCGCATGGCACGACGCCGACGACGCACATGTTCAAGACGCAGATCGGCCGACTGCCCAATGGCATCGATCTGTCTGACAGTGTGGAAAACGAATTCTACTGCCTGCGCCTGCTCAAGCATCTGGGCATGCCCGTCAATCAGGCCGACATCATGACGTTCGGTCAGACCAAGGCTCTGGTCATCGAACGATTCGACCGGGTATGGAGCAACCATCACTTGATCCGCCTTCCCCAGGAGGATTGCTGCCAGGCGCTATCCGTGCCGCCGGGTCGCAAATACCAGAGCGACGGTGGTCCGGGCATTCTGGCCATTGCCAGCCTGCTCAATGGCAGCGACTCGCCAGCCGACGATCATTGCACCCTGTTCCAGGCTCAATTCGTCTTCTGGCTCATCGGTGCCACGGATGGTCATGCCAAGAATTTCAGTATCTTTCTGCATCCCCGGGGAGGCTATGCACTAACGCCGCTGTATGACGTGCTGAGTGCCCAACCCAGCCTCGATACGCGCCAGGTCGAGCGCAAGCAGATGAAGCTGGCCATGTCGATTGGCAACAGCAGGCACTTCCGTTTCGACGAGGTCCTGCCCAGGCACTTTTTTCAGACTGCCCAGAAGGCAGGCATTTCCGAATCTCTTGTTCGTCAAGCCATCGAGACCGTCGCTGCTCGCATGGAAGGGGCTCTGGCGTCGCTGGAGGCCGAGCTCCCAGCCGATTTCCCCCAGGCACTTCATGCGTCGATCAGCGCAGGGATTGGCAGACGTTTGCGGCTGCTGTCCATGGGGCAGGCATGACGGGATGGTCATCACGCCATCGAAAGTTAACCTGATTGCCAGGCCATATAGGCAGGATGAGCCTCAGGGGCATCCCCGATTCGAGGCAAGCTATCCCGCCACCGAGGATGAGCGCAGGGGTGGCCGGCATTCAGGTGAACTTGGACAATCATCCTGTTAAAGTGTCAAAAATATTTGACATATTTGCACATTCATGAATCTGAACCTCAAAGACATGGGACGGAGTGTTCGCGCCCGTCGCGCTGAGCTGGGGTTATCGCAGGCGCAACTGTCGCACCTGAGCGGCTTATCGCGGCAAACGCTCGTTGGGCTCGAGAACGGTACTTTGAGCGATCTGGGCGTGAACCGGGCAGCGCAGGTGTTGGCCGTGCTGGGCTTGGATGTAGCCGTGCCAAGCACGCAGGTGCGGAAAAAAAAGCGCGGCCTGTGGATGGCTGCCAAGAGCGCCAGCGTCAGCTATGCCAGTGAATTGAAGCCGGAAATCCTGAGCAAGGTGTTGGCCAGTGGCGAAGTGCCTCAACCCTATATTCCTCATCTGGCTCATCTACTGGATGAGACGCCAGTCTCGACAGTCGTGATGGCTGTGGAAGAGGCAGCTAGTGCGGCTCATGTATCGCCTCGGAAGGTGTGGCGTAATGTGGCGAAGCTGGCCAAGTCCTTGTCAGTTCATCGCCAGGATCTATGGGCATGATCTCGTTGCCACGCGCGGCATTGCCGAGCGGTGCATGGGAGGCATTGTTCCCCCGGGCACTGACACTTATCGCCGAAATCCGCACGCATGGTGGCATTGACGATCCGTTCTGGACGCTGGGCGGTGGCACCGTGCTGATGTTTCGCTACCGACACCGCCTGAGCAAAGACATCGACATCTTTGTCCCCGATCCGCAATACCTCGGGTTTGTCTCGCCTCGTTTGAGTGACGTCGCTGCAAGCTTGACGGAGGATTACACCGAGGCCTCGGATGCGTTCGTCAAACTTCAGTTTGAAGAGGGGGAGGTGGACTTTGTCGCCGCTCCCAACCTGCTGGACGATGCGTGGGAAACGTGGAACATCGGTGGGCACGTCGTGAGGGTCGAGAAAGCGGCCGAGATCATTGCCAAGAAGATGTATCACCGTGGAAATCGAGCCACGGCGCGCGACCTGTTCGACCTGGCCTTGGTCATCGAGCGCGAGCCTGCATCGTTACGGCAGGCTGAACCCTTTCTTGTTCGTCATCGCCAAGCTTTTCTGGAACAAGTACGACACCCGCATTCCACCCTGCGGGCGAGCTTCAATGCCATCGCGACATTGGATTACAAGCCGAGCTTCGAAGCTTGTGTCGAGATGGCCGAGCACTTTCTGGATGGGCTGTAACCCGAAGCTGCCGATCCAGGGGGCTGTCGCTTTACGAGATGCGCGCAATCAGTCTGGCGCGCAAACTTGCGATCAACGATACCGATGCATCCGCCTTGTCCTCCGTAGCGTCAACGATGGCCAGAACTGCCGCTCGCATCATTTCAATTTTCCCCGGTGCTTCATGGCGCCGGCCGGCATCAGCTAGGGCAGGTCTTCCACACCCGCAGCTGCATGGTCAGTGCCTGGGGCCGCTACACTTGCAGGTGGCATTGCCTGGGCTTCGCAGCATGGCCCGAGATAAATGCCGGTACATTTGCGGGTATGCTCAGTGTAAGCAATGGCGCGACACTTACAATTCGACGGGTTAGGCCTCGTATGCTTTTGATGATAGACAACTACGACTCCTTCACGTTCAACCTCGTCCAGTACCTGGGTGAGCTGGGGCAGGAAGTCAAGGTGGTGCGTAACGACGCGCTGGACGTGGCGGGTATTCGGGCGCTGGCGCCTTCGCACATCATGATCTCGCCGGGTCCGGGCACGCCTGATGATGCCGGGGTGTCGTTGGACCTTTTGGCGCAGCTGAGTGGCGAGATTCCGGTGTTCGGGGTGTGCCTGGGGCACCAGGCCATGGGTCAGGCGTTCGGCGGCAAGGTGGTGCGTGCCAAGCAGATCATGCACGGCAAGACCTCCATGGTTCGCCATCGCGGGCAGGGCGTGTTCGCGGGGTTGCCGGATCCGTTCGAAGCCACGCGTTATCACTCGCTGGTTGTCGAGCAGGCCTCGTTGCCCGACTGCCTGGAAGTGACCGCCTGGACCGAGAACGCGGACGGCTCCATCGATGAGATCATGGGTTTGCGCCACAAGACGCTCAATGTCGAAGGCGTGCAGTTTCACCCCGAATCCATCCTGACCCAGCATGGGCATGACTTGCTGGCCAATTTCATTGGCCTGCCCTTGAGGAAGCTGGCGGCATGAGTTTAGAGCGTCTGTTGGACGTGGGACGCCGCGTCAGCATCACACCGCAGGAGGCCCTGCAACGCACGATCGAACATCGCGAGATCTTTCACGACGAGATGATCGAACTGATGCGCCAGATCATGCGCGGCGAGGTCACGCCGTTGATGACGGCGGCGATCATGACCGGCCTGCGTGTGAAGAAGGAAACCGTCGGCGAAATCACCGGAGCGGCGCGCGTAATGCGCGAGCTCTCCGCGCGCGTGGAAGTACCGCCGCATGCGCACTTCCTGGACATCGTCGGCACGGGTGGCGATGGCGCATCCAGTTTCAACATTTCCACTGCATCGATGTTCGTGGCGGCGGCGGCCGGAGCACGGGTAGCCAAGCACGGTGGCCGCAGTGTTTCGTCCAAGTCGGGCAGTGCCGACGTGCTGGAGGCGCTCGGCGCGCGTATCGACTTGCAGCCGACCCAGGTGGCGCAGTGCATGCAGCAGACCGACATTGGTTTCATGTTCGCGCCCAACCACCATCCGGCAATGAAAGTGGTTGCACCGGTACGCAAGGAAATGGGTGTGCGAACGCTGTTCAACATTCTCGGGCCGCTGACCAACCCGGCCGGAGCGCCGAACATCCTCATGGGCGTGTTCCATCCTGACCTGGTAGGTATCCAGGTACGCGTGCTGCAAGCGCTGGGCGCTGAGCATGCGCTGGTGGTGTGGGGCCGCGATGGCATGGACGAAATCTCCCTGGGCGCGGCTACCCTGGTGGGTGAACTGCACCATGGCGAGGTGCGCGAATACGAAGTGGAGCCAGAAGATTTCGGCTTGGCGATGGCGTCCAGTCGCAACCTGCGCGTGGAAAATGCCGACGAATCCCGCGCGATGCTGCTGGAGGCGCTGGAAGGCCATCGCGGTGTGCCGCACGACATCGTCTGCCTGAATGCAGGCGCCGCATTGTACGCCGCCAATGTCGCCGACAACATCTCCGATGGCATCGAGCTGGCGCGGGCGACGATCGCCTCCGGCGCAGCGCGTGAAAAGCTGGATGCCTTTGTCGAAACAACCCGACAGCTCTCGGCGCAGCCGGGCTGATGCATCCTGCGATACCCTAGCCCTGTCCCCCACTCACCCCAAGTTTTAGATCATGGCCGATATCCTGACTCGCATCCTGGCCCGCAAGACCGAAGAACTGGCTGAGCGCAGCGCGCGCCTGCCACTGGCCGAGCTCTCCGCCCGCGTTGCCGACCTGCCCGATACGCGCGGTTTTGCCGCCGCCATCGAGGCCAAGATCGAAGCTGGCTTACCGGCGGTGATTGCCGAAGTAAAGAAGGCTAGTCCGAGCAAGGGCATCATTCGGCCGGATTTCGATCCTATCGCGATTGCGCGCAGCTACGAAGCCGGTGGCGCGGCCTGTCTGTCGGTGCTGACCGACAAGGACTTCTTCCACGGTAGCGAAGATTTCCTGCAACAGGCCCGCAATGCCTGCCAGTTGCCGGTGCTGCGCAAAGACTTCGTGATCGATCCGTACCAGGTCTACGAGGCGCGCGCCATTGGTGCGGACTGCATCCTGCTGATCGTTGCCGCGCTGGGCGATGCTGCCATGCTCGAGCTCTCGCTGCTGGCAGCCGAACTGGACCTGGATGTCCTGTGCGAAGTGCACGATGCCGAGGAAATGGAGCGGGCCCTGGCCCTGCCGGTGCCGTTGATCGGCGTCAACAATCGTAGCTTGCGCAGCTTCGAAACGACGCTCGATACCTCCATCGAGCTGCAGCAGATGATGGAGTACGATCGCGTCCTGGTCAGCGAGTCTGGCATTCATACGCACGAGGACGTCGAGCGTCTGCAAGATGCGGGCATCAATGCATTCCTCGTTGGTGAGGCCTTCATGCGTGCCGCTGACCCCGGGGCTGAACTGAAGCGTCTTTTCACGGGTAGTTGATTGCCATGCAAACAGGGGATGTTCCGGTCGCGCCGGACGCGGCCGGAACGGCGGCTACGCGCACGGTGTTGTTCGATTTCGATGGCGTGCTGATTCACGGCGACGCCTTCACGTTATTCATGCGCGAGCGTTATGCCCGTGCCTGGGCACGTCGCCTGCTCGCCTTGCTGGCGCTGCCATGGCTGCTGATACAGATGCCGGTGTCGCGCTGGTTGCCGGTGCGCAGCATGGTGCATATCGGTTTGCTTGGCTTGAACGAAACCCGTTACGTGCTAGCAGCGCGTGCCTTTGCCGCCGCGCTGGTGCGCCGGCCCAAGCAATTCAATCGTGATGCCTTGCAGGCCCTGCGCCGGCACCAGGCCGCGGGCGATCGCGTGGTGGTGGTCACTGGCTGTGAGCAGGTATTGGCCGAGAGCATCCTGGCCGAACTCGGGCTGGGTGCCATGGAGGTCGTCGCCTCCCGATTGCGGCAGGGCATGTTCGGCATGCGCGTGAAAATGCACAATATCGGCCGACAAAAACCCAGGCAACTGGCCGCGCATGGCATCGCTACCTGGCAGGTTGCCTATAGCGATTCGGCCAAGGACATCCCCATGTTGAAGGGAGCGACCGAGGCCGTGCTGGTCAACGCCACGCCTGCGGTCTGCAAGAAAGTGGAACGCGCGCTGGGCCGTACGGTCATACGCGTGGATTGGTTCTAGAGGTTTACCATGTCGGTCGAGATCATCCCCTACGCGCCCGAGTTGCGGGAGCACTTCTATCGCCTCAATGCGCAGTGGTTGCAACGCCATTTCCGCATCGAAGATATCGACCAGGTGATGTTGTCTGACCCGGAGCGCCATGTGCTGGCGCCCGGCGGGGTGATCCTGTTTGCCCGCCTGGGCCAGGACATCATTGGTACCTGTGCGTTGCTATGCGAATCGCCGGGCGTTTATGAGCTCTCGAAGATGGGCGTGGACGAGGCGTTTCACGGCCACGGGGCAGGGCGCAAGTTGCTCGATGCGGCCATTGCCGAGTTTCATCGCATGGGCGGTACCCGGCTCTTCCTGGAGTCGAACAGCAAACTGGAGCGAGCGCTGCGGATGTACGAGAAGTCCGGCTTCGTGAAGCAACCGACGATCCGTGAAGGCTCGCACTACGAGCGAGCGGACGTGTATTACGTCTATCAGGGCTAAGCCGCCCGTAGCGCGCGGCGAGGCTGGCGCACTGAAAACAGTCAGAGGTGATAAAGCCCTGCGCCCGGCATGGCTGAGCCGGTTGCCAGCTTTACAGTGTGCGCGGCAGGCTGGCCGCCACGCACACTGTGCCGCTTCACTCGCGATCAGCGCGTTCCGCGGACCACGATGGTCTTGCCCGACACGTCGATCATCCGCTGCTCTTCCAACTGCTTGAGCACGCGGCCAACCATTTCGCGCGAGCAACCCACGATCCGGCTGACCTCCTGGCGGGAGATGCGGATCTGGGTGCCTTCCGGGTGACTCATCGCGTCCGGCTCCTGGCACAGGTCCAGCAGGGTGCGCGAGATGCGATTGGTGACGTCCATGAACGCCATGCGGCTGACCTGGCGGGAGGTCCGCAGCAGGCGATTGGTCAGCTGCGCGCCAATGGAGAACAGGATTTTCGGGCATTCCTCGCGCAGCGGGCCTTCCAGCAACTGGAACAGGCGCTCGTAGCTGATCTCGGCCATTTCGCAGGCGGTGCGGGTGCGCACCATCGACTCGCGCTGGGCCTGTTCCACGAAAAGACCCATTTCGCCGATGAACTGGCCACGGCTCAGGTACGCCAGGATCAGCTCGCGCCCCTGCTCGTCCTCGGTGCAGACCGCCAGCGAGCCATCGATGATGTAGTAGAGCGTGTTGGCCGGATCGCCCGGTCGAATGATCGCTGTCTTGCCGGGATAGCGGCGCCGATGGCATAGCGCCAGGAAGCGCTCCATCGAGGCAGGGTCGGGGGCAAAGCCAGAAGGTGCTTGAGAGCGTTCAAACGCTTGTTGGAGTTGGTATTTGAGTTGCGCCACGTTCTGTCCCGAGAATTTGAGTCCAAGCACCGCCCCGAAGGGCGGAAAATCGTCCGTTACTGTCCCCTGGCTGCATTATGGCAAAGTCCCGACCCTCTCCGCAGGTTCTGTTTTCCTGAATTTTGCCTCATACTTCGCAGTCTTTCGGACTGCGACCGCCTCATGTGTCGCCTTCCGGTCACAAGGGTCGTGGAAGCTAACTACTTTCACGTCGAATTATCCAGCGGGGACCCTTGTCGCTAACCCGCCCTCTGATCGCCGTAAGATCCGGCCATGGAGAGTTGCTGTGGTGAAACCACTCCCGCGCCTGCGTCTGCAGGGCTTTAACAACCTGACCAAGGCGCTGAGCTTCAACATCTACGACATCTGCTACGCGGTGTCCGAAGAGCAGCGCCAGCGCTATATCGAATACATCGACGAACAGTACGATGCCGATCGCCTGACCCAGATCCTCACGGATGTGGCCGAGATCATCGGCGCCAACATTCTCAATATCGCGCGCCAGGACTACGACCCGCAAGGTGCTTCGGTGACAATCCTGATCTCCGAGGAGCCGGTGGTCGAAAAGCTGGGCCGGGACACGATCTCCGGCGCGGTGGTGGCTCACATGGACAAGAGCCACATCACCGTCCATACCTATCCGGAAACCCATCCGCACAATGGTATCGCCACGTTCCGCGCGGATATCGACGTGGCCACATGCGGTGTGATCTCCCCGCTGAAGGCCTTGAACTACCTGATCGACAGCTTCGAGTCAGATATCGTGGTCTGCGACTATCGCGTGCGTGGCTTTACCCGCGACGTGAAGGGCAAGAAGCACTTCATCGATCACAAGATCAACTCGGTGCAAGACTACCTGGCGCGCCACATTCGCCAGAAGTACGAAATGTTCGACGTGAACGTGTACCAGGAAAACATCTTCCACACGAAGATGCACATCAAGGACTTCGACCTGGATACCTACCTGTTCGAGGCCCACGCCGACGACCTGTCCTTCAAGGAGCGTCAGCGCATCGAATCCCTGCTGCGCCGGGAGATCGAAGAACTCTTCCACGGCCGCAACCTGATGTGAAACAAGACCCCGCCGAAAGGCGGGGTTTTTCTTTGGGGGCGGAGCCGGGCGGTGAGGGCGAGGGTTCTCTCGATCACCGGCGCTCGCAAGCTGCCGGGCCAAAGCCGACCCACGCGGAGCCGGACGGTCGCTCCGTCGCGCCGCGCCGCGCTGCTTGTGCTGGCATGGGGGCATCAAATCGCCAAGCCGGTCAGTGCCAGCCCAGGGCGTCAGATCCGATAAGCCACCGTCTTCATGATCTTCGACATCAGGCTCATCACCTGCGGCACCGGTATCGGTAGATCGATGCCACCTCGCGCCTGGGCACTCTCCGCGTGGCGGATTTCATCGGCCTGCATCTGTGTAAGGATCGCCCGCGAGCGCTCGTCCGCGGCCGGTAAGCTATCGAGGTGTTCGGCCAGGTGGGCTTCTACCTGGCGCTCGGTTTCCACCACGAAGCCAAGGCTGATCGGGTCGCCCACCACCGCGGCGGCCACCCCGATGGCGTAGCTGCCGGCATACCAAAGTGGGTTGAGCAGGCTCGGCCGGCTATCGAGTTCTTTCAGGCGCTCGGCGCACCAGGCCAGGTGATCGGTTTCCTCGGCGGCCGCGTGCAGCAGGTGCTCGCGGTTCTCCGGCGTGCGTGCCAGCGCCGCCTGCCCCACATAAAGTGCCTGGGCGCAGACCTCCCCGGTGTGGTTGATGCGCATCAATCCAGCGGCGTGCCGGCGAGCCTTGTCATCCATGTCCGCCTCGGTGATGCCCCTGCCTGGCGAGGGGCGGGTCGCTTCCGGTTCACCGGCCACGGCTTCCATGGCGCGCTCAAGGCCGGCAAGCAGGCGGTCGAGCGGAGAGAGCGAGCGGGCGGCATGCATGGGAGCTCCTTGGAGAGGGTGGCCGCGAGAGCGGCGACGGGTATTATTGGACGACAGCGCAAGCTCCGTTGCCAGCCGGCAACCTGTCGCAGCGTCTTGCCTGACGTCGGGTAAAAAAGCAGATGCATCCAGGGGCTTTCCAAGACCCCCGGTCTTCATGCTAAGCTTACCGACTCACAGCTCTCCGGACCCGGTAGGGCTTGCGCTAAAGGTGAAAGTTCCGCTATCATCCCGCGCCTTTGATTCACTGATTAATGCCCAACCGCCGAGTGTGGCGGCTTTATAGGTATTCCGAAATGAAAACGTTCAGCGCCAAGCCGGAAAGCGTCAAGCGCGACTGGTTCGTGATCGACGCCACGGACAAGACGCTCGGTCGCTTGTCCACCGAGATCGCGCGCCGCCTGCGCGGCAAGCACAAGCCGGAGTTCACCCCGCACGTCGATACCGGCGATTACATCGTCGTGGTCAACGCCGAAAAGGTGGCTGTCACCGGTGCGAAGCTGGACGACAAGATGTATCACCGCTTCACCGGCTACGTCGGCAACCTGAAGACCACCAGTCTGAAGGACATGCTGGCCACGCACCCGGAGCGCGTGATCGAAATCGCCGTCAAGGGCATGCTGCCGAAGAACCCGCTGGGCCGTGCGATGTACCGCAAGCTCAAGGTGTACGGCGGTGCCGAACATCCGCATACCGCTCAGCAGCCGCACGCGCTGGAAATCTAAGGAATCATTATGGCGATCCAGCAGAATTACGGCACCGGCCGCCGCAAGACCTCCGCCGCTCGCGTGTTCCTGCGCAAGGGCAAGGGCGATATCACGGTCAACGGCAAGACCCTTGACCAGTTCTTCGGCCGCGAGACCTCGCGCATGATCGTGCGCCAGCCGCTCGAGCTGACCGAGAACGTCGACAAGTTCGACATCATGGTCACCGTGTCCGGCGGTGGCATCACCGGCCAGGCCGGCGCCATTCGCCTCGGCATTGCTCGCGCACTGATCGAGTACGACGAAAGCCTGAAGTCGCCGCTCCGCAAGGCCGGCTTCGTGACCCGCGACGCTCGTGAAGTCGAGCGTAAGAAGGTCGGTCTGCACAAGGCACGTCGCGCCACGCAGTTCTCGAAGCGTTAATTGTTCTGTACAATTAACCGCTTCAACTGATCGATACAACGCGTCAGAGCGTATCGATCGGCGGATTATTGGGAGATCGTCTAACGGTAGGACAACGGACTCTGACTCCGTTTATCTAGGTTCGAATCCTAGTCTCCCAGCCAAACTGAAAAAGCCCTGCGAATGCAGGGCTTTTTTTATGCCTGCGTTTTGGGTGCTCGGGCGGCTTGGTCGGTACAAGTCATGCGCTTGGCACATCATCTTTGGCGGGACACGTCGGGTATCTGGTATTTCCGGGTGGTCGTTCCCCGGCGCCTCAGGGAAGCCCTGGGGCGGAGCCTGATCAAGCAATCGCTTCGCACCCGCGATCCCGTCCAGGCCCGGGCCTGGTCTTATGTCCTCAGCGCCAAGTGTGCTCAAATCTTCGCCATGGCCGGACAGGGAGGGCGGGGCATGGGCGGTGTGTCGTGGGGCGGCGATGCCGACGAGCCTGACGAGGGGGACGATCTGACCCAGCGTCTCGGTCTGACCGTTCGCAAATGGGAAGTCGAAACGCCTGACGGCCACAAGGTGCGCACGGATGGTAGCCAGGGCGACCATGAGAATGGGATGGCTGCCTTGCGCGCCATTCTGGAAAGGCGTGACCCATCATCCGGGTCCGCGACATCCACCGGTTCGAGGTGGCTGACTTTGGACGCCGCCATCAAGGATTACGCCGAGGTGGAAGCGGTCACGCTCAAGCCCAACACCTGGGCTCAACGTTCCCGCGCCTTGCAAGGGTTTGTCGACGTGATCGGTGGCCGCCGGCAGGTCTCTACCGTCTCGCGCACCATGGCCAGCGTGTGGAGCGATGGCTTGCTGCGCTCCGGTAAGAGCAAGAGTTACGTGGCCAACTGCGTCAGCCACGTGGCTCAACTGTTCGAGGCCCTGGTCAACAAAGGCCACCTCACCACCAACCCTGTGAAGGGGCTGGTGGTCGTTAAGAAGAGGGAGAAGGCCGCGCGGCGCTCCGAGGGGCACGAGTGGGAGCCGTTCGAGGTCGAGCAACTCCAACGCATTTTTGATCCGACCAATCTGGCAAAGCCACGGATGGAGCACGTGCGCTGGGGCGCTGTCATCGCGCTTTACACGGGTGCCCGTGTTGGGGAAATTGCCCAAATCTTCCTGCGGGATTTCGTGACGCATGGCGACACGCCTTGTTTGAAGATTTGCGCCGACAGTGATGGCCAAGGGATCAAGACGGGTGAAGGAGGGGAGCGCCTGGTTCCCCTGCATCCGGATTTGATCCGGCTGGGTTTGATGGAACGTGTTGATGCGTTGCGCGCCGCCGGTGCGGAGCGGTTGTTCCCCCACATGCGCATTGACAGCGCGGCAGGTCGGGGCAACTCCATCACCAAGGGCTTCGGGTATTACCTGAAAGGTCTGGGCATCACACCGCGACGTGCGCATGGCATCTTGGGCATCCATTCGTTGCGCAAGACGGTCATTCAAACCCTGCAAGGTTCATCGCTATCAGCAGAGCGGCGGCGCGCATTGGTCGGCCATGAAGCCGGAGGCCCAGCGCCAGATACTCATGCCGCCGCTTACATGCGACCGTGGACGGCCAAAGAGTTGGCGGCTTACCACCCGGCGTTGCCGTGGAGTTGCTGGTTGGACTTTGAAAAGGTCCGGGGTTTGTTGCATGAGAAAAGGTTTCGTGAAGCTTGGCGATCTGAGGCGTCTATTGACCCATGACTATTACTTACCGATCTAAGGAGGTCGAAGTGGCGAAGCAAGAGATGATCGCGGCTAAGGGTAGCTATCAAATTGCACGAGCGTCTGGCCCTTGGCTGGCGATGTGTGAAGTTGAGATCTATCAAGATCAGGATGGCAACCAACGCGCGGTTGAAAAGTTCTACGTGCAACGAACCGGGCAAAAAGAAATCGACTGGGTATCTCATTTTTCTGCTGCAATCGCAGAGGCAGAACAACGCAATTTGCTCTTGGATCCACAGATAATCAAAGGGCGCCTACCCACGACATATTCCATTCAATATGCGGCCAAGGTGGGTTCTTGCATTCCAAAGCTCGAAGTCTCTGTCGAATATGACGAAGAAGGCCGCGAGCTGCCTCACGTGTATCACTTTCGTGTTGATGGTCCCGATGGCAGTATGAAAGTTGCCAAAAGCTGGGATGACGCTCTCGAACTAGCAAGGACTTGGGATGCTGAGATCAACCCTGTTTTAAGCCCGGACGGGACGATGCAGCCAAGCAGCGACAGCAAGGCTGGGAGGCTAAATCCGTTTCAACGACACAGGTGATTCAGCCCTTGCCCTCTTAAGGCTTTCCATTGCTCGGCAATTCGTGCCGGAAGCGATGACCCACAGGATAGCTATGGGTGTATTGCCAGCTTTCGATCCATTGCGGATGTTCCCATCGCTCGTCACAAAGTTCGAGTGATTTGTCAGCCGCTTTAATCGCCTCTTCTGGCTGCATATGGCAAAGCAAAGAGGTGAACGCAGCAAGCCACAGCTGTTTCTTGGTCGGTTCGTGTGGGGTGATCAGGTAAGGGTAGGTGTTCATGAGGCCTCCGGTTGAGTGCAACCTAGTCGAAGTCCAGCACCTGTCAAGCCGAAGCAAATAGACGTCCAAATCAAGGTCGCAGAGCGCGTCTATGTGTTGTCTCAACACGCCGCTCAGAGCAAAGGCAACGCCTATGCGTTGCCTCCCAAGCTAAGAGCAACCCCGCGAGCGTCAAGCCTTCGAGACTTGATATGCGTCTCAGAATGCATTCGTAGGTTTTCTCCGCAGGCTTGACAGCGTTTGGCCGTCTGCTTTGATGTTCGCGTGGGGGCGAGCAGGCACAGATGGGGTCGGCAGCCGCTGCGTGTTTTCCGGTCATGGATGACCACCGATCGCTTCTCGGCCGGGGACGGGATCGAAGCCACAAGGATGAGGAATGGTTCCACATGCTCGCCCCCACCTCGAAGTTCACAGCCGAAGCAAAACGCATTCCGCGATCGCGGGTGTGGCGTATCGGTTGGGCCTCCGTCTTTACGATCGCCGCACCGGCATCTGGCACGACTATCGAAAGCGCCAGGTGGGTGAAGAGATCGTCCGTGCCCTGACCATCGCGCCGCCTGGTGCTCCGGCGTGGGCTTCTGATCCTCATGAGCTCTGGTCCAGGGCGGAGGCAGCAGAGAAACGAAAGGACGCCGCGGTGGCCAGGGACTATCGCATCCCGATCCCTCTGGGGCTTTCGGATACCGCAGCGGGTGACATGGCCGAAGCCATGGCGCGCTACCTCGTCGAACAGCTCAGCGTTCCCGTTTCCATCGGCGTGCATCGGGACAATGTCGTGGACGCGGTCGGCGAGGCGAAACCCGAGGAGAAGATCGGGTTTCATGCCCACTTGTATTTCCCGACGCGGTCACTGGAACAGATGGTCGGCGAAGACGGCACCTCTGAATGGGCCTTTGGGCCGAAGCTGGTTTTGCTGGCGAGCAAGCGTGAAGGGAGCGCCTTTGTGGATCAGCTCAACGCGCGCTGGGCATCGTTGGCCAACCAGTTCACCCGCGAGGCTGGCTTGGCCGCTGACTATGACCACCGCAGCTACAAGCGGATGGAGTTGGATCTCACCCCACAACCCACGTTGGGCGCCGCTGCGGTGGCCATGGAGCGCAAGGGCTTCTTCACCCGTCGCGGTGACGCTCTGCGTGGCGACATCATCTTGCCGTCTCGCCTATACGAAGCCGCCCACGCGGTGGTGCTGGCGGAACAGCAGGCGCGGGCTCAGGCGGACGTGGCCCGAGAGGCGGGAAGCCACCAAGCCCTAGACGCTGCGGTCGCGCTCGGCGAGGTGCCGCCGACAGCGACGCCGGCCCCCTTGTCCGTCTGCGATGGTGCATCGGAGTCGCCGGCTGTTGCCATGGAACAGGCTCCGGCGTTCTCGGAACCCGAGATGCCCTGGCCGCCACTCCCAGAAGACGCTCCTGGTTCGCTGCTCATGCGGTTCCGGGCAGTAGCCCCGGTTCCAGAAACCTTGGAGGCCCACCAGGCGTTGAGCAGGGTGGCCAGGTTGGTACAAGTCATCGGGCGGATCCTTCGGGCCTTGTCTGAGCTCGGGGACCGGTTCCGGGACCATGAAGAAAACCGGGGGCGCAGGATGGCGGCCAAGCTGGACACCGACGCTCAGCTCCACGAGGCCCGCATCCGTCGAGCTGCGGCTCGGCAGCAGTTAGACCGGTGGGAGGCGGCGCACCCTTTGAAGATGTGGGCAGCCAAGGCATCCGGCAGCGAGGATGGCAAACCAGTGGAATGGCGGGCATTGCACCAAGAGGCCGCTGTGCTGGATCGCCGCGTGCAGGAGATCAAAGGGTCACGTCGGCGGCATCAGGTGCACCTGGATGCCTTCGATCAGGAAGCCGTGGTGTTGAAGCAGCAACGAGCGGAGAGGGAGGGTCGATTGGCTCAGGTCGTGGAACGTGTCCGGGCGGAAAGCCTGGTGCTGGCCGACAAACTAATGTCGGTGGTCAACGATGAGGAAAGGGCGCGAATTGAAGGGGCTGCGCCACAGGGGGCGCCTTTGCTGCACCGCCTGGTGGAAGACGCCTCACCACCGAAACCGAAGCCGTCTCCCACGCCCCGCATGACTTACCCTCGATAGGGAGGGGTAGAGGCAAGTTGAAGATTTTTTGTCAAGTGGTAATCATGCGACCAATGGCGAGCTGACGCCATGTCTCAGCCGGTGAGTTGCTTGCGCAAGATCCTCAGGTGCATTGCCACGGAGATGGATATGTCGAGCTACATCTTTGTTTCCCCTGGATCGGATCCTGGGATGGGGCGCCCCCTAGTGGATCCCGCGCTATCGAGCGCGCGGCCAACCATGGGGACTTGCCGGCCAGACTTGCGGCGCCTCGTCAAACTGGGAGACCAAATATTTGTCGTGAGTGGAAGCATGGGACGCCTGGTTAGCCAATATGTCATTGGGGGCCTGGAAGTCCACGACAAACTTCCGAACCAGATGGCTGCCTTTCAAAGGTATCCAGAGCATCAAATTCATTTCAATGAAGCGGGCCAACGGTTGGGCAACATCATCGTTACCGCAGATGGTGCACATGATCCAAGAGATGATCATGGCAACTTTGACCGGCGCATACAAAATTATCTGGTCGGAAAAAACCCTGTGGTTCTTGAAACGGAACGCGAGGTCGCCTTGGGACGCGAGCACTCCGTCGAAATTCTCTCACGTGTTTTTGATAAGCCGGCTGCAAGACGAGTTAAGGATGTGATTGGACGTATGCGGAAACTATCCGACGAGCAAGCGGGCCGACTGCGCGAGGCCCTCATGCAAATAAAGGCTGAGGCCAGACGGTGATAAGCCTTGCAGAACATCTGAGCAATAGGCACCTTTCGCTGCTCGAAGTTTCGCGGCGAACCCATATGCCCGTTGCGCGCCTTTCCCAGATCGTGGGGGGCGAAGATGCATCGTTGGCTGAGATGCGAAAACTTTCCAAGGCATTGCGAATACCTTTGTCCACCCTGGTTGCAGGTGATGAAGAACAAGGGCAAGAGAGGGTCAGTGTCTTACTGAGGCAAACGCTGGATCAGCGGGAGCGCAACACCACTTCTTCTATGGCAATCATCTCGGAGCAACTTCGGGATGTTTTTGAGGTGGCCGCCGGTATCCCAGCGCAAAACGGGTGGCTTGATCTTTTTAGAGGTCTGCAAGCGAATGTTGAGCAGGCTGAGAGTTTTGCTGCCATCTTCCGTCGAGCATTTGCTCAATTGGACGACCACGAGCCTTTTCGTTTCTTATCTCAAACGCTGGAAGAGCTTGGTGTCCTCATTGCCTTTGGCCGTGATCCACAAACGGAGGGTGTCTCGGCTTTCGCCGGTGGCCATGCGGTCATCTTGTTGGCACCAAGATCTTTCCGGCCAAGGATGCTCTTTACGCTGGCTCATGAAACCGGGCATCTGGTCGCGCGCCACGGGCAACGAAATGAAGATTTTGCCTTCATGGACAGCGAGGTCGGGGGAGAAAGTGGGAACAACCGCCAAAACGAAGAGCGTTTTGCAGATGCTTTTGCATCATGTCTTCTCTTGCCGGGCCCGGGTGTTCTAAGAACGCTCGAACTGGTGCGGCAACATTTCAGGGCTTCCGGGCCGCTTGGCGACGTGGAGATCCTGGCTCTATCGCGCATTTACAACGTGAGCTTTGAAGTTGCTGCAAGGCGTTGTGAACATCTTGGGCTCCTCCCGGATCGTGGTGCCCGCGCACTCTATCAGCGCATTTCTGACGATTTTGGCAGCCCAGAGCGCCGGGCAGATGAGCTGGGGTTGACTGCTCGGGGCGATATTCCCATTCAAACGTCGCCAGCACTCCTGGCAGAGGCGGTCAACTTGGTCAGGGATGGACGTCTGTCAGCTGGGAAGGCAGCTGAACTCATCAACGTCCCGGTGAACATGCTCTTTGCTGCCAATTCTGGCTGATCAAGTGCTGATGATCCTGGACGCATGCACGCTCATCAATCTCGTCAACGGCGAGGTGCTTGCACTGGTCTTGGGTCTTCCGGATGACGAATTCTTGGTGAGCCCAATGGTCAGGGATGAATCTTCATCAATTGCCCAAGCAGTGGATCATGCGGTCCAGAGTGGACGGTTGGGCTACGTTGACGATGAAATCATCTCAGCGACCGAATTTGCCCAGGCCAAGCGAGAAATGCGCTTGGGAAATGGAGAAACCGAATGCATCTTGGCCGCGGAGAAGCTCGGATGCCATATTGCTTGCGACGACCATCAGGCCCGACTGCGAGCAACGGAAAGGCTTCATGATGCTGGCAGGGTGACAGGATCTATTGGGCTGCTGCGCAGGCTCTGTGGGGCGAATTTGATGGCACCCGAACAAGCCCTGGCTGCTTACAACCTGATGCGTTCCCGTGGGGGATATTTGCCCGCTCTCGGCTTGGAAGATTTCGCGGGCAACTACGCCTAAATGGTCTCCGGCCGGAGTCCTAGCTGATCATGCCGCAAGGTTCGTGTCGTCTTTGTTGCCAGCTGTTGACGGGTGGCGACAAAGGGGTTGCTGATGGTCTTTTTTAGTTGCGAAGGTGATTGAAAGGTGGCCCCGCACTTCTCGCAGCAATGTTCGGTGTGAGGGGTAAAAGCAAGGTCACCTTGATCGAAGTGGTCGTGATCGCATCTTGGGCACGCCAGAGATAGGACACGACCTTCCAGATGAGGCATGGCGGTCTGTGCCATGTAATGGCGGACGTGTTCTGGGTTGAGCTCGATGCCGTCAATGATCACCTGCGCATAGGTGTCATCTATTTCCGGTAGGTCCTGGTGCTCTTCGCTGAGAGCATGAACATGGATACCCGTTTCCTCTGGCTTGTCCGAGGTCCAGACGATGGCTGGATTAGAGCCCCAGATTTGTATGCCTCCAGGGTAATCCGCTTGCTTTAATTTAATTTTGCGAGGCGCTTTGACCTGTCGTCGAGGGCTTAGCTCAATTACGCGTCGAAGTTCGGACAGTGGATTGCCCACACCAATAACTGTGTCTGAAAACTGCCGGCCACAGCCGTGGCATTGATGTTTACGATGCTTATGGACAGCGAACCAGTCGCGGTCAAGGTGCGGGAAGCCACAATGTGTGCAGGTGACGCTGATGGTGTCGAAACCAAAAACGCCGGAGACCATGAAATTGATGGCATCAATCTCGTCTACTGAATACCACTGGCCGGATAAAAGATCTTTTTCGAATGGGATACGCAACTGTCGGAAGGTCTGATCAATATCCTTGCCACCATCAAGATCCTGACGGGCATGAACGTGAATGCCTCTATCGGCTGGGAGGGTGGTGGTGTCATACACGGCGGGCACTGAACCCCACAATGCAACACCGCCTGGATATTTCTTCAAATCCAGATCAAGCATTTCCTCCGGAAGCACCGGAGGATCATGGGCCGCCACACACTCCGGGGCAGCAACTCCATACTTAGCCGTCGCATTGGCATGATGAGCAACGCACCAGAAGCGAGAGCCTCCGTCGCGCCGCTTTCCTACGTTCACAATTCGGCATTTCATGCAGCGAGGGTAGCAAAGGTCTTTGAGTGACGGGTGCACCCTGGCCGGGGCGGTCACCTTGTCCCGTTATGGTGACCAGTCTGTCTCAGACTGACGCTCGACCTGTTGAAGATTTTCCAGGTGGATATTCTGATCTACCTTGCCGCTCAGTCTGAAACAGACTGGTCGCCTACCCATCAAATCGCATCAGACAGCCATTTCGCTTTCCGACGAGGCCTTGGTTAGAGGTCGGGTAACTATTGGTAACTGGGGCACTGGCTGGCTGCCAGTCTGCAACAACCTGACCATCAGAATGGTGCAAGGCGCACCCTGCGCGAAGCCAAGCGGGGCGCGGCCTCGGGCCTTCGGACAGAAGGACTGGAACGATCCACCTTCGACCAGACCGGACAGTCAACTTGTCCAGACTTGGAGAACCGGAGCCGGAGCCACGCAGGCCTAGCGGGTGGGCCGTCCCAGGGTGATGCGCTGGGAGCGTTCGAGCACCCGGCCAAAGATGGCCTCTGCGGCGGTCGCGTCGTCGAAGAGCCCGTCCCAGTCCTCCGGCGCATTCGGTGAGGCGATCAGGACCGCGCTGCCGTGGCGTCGGCGCAGGTCCAGGATTTCTCGCAGGGCATGGCTTTGCTGGCTGTCGGCGCGTTCGAGGGCAAAGTCGTCCAACACCAACAGTTCCGTTCGGCCCAGCTTTTTCAGAAATGCCGGCCACGTGCCGCGTTTTTTCTCCATGGCACACTCGGCCAGGAGTTCCGGCGTTCGCCGGTAGGACACTGACCGTCGCTGCAAGCTGGCCTCCCGTGCCAAGGCGGCCGCCACATAGGTTTTACCGACTTGGGTTTCGCCAGTGATCAGGAGGATGTGTCCTCGCTGAATCCAATCCCCGGTGGCGAGGTTGGCCAAGAGTTGGGTGGGCAACCCGCGCGCAGCGCTGGGCTGGATGTCGGCCAGCGTGATGTGTAGCGGCAGATCGGCTTGGGCCAGGAAGCGCTGGGCGCGCTTCGTGGCGGTGGCCTGGGTCTGGGCGTCCACCAGGGCCAGGATGCAGTCGGCATGGGATCGGCCCGCGCTTGCCGGATCCTCGGCCCACTGTTCCAATCGCGCAGCCATGGGCCCGAGCTTCAAGGCTTTGAGAGCGGCCACGGCGCGCTGCTGGTCGCTCAACATGGCGTGTCCTCGGTTTTTTGAGCGTGGTAACGGGCACCGCGCGCGTAGGAGGTTCTAGGAACCGAGGCCGGCGGTGTGTCTTGCGCTGCGGCATGGTTGTCGAGCACCCGTTTCAACGTGGTGATCCGGGGCGAGCCCAGTTCAAACGTGGTTTTGGCGGCCTGATCCAGCGCGGCCGTTCCATGTTTGCGAACGAGTGATCGCAGCACATCGCACGCGGGCAGTCCCAGGAAGGGTTGGGCACGGTTGACTTGGTGCCTGACGAAGCGAAGGACATGAGGGCCGACATCCTTGGCACAGGTGACCATGCCTTCCGGCGTGCGCCCGGCTTGGGCACGATGCGCCTCAGGTTGATGCGTGCTGACGGTGGTGTGTTCCCCCAGCATCCCGCTTCGCGCATGATGGGCCACGGTCTTCTGCCGGTGGCGCACCTCCACGGTGTCCTCAGTCAGGCGAACTTCGACCCGCTCACCGATCAGGGTGTGTGGCACCGAATAGAAATGTCCGTTGACTGGGATGTGGTAGTCCTTGGGCACCGTCGGCACGACGATCCAATCCGCGTAGACATAGGGCTCCGGCGGCAACGGTCGAAGCGCCGCGCGTTCCAGTTGGTCGAAACGCTGGCGCCGACTGAGGCTGTCCTTGACCATGGGGCGGTCATTGGCCTCATCCAGTAAGGTCGCCACGGCGGCGTTGAGCTCGGCCAGCGAGTAGAAGTGCTGGTGACGCAGGCGGGCCAGGATGCGTTGCTGGGCGACCTTCACCCCGGTTTCCACCGAGGCCTTATCGCGCGGCCGCGAGGGACGGGTGGGCAGCACCGCTAGGCCATAGTGTCGGGCCAAGTCGGCATAGGCGCGCTGGATCTTTGGTGTTTTGCCGGCGGTGGTCACCGCTGATTTCAAGTTGTCCGGCACCAGCACCTGGGGCAGGCCGCCGAAATACTCGAACATCGCCACGTGAGCGCGGAGAAAGTCGGGCACCTGCTGCGTCGCCGTGCACAGGGCGAACATCAGCGAGCTGGCGCCCAAGACGCCGACGAACAACTCCACTGGCACCTTCTTGCCGGCGGGGTCGAGGTAGTGCGGTCGCAGACCCGAGTAGTCCACGAACACCCGCTCACCGGGCACATGGTGCTGTCGCATCACCGTCGGCAAGGTGTCGCGGTAACGCCGCAGTTGGGCCGCCAGGTGAGAATAGGACAGCGCCGTGTCGGGGTTTTCCCGCTTGTAGTCTTCCCACAGCAGTTGAAGGGTCATGCCCTTGGCGTGCAACTGATCATGGAGCAGCGAGAGGTCCGGTGTTTCTTTGCGCCGGCCCCCCGAACGCGGCCGGTTCAGCCGTTCGTGCAGTGCCTGGGGTCCCAGTGTTGCCACCTCGTCCCAGACCAAGGCCTTCGCTCGCGCGAGTTGCCGGTAGCGGCTCACCGTCGTTTTCGAGACGCCGGCCGCCAGGGCGATCTCGTGATTTTTCAGGGTGGTGGTCAGGACCAAGCGAACCACATCGAACGTCTGCATCAGCAACTCCATCGGGAAGAAGGGGCGCTGTTTTAGTCCGCGTTGGAGGGCTGTCAAGTGAGCAGATTGGAATCGAGTCGGGGCATGGCCTGGACCCGCAAACTGCATCACATCAAGGCATTTCCTGGGTCCTCTGACGATACGCGAGGGTGCCCAAATGGGTGTCAGGGTGGCTCAAAAAGAAAGGCCGCCTCCAATGGAGACGGCCCCTAGGTTCGCGGTGCATCAGCGCGTGCGCCTGATTTTCCGGGACACCCAAGTCTTACAGGATCCATGCGTCTTGATGCGCAGTCAGCGCTGGTAATGCCGGTTGGCATGGCCCCAGTTGACAACGCACTGCTGGTCACAAACCCGCAAGGCTCCGGGGCGCGTGAACGACCACATGGTTTCGATCCGGTCGTGAGGCTCGATGCGATCAGAAACCCGCTTTTCCACCCGGCATTCTTGCGTGCGCGCTTCGACGTTGGTGTATTCGACCAAGACTTCATCTTCCGCCAAGTCGAAGTGCTTGTGCAGCAGATGAACCCCGAACTTGGACTGAGCTCCGTGGCGGATGAGAACGTCCCGGATGGCATCGAGCACGGCATGGTCATCGCCGGTCAGCCGCGGCACATCCGCGATGTCGGGAAGCGCAGCCCACTGCATGGGGGAAAGCTGGATCGCGTCAGACATGATGTATCTCCTCTCTGGCCCGAGGGCCTTGGGTGAAAAATGCACGCCCATGGCGTGCTGGCTTATTTCTGGGACTGTTCCAGCACCACCTGGCCCTGCGGATCGAGCACCTGGATTTTGGTGATCTGGATCCACAGGGTCTGCGTGATGCCGCGGACTTTCTCGCCCCCCTGCACATAGGCCCAGACCTTCACCCGGGGGATCCATCCCGCGGACATGCGAGCCTGGATCGCCTTGGCCCGAGTTTCGTCCGGCACGCGAAGCCACTGAAAGGCAGCAGGATTCGTGGGGGCGACGTCAATCATGTTGACCCCGGCGATTTGCCCGTGCGATACACCGGCCTGCGGGTTCATCAGGGCCGAGCCGAAGCCAAAGGCATGGTGGTCGAGGTCGTAAGGGTCCAAGCGACCAGTCGTGTCCACCCACGAGATATAGCGGTGATCCTTAGCTGCGGCCGTTTCTGCGGCGAGCTGGGGGAGGAGCGTGGCTTCCTTGTCGCGCTTCTGGAAGGCATCGGCACCCATGATGCTCGGGTCGATCGACCAGAGCATCATGTCGGATGGCTTGTCTCCGGAGAGCGCGTTATACATCACCCAGACCTGACGCGCCTGAATGATCGGGACGTAGGCGCTGTCCGGCGTGTTGAGATCCGCCGTGGGCAGATCCGAGGAGGCGCCGGTGGAAATGGACACGCCACCGGGAGACTTCGAGCAGGCGGCCAATGCAACGACCAAGAACAAAGCAAGGGTGCGCTTCATGGGCCATCCCTTACATGTTCGATTGGTTGTTTTCGGCCCTCAGGAACCGCCCCTGGGCATCGAAATACAAGAACGTGTCCTTCCCAGACGTGTCGGCCTTCACCGGTGCGAAGGGCACGTAATCGCCGAGGGAGTTTTTGCTGACGATGTATTGGTAATGCCAGCGCGTGGTGCCATCACTTTCCATCTCGCGCTCCTGGGGCTGACCAAGCGTGGCGATGACTTGATCTTGGGTCGTTTTCCCAGACACGAACTGGCCGACCCGGTTTTGGTCATAGTCCCTGCCAATCGTCGTTGCGCAGCCCGTCAAAGCTACGGCCACAGCCAAGCCGAAAGCTGCCATCCATCCGAACTTCATGTGTCGGTCCCCTGTATCGAGGCAGGTGGAGGAGGGGCGCCAAAACTTCACCTGCCCAGCTTTGGCGTCGGGAAGAGGGAGGCCGTCAGCGCCCCTGCAGTCCGTTACGCCAAATATACGAAAAACGTATGAACATATTAAAAATGAATATCTACGCCTGTTGCGTAGCGTGGCGGTATGGTCAGTCCGCCCAACAGTCCGAAGTCCAAGCCGAAGCCCACCTCTGTCCATCGCCCAGAACATCGTGTGGTGGCTCAACTGCTCAGAGAACTCCGGTTAGCGGCCGGCTTGACCCAGCTTCAGGCCGCCACGGCCGTGGGCATCACCCAAGCTGGGGTGTCCGAGATGGAAAATGCTGCTCGGGGGCTGGATCTCTTGGTGGTCCGCGATCTGGTGAACTTGTACGGTGCGGATTGGCCCGCAGTGATCGTCGAACTGGACCGTCGGATTGCCGCCGGCCTGACCCCGGCTAAGGCCCTCATGAAGCCAAGACCTTAGTTCGAGCTAGGAGGACTTGCTCTACCCTCGCTTTATGGTTGGATAGAGACGGTAAAATTCCCCTCAAACATGGGCTTGCTATAATGTTGAGCTCTATTCCCTAGCTGCCGCCTATGCCTGCCGTCAGTCCCACGATGCGTTCCGCCGTCTTGGCCGTCTTACAGGAGGCCAAACAGGCGGGTGTGCGCGGCATTTCTAAAACCAGTTTGACCAAGTTGGTGTATCTGTTGGATTGCCTGTATGCCGAGGGACATGGCGGGCAGACCCTCAGTGGTGCCCACTGGTATCTGCACCACTATGGGCCATTTGCGACAGATTTGGCTTCGGCCATTGATGAGCTTGGTGTCCAGGGAGTTATTCAGTCCAAGGCGGGCGAGTCGAAAAACAAAGAGTTCGCCCTCTTTTGGCTAGGGGAATATCCGGTCGGACCGAGAGCGACCGATCTGGGTTTGTCGGGGTCTTTGGCGTCTCGGTTTGCGGGCTACATCAGCAAATACGCCAATGATTTGAGCAAACTGTTGGACTACGTCTATTTCAAAACGACGCCCATGCGGGATGCGTCTCCCGGGGATCAGCTTGATTTTCATGGATTGGCGATCGAGGGCGAGCAAACTCCTCACCGTCATACGCATATCAAAGACCCAGCCAAGATCATGCGCCTTTTAGAGTTGAGTGAGGCCATGAGAAAGAAATTCGAGGTGGGTAGGGCATCGGCTCGGGCCATGGCTGCCCATCGTCCGATTTATGACGGCGCCTTTTCCCGTGCCATGGCTGAGGCGGATGCCGAAGATGTGACCGGCAACGGCCATATCCCATTTGATGCTCGTTTGATCTAAGGAGTGTGGCGTGGCGGGCTTCGGCAACGGAACTGACATCCACGCCATCTTGCCGGTTTATCACTCGGGCACATCAATCTCGACCGCGGGGCCTCCTGTCGTCGGCCAGCTCGTTCTGACTGTTACCCCTGAATTTGGACATCCCCTGCAACTGTTCGACGCAGAGCGGGCCGATCAGAACAGGCATGCCGCGGTGGGGGGAGAAATCCGTCCGATTGACCCGTCCAAGGATTTCCGACCCAAAAATCGGCTACCGATTTTAAGGTTGAAGCTTGGTGAGTGCGAAGAGCTTTTAGCAGTTCGAGCAAAAGCCCGGCGGTGTGTCGTTCTTGCAGTGGCTGATGGCATACCGGACAACCATTTGCCGGTTGGCGAGAGGAATAAAGCCAGGAACGCCTTTCAGCGGCCGTCATATCTTGTGGCACCCGCTTACTCAGTTTCGACACCAGCGGAGCCGAGAGCCATGACGGTGACGATCGCCGCGCGGGCTGAGTGCCTGGTGTATCCCCAGTTGGTCTTCTTGCCACGCAGTGGCGGCATCATCCAACAGGACAGTGTGGTGCGTTTGGATCGAGCGTTCTGGACCACGTTATCGCCGCCATCGCAGCTATACGCGGCTGCGTTGAGTGACATCCGCATGTCCATCTTGCAGGGGCAGCTCCAAGTGCTTCGAGGCGAGGAGCCTGGGAAGGAATATCTGGAAATGGTGGAGCTTCTACGAGGGGAGCTCGCGGAGGCCCACGCGCAACACCTGCCATGAACCAAGGCAGTGGTGCCGCGAAAGCCAAATATAAAAGGCCGCCTAACTAGGCGGCCCGGTCGTTACGGCTTGCGGCCTTTACTTCGCCGTTGGAAGGCGAGCACGGTGCCAGTGGAAATGCCAGCTTCCGCAGTCTCGGGTTGCTGTCTGATGCGCAAGCCCGACAACGGGATCACGTCTGCCTTGTCGTTGCTCAAAAAGCCCTCGGGTAAGCCAGCGAGCATTTCGATGTCTTGCGCTGAGAGCCCAAAATGGCGAGCGATCCCATCTGCGGGCATCGTGTTGGAGGACAGCAAGAGTTCGATGGTTCTTTTGAGCAGCCTGGGTTTTTCTGGGATGCGGCCATCATCACCTGGTTCCGACTTGACGCCCCAACGAGCAGAACGGCGCTTGAACAGAGACAGTTTGTCCTCTTCTGAAATTAACCCAAGGGCATCCAGCCGCATCACCAAGGCAGCAACAGAGACCCCCCAACGCTGTTTGAGGAGAAGCAGGCTATCCAGTGTCACTGGCAGCCGGATCTCAGCGGAAAAACTTTCCGCCGGTAGGAGAAATGCTCCGGCGAACCGGTGAGCTTGCTTCTCCATTTCGTTGTGGCGGAGCCTTTCGGTGGCCCTTGGGATGTGCTTGTGGAGGACCACATGCCCCAGTTCGTGGGCGGCGTCAAAGCGACTGCGAAAACCGTTGTCTTTGTCGGCAGCAAGAAGAACGAGTGGCCGCTGAAGCCGGTGGCTCCACGCGGAAAGTCCTTCAATCTGCGCGACTCCCGTTTCCTCCCGGATAAGGATGGCGCCGGCGTTCTCAAGCGCAAGGGCGACATCTGGGATGGGGCCCGAGCCAAGGCGCCAGAGGTCACGGCAGTCCTGAGCAGCAGCCTCAATGTCTTCCGGGGTGATTTCTTCCGGGTTTGTAAACGTTTTCTCGGGAAAATGCACTGCGGGGAAGTCCACGAACTCTTCCAGGCTGGCAGCGATCTCCTGAGCCCACTCCAACCGACCTTCCAGCATTTCACGCGCAGCTTTGTGCGCAGAGGCATTGCTGCGAAAGAGCGGGGTGGTTGTCTTTTCTTGGATTGGCCGCGTAAACCATTCGGGCTGGACATTGACCACCGAGGCCAGCCTTTCTAGCTTGTCCGCTTCGGGGGCTTGGGGCCCCACCCGCCACTTGCTGATGGTGGAGGGGGATACGCCAACCATGGTGGCGACCTGCACCTGCGACAAACGCCTTATGGCCAGGATTTGCGCTAAGCGCCCTGGCTGAAACCCGTTAATTCCCCGCGTCATGGCTACGTCCCTTCTGGGTTTGAGCCCGTCTTCTGTTGGGTCTTCAACATCGGTACTGCGCGGTCATCTTGAACGGCGACATCGTTGTAACGTTGAACAAACAGCGAAACAGGCTCGTGAAAAAGCCAGTCAGTCATATGCTGATTGGGCACGGCGATCTCGATCGACATGGGCTTCTCGCCATGTTCGAGCGATGCACTGAAAATGCAGACAAAGAATACGGACCCGGTGGTGATGGGCTTCTGGCTGTCAAAGAGGCCACCCTGCACCAGAGGTTCAATGGCAGCGTTGGCCTGCGCCATCACACGCCGTTTGGCACTGCGACGAGCGTTGTACCAAGGCCCCTGCCGGAGGTTGAAACGGCCGAGCTGGAAGATGCCGGCCCGGCCCGTAACCAGCGAGTTGCCCTTGATCGGCGTGGGAAAAGCGCCCGATCCTTCCAGGGCGGCGGCAAACCCTTCGTTCATGTGGAAGTGACGAAGCTGGCCGACCACGCTGGGGAGGTGCCCATCATTCATCCCTTTGGCCTTGCCAAAGGCACGCTGCGCACCGGTTTCCAGCAGCTCCTCGACGTTGAGCACCAAATCGCGGGACAGGTGGGCCAAGAGTAACTGCTGAATGGTGGGCTTATCCAAGGACTGCGCCTGCAGAGTTGCGTTGAGGCGGATTTCACCACTTAAAAGTTGCGTGTGTCAATAGAAGCCGAAGTTCGGCTCGTTGCCCCCAATGGTGCCCAGCTTTGGTGTCACGCCTGGCTAAATATGCCCACGCGGGTGGACCAATATCGAGCGCCGGATGTCGCCGGCGCTCGTCATTGACCATATCTTAGGCGTCACGTCGGACCTAAGACATCTAGCTACCCCAGTGCTTCGTGGCTTGTTTGGGCTTAGTCGCTGCTAAGTTTTTTGACTATGTTGTCGCCCCGTGAAGAGCCGAAACTTTTATAGAGAATGCATCCAGCCCCATGCTCGGATTCGACCTCGGGCAAGAATCCCACTTGATCCCAGCCGTCAGCATGCGCTGTTTCGGTAAACCATTCTTTTACTTTTTTAGTGATCCGTTGCCGTTCTGCACCATTGGCTTGGTTATAAAGGTTCAACACTCTATCCGCTGGGCACAATGCTGCTGGCGCTGCTGGTGACCGCTCTGCTGAGCGAGGAAACTTAAACTTCCTTCCTTTCACAGTGACTCCCCAAGGTTCGTCCAGTTGTCGAGCAATCACAGCAAAGCGCGGAGTCTGGCGTCAAGTTGGGTGTGATAGGGTTCTGGGACTTGGTCAACATCGGAGGTCAACACCACCGAGTTGTCTCGCGCATCAAGGGCATATCAGTCAATGGCTTGGGCCCTGTTACAGGGTGGGCAAGTCTCCCAGCCAGCTGAGACGCTTAAATGCGTCACTAAACCCCTGATTATTCAGGGGTTTTTTATGGGCGATTTGTCAGTATTTCAACCAATAGTTGCATGTTGCCCTTATTGGGCAACGGTTGGAGTCCTCTGGCGTGCTCCGAAAAGTGCGCTAGAAAAAATGAGCCGTTTTTTGAGCGCCTTGTTCGTTGATCAAATATGAGTAAAATATGCGCATGGGCTGGGAGCACCGACCTATTTGCGGTGCGTCGAGCGATTGCCTCACCTAGCTCACCCATTCAAAAAAGACCGCCCTTTTTAGGGCGGTTTTTTTAGCAACTCTGCGCAGGGAGGGCGTCAGATGTATTTGCTATACCTCGATGACTCGGGTTCTCCGAGCGATAAGGATTCCGATTTTTTGTCTTCGCAGGAGTCGCCATTTTTGAGCGGCAGACTCACTGGCTCGACGCCTCGATGACGGAGATTGCCAAGCGGTTCAACCCCCTCGATCCGCAGAGCATAGAATTTCACGCGCAGCCCATGCGCAGCGGAACCGATGGATGGCACGCTTTTGAGCCTGCCGACCGCGTGCAGGCAACGGTGGACATTCTGGAGCTGCTGAGTGACACGCGCCTGAGGTTGAGGGTGTTTGCTGCCGTCATCGAGAAGTCTTTGGTTAAATCTGACTTGGTGTCTCACGCCTTTGAGCAGGTCGCCTGCGCCTTTGATGACATGCTTGCGTTGCGGTATCAGGTTCATGGCGAAAAGCAACGGGGCCTCGTCATTTTCGATGAGTCGGATCAAGAACGAGCGATCCAGGCCTTTTCCCACTCGCTCAAACACATTGGCCACGCGAAAGGGAAGCTCAGAAACTTCGCGGAAGTGCCGCTCTTCATCGATTCAAAAGCTTCGCGCATGATCCAGATGGCTGACATGGTGGCCTACTGGATTTATCGGAGATACCAAGCCAAGGACCCTCGTGGTTTCGACCTGATCTCGCCCTATTTCTTTCATTCAAACGGCGAGCAAATTGGGTTATATGAGCTTGTCTCGGAAGCCACGGCGGCGCAGTTGGCGGCTCCGCCGGAGCAAAAATATCCGTTCCCGACGGCTAGCGGATTGGGCGTCATCTTGCCGCCCGTCAAACCCCGCTTCCCTTGAGCTTTCATGCCCAGGCCAATTCCTCGCGCGTTTTCTGACGAGTTCCTGAGGAGCAACGGCATCCTTGATTTGGATCCGGAGACCTTGCTTCAACTCAGAAGCTGCGGTGTATTGCCGATCGAAGAGCGGAAGTCCCTTCGGTGGCTGACTTTGATGGATTACCTGTCTGCCGTGCGGGTGACATTGCAGGCTGAGCCTCGTGCCGGACTGGCCGATTCGCGGCAAAACGCCGCCACCATCTATGACGCGGACCCGCCTTCAAAGAACTAGATTCGGCCGCGCACATAGCATGCGACCTGCATGCAGGGCCTTGATCGGCAGGCCGGCATCCGCCTCACGCAGGAAGCCGATGATCTGTTCTTCGGAAAAGCGCTTCTTCACGGCCAATCTCCTTCAGTCGGCAAGCCGGTCTGTGACGCGCTGGTAGCGCCCCAGCCAACTAAGCTTCTCAAGCCGGGGGCCGCCGCAGTGATCTTGCCCTGGACCGCGTGAATCAAGGACGTCTAAGGTCCGCTCCCGACCCGTAGAGGATGCGCGGAGGGTGCCCATACCGATGGCGAGCACCCAATGCGTTCTGCCCTCAGACCGCCTTAAAGCCGCCATCGACGAAAAGCTCATCGCCGGCAATAAAGCTACTTTCGTCAGAGGCCAAAAAAAGGACGGCATCGGCCACTTCTTCTGGTTTACCAATTCGGCCAAATGGCGTCATTTGCTTCAGAGCTTCCTCTGCACCTTCGTTACGCTCGATGTATGCCTGCAATGCAGGAGTCATGATCACGCCGGGAGATACGACGTTTACCCGAATACCGCGATGCTTGAGATCTGTAGTCCAGGTCCGTGCGAGTGAGCGAATCGCCGCCTTCGTTGCGCTATAAATCGATAGGCCACCAAACCCCTTGCTGCCTGCGGCCGAGCTAGTAAGCACAATGGTGCTACCGTCACCCATGAGCGGTAGGGCCTTTTGTACTGTGAAGACCACGCCCTTCACGTTGGTGGTAAATAGCCTCTCAAAATGAGCTTCATCGATCTCACCGATGGTCGCGGACTCTGAAATCCCCGCATTAGCAAAAACGATGTCGATCTTGCCCCTCTCGTGACCTACGCGGGCAAATATGCGATCAAGGTCCTCTATGTTGCCGACGTCACCTTGAAGGCCAATGGCGCCATGGCCGATCTGCCTTTCAGCATTCTCCAGGGCCTCTTTCCGACGTCCAGTCACATACACACATGCCCCTTCGCTGGCGAACTGCTTGGCTGTGGACAAGCCTATGCCCTCGCTACCGCCGGTGATTACTACAGTCTTATCTAAGAAGCGCTTCATACTCGAATTCATTGGAATACTCGCAAAAGTGGAGTGTTGCTCCACTTATGATCCGGAGGTACTCTCCGTTTTGCAAGTGCCATTTCGAGACAATCCGTGAGCTACGACACCCCATTGCGAGCAGATGCTCAGCGGAATCGGGAGCGAATCCTTGAGGCGGCTGAGGCTGTTTTCCTTGAACGCGGCTCAAAGGCCACGCTTGACGACGTAGCAAAACGGGCCAATGTGGGTATAGGGACGCTCTATCGGCGATTTGCTACCCGAGACGATCTGTTAGCCGCTGCCTACAGTGCTCGCTTTTTGGCGTTCGCCGAAGACAGTCAAAGGAGAAGCCATGAGCTTGCGCCAGCAAGCGCATTGCGCGTTTACCTAGAGGAATTGGTAACTCACAGCAACATATATCGCGGACTTGCCTCTTCGCTCGGGACCATCCTAACGTCTGGTACGCCCGGATGTATGGCAACTGCCGATGAAGGCAAACGTTTACTCAGCCTTGCCCAGAAGCAAGGCTCGATTCGTAGCGATATCTTGTTTGAAGACTTGGTGTGCGTGGTTCAAGCGGTCTGCATGGCTGTGGTTGACGAAAACAATCCCAAGCGTCGGACTACTCACCTCATCGGGTTATTCATTGATGGGCTGGAAGCTAAGCGTTAGGGTAGCAACTTGTGTGGCGCTTCTCACCATTGACGATTGGCAAGCCTTGTTGAGGGCGCATGGCATGATGGCGAGCATGAGTGGGCGCGGCAACTGTCACGACAATACCGTAGCGGAAAGCCTCTTTAGTTTGCTGAAGAGCGAACGAATCCAGCGACGCATCTAGCCCAATCGCGCCGCCACTGCCTCGGATGCCTTCTACCGCATCGAGATGTTTTACAACCCAGTTTGACGAAATAATTTCGCCGGAGATCTTTCACCGGTAGAGTTCGAACGGAGCTACGCGCAAAGCGACTCTTGCGTATCTATAGAACTCTTGGCAATCCAATATAAAACTCCAAATACTCTGACCGGCGAAATGGCGCCCAGCAAGGGTTCGAACCTAGGTGGCTACAGCATGCTTTAACCTGTCCCGCGCCCATTGGTGAAAGGAGGTCTGTCCGATGATCCCTGATGTCGGCAGTGCAACATTGTCCATGCCTTCATTCTTGGCCCGGAACATATCGATCATGCCCTGAGCGAAGGGTTCTGCCATTCCATGGGCTACGAATTGTTTTTTCAGAGCGTCAAGCGCAGTTTGCTGGTAGTGCACTTCGGTCCCGAGCACCTCCGAAATAATCGCGGCGAGTTCATGATAGGAATAGTTTTCTGGGCCGACCACCGGAACATCCTCTTGGCCATCCCAGGAGCGATCTGTCAGAAATTGCACGGCTGCTTTGCCGACATCCATACTTGCGACGTGAGGCAAACGTTTATTCGGATCGATCGGGCCAAACATCTGCCCATTCCGGATCGCCTCGACCTGCTGAAGTGCATTGTCCATGAGAGCTGGCAGGGCGAGACCGCGAACGGCGGCGCCCGTGGCCCGCAGCAGATCGACCATGGCGATCGACTCGGTCACCATCCCGGCGCGATCCTGCCACGCTGTGCCGCGCCCCAGATTCGTCACCACCACCACATGGCGCACGCCGTGACGGGCGACTGCTGCAGCTGCTGGCCGGGTGAACTCCACGGTTGCCGCCGCTGGCGTAGCCACCGGCGTGGGCGGGCAGAGCCAGAATAGGGCATCGGCGCCGCACAAAGCGCGATCGATCGTCTCGGCGTCGCCGTGCGACCCGACAACGACCTCCGCTCGGTCAAGGACCGTGGAGGCCAGCTTAGCGGGATCGCGTGCTATCAGGCGTAGCGGTTCTTCGCTGTCGAGCAAGGATTGAACGACATGCTGACCGATATGGCCAGTAGGGGTGGTGACGACGATCATGCGCATCCTTCCAGTGGGGTTGCTCAAGAATAGACGGCGCACTGGGGACGGACCATAATTATGCGTGCATGATTTCTTCGTAATCGTATCGAACTGCCATGGACGTTCTTTCTGAAGTGCTAACCCTTCTGAAGCCGAGCAGTTTTGTCACCGCATGTCTAGATGCAGGCGGGAGCTGGTCGATCCGGTCTGAAAACCGGATCGGTGCGGTCAAATGTTATGCCATCGAAGAGGGTACGTGCTGGCTCAAGGTCGATGGTCTTGACGCCCCGACTCTTCTATCGGCGGGCGATTGCTTCGTGCTGCCCAATGGGCGCTCGTTTACGCTTGCAAGCGATCTGTCGCTCCCGCCCACCCCTGCCATTGATGTCCTGGGTTTGGCCAGTCCGGGTGGCATCGTCCGGCATAACGGCGGCGGAGATATCACGCTGATTGGCACCCGTTTCGAAGTTGACGCGCGCAGGGCTGCCATGTTGCTTGCGCCGCTTCCGCCTTTGATGCTGCTGCAGAACATTGAGGATCAGGCGATCCTGCGCTGGGCGATTACGCGGATCATGGCTGAGATGCGACTGAAGAGCGCCGGTGCGTCCCTGGCTGCACATCATCTTGCTCATTTGATGCTGCTCCAGGCGTTCCGCTTGCATCTGGTCCTTCATCGGTCGGAGGGTATGAGCTGGTTTTCTGGTCTGAACGATCTGCAAGTGGGACGAGCGATAGAGGCAATGCATGCAAAGCCCGCGCATCGCTGGACTCTCGATGAACTTGCGATTGAGGCAGGCCTGTCACGTTCGACCTTTGCAAGGCGTTTTCGGGAGACAGTAGGCAACACACCTTTTGCCTATCTCACCGCATGGCGAATGATGCTCGCGACCGAAATGCTGTTGGCGAGCCGGGAAACCTTGTCGAAGATCGCATATTCGATCGGATACGATTCAGAAAATTCCTTCAACACGGCGTTCAAGCGCGTGATGGGTTGTTCACCACGCCGTTATGCGAAGGATGATGTCCAGTAAGCTGGCTATCTGGCAACGTGGCCGTCACTGGCCAATGCAAGAGGATGGGCTCGCCCGAAGCAATTCGAGCGTGCGGCCTCCGCTTTCGTGGGTGTAACGTTGTCTAGCTGAGCTATGAGCGCCCCTCAAATTGCTTAGTCCGGCTGGCCGCTACAGGTCAACGATGACGGCCCATTCCACCTCGTCTGGAGCCCCGTGGTAACGCGCCGGGTAGCGGACGCGAGCCTGGTGCGTGCAGCGTCTACGTTGACACACGCCGTCTGCGGGCGCAGAACCCGGATGTGTGGACAAATTCAGTCGGCGGCCTCTTCGGGAATGAGCAAGGCCGCCAGGATGAGGTCGGCAACGCGCCGTTCTTCGCAACCAGGGTGAAGAAGATACCCACGCCTGCCGGCGGTGCGCCCTTTGTGGAGATAAAATCAGGCCACTCGACGCTGTCGAGCCGACGGTCTTCCCGGTGTTGACCCACCCACAGAAAACCATGCCATCGTAAAGTGGAGACCTCGCGGGGACCAATGATGTTGTCAATCGTTGGCCTTGGTCTTACAGAGGAGAGGGCGGCAGGCTTTGTCAACGATCTGGCGATCGGATGGGCCGAAGGTGCTCGCTCAGCTGTGAAGTGGTATGTGGAATTTTCCCCATTCGCTTTTACTCAATCGCTTCTTGAAAACGATTGATAATGGCTTTGCGAGATGGCTAAACACATGACAGCAGGAGAGCCCATTTGGCAATCTGAAGCTCGCGTCTCGGGCAGATAAGGACAGCTCGGTGCATCCGCTGCCCTTGGGTCAAGTCCGTCTTGAATTGAAAGTGGATAACCGAACTCGCGTCGCCATGAGCCTTGAGCCACGTGAACCCGCTATAGCTCCGCGATCCAGACGTCGCCATATGGCTACAGAACGCGGCAAGCTTTGAGCCTCGCTTACGCCAGGGGTGCTCGATGGATTATTTCAGCAAAACCCTGGTGGTTAGGGTGCTGAAAAATCCACGACCACGTCGTTCAGTGGAAGCTGCGTTCGTCGATGTTCGACGTGCGTGGGCTTCCAGGGATCTCCCTGCCCGAATAGTTGCGCTTCCGATTCGGGGCCGAGCAGGTCGAAATGATCGAATGCATAGGGTATGCCCTCCGAGCCTTCGAACGTCTGGGCATTGGATAGCTGGAAGTGCAGATGCGGCGCCGCTGAATTTCCGGATTGGCCCAGTTGTCCCAAGACCTCGCCACGATGCACACGGTCGCCCGGCTTGACCTTGATGCTTCCGCGCCGCAGGTGAGCGTAGCTAGCGTAGATGCCTGGCCGAAGTTCCAGCACGACGTAATTGCCAAACAAGCCGTTGGTTGTCAGCGATGATGGCTCCGGTTGCGGCTCCAGGGGATGGTGCTCCTGCTCGCCATCGCGCGCGCTACGTACCACGCCATCGGCCACGGCCAGGACATTCGTGCCGTAGCCGACCCAGTCGGTGTGCTTCGATTTCTGGATGTCTTTGACGCCTGATCGCATGGCATGGCCTGTTTCATCGATGCCTACCAGATCCAGGGCGTAACGTTGTGGGATGGTAAGTTGGCCATTGACGGCCACTAGGCTGCCCCAGTGATGGGATTGCGTCGCGCCCGGCCCCTCATGCGCAAGCCATCGGCCACCTTGCAAGGGGCGACTTATGATCATGGGTTGCTTCTGGCTGACCTGCACGTCGGCGCCATCGAGCGTTACGGTTTGTTGCTTGTCCGTGAGCAGATCCATCCTGTGATGCAGCGTGTGCGGCACGGCCGAGCCGCTTGGCAACGTAAGCCATAGGAAGACGATGGAGCGCTTTCCTGGCGCGATCGATATCGGCTCGTGTCCGGACGGGGCAGGGCGTATCACGTCGGCAAGCTGCTCTTCGTCCAAGGTCAGCGATGGCGTTTTCGCGTCATCGGCGAATATCTTCAGTCCCTGCGGTCTCAGTGGGCCGGTGTCGCCGTAGAAGTTGGTGATGTGCAACTCATACGCCAGATGCGTAAGGCCATCGCTGCCGACAAAGGCCATCGGTGCGAAAGGCACGCGCGCTTCGACCGGAGCGAGGGCCTGTTGCGAGCGAACGGGTGCAACACAACATGCAGCCAGCGTCACCGCAGCCAGAAGATGGCGCATCATCGACTTCCCCTCATGGTCCCTGTCTGGGCCCATAGTACGGGTTTCTGGAAGCGGTAACCCGAGCCGGTGCTGTCCTCAGGTTTCTCAAGCGTGGGACGCAACGAACGTAGTCGGCCATGGACTGGATTTCATGCGGACACAGCGTGGCACGCCAGTGGCCTTCGCCGATCAGGATCGTGCATGGTGCCGGCGCGGCTTATCGCTTTTCGGGTGGGAAGGCATGGTTGGTCCCTCCTTGGCGTTTCAGGAGAGTCCGAGAGACAGAAAACCCGCCATCCCGGGCGGGTTTCGGAGCGATGCTGTTCGCGCGCTGCCCCCTCATCCAGGGAATGGGGCTAATCATCTTCGCGACGGTTTGCGCGCGCGTCATGGCATCACGATAGTCTCGTGCCGGTTCGATGGCGCGTGCATTTGCCATCAGAATGGCCTAGTCGCTGCCGCGCGCCCGCAAGCCTTCCAGCAACAGGTCAAGCAGGCGCTGCAATTGTCCCTTGTCTTCGGATGTCCTGGTGGCCAGGACCATGGCGAGCATGCTTACCGTGACATCCTCGGCGGCGATATCGCTGCGTATGCTGCCGTCAGAGGTGCCTTTGTGCAGGATCTTGCAGATAGCTTCGGTGATGCGCGCGCGCGTCTCCGAGGCGGGAATGCTGCCCGATGCCCAGGCGCTGCGGAGCGCATCGAGCATGCCGCGCTTGGTGGCGACAAAGCGGGTGTAGCGCGCCATCCACAGCCGCAGCGCTTCGAAGCCTTCGTGTCTGGCGATCAAGGTGTCGGCCATGGCAGTGACGGCATCGAGCTCGGATCGATACACCGCCTCGACCAGGGCTTCGCGTGTCGGGAAATTGCGGTAGAGCGTTCCAATACCGACACCCGCTGCCCGCGCGATATTTTCCAGTGATTCACTGTCGTTTCCCGCGGCAAAGCTGTCGCGAGCGGCTTCTATCAGTCGCTCGCGATTGCGCGCGGCATCTGCGCGTTGGGGCACGGGTTTTGACAAGCGGAGGTTCCTCCGGTTAAGGTGGCCACAAAGCGGAGGCTCCTCCGCTTCTTCAAACATACCATGGGAGTCCTCGCATGTCCCTTCGTCCCTCGAACCAGGCGCCGGGTGGTAGCTACCCCTTGGCGGGCCAGTCGGTGGCGCGCATCGGTTTCGGCGCGATGCAGCTGGACCGGCTTCGCTCCAATCCGCTTGATGCCGTGGCCTTGCTGCGACGCGGTTTCGAGCTTGGCGTGAACCATGTCGACACCGCCGAGTTCTATGGCAACGGTTTCGCCAACGCAGCCATACGCGAGGCCATGCATGGCATGGACGGTATCGTCGTGGTCAGCAAGGTGGGAGCTGATCCAGACCCCCACGGGCCGATTCCATTAAGGCTTGCACAGCGCCCTGAGCAGCTGCGCCAATCGGTGGAGGCCAATCTGCGGAGCCTTGGCCTGGAGCAGATACCCGTGGTTAACCTGCGTCGGACCGATGTCGGGCCTGGCGTGCGTGCCGAGGGCGATCAGGTCATTCCGATCGAAGACCAGCTCGATGCGATGATCGCCATGCGCAAGGAAGGCAAGATTGGCGCGTTCGGTGTGAGTGCGGTGAACCTGGACAGCCTGCGCAAGGCACAGCCTGCAGGCGTGGCATGCGTACAGAATGCTTACAGCCTGGTGTCCCGTGAGTTCGAGGCGATGCTGGAATACTGTGTGGCGCAGGCGATTGCATGGGTGCCGTTTTTCCCGCTAGGCGGGGCATTCGCAAGAATGCCCAAGGTGGTCGATCAAGCCGAGGTGGTCTCGATCGCCAAGGCGCTGTCGGTAACGCCGGCGCAGGTTGGTCTGGCGTGGCTGCTGGCCCGGTCGCCGAACATGATGCTGATTGCAGGCACGGCGAGTGTGGCGCACCTGGAGGAAAACATGGCGGTGGATTCGGTGGTGCTCGACGATGCGATGATGCATCGTCTGGATGCGATGGAAGTGCCCCACACCGAACACGATCTGCGTTGAATTCGCTCCGGGCGGTCAGGCCCTGACCACCTGGATGCCCAACGCCGAGAGGCCGTGCGTGGCCGCCTTTGGCGCATCGGCGTCCACGATCACGGTATGCGCCATAGTGGCTTCCCCGATGACGTAATGGGATGCCGCGTTCAACTTTTCGTTGGATGCCAGCACCACGGTTTCGGCGGCCCGAGCGGCGAGCGCGCGTTTGATGTGCGCTTCTTCGTGATCGCCCGTGCTGAGGCCGCCGGTGGGGTGGATGCCGGTGACGCCCATGAAGAACACATCGGCACGAATATGCGCCATCGCCTCGATGGCCGAAGCGCCAACGGCCACCATGGAGTGCTTGAACAGTCGTCCGCCGATCATCACGACGTCGATGTTGTCATGGTGCATCAACTCGACCGCGACACTCGGGCTGTGCGTGATCACCGTGGCCTTGAGCGTGGCGGGCAGGTGCCGGGCCATCGCCACGCAGGTGGTGCCGCCATCGAGAATGACGACCTGCCCGGGCTGGATCAGGCTGGCGGCCTTGCGTGCAATGGCGGATTTGGCATCCGCGCTGATCGCTTGCCTGTGAGCGTAATCGGCTGTGGCTGGGGAGGAGGGCAGGGCGCCGCCATGCACGCGTTGCAGCAGCCCCTCGGCCGCCAGCTCTCGCAGGTCACGCCGGACTGTGTCTTCCGATACACCGAATGCGTCGCTCATGGCTTTGGCGACGACCTGCCCGTCGCGCTTGAGCACTTGGAGGATCTGTTGCTTTCTCTGGCTGGTGAGCATGGCTATGCATGAAATTCATTGACATTGCACGAAATTGCACGATACCGTGCCGGCCCGTCCTTGTCCACCCGGAGCTGTTGCGATGAACGATGTCGCCGAACGCGTCCGCATCATCGAGACGCAGGTGTTGTCCGATCACTGGTATGTGCTGAAGAACACGATTTTCGACTTTCGTCGCTCCGATGGTTCATGGCAGCGCCAGCAGCGCGAAACCTATGACCGTGGCGACGGCGCCGTACTGCTGCTCTACCGCATTGCCACGCGTACCGTGGTGCTGACGCGTCAGTTTCGCTTTCCGGCGTTCGTGAACGGTCATCACGGCATGCTGATCGAGGCGCCGGCCGGCCTGTTGGAGAAAGCCGCGCCAGAGCAGCGCATCCGAGCCGAGGTCGAAGAAGAAACCGGCTATCGCCTCGGCCGCATCGACAAGGTATTCGAGGCGTTCATGAGTCCGGGTTCGGTGACCGAACGCCTGTTCTTCTTTGTCGCCGAATACGATGACGGTGATCGTGTCAGCGATGGCGGTGGCCTTGAATCGGAAGGTGAAGACATCGAAGTGTTCGAGGTCGATTTTGACGAGGCCATGGCGATGGTGGCACGTGGTGACATCGCGGACGGCAAGACCATCATGCTGTTGCAACATGCGGCATTACACGTATTTGGACCACCCGCGACGATTCGGGCCTGACAGGATGCGTGTCGATCGTGCGCAAAAAAGATATCTCGTATGCCTGCAAGGAAGGTCAGTGTGTAACGACATAGGAATAGTTTGAAAAATGAGTTGTCACTCTTGATACGCGTGAAGAATCGACGCATGCTGGTCGTGCCGCCGATGAACGGTGGCCGGGTGTGGAAACCCGCTTTTGTGTTGGCGCTTAAAAGCGCCGTAACGTTTACGGCGTTTGTCTGTAAGCGTTACGGCGCCCATATGCCATAAGATAGCTTTATGGCGGACGTGTCGGGAGGGCTTATGTCCTACCGGTGTGCCAACACAAACCGGCTTTCCACCCTGACACGTCCGCCTCTCCTTGAGGCGGACTTCGCGGGAGCCGCCATGTCCATCCTGATTTCTTCTCCTCATCTTTCCTTGTCTTACGCAACGCCCACCAACGTGATTGAGCACGCGCTGCATCACGCCAGATTGGGCGCCAAGGTGTGCGCGCATTGTCCAGGGCAGCCACCGATCGGGCCGATCGAACTGGATCTGGCGCTGGACTCACGTCTGGTCAATGCGCTGGGGTTGATCGAGGCGGCGCGTCGAAGCGATCAGAGCCAGATCGTGCTGCAACGAACCATCCAGGCGTTGCGTTGCCTGGTCGAGGATGCAATGCATTTGCGCATCGTGCGACTTGAGCATGGGGATGATGGGGCGGTGAATCATTGAGGGTTGGTGGTGGGATTTAGCGCTGCGATGGCTCGCTCGCCCCGATTGGAGGTTTTGCCCTCAGTCGCAGGGTATGGCCGATAGCCTTGCCACGTAGCAGCCAATTCATTCGCAAGAAGCGATCACTCGCGCCTTCAAGGCCGTCATATCCGCGACAAACCAGCACGTCGTGCCGCTATTGGCCTCGCGTACGAAGTCACACAGCGCGCGGCTTTGTGCCAGTGCGGTTTCGATGTCGCCTACGATGGCGATGCCCATGCGATAGTTGACGAATTTCTGAATGATGTTGCCCGCCAATCCACTGCGCAATGTCAGGAAATTCTGGCCCAGGCGCGAAGCGGGAACGGCCACCCAGTCCGCCTGCTGTCCCATGGCATCTGCCAGGACATCCAGCCAGTTCGATTCGCTCGACAAGGTATCGCCGTGCGGCTCCAGTGCCCAGACTCGTGTCACCTGCCACTCAATCAACATGGGGGTGCTCCGTAGCGCCAAGGAACTGGAAGATCGTTTCGCGTTGATCGGGGATGTAGTGATACGCATCCTCGATGAATTTCACCTGCGCACGGGGCATCGTGCGTTGAATGCGTAACGCGGTATGGCGTGAGTCGAGCATGGCGTCACGACCTCCTACGATCACCAACGTTGAAGCGCGCACGCTGTGTAACTGCGCGTCGGTGAACCGGGGAATCTTGCGCGGGCGCGGACGTACACGTGCACGAATGTTTTCCAGCAGGTTCATCAGCGGCTGCGCGTGTGCCGGTATGGGACGGGGCGGTCCCATCACCATCGCACGGACATGCGCCGCGCCGCGCTTGCCCAGCAGCAGCCAGGGCAACGCCTTCAGCAGGAAAGGTTTCTGCCTGCCGATACCCGATGGACAAAGCAGGGCAAGCCGGGTGATGCGTCCGGGACGCTGGATGGCGTAATCCAGCGCCATGCGGGCGCCCAGTGAGATGCCGACCATAGATGTGTTGGCTATCTGCAATCCATCCAATACATCGTCCAGCCATTGCGCATGGGCATCGCCGATCAACGGCAGCGACGTGGGCGTGCTCAACCCGGGTTCGCCGGGCAGGTCGATGGCATGAACGCGATACCGCTGCGCCCAGTGCGACGCGTCGAACATCCAACTGGCCGCAAGCGTCAGTGCGCCGTGCAGCAACACCACCGGCTCTGCATGCTCGGGCCCGCAGGAGACGACGAAGGTCTCGCCGGCCCGGGTGGCGATCCGCTGTTGTGTTGCCGGTACCGGCCAGCGCGCCAGGACATTGCGGTACTCCTGCTCCAGGCCTGCGGCGACGATGCGTGGCTGGGTGCTCACGACAAGCCTTCCAGGTAGACGTCCAGGCTGCGAAGCACGTCGGCCGTGAGGCCAGGGGGCGCAATGACCACCAGCTTCAACAGTGCGTTCGTCGTGTCGTAGGCGGTGCTCAGCTGAATGGCGTCGGCGTGATTGCCCGACAACAGGCTCGCTTGCATGGCCGTGGTGATCCGGTTGGCATCGCTGTCCGAAAGATGGCTGATATCGACGATGCTGGTGACGCGGGCGCGTGGCGTGGGCAATGGGCTGGCGCCCACGAAGGCATCCAGGTCCGATTGCAGGATGCGATAGGCCTTGCCGATGCGCGTGCCGCGCAGGCGACCTTCGTGGATCAGGCGCAGCACGGTCTTGGGATGTAATTGCAGGCGTTTGGCAGCGCGCTCGACGGTCCAGGAGGCTTCGGTCATGACTTGGGGTGATGTCTTTATTGTTACCTATTGTACAAATTAAAGGTAACAATGTGGAGTCATTGCCCGGCGTCCCGTCGCCATGCTTATCGGGCGCCAGCGGCAGGGGAGGGGGAACACCCGTGTTATTGCCGCGGTTGCTGGCGATCGTGGTGATATCGCGGGGCATGTCTTGTCGCCCGTGGACGTTTCCGCGCCAGTCGGGGATGCGTTAACACGTCAAGCACCCGCTATCTATGATTCGAGGAATCGAAATGCCTGGACTCGTTTTTCCCAGCTTGCCGTTTTCGCCGCGAGAAGTTGATCCCGATTTTGCCGATCAGTACGCGGCATTCAAGGCGGCCGGTCATACGGTTTATCTGATCGACACGGATAACTTGCAGGGTGCCAAGACGTTTCCTGTGCTGGCCGATGATGGCGAGCCGTTGATCTATCGCGGATGGATGCTGGCCGAAGAAGAGTACACGCAGTTGCAGCGCGCGCTAGGTGGGCGATTGGTCACGACGCTCGATGCCTATCTGTCGTCGCATCATCTGCCACGCTGGTATCCGGCACTCGTCGGGCTGACGTTGCCGGCGACCTGGGTAGAAGAGCCGGCTGCCATTGAGCATTTGCGTGAGCTACAAGCTGGTGGAATGCAGCGTGTCTTCGTCAAGGATTACGTCAAATCCGTAAAGACGGGGCAGGGTAGTGGCGTGTCCTGCGAGGAGGATCTCCGGCGTGTGCTCGACGACATCCGTACGTACAAGGGTTTCATAGAAGGTGGCGTGGTATTTCGACCATGGACCGAGCTTGATGAGAGCCGCGAGATTCGTTTTTTCGTATACGGTGGCACGGTTCATGCGCCGCATTCTGGCATTCCAGAGCAAGCGATTAAGCTTGCACGTCAAGCCGCGCTGCGTCATGACGCCAGCTTCTATACGATCGACGTGATGCCAGAGGCATTGGGAAGCTATAAGGTGGTGGAAATCGGCGATGGCCAGGTGTCCGAACCACGTGGCTGGGACTTGGATCGGTTCGCTGCCATTTTTGCTTCGTGAGGGTGACATTATCAGGCGCTTGACGCCTTCATCCACGCATGTTGCGGTTCACTGCGTCATAAACTCCATCCGCGATCAAATCGCAGATGGCATCGCCACCAGAATCGTTATCGCCAGATGTCGCCATGATGCACACGTCCACTTACTACTACGAACCTGCGGCGGGCCATGGCCTGGCGCATGATCCTTTCAACGCGATCGTCGGGCCACGCCCGATCGGCTGGGTCTCGACGGTGGATGGCCAGGGGCATCCAAACCTGGCGCCTTACAGTTTCTTCAACGCCTTCAACTATGCCCCGCCGATCATTGGTTTCGCGTCCAATGGCTGGAAGGATTCGGTGGCCAATATCCAGGAGACGGGCGAGTTTGTCTGGAACCTTGCCACCGAGGCCTTGGCGCAACAGATGAACCTGACGTCCGCACTGTTGCCTCGTGAGGACGACGAGTTTGCGTTCAGTGGCCTGACACCGGCGCAGAGCCGGAAGATCGGCGCGCCACGTGTGCTCGAAAGCCCGGTGAATTTCGAATGCCGACTGAGCCAGTTGATCCAGCTGCAAGGCGCCGATGGTCAAACCGTACCAAGCTGGCTGGTGCTGGGCGAAGTGGTGGCGGTGCACATCGATCGCGCATTGATTGACGACGGCGTCTACAACGCCCAGGCCGCGCGTCCGATCCTGCGTTGGGGCGGGCGAGGCGACTATATACGCATCGCGCCAGAGAACATCTTCGAGATGATCCGCCCAGGCTGAGCGCCGGGGCGGATGCCGGCTGCGATCAGGCGGCCGCTTCGGTGGACGGCTCGCCCGCCATGCGCCGCAGCACCTTGCGATCGACCTTCCCAACGTGGCTGGTGGGCAAGCTAGCGACCACGACGATGCGCGCGGGCACGTACACGCGGGAGAGCCCGGTCAGGACATGTTCGCGCAATGCCTCGATATGCAGTTCTTCGCCGCTACGCGGCACGACGAAGGCGACCGGCACCTCGCCGAGGTCGGCATCGGCAACGCCGACCACGCAGCATTCCTTGACGCTGGGGTGCTTGGCGAGCTGGTTCTCGATCAGGCCTGGCGAGAGATTCTCGCCGCCACGGATGATGACGTCCTTGATGCGGCCGGTGATGGTGACGTAGCCCTCGGCGTCGAAACGGCCAAGGTCGCCGGTGCGCAGCCAACCATCGACGATCGGCGATTCCACATCCGCGCCGACATAGCCTTGCATCAGCGCCGGGCCGCGAATGCGGATCTCGCCATCCTGCCCGGCGGCAACGCGTTCATCGCCGCCAGGCTGGAACAGGGCCAGTTCCTGCCCTTCGAGGACGGTGCCGATGCTGCCAACCTTGCGTGCGTGCGGCGGATTCATGGTCGTTGTGCAGGTGGCTTCGGAAAGGCCATACGACACCACCAGGGGTACGCCGAACGCCGCTTCGATGGCTTCGTGCAGCGCCGGTGTGATGGGGGCCGATCCACAGCGCAGGAAGCGCAGCGATTCGAAACGCTCGCCGGCTTCCAGCTTGGGCAGCATGCGCGAGTACATGGTGGGCACGCCGGTCACGTAGGTTGGCCGATAGCGGCGCAGGCAGTCGACGATGTCGTCGGCGCGAAAGCGCTCGACCAACGCAACCTGGGCGCCGGCCAGCAGCGGTACGATCAACTGGTTATTGATGCCGTTGGTGTGATGCAGCGGCATGATGTGCAACAGGCGGTCGGCCTCGGTCACGCCCGTATGCGCAAGCACGCCTTGGGCGTTGGCCAGCAGGTTGCCGTGCGAGAGCACCACCCCCTTGGGGCGGCCGGTGCTGCCGGAGGTATAGAGCAACAGGGCGCGATCTGTAGCTTGCAGCGCAGGCAGCGTGACCGCTTGCGTGCTGTCGAGGCTGGTCAGTGCGACCGTGCTGGCGCCCACCAGGGCAAGCGCATCTTCTATCGCTTGCGACCACTCGCCATCAGCGCAGGCCAGCAGTGTCATGCCGACTGCGCTCATGCGGCTGGCAAGCTCCGAGGGAGAGATGCGTGCTTCCATGATCGTCGGGCAGAGACCGGCGACCATGGCGCCAAACAACGCGGCAACGCAGTCGAGGGTCTTGGGTGAAGCAATGCCGACGAACGCCCCTTGCGGCAAGCCCGTGTTGGCGAACCCTGCCGCGTAGCGATCCACGCGCTGGGCGAAGTGCGCATAGTCGATCGATGCGTCACCCTCGAGGAAAGCGACACGTCCGGCCAATGCATGGTGCTGCAAGGCCACGCGAAGTGTGGCTGTCAGCGATGAGGGGTCTTGACTCATGCGGCTGCCTCCGGGCGTAGGCGAATAGCCGCATCGCGCTCGAACGTACCGGCAGGATCGAGCGACCGCAGCGCCTGACTTTCCTGTTCGGTGGGTAGCGCACAGGCGCTGGCGCCCTGCGCATCGAACGCGAACGCGGTGCGGGCGCGCACTTCATCGAGCGAACTTTCCGGGTGCCACGATTGCAGGGCCAGCCTGCCGTCGCGCTTGATGAACACCGCAATCGGCGTCACCACGCCATGCATGCCGCCGGCGGCGGTGAGGAAGTCGAGTTTTTCTACCATCGTGCGGCGTGAATGCTCAGTGCGCCACGTTACCGCGCGCCGCGCCGTCGGCAGCATGACGGCACCGCCGCCGCCGCCGGGCAGGCGCACTTTGGGCTTGTGCCAGTCGCCGATGCTGGACACATTGGTCTGGCCCAGGCCGTCGACCTGGGCGGCACCGAGGAAACACAGGTCCATGCGTCCACGCGTGCACAGGTCGTAGAAATCCTCGTTGGCGAAGATCGAGCGCGAGCCTTCGGCCAGTACCGGATCGGAACTGGAGATCGGAATCGACGATGGCTTCGGGTCCACACCCCCTGCCACGTTGATATAGGTGAACGGAAAATCGTAAGCACGCTTGGCCAGCAGGCAGGCGAGCATGGGCAGCGTGGAATTGACGCCGCTGAAGGTGATCTCTTCCGGCCGGATGAACCGGGCCAGGTTGGTCACGATGAAGGAAAAGGGCGACCAGGACTCACGCATGGGTGGTCTCCTTGGCTTCCGGCGCTTGGGCCAGGTGGGCGGCGAGCACGTCGTCGCCTTCGGGCAGGTAGGCTTCGACGGCGGGATAATCGACTTCGTAATGCGGCCAGCATGATCCCGGCCAAGCACCCTGCGGCACGACGGCGATCGCCTCGACCAGGAAATGCGGAACCAGCGTCAGCTCCGGTTGACGGCTGAACGACTCGCTCGATGCCACCCGTTCGGCGATCACCAGTACGCGCCTGGCTGCGCGGGTCATGATGCGATCCCAGTGGGAGGTACCGAACACGCGTACGTCGCCTTCCGGGCTTACCTCGTTGGCATGGATGACCGCGAAATCCGGGGTGATGCGCGGGATCACATAGGTTTCTTCGTCGCTGCCGTAAGGGTCGGGCAGCTTCTTCCAGCCATTGAGCTCGGGGAGCGCGGAACCGTGCAATCCGCCACAGGGCTGGAACGGCACGCCAAAGGCCGAGGCGCGCAGGCCCGCGGTGAGGCTGGCGCAGGCGTGTTCTTCCAGCACGATCTGTTGCTGTTCGACGGCGCGGCGATAGTACGGTGCCAGGCCGAAATTGCCCTCCATCGCAACGATGCCGGCACGCGTGCTCGCCACGCAACCGGCGCGGCAGAGAATGTCGATGTCGTAGCCCGGGGACTGCTTGATGATTTCCAGCTCGCGCTTGCGTTGGCGTATCAGTTCGCGCACGAACGCGAAGGGACCACGATGCAGGAAGCTGCCGCCCAGGGCGAGCGAGCTGCCGTCATTGACCAGGCGGGTCAATGCATCCAGGGAAATGATTTTTGAATCGGTCACATTACTGCTCCGGTTATTTGCCCAGCGCCTCGCGGTAGGCGCGCAGGCGGCCGGAAAGGCCGGGGCGGGCCGCCGAGGCGACGAGTTCGGCCATGTCGGCCGCGCGGGTGTCGCTGTGCGTCACGCGGAACAGCCGCGTGGTGGCATCGGCACCCAGGCCGTGCATGGCACGCAGCGCACGCTCGCGCTCGGACGGCCATGCGTCGGTCGATGCGAGAGCGGTGACGAAGCCTCGTGCGTGCGCTTCGGGCGCATCGAAGGTCACGCCTTCATGCAGCACCTGGCGCGCCCAGCTTTCGCCGACCAGTCCGGCAAAGCGACGACTGCCCAGCACCAGGCCAAAGCCCAGTCCGGGCATGCGGAAGCTGGCTTCGGCCGCGGCCACGCGGCGATTGCATACGGCGAATAAATCCACGCCTGCGCCAAAGTTGCGACCCTGGGCGAACGCCAACGTGTCGTAGGACGCGTGGTAGACGCGTTGCAGAAGCTGTTCGATACGTACGAAGCGCAGCACGAGGTCGCCTTCGCTTTGCGATTCGTAGCCACCGAAATCGAAGCCGGCGGAGAAGTTCTTGCCCTCGCCGCGGAACACGACCAGTCGTGTGCCGTCGACGTCGGCCCGGTCCAGCTCCGCATGCAGGGCCTCGATGAGATCGGCCGATAGCGCATTCATCTTGGCCGGACGATTGAGCGTCATATCCAGCACGCCATCCGCACGCTGGATGATCAGTTCATCCATGGCTGGCCTCCATCGGGGCACACGCCTGGCCGAAGATTTCCGCGTTGTGCTCGCCCAGGGCTGGCGGCCGGCGGTAGACGGGGAAGCCTTGGCCGGAGAAGCGCAGCGGTGAAACGAACGTGCGCGTGGTGGCCCCGCAAGGCAGTTCCAGCGGTTGCACCCATTGCATGTATTGCACCTGCTCGTCGGCCAGGGCCTGGGAGTAGGTATTGATGGGGGCGCAAGGCACGCCTGCCTTGCGGAACATGGCCAGGACCTGGGCAACCGAAAGCGACGAAAATGCAGTCTCGAAGATATCTTTCAGCTCGGCCTGATGCTGCGCCCGCAAAGAGGTCGATCCGAAGCGTTCGAGGTCGGCGAGGTCTTCGCGCGCGATCGCTGCGGCGGCCGATCGGAACAAGGCGTTGTTGCCGGCCGCCATGGCGACATAGCCGTCGGCAACCTTGAACGCCTGGTATGGCGCGTTGCGCGGATGGGCCGAGCCGAGCTTTTCCGGATCAATGCCGCTGCCGAAGTACTGACTGGTCTGTAGCGCGCCTACGGCGAGCGAGGCGCCAAACATCGACGCGTCGATATGCATGCCGTGGCCGTTGACGGTAACCTCGCGCAATCCACTGGTGATGGCGAAGGCCGCATACAGGCCGGTCGCGAAGTCCGAGAGCGGTACACCGCATTTCACTGGTGCGCCATCGGCTTCGCCGGTGACGCTCATGACGCCGGCCATCGCCTGCACGGTAAGGTCGAAGCCGGCTTCACGCGCACGCGGCCCTTCCTGCCCGAACGCTGAAATGGAGCAATACACCAGCTTGGGGTTGAGCGCCGAGAGTGTGGCGAAATCCAACCCCAGGCGCGCCATCACGCCAGGACGATTGTTCTCGACTACGACATCGGCACCGGCTGCCAGTTCGCGCGCGCGCGCGTTGTCGGCAGGGTCTTTCAGATCCAGGGTCACCGATCGCTTGTTGCGATTGACCGAGGCGAAGTTCTCGCTATAACCGTGGTTGATCGGCGGCCAGTGACGCATGCTGTCGCCTCCCTCGGGATGCTCGACCTTGATCACATCGGCGCCCATGTCAGCCAGCAACATCGCGCAGAACGGACCTGCCGCCACGCTACAGAATTCAACGACTCGAATGCCTTTCAGGGGCTGCACTGCTTGATACTCCTGTAAAAATGGTATGCGGTCAGGCCGCGGCCGGCGGATAGCTGGACCGGGCATAGCCAAGCGCACGTGACAGGCCGAGTGCGGCCTCCATCACCAGCTGGCTGTATTTGCGAATGCTTGCCGGGCGCAGGCGTTCCAGCGGACCGGAAATGCCAATGGCCGCGATCGGTGCGCCTGTGACGTCGAACACGATGGCGGCGATGCCGCCCACGCCTTCGCGCCATTCGCCGCGATTGACGGCAAAACCCTGGCGGCGAATGCGCCCAAGCTCATCGAGCAGGGCATCGCGCGTGGCCAACGAGCGGCCGGTGGGCGCCGTCAGGCGTTCGGGCAGTTGCTGCAACACGGCATCACGTTGCCAGGCCAGCAAGGCCTTGCCGGAAGCCACGCAATGCGCTGGTGCTCGGCCGCCGATGGTGGAATACGCGCGTACCGGTTGTGGCGATTCGATCTTGTTGAGGTAGATGACATCCAAGCCGTCGAGGATCGACAAATGGATGGTTTCCTTGGTCAGGCGCGCCAGTTGCTGCATGAACGGATCGGCCGATTGCCGCACGTCAATGCGCGCCACGATGCCGCTGGCCATTTCGAACAACTTGAGCGTGCACTCATAAGTACCCGCCACGCTGCCGGGACGAACGTACCCGGCGGTGGCAAGGGTCTGCAGGGTGCGATGCACGTTGCTCTTGGTGAGTGCCAGTTCGCGCGCCAGTTCACTGACGCCGCGCGGCCCGCTCGAACGGGCAACGGCTTCGAGCACGTTGAGGCCTTTCAAAAGCGTGGTATCCATCGTTCCAATATCCAAAACGCTGTTCTAAATAACACTAGACCCGGCTGCGAATCGCCGTCAAGCGATGTTGCGATGCGTCAAAAAAGCTTTATGTATCAACGTCATACATGTTGATACGGGGCGAAATTTCTTGTTGACGTGCTCGCGAACGATCTGCTTGTATGTTTTGAATATCGGTATGGCGTTTCATTATATGGAACACGCGCAGACCGTGGCATTCTGCAAACGTCCTCGGGGGATTACGGCATGAGCACAGTGCAGCAACGAGGTGGTACGAAGTTTGGTCGGGTCTTCAAGGTAGTCAGCGGCAACTTCCTTGAGATGTTCGACTTCATGGTCTACGGCTTCTATGCGTCGGCCATCGCGCATGCGATTTTTCCCAACGCCAGCGGCTACGTGTCGCTGATGATGTCGTTGATGACCTTTGGCGTGGGTTTCCTGATGCGCCCGATCGGCGCGCTCGTGCTTGGCGCCTATATTGATCGTCACGGTCGCCGCAAGGGCTTGATCGTGAGCCTGGCACTGATGTCGGTGGGTGTTCTGATCATCGCCTTGACGCCGACCTATCAGCGCATCGGGATGGCAGCGCCCCTGCTGGTATTGGTGGGACGGTTGTTGCAGGGCTTTTCCGCCGGCGCCGAATCCGGTGGTGTGTCGGTGTATCTGGCCGAGATTGCCCCACCGGGCAAGCGCGGCCTGTATGTGGCCTGGCAGTCGGCAAGCCAGCAGGTCGCCGTGATCTTCGCCGCGGTGCTGGGCGTGGTGTTGCGCCTGGTTCTGTCAGAAGAGCAGATCATGGATTGGGGCTGGCGCATTCCCTTCATCGTGGGATCGCTGATCGTGCCGGTGTTGTTCTATATCCGCCGCACCCTGCAGGAGACCGAATCGTTCCAGAAGCGCGTTACCGGGCATGCCCCAAGCTTGCGCGACATCTACGTCGGGCTGCTGACCCACTGGCGGCTGGTGCTCAATGCGGTGTTGCTGGTAACGCTCACCAGCGTGATGTTCTACCTGATCACAGCCTATACACCCACCTATGGCAAGGAAGTGCTCAAGCTCACCGCACGCGATGCCTTCGTGGTAACGGTATGCGTGGGCATCTCCAACTTCATCTTCGTGCCGGTCATGGGTGCGGTATCCGATCGCTTCGGTCGTGTGCGTACGCTCATCGTATTCGCTGTGCTGGTGGCGCTGACGGCTTATCCGGCTATGGCATGGCTGGTGGCCGAGCCTTCGTTCGAGCGCATGTTGATGGTATTGCTGTGGCTGTCGTTCCTCTATGGCGGCTACCAGGGCGTCATGGTGGTGAGCCTTACCGAAATGATGCCGGCCCATGTGCGTGCTTCGGGCTTCTCCATCGCCTATAGCCTGGCGCAGGCGATCTTCGGGGGCTTCACGCCAGCGGTCAGCACCTGGTTGATCCACACCACGGGCGACAAGGCGATGCCGGGTGCGTGGTTGGCCCTCTCAGCGATTATCAGCTGTCTGGGGGTATGGATGCTGCACGGGACCAAGGCGCCCGTGAGCAAAGGTCATCGGGATGGGGCGGGGTTGAAGGCGCCCAATACCAACCACACTGCGCGACTGGTGCACTGATGAGTACACGTCATTGGATAGTGGCTGCGCTGGCATGCGTGGCCGGGGCGGCTCATGCCGACGATTTCTTCCGCGACGGCACATTCGACGGCGAATTGCGCCTCTATCGTTTCGACCGCAACTACGAGGCGCCGACCACGCATGACTCGCGCGCCAATTCGCTGGCCGGGCTGTTCACGCTCAAAAGCGGACATGTCGGCGGCTTCGGAGTCGGTGTCACGGCGTTTTCCGCGCAGTCGTTCGGCACGCAATCGCGGGACACGACCCGTATCGATTCGACGTTGATGGGGCCGAACAATTCGATCAGTGGCTTCAGCCAGGCCTATGTGGAATATGCCAATCCATGGGTGACGGTGCGGGCCGGTGATCAGTACCTGGCCACGCCGTGGATGGGACAATCCGATTCGCGGGTGATTCCTGCCTCGTATCAGGCCGGCATGGTGGACTTCAAACCGGCAAAGGGCTGGGACATCTACGCCATTCGCGAACTGCGCTGGAAAAGCCGCACGTCTGATGGTTACAACGACGACAACGTGTATTACCCATCGAAGTATCACGGCGATCGCATGTATGGCAACAATGGCTCGCTGCCTTTGAATGCCCATGAAGCGGACGGTACAACCGCCATTGGCAGTACCTATGTCGCCAACGGGCTGAAGGCGCAGGCATGGTTCTACGACTTCGAGCACTTCGCACGCATGGGTTATGTGGATGGCATGTACACCTTTCACACCGATTCGGCGATCAAGCCATTCCTGGGCGTGCAGGCGCTACGTCAGACCAGTGGCAGCGACAACGTGCTGGTGCAGACGCGCACCAAGATCACCGGGGTCGCAGGCCATCGCATTGATGCCAATGCCTGGGGCGTTGATGCGGGTGTCACCATCGGCAAGGGCAAATACGATGTGTCGTATAACAAGCTCGATAGCGCGGCGGGGGCCGTGGGTGATGGCGCGATCATCTCGCCATACACCAACACGTATGCCACCGATCCGCTGTATACGACATCCATGCTCCGCGGCTTGGTGGAGCAGGGGCCAGGACACGCCTGGAAGGCCAGGGCAAGTTACAGCTTCTTCAACGACACCCTGCAGCTGACGGCGTCGTATGCGCATTATGAAACCGACCTGCGCGGCGCAAGCCACGATGTGTATGTCGATGTGGTCTATAAGCTTGACTACATCCTCAAGGGGCTGCAGTTGCGTGATCGTTGGGAACGTACCGTCGGCGGCCGCAACAATCTCAACCCAGGCAACCAGCCATGGGTCAACAATCGCCTGATGATTGCGTACAAGTTCTGAGGTGGTCTGGCAGGTGGCCCGGTTTGAGCGGCTCCCCGTCAGACGGATGGACTCAAGTGGCCGCGATCGAAGCCCGCGGCCAGCGAAATGCATAGCCGGTGATCAGCAGCGAGATCACGATTTCGATAACGCCAAGTAGCTGGTAGAAATGCCACGATCCGGGCATCGATACGGCCATGACCATCGCGTAAAGCACGCCCAGGAGCATGTTCACCCAGCGATTCCACGTGGCCGGCAGCGATACGCACAGGAAGATCATCACGGCCGGTATGGCCAGCAGGACCGTGGTGCCCAGCAAGATGTTCTGCGTCACCGGACCCAGCGGTCCCATATTGCCGGCGAGCATGTCCTGTAGATTGCCAGGGCGGAACAGGTCGAAATAGTCGCCGTAGATGTAGCAGAACATCAGGCTGGTCCAGAGTGCGGCCAGCTTGAGGCGGATCGGGACAGGAGCGTCGTGAAGCGGGGTGGCCATGTGGAGTTCCTCGTTGAATCGATCAGGCGACTGCGGCCTGGCGTACCGGGCGCCGCACGCCGACCAGCAATAGCCACAAGCCCGTGCCGATCTCGCCGATGGCGGCCGGCGTGGTCATGTAGTCCGACAACGCGGTATCGCCATAATGCGGTGCGAGCAGGGTGCAGAAGACATCGGCGACGTAGCTGGCTCCGCCCAGGGTCAACAAAAAGCCGAGTATGCGCGGCAAGGCTCGGCTGGCATGGGCCAGGTAACCCAATGGCATCAACCACAAGCCCCAGAACAGGCTGGCCATCAACAACGCATGGGTATAGGCATCCAGCGCCTGTTGGGCGAGTTGATCGGCTTGTGGCAGCGGATTTCCACCGGCCTGCGCGTCGATCAATGGCAGTAGATCCAGGCGATGCGCCAGCGCGATCAAGGCCAGGGGAACGCCGGTCACGGCCAATACGACCATCACCACCGCCGCACGCTGTCCGGCAGCTCGTAACAACTGGAACAACACCAGCGGCAAGAGCAGGAAGGCGACTTGCTCAATCACGAACGAGGCAAGGCCCCAGCGAAACAGCCCCGGCGCGGCGGCCATGCGCGCCAAGGTGACATGGATATCGCCATGACCACTGAGCTGGGCGGGAACGTAGCCAAGACTGAACAAGCCGGTAATGATCGTCACCACATAGAGCGCGCCCGCCGTTCGACCGAGCCGTTGTTCGCTGACCATCCGATCCTTGCCCCCAAGATGCGATGCCTCGCCGATGAATGCACTGGCGCATTCTCCTTTCCGTGGGCGAAGTAGGCCAAACTCCCGGGCCAGGACGCGTGTGCCATTCGGCATGCGCCGCGCCATGGTGGCCGGACTGTTCAGGGCGCCGGGAAACCGTGGCAGTCGATCCATTGGATGCCGGCATCGCGGGTCTGCGCCATGATCCAGGGCACTGCGACCTGCGCCTTGGGATGAATATCGTGGAACAGGACGATGCCGTGGCGCCACAGCAGCATCAACGCCAGTACTCGTTGTTTCACCTGGTCGGCATCAACCTTGCTGTTCCAATCCTGTGAATCGATGTTCCACAGCGTGACGCGTATATCGTGCGCGTCGAAGAAGCTGCCGCTGTCGGGTAGCCGCTGGCCATAAGGCGGGCGGAACAAGGGCGTGAAACTGTCGGGAAGCGAGTCGCGGACTTGCGCGACGCTACGCGTGACCGAATCGCGCCATTGCGGCCAGGTGCTGTGCGGCTTGTGTTCCCAGCCATGCGAACCTACGCACATGCCGGCATAGTCGTTCGCGGTGGCAACCTGTGTACGCTGATGCAGGCGCGCCTGCAAATTGCCACCGAGCGTGAAGAAGATGGCATTCATGTGCAGGGCACGCAGCATCGCCAAGGTCTGGTCGGTATCGCCACCCGCACGCGTGGGACCGTCGTCGAAGGTCAGCAGGAAATGGCGATCGGGCAGTTCGTTGCCACTGATTTCGCGCAGCGAGAAGGTATCTACTTCACTGCTGGTGCGTGGGAACAGCGCGGCCAGGCGCAGCAATTCATCAAGATAGGTGCGATGAAACGACTGCGCGTCGGTGAACCAGGCCTGGTAGCGGGGAGCCGGTGGTGAGTCGAGAGCCGCTGCCACCTTGCGCAACGCATCGGCATCGGCTGCCGGGGTGCAGAAATCCTCTCCCGCCCGGCAATGGGCGGTTGCCATCGCGTAGTTGGAAGCCAGGCGTTGCCAGAACTTGGTGCGGATGGCGTCGAGGGGTCGGTGGTCGACGTGCTTGATTTTTAGCGTGGTCGCCAGTTGTTTGTCGCTTAGTAGTTCGCTGGCGGCCAGTTCGCGAGCGAAGACCAGGATGTGCGCGCGCGACGCGCGATCAAAAGCCTCCGTCGAATTGACCGACTCGGGCCACAGGTCGCTTTGTGGCGCAGCCACCCGGCTCGGGCCCGCCGCATGGGTGGGCAAGGATGCCAGCACCAGCAGCCCGATCAGAAAGATTTTTTTGTACATGGACAATCCTGGTCGATGAGCAGGCCGGGTAGGCAAGGCCTTAAATGCGCGCCACGGCCTCGTAACAAGCCGGCGTGGCCATCTCGCGGCAGGCAGCACGATAGTTCGTCGAGGCTTGGATTTTCCAGTTCGCCTCATCAAGCCACGGATCCCCATGAACGCCATCTCGTGCGTTGGTGGCGGCCATAAACCAGCAATGGACTCCTTTGGCCGTGCCGATGGTGGTTGCCGTTGAAACCAATGCGC
>NZ_DASVMI010000157.1:0-115164 GCF_036384435.1 Dyella sp. | reverse complement strand
GTCGCCTTCGGGCAACGCGTCGGGGCGCAGCAGGTACGCGCACATCATGGGCGTGAGCGTCAGCGACACCAGCATGGAGATCGCCACCGCGATGGTGAGCACCCAGGCAAATTCATGGAACAGGCGGCCGGTGACGCCCGGCATCAGCAGCAGCGGCAGGAACACGGCGATGAGCGACACGGTCAGCGACAGCACCGTGAAGCCGATTTCCTTGGCGCCGATCTCGGCCGCTTCCTTGCCATCCTAGCCCTGCTCGATGTAGCGCACGATGTTTTCGATCATCACGATCGCATCGTCCACCACGAAGCCAGTGGCAACGGTCAGCGCCATCAGCGAGAGGTTGTCCAGGGACATGCCGGTGAAGGCCATCACGCCGAAGGTGCCTAGCAGCGACAACGGCACCGCGACAGACGGAATCACCGTCGCCCACAGCCGTCGCAGGAACACGAAGATCACCGCCACCACCAGGCAGATGGTAAGGATCAGCGTGAACTGCACGTCTTCCACGGAAGCACGGATGGTGACGGTACGGTCGGCGAAGATGTCCAGGTGCACGTCGGCCGGCAACACGGCCTGCAACTCGGGCATCAGGTTACGCACGCGCTGCACGGTCTGCACGATGTTGGCACCGGGCTGGCGACGGATGTCGAGCAGCACGGCGGGCTTGCCATTGGCCCACGCGGCGAGCTGGTCGTTCTCCACGCCATCGACCACGCTGGCCACATCGGACAGGCGCACGGGCGCGCCATTCTTGTAGGCAAGGATGGTGCTCTTGTATTCCTGCGCGTCGCTAAGCTGATCGTTGGTGCCGATGCTGTAGGACTGCGTCTTGCCGTTGAGCGTGCCCTTGGGCGCGTTCACGTTGGCCTGGGTCAGCGAGCTGCGCACGTCTTCCAGGGTGAGGCCGAGATTGGACAACTGCGCGGGATTGACCTGGATACGCACGGCCGGACGCACGTTGCCGGCGATAGACACCAGGCCCACGCCCTGCACTTGCGAGAGCTTCTGCGCCAGGATGGAGTCGGCGTAGTTGTTGACGTCGCGTAGCGGCAGGCTGTCGGAGGTGAGCTTGAGCGTGACGATCGGTGCATCAGCCGGATTCACGCGGTTGTAGACCGGCGGGTATGGCAGGTTGTTCGGCAGCGTGCCCTTGGCCTGGCTGATGGCCGCCTGGACGTCCTGCGCGGCGATGTCGATGTCGCGATCCATCGAGAACTGCAACACGATGGTGGACAGACCCGCCGAGGAGTCGGAGGTCATCATCGACAGGCCGGAGATCTGGCCGAAGTTGCGCTCCAGGGGCGTGGTGATCAACGCCGCCATGGTCGAGGCACTCGCACCCGGGTACTGCGTGGTCACCACCAGGCTGGGCGCATCGATTTCCGGCAGCGCCGAGACCGGCAGCTGGCGATAGCCGAGAATGCCCAGCAGCAACACCGCCACCATGAGCAGCGAGGTAGCGATGGGGCGGCGAATAAAGAGGGTGGAAAAGCCCATGGGTTTCTAGACCGTCACTGGTTTTGCTGCACGCTGGCAGCCTTGGCAAGTGCCTTGGAGACGAGAGACAGATAACGGGGGCGTAAGCGCGAGCGACCGGTGTGAACCGAAGGCTTGCGCAAACGCAACCTCATCGCACCCACGACCCATCTCCCTCTCCACTAAGAGTTACCGGCCGCGACGGCCGCCGCCCTTCTGCGAATCTTTCTTGGCCTGCTGCAATTCCGCGTCGGTCGGAGCGGCTGGCACTTCGCCGGGCTTGAGCGGCTTGATCTTGCTGCCGGGCTTAAGGCGGAACTGGCCCTCGGTGACCACCTGATCGCCCTCCTTCAGGCCCGAGGCAATCATCACGTGGCTGTCGCCGACTTCGGCGGCGGTCTTGACCGGCTGCATCTTGACCGTGTTGTCGCCCTGCACCAGGTACACGTAGTCGCCATCCGGACCGCGCTGCACCGCCTGCGCCGGGATCACCAGGCCACCGTTGACGGTGTTGACCTTCAGCTGCACGTTGACGAACTGGCCCGGCCACAATTCGGCCTTGGGATTGGGGAATTCCGACTTCAGGCGGAAGGTGCCGGTGGTGGTGTCGATCTGGTTGTCGACCACGCGCAGCACGCCATCGCTGGCGATGGTGTGGGCATCGGCGCGATCAAGCGCGGACACTTGCAGCGGCAGGCCCTTGTTCACCGCTTCACGCACCACTTCGAGGTTCTGCTCGGGCAGCGAGAACATCACGTTGATCGGATGCAGTTGGGTCAGCGTGACGATGTTTGAGGTGGTCGTGACCACGTTGCCCGGGTCCACGGCACGAATGCCGGCCACGCCATCGATCGGCGAGAGGATCTTGGTGAAGCCCAGTTGCACCTTGGCACTGTCGATCGCGGCCACGTCGGCCTGCACGGTCGCCTGGTTCTGGCTCAGGGTATTGCGCAGGGTGTCCATGTCCTGCTTGGAGATGTAGCCCTTGGCACCGAGGTCGACGCTGCGATCGAGGTTGCTGCGGGCGGTGGCCAGCGCGGCCTCATCCTGCAGTTTCTTGGCCACGGCCTGCTGATAGCTCGCCTGGAAGGTGCGCGGATCGATCTCGGCGAGCACGTCGCCGGCCTTCACTTCCTGGCCTTCCTTGAAGTTGAGCTTAAGTAGCTGGCCGCCAACCTGCGGATTGACCGTGACGGTGTTGAGCGCCTGCACGGTGCCCAGCGCGGTCAGGTAGATCGGCACATTCTGCTTGACCGTGGGCACTACGGTGACCGGCACCGGCTGGTTGTTCTTGTCATCGCCGTTGGCATCGGATGCCTGCTGGCCGCCACGATGACGCCCCTGGCCCGCGTCGGCAGCTTGATCGCCCGAGGGCTTGTGAAGCATATGCAGGCCCACGAAGGCAATCACGATCACGACGATGACGATCAGCGCGATCTTCCAAAAACGCGACATGTAGAACTCCCAAAAATTGAGCTGGCGGGTCACCCGCCCTCACGCGGCGCGGCAGGCGCCCGCCTTATGTTGAGTGAAAGGATAGGGGCAGTTGAACGAGATTTGACAATGCCGGTTGACATGGTCGATCCATGACCGATGGCAGGGCAAAGCCCTATGGTATGCCAGTGAAGACCTCAACCTGAGAGAAATAGTTGCCTATTTATGTGACGACAAAGCGCTTTCGGCGGCTTCGGGGGCAACTGCAAACTTCCGGCGGGGTTCGTCTATACTCTGGGGCTTGTTGCCCGGGGACACTTTGTCCGGGGGAGCGGCAAGCAGAGCAATCGCCTCGTTCCAGCGCCACGCCGTGTCGTGTACTGGTTCGATGCCCGCCGACTTTACTTTTGACTGGAGTAATTGCGTGAGCGGTTCCATGAGCAAATCCGACCAGAGCTTCATGCGCAGCTTTTCGCTGCTGATCGTTGGCCTGGCCGTGCTGACCCTTGTGTTGATTGGCCTGGCATGGTCGATCTACAGCAACGAGCCGAAGGAAACCGATCCGACCGCGCAAGCGCAGGTTTCCGCCCGCATTGCTCCCAATGGCGCCGTCTACGCCGGCAATACCGGTCGCGCGGCCATGCTCGCCGCGCAGGAAGCGGCCGCCAAGGCCGCCGCATCCCAGGTTGCCTACGGTGGCACCAAGGACGGCAAAACGATCTACGACAACCTCTGCCACAGCTGCCATACCGCTGGCGTGGCCGGCGCACCGAAGCTGGGCGACAAGGCCGCTTGGGGCCCGCGCATTGCCCAGGGCCTGGACACGCTGGTCAAGCATGCGACCGAGGGTTATCACGGCCCTGACGGCAATTTCATGCCTCCCAAGGGCGGCAACCCGGCGCTGACCGACGATCAGGTCAAGGCCGCAGTGACCTGGATCACACAGCAGGCGAAGTGAGGTTTTGAGGCTTCGCGGGATGGGGAGGGCCGCCTTGGGGCGGCCTTCGCTATTTTGGGGTCGGGAGACGAGTGGCGGGGGCGCACGCAAGCTCGTCATGCCACTTCTAGCCCAAGGCTCATGTCGCACCATGAAAGCTTGCCTCAGGTGGCAGGCTTTCGCGCCTCACCACGCCACTCCCGCGCAAACCCTTGAAGATGCGGAAAAAATGCTTCGAAGCGCAGTTGCAACGGCTCCCTGAGCGCCTCCAGCACGGGTAATGCGGCGCCCAGCGGATTTTCGCGCTTGAGGCGTCGAGAGATGCCAGCCAGTGAGCGGCCGATCGCGGCCGGTTCGGCGTAGCCGGCTGGCAGGCCGTGGGATTCCATATAGATCAGGAAGCGCTTGAGATCGGGCGGCAGCAGCTTCTCATGGCGATAGAGGGTATCGCGCAAGGCTGGCGAGAACAGGTGCAGCGGCTGGCCGCTCCAGCGCAGGAAATCCCGCGCCAGGCAGTGATCGAACCACATGTCCAGCAGGATGCCGGCGTAGCGACGGAACGGCGGCTCGAACAGCCCGCGCGCGGCCACCACTTCCGGGTGGCTGTCGGTATAGACATCGATCGCCCGGTGCAGGCGTATTCCCTCGATGGCGCGCTCAGGCAGGGCCAGGGCCTCGGGCGGGCCGTGCACGAAATCGCCCAACATACCTCCCAGGCGCATCAGCTCGTCGTCGCCCGCGAGCAGGGCATGGGCGAGATGATTCATGGGTGAGGCGCGGGCGGCCGGGCGGCCCGGCCGGTTATCATGGCGACTATGAACATCCTGGCGTTACCTGCAAACCCTGATCTTTTCCCGTCCGAAGCCGCCAGCTTCGCGCTCACCGGCCCTATGGGCAAGCTCGAAGTGGTCAGCGATGTGGCCGAACGTCCGGGGGCGCGGCGCGGTACGGCCATCGTCTGCCACCCGCACCCGCTTCAGGGTGGCACCATGCACAACAAAGTGGTGACGATGGCCGAGCGTAGCCTGCTGGAATCGGGATTGGATACGTTGCGCTTCAATTTTCGCGGTGTCGGCGCCTCGGAAGGCAGCTACGACAACGGTAACGGCGAGGGTGACGACCTGGCCGCCATCGCCGCCTGGGTACGCAAGGTACGGCCGGATGACGAGCTGTGGCTGGCCGGGTTTTCATTCGGCAGCTATGTATCGATTCGGGCGGCCGTGCGATTGCGCGCCAGCGCGCTGATCAGCATCGCACCTCCGGTGGGTCGCTGGCCCTTCGAGAGCATCGAGCTGCCAACTTGCCCCTGGCTGGTGGTACAGGGCGAAGACGACGAAGTCGTTGATCCCCAGGCTGTGTTCGACTGGATCCAGGCCATGGAACACCCACCGGAACTGGTGCGTATGCCCGAGACCAGCCATTTCTTTCATCGCCGGTTGATGGACCTGCGCGGTGCGATCAAGCACGCGGTCCGGGACTGGCTGCCACCTCCAAGGAGTTGATCCGATGCGTCCATGGATTGCCATGGCGGCGCTCATCGCGCTGCCGCTCGCGGCACACGCCGCCAGTTTCGATTGCGCCAAGGCATCGAGCACGGCCGAAAAAGCGGTTTGTGCCGATGCCGACCTGTCCCAGTTGGATGGCGACCTGGGCAAGGCGTTCGTGCAGGCCATGTCGGCCGCCGGCAATAGCGATGCCCTGCGTACATCGCAGCGCGCATGGCTCAAGCAGCGCGATGCCTGCGGTAGCGACAAGCGCTGCCTGCAACGCAGCTACCGGCAAAGGCTGGACCGCCTGCATGGCACCGCCAGCAGCGACAAGGGCGGCGACGCGCGCTGGACGCAGACCTGGCAGCTGGACAGCGGCAATCCGTCGGTGAACAGTCAGATCGACATCACCGGCAAGGGCCCGACCTACCACTTCGACATGTCTGCCGCCAATGGCGGCAACATGGGCCGGCTTGAAGGTGACATCACCGTCGCCAATGATCGCGCGCACTTCGATGGGGGTGCCGATGCTCCCGGCTGTACCATCGATTTCGTCCGCGTGGGCCAGCGGCTCACACTCAAGCAGAGCCAGAATGATTGCGGCGCCGGCAATGGCGTGTATTACGCAGGCACCTATCTGCCTGCATCGGTGATGGCCGCCAAACCGAAGGCCGACCTGGTCAGCCTCAAAATACTCGATGCGGCACAGAACACGGCCGCACGCCAGTTGCTGGGCAAGGATTATCAAACCCTGGTCGATGACGTGAACGTGTGCGGCAATATCGACGACAAGGACGGACTCGGCGCCAGCGTGACGGATTGCTTCGTGCGCGGACTGGCCCCCACCAATGCCGCCGTGGTGATGAGCAAGGGCTCGCAGTTGTGGATTGGCATGCTGGTCTTGGACAAACAAAACAACTCGCGGCTGCGTTACTACACGAATGTGCCAGCGTGGAAGCACAAGCTGCCCAGGACCATTCAGGCCTGGCATGACGAACATGACAAAACGCTGCCTGTGGATCTGATGCCGTGATGCGCTCGCGTGCGGGCTACGACAAGCCCTGGCGCTGGCCGGAGCGACCCGCGCCGCGAAAGCCGTTCGCGGGATGGCCTCGTCGACGGCCAATACATGGAAACACTCCAGACCGCCGCACACATCCAAGCCACCCTTTGAACCACCTCTCCACTTTTTAGCCTTCCAAACGATTACGCGTTCATGAGTGACACATCTTTTTCTCCCAGCGCCCGCTACCAGGAGGGCGTCGCGGCGCATCGCTGGGAAGCCGATCCCGCGCAGATGGCGATGCTGCCGGAATTCGATCGCATGCATGCCGCGCTGAGCGCAGCGCGCCAGGATACCGGCGGCTTATTGGGCAAACTCAAGTCGTTGCTGGGCAATGACACTCCCGATGCCGTGCCCGGCTTGTACCTGTGGGGTAGCGTCGGCCGTGGCAAGACCTTCCTGATGGACATGTTTGTCGCCAGCCTGCCGCAAGGCATGGCGCTGCGACGCCACTACCACCGTTTCATGGCCGAGGTGCACGAGCATCTGCGCGAACTGGGTGAACGACAGGACCCGTTGATCGAAGTCGCCGCCGGCATCGCGCAGCGTTGCCGCGTGCTGTGCCTGGATGAATTCCTGGTCAGCGACATCGGTGACGCCATGATCCTGGCGACGTTGCTCGAATCACTTTTCGCGCGTGGCGTCACCCTGGTGACCACGTCCAATACCGCGCCGCCCAATCTCTACAAGGACGGCCTGCAACGCGCACGCTTCCTGCCTGCCATCGCAATGATCGAAAAGCACTGCCACGTGGTGGAAATGATCTCCAGCCGGGACTGGCGCCTGCGCGCTCTATCGCAGGCCTCGGTGTACTACACGCCACCGAGCGCGGAAGCCGAACGCGCACTGGCGAAGATCTTCACCACACAGGCCATGGGTGACATCATCGAAGATGGCCAGATCGTCATCAACGACCGCGCCATTGCACTGCGCAAGCGCGCGGACAATATCCTGTGGTTCGAATTCGACGCCTTGTGCGACGGACCGCGCGCAGTGGCCGACTACATCGAGCTGGCCAAGGCCGGCCCGGCGATCATCGTATCCAACGTGCCGCAATTTACTATCTACACCGAAAACCAGGCCAAGCGTTTTGTACTACTGGTCGATGAGTTCTACGATCGCCACGTGAAGCTGATCCTTTCGGCCGCCGCGCCGATCACCGAACTTTACGACGGCGAACGACTGCGTGCGGAATTCGGGCGAACGGAATCGCGGTTGATCGAAATGCAAAGCGAAGCATATCTAGGGTTGGAGCACCGGGCCGATTGACGGGTGGGAGAGAGATAACGGGGACGCAAGTTCGTCAGCGTGCGCCCCCTGACGTTCACACCGCTCATGTCGATCAACGCAAAATCACCTTCATAGCCCGGTCTTTGCCCCCCCTGCACCCATCTCCCATCCCGAACCGTCGATCCAGGAGTCCAGCCATGCGTACAGTCCTCGCTATCGCCCTACTACTGGTCACCATCTGCGCATTCGCCAGAGATGACTTCGATCAGCGAGTGCAGGCGGCGAAAATGGCTGAGGGTACGGCGACGGGGCCGGCTTACCAGCGGGCGTTCTGGGATAAGACCGGCAATCCAATGACCGATGCGCTCAAGAGCTGCATCAAGAGCAACGAGCCGGCGGACAAATCGCCCTTCACGCTGGTGGCCGATATCTCCGCCGACGGCCATCCGCAGCGGGTGGATGTTCGCGCCCCCACACCGCTAGCTCGCTGCCTGGCCGGGCAGTTTTCGGGATGGACCTTTCCCAAGCCGCCGCTGAAGGAAGGCGCGAGCTATCCCGTCGAGATCGACGTCAGCGTGACGCAGTAAAGCAATCAGCCGCCAAACCGGTCGACATCATGGCCACGGCTCGATCCGCATCATGCCCGTCTGCGCTGCATTGGCTTGGCCCAAGCGTTCGTTTTATTCGGCCCACGCTCACGCCGTGACTGCGACCTGCTCTGACAGGTCGCAGTCGAAGCGCCAAACATAGGCTTAGCTTTCAGGTCTCACCCAGATTGGCGTAAGGCTATCAAATAGATCCTGCCGGCTGAGGTTGACATAAACGCCAGGTGCCCCTTGTTCGGCACAACCTTTGCCGCTAGAGACGACGCCGATCTGAAATACTCGGCCACGGATGGCGCGAATGATCGGACCACCGCTATCGCCCTGACACGCATCCCGACCTCGCATACCAGCGCAGAACTCGGTGCTCGAATAATCGGGATAGGAGAGAGCACATTCTTCGGGTGACAAGATGGGCACGTCGACGAAACGAAGACGATCCGGCGCAAATGGCACTTCGGGGTCCGTATTACCCCAGCCCATGACGGTGGCGAACTGTCCTGGTTGGTAAAGTGCATCACTATTGGCGGTAGGCAATGAAACAGGAGTGACGTTCAGCACGGGTTTTTCCAGTATCAGCACTGCCAAGTCGGAAGATGGCGAGACTCTGACCTCACTGATGCGCCGACGTTGTGCACCTGTTTCATCCGACAGCAAAGTCTGCCCGACTATCACCGAATACTGATCGGCTATTTCTGTGGTCTTGATGTGCTCCACACAATGCGCAGCAGTAATGACCATCTGGAAGTTCGCCAGTGAAGCTCCGCATGCGTGCTGCTCATTTTCACGAATGGAGGCCATGAAAGGATACTGCCCCCTGGATGCCTCCCAACCGCCGACGATGCTGGGTCTGATCTGAGTGGCACCCTCTGCGGCAACCCATCCCGAGAACCCCAGAGCCGCCGTCAATAATAACTGGCATATGGTTCGTGTTTTGCTTAGATATTTCATGGCATTCCTTTCCTGCGCACTAGTGAGGCATCCGATCAACAGTTGTCGGCGCTCCCGCAAAAACTTAAGTCTCTGAACGGTCCTGCACCATAAGCATGCACGTGACATCCTTGTAAGCATGTCACCGAGCGCTTTGTAGCCAGTAGGCCTGTACACTTGGCTCGCTTCCACACACCGGGGACTCAACGGGATGGCCCTCACTCCATACCGATATCCTGGCTGGGATATCCATGGCAGCCGCATCGCCATGCTGCCTCCGGTCGTGGCATGCCTTGAAGCCTGGGTGACAGTTTCTTGTGTCGACTTTCCGGCTGCGGTGCGAGTGGGAGTCATCGAGTGAACACCCATGACTTGCCGACACGTTCGCGTGGCGAGAGCGTCAAGGCCATCGTGCGCGTGGTCAGCGGCAATTTCCTGGAGATGTATGACTTCATGGTCTACGGCTACTACGCCTCGGCCATCGCTCATGCGTACTTCCCGGCAAAGAGCCAATACGCCTCGCTGTTGCTGACCCTGCTGGCATTCGCCGCCGGCTTCGTGATGCGACCGGTCGGCGCCGTGGTACTAGGCGCGTATATCGACCATCATGGGCGCCGCAAGGGACTGATCCTCACCTTGCTGCTGATGGCCATCGGCACCCTGCTGGTGGCAGCCGTGCCTGGCTACGACCGGATCGGCGTGCTGGCACCGGTGCTGGTGCTGGCTGGCCGCCTGCTACAAGGCTTCTCCGCCGGTGTGGAATTGGGCGGCGTGTCGGTCTACCTGAGCGAAATCGCCCGGCCTGGTACCCGTGGGTTCTATTGCGCCTGGCAGTCCGCCAGCCAGCAAGTGGCCGTGGTATTCGCCGCGCTGCTTGGATTGTTGCTTCAGCACTGGCTGACACCCGCGCAAGTCTCGGACTGGGGCTGGCGAGTACCGTTCCTGGTCGGCTGCCTGATCGTGCCATTCCTGTTCCTGATCCGCCGCTCGCTGGAGGAAACCGAATCGTTCCTGGCACGCCGCCGGCCCGGTATCGATGAAATCTTCCGTTCGATGCTCGCCAATAGCCGCATCGTGCTGTTGGGCGTGGCGCTGGTGATGATGACCACCGTGTCGTTCTACCTGATCACCGCCTATACGCCGACGTTCGGCAGCGAGGTGCTCAAGCTCTCGCAGGGCGACGTGTTCGTGGTAACGCTCTGTGTAGGCGTGTCCAATTTCGTCTGGCTGCCGCTGATGGGCGCGCTTTCCGATCGTATCGGCCGGCGGCCGCTGCTGCTGGCCTGTACCGCCCTTGCCTTGCTGACCGCTTACCCTACCCTGCGCTGGCTGGTCGCCGAACCGGATTTTGGCCGTCTGCTGACCGTGGAACTGTGGCTATCGTTCATCTATGCCAGCTACAACGGCGCCATGGTGGTAAGCCTGACCGAGATCATGCCCGAAGCGGTCCGTACGACAGGTTTCTCGCTGGCCTACAGCCTGGCCACTACGGTTGGGGGGTCCAGTCTGGCCATCTCACAGTGGCTGATCCACGTGACGGGAGACCGCGCCGCGCCCGGGTTGTGGATGTCCTTCGCCGCCCTGTGCGGCCTGGTGGCGACCTTGTGGGTATTCGGCGATCCCCGGCATCGGGATCTGCACCGCCATTGATCGGATGGGTCCGAAAAAAAGTAAATCCCGCAAGCCCGCGCCACGCCTGGGTTCGGGCCGCTTATCCACGGGTTATCCACAATTTATCGGGTTGACCGGGCCGACTGACCCCTATATGTTGTGCCTCGTCGGTGCCTTTCTCAGACCCACGGTCGGATCGGCTTAATAGGGAATGCCGGTGTAACTCCGGAACTGCCCCGCAGCGGTAAGTGGAAACGAACGCCTCTCTTGCGCACTGGCCTTCTGTCAGGCTGGGAAGCGAAGGCTAGTAGGTGGATCACCTGTCGATCCGCGTCCACAAGTCCGAAGACCTGCCGACACATCGCAGCCTGTCTGCTGCGGTGAGTGATGGCGGCCTCCGCGGGGAGGTGCGTCGTAGCCGCGGGGCGCCAGCCTCGCCATACGACCGTCCGCGACCCCATCACACCTTTTCAGCCCTGCGCGGGGAGCAGGCGATGGAAACTTCTTCGGAGCGCTGCCGCCATGCAACCTCTTGATACCTCCACGCGCGAACGCACTGTCGGTCGCGTGGATGCATCTTCTTTCTCCGCCGATACCCACCTCGGCGGCACCAGCACCCCTGCCGCATCGGAAGCTCCGTTTGCGCTGACCCCGCCCCACAATCCCGGCCAGATGCGGGTGACCAAGCGCAACGGCGGCCAGGAGATCGTGGACGTCAACAAGATCGTGCGCGCCGTGACCCGCGCTGGCGAAGGCCTGCATGCGGTCGATCCACTGCGCGTGGCGCTCAAGACCATTGGCGGCCTGTACGACGGCGCGACCACCCAGGAACTGGACGAACTGTCCATCCGCACCGCCGCCGCCCTGACCGCCGAGGAGCCTGAATACGGCCAGCTCGCTGCTCGCCTGCTCGGCGCCTACATCGACAAGGAAGTGAGCGGCCAGGAAATCCAGAGCTTCTCCCAGTCGATCGCGCGCGGCGCGGAACTGGGCATCCTCAATGCACGCCTGCGCGACTTCGTCGCCACCAATGCGCGCAAGCTCAACGATGCCGTCGATGTGCTGGCCACGCGCCGCTTCGAATACTTCGGCCTGCGCACGGTGTACGACCGCTACCTGCTGCGCCATCCGCAGTTGCGCAAGGTGATCGAAACGCCGCAATACTTCTTCATGCGCATTGCGTGTGCGCTCGGCGGCAATGACATTGGCGAGACGCTGGAACTGTATCGCCTGCTGTCCTCGCTGGAATACATGGCCAGTTCGCCGACCCTGTTCAATGCAGGCACGGCGCACGAACAGTTGTCTTCGTGCTTTCTGCTCGATTCGCCGACCGATTCACTGGAATCGATCTACGAGAAGTATGGCGACGTGGCCAAGCTCAGCAAGTTCGCCGGCGGTATTGGCCTGGCCTATTCGCGCGTGCGTTCGCGCGGCTCGCTGATCAAGGGCACCAATGGCCACTCCAACGGCCTGGTGCCGTGGCTGAAGACGCTGGACGCCTCGGTGGCGGCAGTGAACCAGGGTGGCAAGCGCAAGGGCGCGGCCTGCGTATACCTGGAGCCGTGGCATGCCGATATCGAGGAGTTCCTCGAACTGCGCGACAACACGGGCGATGAAGCACGCCGTACGCACAACCTCAATCTCGCCAACTGGATCCCAGACGAATTCATGCGTCGCGTCGAGAACGACGGCGACTGGTCGCTGTTCGACCCGAAGGTCGTGCCGCATTTCGTCGATAGCTGGGGCCCGACGTTCGAGCAGGCCTATCGTGATGCCGAGGCCGCCGGCCTGGCGGTAAAGAAGATCAAGGCGCGTGAGCTTTATGCGCGCATGCTGCGCACGCTGGCGCAGACCGGCAATGGCTGGATGACCTTCAAGGACCGCTCCAACGCTACCAGCAACCAGACAGCCAGGGCAGAGAACGTCATCCACCTGTCCAACCTGTGCACCGAGATCCTGGAGGTCACCTCCTCCGGAGAGACGGCCGTGTGCAACCTGGGCTCGGTGAACCTGTCACGCCACGTCGTCGATGGTGCGTTCGATTTCTCCAAGCTGGCTTCGACCGTGCGCACCGCCGTGCGCCAGCTCGATCGCGTGATCGATCTGAATTTCTACCCCATCGATACCGCGCGCACGGCCAACATGAAGTGGCGCCCGGTCGGCCTGGGTGTGATGGGCTTGCAGGACGTCTTCTTCAAGCTACGCCTGCCATTCGACTCGGCCGAGGCGCTGGCGCTTTCCACGCGCATCGCCGAAGAGATCTACTTCAACGCGATGGACGCGTCCAACGAGCTGGCCAAGGCCAGTGGCGCGCATCCGGGCTTCGACGAAACCCGCGCCGCCAACGGCGAGTTGCAGTTCGACTATTGGCCACAGGCCAAGCCGAACGACACCGCGCGCTGGGACGCCCTGCGTGAGCGCATCAAGGCACATGGCTTGCGCAATTCGCTACTGATCGCGATCGCGCCGACCGCCACGATCGCTTCGATCTCCGGTTGCTATGAGTGCATCGAGCCGCAGGTGAGCAACCTGTTCAAGCGCGAAACGCTGTCGGGCGACTTCCTGGTGGTCAATCGCTACCTGGTCGAGGAACTCAAGACGCTGGGCCTGTGGACGTCGGAAGTGCGCGACGCGATCAAGCTAGCCGAAGGCTCGATCCAGGGTATCGCCGCGATCCCTGAGCGCCTGCGCCAGATCTACCGCACCGTATGGGAACTGCCGCAGAAAGCCCTGATTGACCTGGGTGCCGCACGCGGCGCATACATCGACCAGAGCCAATCGCTGAACCTGTTCATGGAGAACCCGAACATCGGCCAGCTCAGCTCCATGTACATGTACGCATGGAAATCGGGCATCAAGACCACCTACTACCTGCGCTCGCGCCCGGCGACCAAGATTGCCAAGACGACGGTTGCCAGCAGTGCTGCCGCTCCGGTAGCACCCGTAGCGCCAGTGGTCGATGCACAGGAACAGGCTACGGCTGCCGTCTTTTGTTCTCTTGAGAACCCGGAATACTGCGAGGCTTGCCAGTAACGCCTCACGTCGCCCCGGCGAAGGCCGGGGTCCAGTGTCTTTCGCCCGTTCGATAAAGAGCAAAGACACTGGATCCCGGCCTTCGCCGGGATGACGATCCGGTCAGGGTTCGGACGGAGAGAAGATTGGCGGCCAGATAAGGTCTTAAAGATCACGCGAGCAAGGGTTGGCGTCTTCAATAAGTTTCAGCTTTCAGGCGCGCCGCCAGGATTTCAACGCTTTTTCCGCGCAGGATCGCCGACTCCATGATGTCGTGTCGCTCTTACCAGACAAGCCTGTGGATGTTGTAGCGGCTGGTAAGACCCTCGACAAAAGCTTCCCGATGCTGCCAAACCCGCTGCACCAGATTCGAAGTAACACCTACGTAGAGAGTTCCGTTTCTTTCAGTCGCAAGCATGTAGACGCAAGGTTCTCGTGACATGCTCGTGGTATCGCTCAAATAAAATCTGGCATCAGTCATCTATCGCTGCCTCGTCGCGTCATCCCGACGAATCCCGCAGCCCCCTGTGACTGAAGCGCCATCTATAAGAAAGGCCATTTATGTCAACCACAACCCAGCACATTCTCGATCCAGGCTTCGAACTCACCCTTCGCCCGATGCGCTACCCTGAGTTCTATGAGATGTATCGCAACGCGATCAAGAACACCTGGACGGTGGAGGAAGTCGATTTCTCGCTCGACGTCACCGACCTGAAGTCGAAGATGTCCGATGCCGATCGCCACCTGATTCATCGCCTGGTCGCGTTCTTCGCCACCGGCGACACGATCGTGGCGAACAATCTGGTGTTGAATCTCTACCAGCACATCAACGCCCCCGAAGCGCGTATGTATCTCTCGCGCCAGTTGTTCGAGGAAGCACTGCACGTACAGTTCTACCTGACGCTGCTCGACACTTATATCCCTGATCCGAACGAGCGCAACAAGGCGTTCGCGGCGATCGAGAATATTCCTTCGATCCGCCAGAAGGGCGAGTTCTGCTTCAAGTGGATCGACTCGATCCAGCATGTGCAGCGCCTGGAGACGCGCGAACAGCGGCGGCAGTTCCTGTTGAACCTGATCTGTTTTGCCGCCTGCATCGAAGGCTTGTTCTTCTATGCCGCGTTCGCCTATGTATATTTCCTGCGTTCGCGCGGCCTGCTGCATGGCCTGGCCTCGGGTACCAACTGGGTGTTCCGCGACGAATCGGGCCACATGGCGTTTGCCTTCGCCGTGGTGCGCAAGGTACGCGAGGAAGAGCCCGAGCTGTTCGACGAGACGATGCGCGAGCAGGTGGAACAGATGATGGAGGAAGCCATTGCCTGCGAAACACAGTTCGCCAGTGACGTGTTGTCGGGCGGCGTGGCCGGCCTGTCGGTCGCCGATATGCGGGCTTACCTGGAATATTGCGCCGACCAGCGCCTGACCCAGTTGGACCTGCCCAAGAAGTACGGCACCAAGAATCCGTTCGACTTCATGGACCTGCAAGACGTGCAGGAAGTGACCAACTTCTTCGAGCGCCGCGTCTCGGCCTACCAGGTCGGTGTGCAGGGTGAAGTGGCGTTCGACATGTCGTTCTGAGTACCCATGACGGGGCCGGCTTGCGCCCCCGTCATGTAATTGCGACGCGACAGGCGCATACTCCCGCGAACCGGACAGGTATCGGGGGGCGAAGGATGAAGCGCTGGGCCGCAGTGTTGTTGTGCGTCGGTTTTATCGGTAGCACCCAAGTTGTCGGTGCGGTATCCGCGCGCAAGTCCGTGGAGGCGAGCATGATGCTTACCGGCTCGCTCGAGCTGGCTGCCGATGGCTCGGTTAGTTCATACGCCCTGGACCGACAGGATCTCCAGCCGGAGATCGCCGATCTGATCAAGCGCAATGTCGCCACCTGGCGTTTCAAGGCGCAGGACGGCGGCACCCTTCCTGGCAAGACATCGATGCTATTGCGCCTGGTCGCCAAACCCGTGGGCGATGGCAACTTTGGCGTGTCCATCGTGGGCGCCAATTTCGGCGAGAAGGACCCGGCCAGCAGCATCAGCTTCAAGGATCGCCAGTGGCCAAAGTATCCAGACATGGCTCGCCATGCCAAGGCCGGAGGCATCGCATATCTGATGTTGCGCGTGGACCGCAGCGGTCACGTGACCGACGCGGCGGTCGCCCAGGTGGACCTCACGTCCGTCAGCTCCGATAGCGATATGCGCACGCTGCGCACCGTGCTCGGCGACGCGGCGATGCGCGCGGCACAGAACTGGACCTTCAATCTTCCTACGCAAGGGCCGCACGCCAACGACGCGTCGTGGGTGGTGCGAGTGCCGGTCAATTTCCACATGCGCGACCAGGGCTTGCCGGACAAGGATGGTTGGATGGCTTATATCCCCGGCCCGAGGCAGGAGATTCCGTGGCTGGCCGCTTATCGTGCCAGCATCGCCGGTGCAGTGGACACCTCATCGGAAGAAACGCCTTCGCTGGTGGGTACCGGACCGGTACTGACCACACCATTGAACCAGGGTTGATGCAAAACAAAGGGAGTCAAGGAATGAAACGTTTGCTCGCAACGTGTGTATCACTTGTGCTGGCCGCGACGGCCATGGCGACAAGCCCGCAGGCCCTGCGCAAGCAGGCCGAGGCAAGCATGCTGGTCACTGGCAACATCCAGGTCGCTCCGGACGGCTCGGTCAGCTCCTATACGCTGGACCATGCCGATGAAGTGCCCGCCATGGTCACGGACCTGATCAAACGTGGTACGCAGGCCTGGCATTTCCAGATGCCACCCAATGCCGCGCCAATCACGGCGAAAATGAGCATTCGCATGCTCGCCAAACCAGATGGCAATGGCAATTACACCGTATCCATCGCGGGTGCCAACTTTGGTGAATACCATCCGGATAATGAAAGGATCAGCAGCAAGCAGATGCAGCCACCGCGCTATCCTGAAGCTGCGATCAGGGGACGCGTCGCTGGCACGGTGTTCCTGCTCGTACGTGTGGGCAAAGATGGACACGTTACCGATGCAGCAGCCGAACAAGTAAACCTGGAAGTCGTGGACACCGATGCCGGCATGACACGCTGGCGCAAGGCATTGGCCGATAGTGCAATCAAGGCGGCCATGGCATGGACCTATAACATTCCCACGCAGGGCAAGAGCGCCAATGCACCGTTTTACCTGGTGCGCGTACCGGTCAACTACAACCTCAACGTACTCGGCGCCAAACTGGATCACTATGGCCAATGGGTAGGCTATATTCCGGGCCCGCACGAGTCAGTGCCCTGGTTCGAGGACTACAAGAATCAGCACAAGATGGGAGCGTTCAATGACGCGCTGCCTAATGGCGGGACTTTCCTGGTTGACGATAGCCTCAAATTAACCACGCCGCTCGGAAGTTCCTGATCGACGGCGGCTAAAAAAGGCCTGGCATGATGCCAGGCCTTTTTCGGTTACCGCGTCGGTTACGACCAGCTGCTGTCGTCAAAACTGCTGTCATCGAAGTTATCGTCGGCAAAATCGCTGTTGAAATCGTTGTTACCAGCGTTGAAGTTGTCGCCACGATTGCCATCGTCGTAGAAGTTGTTTTCGGTGATGTTCTCGATCACCTCCGGCTGCTGGCCACTGCCGAACAAGCCGCCGCCGTGATGGCCGCCGAGCAGGTTTTCGATACCGTCGAACAGGAACATGCCGCCGGCGACGCCTGCCGCGGTGGTGGCTGCGCTAGCCAGGAAACTCGGTGCCGCACTCGGCTGCTGGGGGGCGCCGCCACCGAACAGGCGATCACGCCAGGTGGGGGCAGGTGCCTGCTGCGGCATGGGCGGAGGCATCGGTTGCTGCGGCTGAGCCCAGCCTTGCTGCTGCCCCCCCAGGAAACTTGCACCGCCCTGCTGCTGGGCCTGCTGGAGTTGCGCAATCTGTGCCTTGGCCGTATCGAGTGCGTGCTGCTGCAACAGGCAACGCTGGACAAGCAGGTACAACGCATCCGGATGAGCGGACAGGTATCGCTGGATCAACGCATCGGCTTGCGGGTCCTTGGCGGCGCCCTGGACGGCCGACAAGCGCTGCAGGAAATCTTCAAGGAGCTGTTGTTCTTGCGGAGTCATGGCTTATCTACCTGTGGTTTGTGCCGATGATAAGGGCGCTACGGGCCGGTTCAATGACGTGCCGGCACATCGTGCGCCGCCGGTTTAAGCGTGGGACAGTGCCGGAAGTGGATGATTGCGCAGCGGTGGGGGCACGTCGACAAAGCGTAAATTCATGCGTCTTCCTCGACCTGCATTCTGCGTCGCTGCAAGGTTCGCGACATATTTGATCGGTGCAGACCAGGCTGCATCGAAATCAGTGAGGAACGTCGCTAGCCCGTGGAAGCGATCAATCGCCGCCCGTCGCCGCTGACGACCTGGATGACAGGAGGGGAAGTAACGCCTGCGGCCTTCATGAGCGCACCTCATGCGCGCCTTGCGATGATGACGGCGCGGATTCTACTCCCGCTTTTTGGGAGCCGCACACATTCTGCAACGTAATGACATATCGGCCAAAACCACGATGCGCCAGTCAAGCAAGCTGCTGTTTGCGTGATGGTCTGCGATGACAAGCTTTCGGTCGAAGCGCGATTGCTTCGCGGGTGGCCAAGCTCGCGCGTGGAAGCCGGTTCGGCATGGAGGGTCTAAAACCTCCCATCTGCTAATGAATTTGCTGCTACCAGGCTGCCCATGCACGGAGCCATGCCTGATTCGAATCCAGCACTGACGCCCAGGATACGATCTCACGCTTCAAGCCCCTCTCTCCCGGCTCAGCCGGGAGAGAGGGGGCGTGCGTGAAGCGGCCGTTCAGATGCGGCAAAGCGTTTCAAGCCATGCGATCACACATTGACCCGCTGCATCATCGCTTCGGGATAGCGCGTGCCCGCAGCGGCATCTGCCGGGAATGCGGCTTCGATCTCACCACGCTCGGCGTCGTTCAATGACACCTTCAGTGCTCCGACATTCTCTTCCAGGTATTTGCGACGCTTGGTGCCGGGAATCGACACGATATCCTTACCTTGCGCATGCACCCATGCCAACGCCAGCTGGCCCGGCGTGCACCCCTTGCGCTCGGCCAGCGCCTTCACCTTGGCGACCAGTTCCAGGTTGCGCGCAAAATTCTCACCCTGGAACCGAGGGCTAAGGCGGCGATAATCGTCGGCTTCGAAATCATCAGGCGAGGTGATCTGGCCCGTGAGGAAACCGCGACCCAGCGGGGAATAAGCCACCAGGCCGATGCCCAGGCGGCGGCAGGCATCGAGCATGCCGTTGGCTTCCGGATCGCGTGTCCACAGGGAATATTCCACCTGCAATGCACTGATCGGATGCACCGCGTGCGCGCGCTCGATCGTCTTGGCGCCGGCCTCGGACAAGCCCAGGTAACGCACCTTACCCGCCTTGACCAGTTCGGCCATGGCGCCCACGGTCTCTTCGATCGGCACGTCCAGATCCACACGATGCTGGTAGTAAAGATCGATATGATCCACGCCCAGACGCTTGAGGCTGGCATCGCACGAGGAACGCACGTATTCCGGTCGTCCGCTCACGCCCCGTGCCTGCGGGTTGGAGGGATCACGCAAGATGCCGAACTTGGTCGCCAGCACCACGCGATCACGGCGATCGGCAATGGCCTTGCCGACCAGCATTTCATTGGTGTGCGGGCCGTACATATCAGCTGTGTCGAGAAAATTGACGCCCAGCTCCAGCGCGTGGTGGATGGTGGCAATCGATTCGCTGTCGTCGAACGAGCCGTAGAAGTCGCTCATGCCCATGCAGCCCAGGCCTTCGACCGAAACCTTCAGGCCCTGCGTGCCAAGCGCGCGTTGTTCGAGTGAGGTATTGAGCATGGTTCTTTCCTTGAGGGGAGGAGGGGACGAAACCGGGCTATTCTTCGCTCATACCGCTTGTCGATAAATAGCCAATAATCGACAAGTCTGTTCCAAATTGATAAATAATCGGCATGGACCGCCTGCACGCCATGCGCGTATTCACCCGGATCGTCCAGCTGCGCAGCTTTACCCGCGCCGCTGACGACATGAATCTTCCTCGCGCCACCCTCACCCATGCCATCAAGCGCCTGGAGTCAGAGCTGGGCACGCAGCTGCTGCAACGAACGACGCGGCGAATCCATGTCACGCGTGATGGCGAGACGTATTACACGCACTGCCAGCGCCTGTTGGCTGACCTGGACGAGGTCGAGGGTAGTTTTCGCGACGATGCACAGGGGCCGCGTGGCCGCCTGCGCATCGACCTGCCGATCTCCCTGGCTCGCACGCTGGTGGTGCCGGCGCTACCGAGCTTCTTTGCGCGCTATCCACAAATCGACCTGGACGTAAGCAGCGGCGATCGGTTCGTGAACCTGGTGCAGGAAGGCGTCGATTGCGTGCTGCGTATCGGCGAACTGGCGAACTCGGAGCTGGTCGGACGCCGCGTCGGCGTGCTGCCGCGGATCACCGTGGCCAGCGCCGGATACCTGCGCAAGCACGGTGTTCCGGAAAATTTGACCGACTTGCAGAACGGGCACTTGGCGGTGAACTGGGCTTCGCCGACCACTCGCCGGGCCGAATCGCTGGAATTCATAGTCAATCGCAAGTTGCGCGCGGTCGACCTGCCCGGCCGCATCACCGTCAGCAGCACGGACGCCTATGTGGCCGCCTGCATGGCGGGGCTGGGTATCGCACAAATGTCGCGCTATCGCATCGAACCCTACCTGGCGAAAGGGCAGCTGCGTGAAATCCTGTCTGCCTGGTCGCCGCCGTCCCTGCCTGTGACCGTGCTCTACCCCAGGCAGCAGCAATTGCCGGCAAGGCTGCGCGTATTCGTGGACTGGCTCGTGGCGCTGATGGAAGCCGAGCCGCTAGGCCTGCGGTAGGAGCGAATTCATTGGCGAAGCACTCTGCGATTCAGTCGCAGATTGGGGCTCTGAACCTGCAAGCCCAGGCGCTCACGTCCCGGCCTGCGCCGGGACGATGGATCGAAAGGCTTTCAGCGTCCCCTGAGATCACACCTCACGACAAGATCAGACGATATCGCCATTCTTCAGCGGCGGCACGTCGGTAGGCGTGCCGTTGGAATCGAGTGCCACCATCACGAAACGGCCCGTGGTGCACACGCGACGGTCGCCGGTCAGCGGGTCTTCGGCGGTCATTTCCACTTCCACGTGCATCGAGCTGTGACCTACCTTGATGATGCGGGCGACCAGTTCGACCAGTTGGCCCTTGCGCACCGGGGTGCGGAAGCTCACTTCCTCCGAGCGCGCGGTTACCACGGTACGGCGGGCATGGCGGGAGGCCACGATGAAGGCCGCCTTGTCCATCCAGGCCAGGGCTTGTCCACCGAACAGCGTGCCCAGGTGATTGGTATGGTCGGGAAAGACCATCTCCAGCAGGCGGGCTTCAGACAAGGCGGTGCTCATGGGTTTTCCCGGTAACGACGTTGGACGAATCCGCATTTTGCCGCATTGCAGGACGGAACGGCAGGACTTCCGGCAGGGGTCCCCCCTTGGCGGCGGGCGTAGGATCGAAGGATTGTCCACGCCGGGCCCGAAGGGCTGGCACGTATTCTTCAAGGGGAGCCTCGCATGGGCCCGATGTTTGTACGTACGCGCCTGTTCGGCGCGCTGATTCTCGCTGCCCTGTCCGCCAGCGCGACCGCCCAGACGGCGACGTTGAGCCGGGATGACTACGCCCGCGCCGAACGCTTTGTCAGTTTCAACACCACGCCCCTGGTCGACCACGCTGTGACATCCGTCAACTGGCTCGATGGAACGCATTTCTGGTATCGCGACCATGACGCCTCGGGCGACCACTATCTGCGTTATGACACAGCCACTGGCCAGGCCAGTCCGCTGTTCGACCAGGCCAGGATGGCCACCGCCCTGGAAAAATCCGGCGTGAAGAAAGTGGAAGCCAACAAGCTGGGAATCACTGGTTTCGAAACGCTGACTGATGGCCGCCTGGGCATCGAGCGCGGCGGCAAGCATTACATATGCGACGCCAAAGGCGACGACTGCACGGCACAGCAGGACAAGGAACCAGGCGTGGTATCGCCGGACAAGCGCAGTGAAGCTTTCATCCGTGACTGGAACCTGTGGGTTCGCGACATCGCTAGCGGCAAGGAAACCCAACTGACCACCGACGGCGTGGAAAACTACGGCTACGCCACCGACAACGCTGGCTGGAAGCATACCGATGCGGCGATCCTGGTGTGGTCGCCCGATTCGAGCCAGATCGCCACCTTCCAGCAGGATCAACGCAAGACCGGTGACATGTACCTGGTCAGCACGAACGTTGGCCATCCCAAACTCGAGCAATGGAAATATCCGCTGCCTGGCGATGACAACGTCACGATGATCGAGCGCGTTGTGATCCATGTGGCCGACAAGCACGTGGTACGCCTGCAAATGCCCGCCGACCAGCATCGTTCCAGCCTGTGCGATGACATCAGTTGTGGCCGCGACGGCGGCTGGGATGATGTGAAATGGTCAGGCGACAGCAAGAGCCTGGCGTTTGTCTCAACCTCGCGCGACCACAAGCAGGAGTGGTTCCGCCTTGCCGATCCTCAGACCGGCAACGTGCGCACGGTGTTCGACGAGAAAGTGAAGACCTACTTCGAAAGCGGCAACGACATGGTGAACTGGCATTACCTGCCAGATACCGACGAAGCCATCTGGTTCAGCGAACGCGACGGCTGGGGACAGCTTTACCTATACAGCCTCAAGACCGGCAAGCTGGAGCACGCGATCACCCAGGGTGAAGGCAATGTCACCCAGGTGCTGCGCGTTGATCCGGCCACTCGCACGATATGGTTTCGCGGTGTCGGCAAGGAAAAAGGCGTCGATCCTTACTATCAGCAGTTCTACAAGATCGGTTTCGATGGCAAACACGCGACGTTGCTGACACCGGAGGCCGCCGATCACACAATCAGTCTGTCCGACGACGGGCGCTTTTTCGTCGACGCCTATTCGACGCCGACCACGCCGACGATCACCGTGTTGCGCGATGCGCAGGACGGCCACACACTGCACCAGGTCGCCAAGGCGGATATCAGCCGTCTGACTGCCGCGGGCTGGCAGGCTCCGCAGCCATTCACCGTGAAGGCGCGCGACGGCAAGACCGACCTGTACGGCTTGATGTTCAAGCCAACACACTTCGACCCAAGCAAGAAGTATCCCATCGTCGATTACATTTATCCGGGTCCTCAGACAGGCTCGGTCGGCAGCCGCAGTTTCAGCGCCGGGCACGGCGATCATCAGGCACTGGCGGAACTGGGGTTCATCGTCGTGGCGATTGACGGCATGGGTACGCCCTGGCGCTCGAAGGCCTTCCACGATGCGTACTTCGAGAGAATCGAAGATAACACGCTACCCGACCAGGTAGCCGGCCTGAAGGAACTGGGCAAGCGCTATGCGTGGATCGACATGGATCGCGTGGGTATTTGGGGTCATTCCGGCGGTGGCAATGCCACGGTCGGTGCCATGTTTCATTACCCGGATTTCTTCAAGGTGGGCATTGCCGAAAGCGGCAACCAGGACAACCGCAATTACGAGGATGACTGGGCCGAGAAGTGGCAGGGCCTGCTGAAGAAGAATCCCGATGGCAGCAGTAACTACGACAAGCAGGCCAATCAATCGTTCGCAGCCAATCTCAAGGGCCATCTGATGCTGGCCCATGGCACCATGGACGACAACGTACCGCCCTCGGAAACGCTGCTGGTGGTCGATGCCTTGATCAAGGCAAACAAGGATTTTGACCTGGTGATGATCCCCAATGCGCATCATGGTTACGGCGCCGCCAGCACTTACATGATGCGCCGGCGCTGGGATTACTTCGTGCGTTACCTGATGGGCGCGCAGCCGCCGAAGGAATACCTGCTGAAAGCGCCCTGATCGGATTGGGCAGGAGCGGTTCAATCGCGTGCCAGGAGCGAAGTCGCGGTGCAAGTCGCGACTTCGGTCGTGGCTTGGAGGTTTCGACAGCCCCAATCTGCGACTGGATCGCAGATTACTTCGCGAATGAATTGGCTCCTACAAGGTGACACACGGCTTGGCGCAAGGGCGACCTTCATCGCGATGCAGGTCACGGCGTGGACGTTCAGAGCTCCAAGCCGTGACTGTATCGCAGCACATGCAATCAGACGGCCCTTCAGACATCGACCGCTTGCGCCGCACCGCTGCTGATCGCCTCGTTGATCAGCTTGTCAATCTGGGCGTCCGCCTTGCCATGCAACTGGTCCTGCTTGCGCGTGAGGTCGACTTGCTGACGATCGAGGTCGCGACGCTGCTTGTCGATCGCTTGGCGCTGCTTCTGGATATCGGCGCGTTGGCTATCCATTTCCTTGCGGATGTCGTCTTCACGCTCCGACAAGGCGCGATCGCGGGCGTCGATTTCCGCATTGCGCGCAGTGGCATCGGCACCGCTGGATATCAACGCGGCGCGTTCGGATGCCAAGGCAGCGCGTTCGCTGGCAATCTCACCTTCGCGACCGGCAAACGAGCCTTCGCGAGCGGCCAGTCCCCCTTCTTCACCCGCCAGGCGGCCTTGCTCACCGGCCAGTCGACCCTGTGCGGTATCGGCTTCAATCACAGGCGCGTACACGTCACGTACGCGCTTGAGGAACGCAGCATCGCGCACGACATAGGCCTTGTCGCCACGCCGCACCCATAGCATCGGGCCGTTCTTGCTCATGCGCTTGATCGACTGCGCATCGGTGATGTCACCATCGAACATCACGTTATCGCCGTCGATCAGGGCAATGCCGTTTCGTGCGCCATCGTGCATCGATATCTGCATGTGCCGTGCGCGAACGCCAAGCATGTCAGTCGATGAAGGCGGCGGCGGCGGAGGCGGAGGTGGCACCGCGCCGGCCGGCGGGGCTGGCGGAGGCGGAGGCAGGGGCATCGGACCATGCGGCGGCATCGGCGGCGGAGGCGGCAACGGCCCGGGACCGTAACCAGGACTGACCATGGCCACACGCTGCGGATGCGGCATGGGGTGCGGTGCGGCAGTGGGTGCCGGACTGAGGGGCGTCGTATCGTCGCTGGCGCTCTGCGTGGCCTGACCGTTGCTGATCATGCCGGGCGATGCCGTGGTCACGCGGTAGGGAAGCACGCCGGCGCAGGCAATCAGGGCTACCAGCAACCATCCGCGTGCCCGCGGCGAAGAGTCGTTGATCGATTGTTGCAACATGGTCAGTCGCCTTTTCAGGGTCTGAAACGTGGGGGACGCTCCGGCCAAGCCGGAGGGGAGTGGTTGCGCGACGCCCAGGCGCAGCAATAGCCGGCCATAGGTCTGCGCTTCGGTATGCCGATGACGCGCCATGACTTGTGCATCACAGGCAGCCTCGCGGTTCAACGCGTATTCGCGCGTAGCCCAACGGGCAAGTGGATGAAAGAAAAACAGGCCCTGGGCCAACGCGGGAATCCAGCCCAACCACAGATCGCCACGACGCAGATGAGCTAGTTCGTGTGCTATCGCCATCGCCGATTCCTCGGGCGTCAGGCCATGATCGGCCGGCAGCAGCACCACCGGACGCCAGCCCGCCATGACCTGCGGGGAGGTAATGTCATCGGACAGGCGCAGGGCCGGATGCCGATGCAAACCCATGGCGTGGGATTGTTCGCGTACCGCGTCGAACAAGGGCCCTTCGCGCAACGGCGTCGCCGCGCGCACGGTGCGCCATGCTTCCAGCGCTTGGCGCGAAACCAGCAAAAGCTGCAACAGCACGCCGGCGGCCCAGGCCGCGAACAACCATTGACGCCAATCCAGCGACCCGCTTGTCGCCTTCGCGGTCAGGACCGGTGCGGTATCGGCATGGTCGTATCGCAGCACGGTGACGGGCTGGTTATCGTGCCTCACCATCGCCGTGGGTGTCGCCGATTCCGTCGCCAGCGGCTTGAGCAACGGCAGTCGCAGAGGCGAACCCACGGCCAGACCCAGCAACAGTTGCAGGCCGACCAGCCACCACAACATGCAGCGGATGGCGGGAGTCAGACGCGGCAGAAAGCGGGCCAGCAGCCACACGACGCCAAACAACAGCACGGCCTGGAGCGAGGTCCACGCCATGCGTTCGAGCCAGGTATCGAAAAGGGCGTGCATGTCAGCTCTCCTTGCGCCGGGACTGCAACTGGCTCACCAGTGCTTCGAGTTCGGCCAGTTCGGTATCGCTGACGGTCGCCCGCTCGGACATCCATGCCACGAACGGTGACACCGACCCGCTCAGTGTCTTCTCGACGAACTGCCCGACCGCACTACGCATCGCCTCGCCCGGCCCCGTGGCGGTGCTGTAGCGATAGACGCCCTTGACGTGTCGGCGCTTGAGATAACCCTTCGTGCGCAGTCGTTCCATCATCGTCAACACGGTGGACCGGGCCAGGCCGCGCTCCTCGCCGTAGCCGGCCGCCACTTCACCGACCGAAGCAGGCTCATGCGCGGCCAGGTAGTGCAGCAGCGCCAGCTCCTGGTCGCCGATCGAGGTCTTGCTCATGCGGAACGCTCCGTGACTACATGTGTCGTCAACGTACGCCGTGACGACACATGTAGTCAATAGGCCGAAGGTGCTTCCGCTAAAATGCCCGCATGACCACCCCCGAACACTCCCTGCTGGGCAAAAGCACGCCCTACGCCGATCGTTACGATCCCAGCCTCCTGTTTCCGATTCCGCGCCAGGCCAAGCGCGATGAGATCGGCATCGACGGGGCCGCCCTGCCATTCCAGGGCGTGGACATCTGGAACGCCTATGAACTTTCCTGGCTGGATGTTCGTGGCAAGCCGATGGTGGCGATCCTTCAATGCCGGGTGCCGGCAAGTTCGCCCGCCATCATCGAGTCGAAGTCGTTCAAGTTGTATCTGAACGGCTTTGCCGGCGAACGCCTGAACAGCGAAGCTACCCTGGCCCAAACCCTTGAGCGCGATCTTTCCGCCGCTGCCGGCGCGCCGGTCACGGTGCGTCTGACCCCAGCCCGCGCCCACGCGCACACGATCGAAGATCTCAACGGCACACTGATCGATGCATTGGACGTGGCGATCGACGACTACGGCCCACCCAAGGCCGCGTACCTGCGCACGTCGGGTGAGGATATCGTCGAGGAATCGCTGGTTTCGGATTTGCTGCGCTCCAATTGCCCGGTCACCGGCCAGCCGGACTGGGGCAGCGTGCAGGTGGCCTATCGAGGCCGTCGCATCGACGCCGAGGGACTGCTGCGCTATCTGGTTTCGTTCCGCAATCACAACGAGTTTCATGAGCAATGCGTGGAGCGGATCTTCGTGGACATCCAGCGCCATTGCGCACCGCAGAGCCTGAGCGTCTACGCACGCTACACACGCCGCGGTGGACTGGATATCAACCCGTTCCGCAGCAGCGAACCAGGGCATCCAGACAATGCGCGCGGGGCTCGCCAATAGGCCATCCGGTAATCAAGGCTTCAGATCATTGGAGCTACGCTTTACGCTGTACAGCCCGGCGCTCATCACAAGGTGGCGCCGGCTTCACCTTTCCCGCTCCTGCCAATGGGTCCAGACATGAAACTTTCCGTACGCTCCGCCGCCTTGTACAGCGCCACGTTTGCCGGCCTGCTGATGCTCAGCGCCTGCGGCAAGGGCGAACAACAGGCGTCCAATGCGCCGGCCGGTGCATCGACCTCCGCCGCCTCCACGCCGAAGCCGGCAAGCACGGCAGCAGCTCCGGCTGCTACCGGCACGGCCGCTCCGGCTCCGACGTCCACGGCTGCCACACCCGCGCCTGCCAGCACGGCAGCCGCGGCGCCTGCCGCAACCCCGGCCACCAACACCGCCGCAGCCGCCCCGGCCGGCGGTGACCTGAAGGTCGCCAGCGTCACCGTGGGCGGTGCTGTGAGCGCCGACCACAAGGTCAGCAAGGCCAAGACTTCGTTTTCGCCGACCGAAAAGGCAATCTATGCCAGCGTCGCCACCGACGGCAGCACCGATGGCGCTACGCTGAGCGCCAAGTGGAGCTACCTGGAAGGCAAGGGCCAGCTAGTCAACACCACCAGCCAGTCGATTGCCACCGATGGCCCGGCCACCACCACCTTCCGCGTGCAGAACCCCAACAACTGGCCGGAAGGTAAGTACAAAGTCGAAATCGCGGTGAACGGCAAGACGGTCAGCAGCCAGAACTTCGAGATCAAGAAGGGCTGAGCAGCGATTGCTCGTCACATCGAAAAGAGCGCTCCGGGAGGGGCGCTTTTTTTTGGAGTTAGCGTTGGGCGCTGGAAGCGGTCCTGGGATATCGGACTCTGCCGTGGTTTGCTGTCTCGACGTTCATGAGTATCCACGCGTGTTCACTTTCGCAGCACGGACGCGTCACGGTCAGCGAGTTCTACTGTGCATCACGCATCGGCGGATGCGTGCAATCCCATGCACGTGGAGGAACAACTCATGAACCAAGACACCATCAAAGGCCAGTGGAAACAGCTCGGCGGCAAGATCAAGGCGCAGTGGGGCAAGCTCACCGACGACGATCTGAAGGTTGCCGAGGGCAATGCAGAATATCTGTCGGGCAAGCTGCAAGAGCGCTACGGCATCGCTCGCGACGAGGCCGAGAAGCAGGTTCGCGACTTCGAGAAGCGCAACGAGCTGCACTGATCGCGAACATTCTGTTTCGGGCAAAAAGCGCCGGCTCACGCCGGCGCTTTTTTATGGAATCGTGCAACGCCTGGCCCCTCATTCCTCACTCTATTCACTCCTCGCTCCTGGCCACTCACGACTCCCAGCTCCTAGCCGCACGCATCGCCAACACGTGACTTCCGGCGTGTTGACGCTGTCATAGCCAGGCGGCTTACTGGCGAGTAACTCAGGGGAGTCGAACATGTCCCGATGGATCGTAGTCACCGCATGCCTGCTGCTGAGCCAGGTCGTACACGCGGCAGCAACGGCTTGCATTCCCGCCGACATTCGCCTGGATGCGAGCGGCAATCATGCGGATATCCGCATCGCACTCCCAAAGGATATCCGATCGCTTGCGCTGATCGATCTCACACCACTGCATCGGCCGTCCATCTGGACCTCGCCCGATGGCTCGGCACATATCCAGGACAACCAGATCAGCGCGGCCGACCCAGGACATCGGCTGCTTTATATTCAAATGGACGTCCATGCCATGCCCGAGCGCGAAGACCGCGCATACGCGCCGTTCCTGCGCTACACAGACGGCACCGTGGTGATACGCAACACCCTCTTCAAGCCAGCCGGTGACCACGGCCCTGCGCTATGCCCACGCTTTCATGCCTCCATCGATGGCATGGTGGCAGGCTTCGGCCAGAGCCGGCGAGATGCCATTGCGCTCGATGTCAGTGCACCCGATGGTTATGTCGCGCTGGGGCATCCACAGATCAAGCAAGTGGACGGGTTGACCATGATCGTCGATCGAGGCCTGGCTTCCTGGGTGGTCGACGACACCGTCAGGAACATCAGCGCGATCAGCGCGTACTATGCGGCCACGCTGGGCAAGCGGCAGGTACCGACGATCTTCCTGTATCTGGTGCACGGACAGGGGAAGGGCTATCACGGCGACCACCAGGAGGCCGCCCTGTCCCTGGCGGTGGAGGGCGACGACTGGAAAACGCCCGATCCGGCGGGTGAGAAGCAACTGCTCGGCTTTCTGGCGCACGAGATTTTCCATACCTGGAATGCCGGTCCGGCGCTGGGTTCACCCGAAGGAGAGGCGTTGCTGGCCAAGGAAGGGGGTGCCGAATTCGCGCGCGTCATCGCCACCGCGCTCGTGCTCAAGCAGGATCGCGCTACTTGGCTGGGTAAGGTGTCCGACGCTTACGACCGTTGCCTGGCACAGTTACCCAAGGATCGTTCGCTGGCAGCCGCATTGAACGATGCCCGCGCTCCGGGCAGCCTGCCCTATGACTGCGGCGTCCCCCTGATGTTTGCACTGGCGGTGGCGCAGGAGCCAGGGAATCCGGCCCATGGCTATCTCGAACTCTGGCGCCAGCTGCAACACCAGGCGCCCCACGAACACGGACGTGATTATCGCTGGCAGGACCTGATGCCAGCGCTATTATCATCGGGCACGCGCCAGGCCCTGTTGCAAGCCACCGCCGACACCGGCGGCTACGCGAACGGCATGAGCACGGCGTTGGCCCAATTGCACTACGACGTGCGCGTGCGTGCCTCCATCAGTGCGAGCGGTCGCCAGATGTATGCGCAGCGACAGATGGCTCGCCTGATGTCCGGCGATTGCGGTTCGGTCAGCATGTGGACACTCGACGATGGCTTCATGCTCGACAAGCTGCCCAACTGTCACGCGCTGGTTCCGGGCAAGGTGACCTCTATCGCCGGCATCCCGATACCCGGCGGCGAACCGGCCGCATTGCAGCATGCACTCGACGAGCACTGCGGTCACGACCAGGTGGTAGCCGTCGGCTACGACGGCAAACAGCCAGCGATATCGGTCGCGTGCAAGGCACCGGTCAGCGCTGCGCCGCAGGAGTGGGACATCCTGCCGGCGGCGGAGCATTGATCGGATCATTGCTCAGGTCTCTGCCAGGCAGCGCATGCCGCGTAGACTGTGCCGCACCGCTTCGTCCAGCGGTGTGTGCGGCTCTTCGCCCAGCAGTTCACGCAGACGTCGGTTGTCCATGCGCACCGGACGCATCCACAGATAGCGCATCTCGTGCAGCTCACGCATCAGTTTGACGAAGGGCCTGGCCAGCGTGACCGCCCACCAGGGGAATGCATAGATCGAGACATTGCCGCCTGCCACACGCGCAACGCTCCTGGCCATCTGCCAGCCGTCGGCATCCCAGTGGCCGGCCATATGCAGGTTTTCGAACACGCCCAGTTTCTCCTGCTTATCCAATAGGCGCAGCATCGTCTGCGCGACATCGGGCAGATAGCTCCAGGTATGGCCGACACCGGCCTTACCCACCCGCATGACGCGCTTTACCGGCTTGCCCGCCGTGACCATGTGCGCAAACCAGCTATTGCCCGCTTGGGGACCGAAGAAATCACCGGCGCGTACGATCAATACCGGAACCCCTTCCCTGGATGCATCGCGCAAGGCTTGTTCCATCTTCACGCGAATCGCGCCCTTGCGAGTCTTTGGCTGCTGTGGGGCGTCTTCGGCAATCACCGGGAAAGCATCCGGACCGTAGTTGTAGACCGTGCCGGGCAGGACGATGCGTGCGCCATGGTGGCGAGCGGCTGCGATCGTGTTGACCATCATCGGCATTACCCATTGTTCCCAATGGCGATAGGCCGGCGGATTGACCGCATGAACGATGACATGGACCCCTTCGGCGGCGCGCATCACATCGGCTTGGTTCATTGCATCGCCACCTACCCACTCAATGCCCGAGCGCTCGGCGGCCATCCGCTCGGGGTGGCGATTGAGCGCACGGACATTCCATCCGCGACGCAGCGCTTCGCGCGCCACTTCACCGCCAACGCCGCCGGTCGCGCCAAGGACCAGCATGATTCGATTCGTATGCATGAGCACTTCTCCTGTCTGGGTGCAGGCATGCTGCGCCTTGACGGGGCTATAAGGAATTGACGAAATTCTTGATCAGCTATACAAAAACGTATGGATGCACACGACCCCGAATGGCAGCTCTACCGAACATTGCTTGGCGTCATTGAGGCGGGCTCGCTGTCAGGCGCGGCCCGGGCATTGGACCTGAGCCAGCCCACGGTAGGCCGTCATCTCGACACCTTGGAATCGGCGCTCGGTGTCAGCCTGTTCACGCGCTCGCCCAGCGGCCTGCTGCCCACCCAGACCGCGCTGGATATCGCACCCTACGTCGAACGCATGCAAGCCACCGCGCAGGCCCTGCGCCGGGCGGCGACTGGTAGCCATCGCCAAGCCACCGGCACGGTGCGCATCAGTGTCGCCGAGGTCATGGGGCTGGAGGTATTGCCGGCGATCTTGGCCGACATACGGCACACCCACCCCGGCATCGTGCTGGAACTGGTGCTTTCCGACCAGGCCGGCGACATGCTTCAGCATGAAGCGGACATTGCCGTGCGGATGTTCACGCCGACCCAAGAAGCCCTTATCGCCCGGCGTGTAGGCAGCATCGAGCTGGGCATGTATGCACATCCAGACTATCTCGCGCGTCACCCTGCGCCACGGCAACCCAAAGACCTGGCGCTGCACACGTTGATCGGCTTCGATCGCGAACAGGCGTACATGCGCCGCATGCTGGGCAACCGGATCACGCTACGGCGTGCGATGTTCGCCTTGCGTACTGATAGCAATGCCGCGCAGCTGGCGGCCATTCGCGCCGGGTTCGGCATCGGCTTCTGCCAGGTTCCCCTCGCCCGCCGCGAGCCTCGCCTCCAACGCGTGCTGCCGCGCATCGCCATGAACATGGATACCTGGCTGGTCATGCACGGCGACATGCGCCGCCACGCGGCATGCCGCGCGGTGTTTGACGGGTTGGCGAAGGGGCTGGAGCGGTACATGGCGTGAGTTGGAAAGCCGGGCACCCGGTCGCGCCATGTCGAAGAGGGCTAAGGGGTGAGGGCCAGTAGCGAGGGCACAACGAAGCTCGCCGCCGATACCGTGAGGCTGGCAAGCATGCCCTCGCTACCATGTGGCGGGTTGGTACGGAAGGCATGCAAGCGCCCCCATGATCGACCTTCCTTCCTCGCTGTCCTGGCAGCTAGGCCACCTTCAATGCCCCGACAAAGTCCGCCTCGATATGCTCAGGTGTGAACGCCGGGGGGTAACGGCGCTGCACCTTACCGGCGGGATCGACCAGGAATTTGGTGAAATTCCACTTGATCGACTCCGCGCCCAGCAGACCCTTGGCTTGCTGCTTGAGATACGCATACAGCGGGTGGGTGCGCTCGCCATTGACCTCGACCTTGGCGAACATGGGAAAGGTCACGTCGTAGGTCAGCGAGCAGAATTGGCTGATTTCACTTTCGCTACCTGGCTCCTGCTGGCCGAACTGGTCGCAGGGAAAACCCAGGATCACCAGGTCGCGGCCATGCCGGCGATACAGGGCTTCCAGGCCCTGGTACTGCGAAGTGAACTGGCATTTGGACGCCACGTTCACTACCAGCACCCATTTGCCGGCAAACGCACGCATCGGTTGCACCCGGCCCTCGATGGTGACGGCGTCGAAATCGTAAAACGGACTCATGAACTTTCCACCCTGTTTATTGGCACCTGCCATGGGCGGGAAAATTAACGATCACGTTCGCATTTATCCAATCGATTGATTGACTGGTTACGATCGAAAAGCCCTATCGGTCACCATTTGTAACGGCGCATCAGCGGCACCCCGACCCGGCGCGTGGTCACCCCTAGTGCACCAAGCACGCGCCGGGTACGCGCCGGCATGTGGCCGGCCAGCACCGCGCTGTATTCGATGGCCGGCTGACCACCACGCTGGCGCTTGAAGTGCGCCACGCCTGCGCTGAGGTTGACCATTGCACGATCGCGCCGGGCCTGACGCAACACCAGCCCGGCGAGCATCCGATACAGGCCCTGTCGGGCGGGCTGGTGCGTGTCGTAGCCGACGATGGGCGACGTCAGCAGATCGCCAAAACGCAGCATGCCGACCACGCCCTGCAAGACACCTTGCGCATCGCGTATACCATGCAGCTCCAACAGGTTGGCACGATGCCAGGCCGCCAGCACAGACGCGCCATAGCGCGGGTTGAGCATCGAATACTTGTCGATATACAACTGGGTATAAAGCCCTGCTGCCCGCTCGAAATCGTCATCGCCGAAATACCGCGTAATGCGCCCTTGTGCATCGTGGCGTTCCAGAAGGGCCAGGTCGCGCCGCAGATCGGTGCGCTCACGCGCAGCCGTATCCACGTCGTCGAACAAGTAGACCTGACGACTGGGAATCAACACGCCTCCCATATCGGACAGCCGTTGCAGCCACGCCGCATGATGCGTGGTATTGAGCGAGCGAAACCAGAGGGCATGCCCGGGCCAGCGTTCACGGGCCTGCGCGATCACCAGGCCGAGATCGACATCGCACAGATCCGGGTATGCATTGGTGGAGACGAGCCAGTTGTTGATCGCCACGGCACGATCGATATCGGCGTGCTGCAACCAATGGGCGAAGCCGGCCGCCAGCATGCGCAACGGCGCCGCCAGCCACGGGCGCCCGAGACGATCGACTTCCTCGCGCGCGTAATGACCGTAGGTCGTCAGCGGCGAACACACCCAGGCATTGCCCAGCTCGCCATGGTTGACGGTCACGGGAAACAGCACGCCGCCAGCATCGATCGCATCCACCTGGCATTGCACATTGGCGATGAAGGGCTGCGTGGGCTGACCGCGATGCAATTGCAGATAAGCCGCCGCCTTGGCATTGAAGGCATCGATGGCGATATGCGGCAGGCGGCTCATGCCGGCAGACCGTCCCATTCGATGTCATGCGTGGATGCCTGGCGCAGGTTCAGGCGCTGACGCCGGGCCATGCCGGCGAGGCTGGCCATGTCGAACAGGCCACCCCACATCGGACGGCGGTCGCCTCGTAGGGCCACCACATCGCGCGCGCGTCGATGGTCTTCGCGCCAGGATGCCCAGCGACCTTGTCGCCACGCCTGCCAGGCACCGGCCGTGGCCATCACCGAACCGAGCATGCATGGCTGCGACGAAGACGGTCGCAGCATACCGATCGCCTCGCCCATCAAGGCAGCCGGCAACGCATCGTCCAGGCCGAACAGGTGCACGCCGCTGACGGCGCGCGGATTGCATTCGATCGGCCATACATCGCCTTCCGGTGACTCGATCCAATCGAAGGCGATCTGTCCGGTGAAGCCGGTATGCGCGATCAGTGCGGCGACCTTGCGATCGATCGCCGGCAAGGTCTGGGATTCGAACCAGAAACTCGCGCTGCCCGCCAGGCGATAGACCGGACGATAGACGACATGTGCCAGCAGGCGACCGCGATCGGCGATGCTGTAGGAACATAATTCGCGTCCTTCGCAGAACCGCTGCACGACCCAGGCGCCAACAGGCTCAAGCTCAGGGGCATCGACCGCAATGCCCTGTCTGTACAGCCGAACGAAGGTACCAAAGCGCGAATACTCTGGCTTGAGCACCACGCCATCCTCGCCTGCCCAATGCCGCGCCTGGTCCAGCGTAGTCACGCGCGCACTGGCCGGTACCGCGATACCGCATTCGCGCGCCAGTTCGAGGAACTGCCATTTGCTGTGCAAGCGATCGAGCAAGGCAAGATCAGACGTCGCCACGCGTACCGACTCGGGCAGGCTTACCCGATGGCGTGCCAGATGAAAGACCTCCTCGCACGTCGGCAGCACGAGATCGATGCGATGCTGGCGTAGCGCCTCGGCCAATGCGCGCGCGAAGGCGTCCGGCTCCCATCGGGGCGAGGGCAGCCGCACACAGGCGGAAACAGCCTGCGACCAGGCCGAAAGCCGGCAGGATGCACTATCGGCCACGACCACCGACCAGCCCTGGTGCGCGAAGCGTCGTGCATGGTCGAGCGCGACCGGCGCACGCGCGCCGAGAATGAGCACTTTAGGCATCGGGTGCTCCACACAGGCGACGAACGCGCCTGCATTTGCGCTCGTCACGCCGATCAATCGCACCGTCGATCGTCAGGGCCGGCGTGACGCCGTCCAGCCGCGCGATGCACGTGCGGATCGCTGCACGGATGGCATCGCCGCGCGCCGGATCGGGTGCGGGCTCGACGGCCAGGTGCAGATGATCGAGGGCACGCTGCTCGATGCGGTAATCGACAATCGCCGTATCAGCCTGGAGCAGCGCTCGCGACAGGACGTCGGCGAAAACGGGAACCCATCCCTGGCCACGGACGTGCCGCAGCCAGAGGATATCGTCCTCCCGCCCCTCGATGCGCTCGATACCCGTAAAGGGCGAGCCACACGGGCACGGCGTCGCACGCTCGACCAGGACGTCGTTGAGACGGTAGCGGATCACTGGCTGGGTACGGCGATACAGATCGGTGACCACGGGCGCGAAGCGCCGTCCTTCGCGATCGATCCAATCCTTTTCGAACAGCAGCACGTCTTCATGCAGGTGCAGCGTGCCATGTACGCAGGTGGTTCCCAGGAAGCCTTCGGTGGCCTGGTAGATCTGTTCGATGCGCACGCCGAAGGTTTCGCGCATGCGACGTTCGTCGATCTCGTCCAGGACCTCCGCGGCGGCCACCACGCGAGCCGGGGCCAGGTGCAGGCGTCCGGCCCGCACCGCATCGGCCACCAGCGCAAGCACGCTGGGCGGCCCGACCAGGACACTCGGCTGCCAATGCGCCAGTTGCGCCAGTACGTCGGCAAACGGCTGGGTCAGGTCGACATAGCGAAACGACAGGCGCGCGCCACCATCGAGCGTGTCATAAAGATTGCTGCCCGCGCGCAGCAACAGGGCGATGCGCGCACGCGCCAGCAGGCCATCCGGCAGCATCCTGGCCAGCATGGCGGCAGCCCATTGCAGTCGTTCGTGACGCGAGGCCAGGAACACGCCACGCGCACCGGATGTGCCCGTGGACAGGCCGATCGCGATGCCATGCCAGTCGGGGCGAAAATCGCGCGAGACCTCCGCGCGGGTGGCGATCGTCCATGCGTCGTCCAGATCCAGGCCCACGGTGTTGATACGATTGAATGCCGCCATCCAGGCCGCTTTGTCCATCACGGGAAACACTTCCAGCGATTGCCCGGCGTAACTTGCATAGAACGGCGAATGGCCGGTCACGAAGGTCGCCAGCGCACGCCAGCGTCGCTCCTGATGCGCGCGCAGCGCATCACGATCGCGCAGATGAAGGCGTCCACGAGCAGCCACGTAATGGCGCAGCAGGGCCAGCCCATCACGCAGGCGGCTCATCGACAGTGCTCCAGGCTGCCATGCGAAGGCAACATGCGCAGTGCAGGCTCGGATTCCGCCAGCCGGTGCAGATTCGCCAGGGTGCGGCGATAAGTCTGCGTATCGCCCAGCATGCCGGTGACCAGGGCCGGCGGCGGCGTGTTCGTACGCACAGACTCGATGGACCAGACCGCGTCGGCGATCAGAAACATGGGCTGGCCATCGGATGCCTGGAACGACACGCCGTAATGTCCGGCGGCGTGGCCTGGCAAGGCAATGGCCAGCAGGCTGCCATCGCCGAACAGATCGTGACCCTGCCCGAAATCCATCCATGCCGGTGGCAGGGCCACGCGTGGCGCATCTTCGATCCAGCACACACGGGACAGGAAATCATCCGGCAGCAAGGCGGGCAGCAGGCCGTGACGCAGCGCATCGATGCGTCCGCGTGCGCGCAAGTCATCCCAGGCTTCGCGGGCGCACAGCAGAGTTGCCTGGGGAAAATCACGCACTCCTGCGATGTGGTCGCCATGGAAATGCGACAGCACGATGCAGCCGACATCTTCCGGGGCGATGCCATCGGCGCGTAGCTGCTCGCGCAATCCGTCGTGTTCGCCCAGATGCACGGGTGTCACCGTGCGGTACAGGCGTTCGGGCAGGTGCCGGGTGGCCTGGATGAAATGCCGTGCATAACCGGTATCGAACAAGACCCAGCCGCGCGTCGGATGCTTCAAGGCAAATGCCAGGGAGGGATAACGTGCCGCCTTGAACGGCGCGCCGACGCGAGTGGCGCATTCCGGGTGCATGCAGTAGCCGGCCTCATAGGCCCGCCATTCAAGGCGCGGCATGATGCTTCCACCATGTGGCGAACCGGGCGACGCCTTGCTCGATGCTTATGCGGGGGCGGTAACCCAGTTGCTCGCGCGCCGCAGTGATGTCCAGGGTCTGCGAGAAGCCAAGCACGCCCACGCCGTAACGGCTGAGCCTGGGCTCGGGCTGGCCAGGCAAGGCCCGCGCCATCGTCTCGCTCAACGCGCCCAACGTCAGCGCCAGCGAGCGCGGCAGTGGTAACAGGCGCACGTCACTTTTCGTGGCGCAAAACAACAGGCGCAACAGATCGATGGCCGCCATCGGCTCGCCGTTGGTGATGTTGAACGCCTGGCCCTGGGATGGCGCGCTCGGCTGCATCGCCGCTTCCACTGCATCCACGACATTGCCGACATAAGTGACGTCGATCATGGCCTGGCCATTACCAACGCGCGGAAACCAGCCGCGTCTGGCCAGTGCCAGCACGCGCGGAAAAATCGCCCGATCACCCTCGCCAAACACCGCCCGTGGGCGCAGCATCACGCAGGGAAGGCCCAGCGTCACCGCGTGACGCACGCGCTCCTCGGCCAGCCATTTGGTTTCGGCGTAGGCATTGATCCAGCGAACCGGCGGCTCGAACGCTTCGCCAATGCCGTAGCGATCCTGCAAGCGGAAATAAATGCTTGGCGACGACATGTGCACGAAGCGCGACACGCCTTGTGCAAGAGCGGCATCCAGCAGGCGCTGCGTGGCGTGTACGTTGGCGGCGAGGAAATCCTCGCGCCGCCCCCAGGGGGAAGACAGCGCAGCCGAATGGATCACGACGTCGACGCCCGCCAGGCTGGACGCCAGTTCGCCATCGATGAGATCGATCGATCGCGTACGCAAACCTGCCGATGTCAGTGGCATCAGTCGCGCCGTATCGCGCCCCATGGCAAGCACGTCGTGGCCGGCGGCGTGCAGGCGCTGGGCGATATGGCTGCCGATAAATCCGGATGCACCGGTAACCAGAACACGAGACATGTCAGGCGCCCTCGCTCAGTACTTCAGCACTGCGCCGCCAAACGACAGGCCAGCGCCCGAGCCCACCAGGGCGATGGTATCGCCACGACGAATGCGGCCGGCCTCGATGGCCTGGTGCAGGGCCACGGGAATCGATGCGGCCATCTGATTGCCACGCATGGCCAGTACGCGAAACAACATGCCTGCCGGCAACTGCAACGCCGATTCCAGATGGGCCAGGCCTTTCATGCTGGCCTGGTGCGGCACGATGCACGACAACCCATCGATGGACACATCGGCGCACTCAAACAGGCGCTCCAGGAAAGGCGGCAAAAGCCTGGCCGCCATGCGATACGTCGCCGGTCCGTGCATTTCGAAGTACGCACCTTGCCGGAAAGCCTCTGGATCGTCGCGCAATCGGATACGTGTACCGCCCGAGCGCACCTGACAAAGTTCGGCGCCATCGGCATAGGTCTCCAGACGCACGCCCAGCAATTGCGACGAGGCGCCCTCGCAATGCTCCAGCACCACCGCTGCCGCGCCGTCGCCAAACAGCATGGCGGTGACCGGATCGTCCCAATTCAGACCCGCCGAAGCGACCTCGCTCGACACCAGCAGCACTCGACGATATCGCCCGATGGCCATGGCGGCACTGATCATATCGAGCGCGGCAATGAAACTCAGGCAGGTCGCATTGATGTCGAAGGACGGGATACCGCTGCCGCCCAGGCCCAATGCACGCTGGATCAATACCGCTGTGCATGGAATGGCCTGCTCCATCACGCTGCATGCTGAAACGATGGCATCGAGATCGCCCGGCTCCAGCCCCGCAGCGGCCAGCGCCTGCCTGGCCGCACTGGCAGCCATCGAGGACGTGGTTTCTCCATCAGCGGCGAAGAAACGACTCAGCACGCCGGAATGACGCTGGGTCCATCCAGAAGGCTTGCGCCAACGGGTATCGAGCTCATCGGATGTGACGCGACGCGCAGCAACGTGTTCACCCGTGCCGGCGATGCGAATGGAAAGCGGTTGTTGCGCGACGGCCATGTAACGTCAAGGTCCCTGTATTGCTGGCGATGCGAGCCGTCATCCTCGCACAGGCGACGAAGATTTCGCGGACAGGCGGCACGGTGATCCTGAACAAACCTTCATCACGCGTCACGTCAGTTCGGTCCGTTACGCAGAGCCACTTACAGACACGGGCTCAACGACGACTCCGTCGCGATAGCATCCCGATGCCCCCTGCTCGTGCCGGCTTCCCGTCGATCCGTGCGGGCAGGTCCCCATGCCTGTGCAGCCAGGGGAATGCCGATCGCATCGGCCGTGGCCTGCGCCAGTTCGGCGGTGGGCCAACGGCGGCCATCACGCCACATCGTATGCGGTCCCATTTGGTCCAGGCAGGTGACTTCGAGCATCGGGCACACCCCCACAGTCGCGTTCTCGGTGGAACCTCGCCGCAGATCACGCCAGATGTCGTCACGCAACGCGATGGGGTCCAGATGGGCGAAGCGTAAGCTGCCCTGGTAAGGATTGGGCACATTGGTCGGGTCATGGAAATCCGGCGCGGATGGACCAGGAAGCTCGTCGGCCAATGGCCCGGCACCATGGCGGGTGCGATAGGCACGCGTCACATAGTGCGCCTCCAACGGCGCGATCGTATCCAGGCCGGCATCCTTGAGCACGCGAACAATGCCCGGCAAACCGGTATGGGATCGGGTCACGAAGGGGAAATCACCCAGATCCTGGTCCAGCCGTAATCCTTGGGCGCCCTCGAAGACAAGCACATCCTGGTCGGCCAGCACCTGCGTGGCGCGCCATACCAGGCGACGGCCCAGGGCCAGGGCGTCTGCCACGAAGCGGTCAAGCAGAGCCACGCTGTCCATCCAGGGGCCCAGGGCATCGCCGGATAGCCCCGCCTGCGCCAGCCTGCCTGGCAGATACTCGTGGCGGATCACGGCCAAACGGGCTCGCACGCGCGCCTCAGACGCCAGGTCCTGCCCACGCAGGGCAAAGGCCTCGTGCCGCGAGCGCTCCACGGTTTCTCCGAAACCCACGCCGCAACTGCCATGACGCCCCTCGCCACGGGCGTGTTCCAGCGCCTGGTTGATCATCGCGTCCCAGGGCACCGACACCGGCGCACGCGGATCGGCCACCAGATACGGCGCGGACACGCCCATGCCGGCCAGTGCATCCAGCTCGGCGCCAAGCAACCAGGGGTTCAACGCTACTTCGGCCCCGAGGTAGGTCGGGGCACAGAGCAATGCCCCGCTGCCAACCTGATGAAATACATGGCGCTTGCCATCGGGCGTCACGACGGTGTGACCCGCCTGGGCTCCGCTGTTGAAGCGAACCACCCAGGCATTCAGGCCGTCCCGATGAGCATCGGCGACCAGGGCGTCTACCGTGCGGCCTTTGCCCTCGTCACCGAATCCCGCCCCGATAACCGCCTGCATGCGTATGACCATGTTCAGCTCCGCGACTTAGAAGCGAGTGAGTGCCGGTGTCGCCCCCGCAGTGGGGCTGGGGAGTCCTGCGAGGGCACGGCGCACCACCAACGCCGTATCACCGGTCCAACTGGCGGCAACATCTGCCGCGTGTGCACCCTCGTTGGCCTGGATGGTCGATACCAGTACTTCCGACAGCCGCGTGTAGTCGGACAGGGGAATCACACGCTGCCCCATCAGGTGATGCCAACTGTCGAACACCGCATCGCGACTCGCCGGCGAACTGCACGCATTGCCCTGCTCCACGATGATATGGAACACGTGGTAATAGCGCTCGGCCAGGGCAAGCAAGTCCGCCGGGCTGTAATCACGCTCGATATCGTCGCCGAAAATGGCCTGGGCCTGGGCGACCGTCAGTGCCGGTGGCACCTGCTCATCGCCCACGGTGAAGAGATAGCCCTTGGTGTTGCGCTTGGCGATCGAGTCGGTCTTCGTGCGCACGCCGGCGAAATACCAAGGCAAGTGGTAGGACTCGCTGGCGTTGCCACCACCACCGCCCTCCAGGTAGATGGACGACAATTGCTCGGCGATGCGCAGGTCGGCTTCGAACTGTGTCACTTGCAGCGGTGCGCGATCAAAGAAGGCATCGCCCACTCCCATGAACATCAGGTGTGGGTCGGTCACCGGCTTGCGGTGGTAGACCTCGTCGATGAAAGTGCCCAGGCTGCCCTTGATCAGCGCCTCGGGAATGCTGCCCATGGAGCCGGTGACATCGAGCGCCACGATGATGGGCGTCGATTGCGGGTTGAGATCGGAATCGACCGATTCGCGCAGGGTGATGTTCTTCGGATCGAGCGCAGCGTGCATGCCGCGCGACGCGAAGATAGCGCCACGCGACTTGCTGCTGGTGGAAGCGGCATAACGATCCCAGTCACTGGGATTCCAACGTGCAGAGCCCATATCAGTTCTCCGGATAAATGGTGCTTGTGGACAGATCCCATGTCGCAAAGCGAGGGGGACCAAACGTTGTTTCGACGACTTTTTTCCATGACCGATACTGGTCGATCGCGCTACCGGCAGCCGGACTGCGGGCGAAGGTGACCCATGCCGCCGGTGCCCTGGCCGTTATCGGCCCCATGCCAGTGGCGTCACCGAGCAATGCGCGCAGCAAGCGGCGGATGCGGATGTGACCGAGCGCGCTGCGCTGGACCGGATCACCGCGCCATGCGGGCGTAACGTCGGCCAGGGTGTTGCCCGGAAGCGCGGCCCAGCGCTCGTCGATGCGACCGGCATAAGCCCAGCCGCCCAGCAACGCCACGCGGTGACGCACGGTATCGATCCACACCGTGGAGGCATCGATCGCCGGATGCGCGCGCTGCGCATACTCCAGATAGCAGGCCAGGTTCCACAGACCGCTACCGATCCAGGCTACATGCTCAGGCGGCACGGTGCCGACGTGGGCCATGACGTCGGCCAGCCGCACCAGCGCGGGGTCACGAGGGCGCACCACCAGCACCGCGTCGGCCGTGCGATGCACCGTGGCGGGCGCAGGCAGACACGGACGGATCTGCTCCTCCATGCCGGCGGAAGCGAACGTCCATCGTGATGTCTGCGCGACGCTACGCTCGGCCAGGTCGGCCATATTCAATGGCACCACTTCGAGCAAACTGCGCTGCCCGATGTAGACCGCACCGAGCTCACTGGCATAGGTCGCCAGGTAGGGCATCGTCCAGCGACGACCATCGGCTGTCGCCGTGCTTTCAAAAACCGGACGTGCCTCAGTAGCCCGGCGATCGGGCGCCAGCATCCGCGAACCACCAGACACGCGCCGACGCTGGCGTTGGATACGGGCAAACACCGCAGCCGCTTGGGAATCGATGCAATGGTCCGGGTGCCAGCGCCCGGACAAGCGACGCAGCAATGTCAATCGTTCCGTCAGCGCGACACCCAGTGCGGCTTCCCACTGCGCGTCGGTGGCGGCAAGCAAATCAGCAGCAGAGGCGGTGAGCAGGTCCATGGCGATATGCTAGCAAATATTTGTTGTTTGCAATTAAATAATAATGAGGCAAATTTTTGACCAAAGATCATTGTTTCAGCTCGAAAAATCAGGTAATTTTTTGCAAAGCAAAAGAAATTTGAGGAGCTCATCGTGAGCGACGACTACCCCACCCCGATCGTGACTACCGATATCGTCGTCCTCACCCTCAAGGAGGGCGCCCTGCAATTGCTGCTGGCGCAACGCGCGGCCGATTCACCCGTTGCCCCGGGCGCCTGGACCTTGCCCGGCGGCTTCGTGCATACGGACGAGGACCACGCGCTGGAAGACACGGTACGCCGCGTGTTCCGCAGCAAGACCGGCGGCGACGTCGCCTACCTCGAACAACTGTGCACGTTTGGCAGCGCGGATCGCGATCCGCGCGGGTGGTCGCTGTCGGTGGCCTATCTCGCCCTGGTGCCCGAGCACAAGGTCACCGGATTGGACGCGCAACGGACTCGCTGGGTCACCGTACGCCCCTGTCCCAGCCTGCCCTTCGATCACACCGCCATCGTGGCCCAGGCACTGGATCGCGTACGAGGCAAAGCCGCCTATTCCTCGCTACCAGCGTTCCTGCTGCCCGATACCTTCACCCTGCCCGAACTCATGGCCGTCTACGAGGCTGTGCTGAACCAACAACTGGATCAATCGACCTTCCGCCGCAAGGTGGCCGAGCAACGCATGATCGTGCGCGCACGCGGCGCGCGCGTGCATGAGGGCGCAGGCCGACCGGCCGCGCTGTACAAACTCTCGCGACCGGCATTGCAGGATTTCGGGCGGGTATTGCTGGGGACGCGGGACGCTTGAGCACCCCAAACAACACGTCACGAGGCATGCTGGAGGCAACGAGAGATCGATGGCTATTGAGTAGCGATTATCTTTTCCTTGTCACGCCATCTTCAAAGCTCACGTGAGCGAGAAACTCGGCAAGCCCCCGAAGAGCAAATCCGTAGACTACCGCGGCAGCAACAAGAAGCAGAATCGCTGACATTGGAGCCTAACGCCGGAATTGAGTGGCGGCGTAGCCGTCCGACTCGAATGGTTTGTTAGCTGGCGCAGCCTACCTTGCAACTAACTTTTTGATGAGCTTGGAGCCAAGAATGGTCTCAAGTTGAAGGTCTTGAGCTGGAGTCGTGTCGCCCCATGGGCTGGATGCTTCGAGGAGGAACGAGGCGAAACGGTCGCCACCCGGAAAGTGGAGTTGAGACAGCAGGATATTACTGTTGCAGCAGGGAGTAGTTATTGATAGGTCGTGATACGCGCCCTCGCTCTCATTCCATGCGTGTTCCATGGCATGTTGAAACCAGTCCTCTGAGCCTGCGCCACAATGCGGACACGTCGGATATTCCCATTCCTGTCCGGAGTCGAAGAACTGGATTCCCGGATAGTTACCGGCAGTAACTTCGCGAGCTTGAGGAAGGATGGACTCAAGTAGTTCCCTTGCCTCTTCAAGGGCGGCCAGCGACGGCTGGTATGCCGGGTCGACGGGAACGAACTGCAAATAGGTTTCGGCCATATTTCCTCGGCTAACGCTTGAGTTAAGCGGCGCCGCTACGGCGTCCGCCTGGACGACTTGTCAGGCCACGGTGCCCGCGCCATCGGAGCCGGACCTAGCAGCCTTGCACACGCCGCACAGGGTTGGTTTATACCAAACAAAGCGTTTGTCGACCTCATACGCTTGCTGCTGCTCCCCGAGCGTGCAGACGAACGACCGGGTGCAAATAGAGCACTTGCAGCGGATGCCCTCATATTGGGTGGCGTTGCGATCGTACTGGCCACCGTTGCGCTGGCTAGCAGCGCTCCACTTTGACCGGTCAATGAAAATACAGGATGCAGAATCGGTAGTCGTGGCCTAACGCTGGAGTCAAGCGACGGCGAAGCCGTCCGCCTTGAACGAGTTGTTAGGAGCCTTGCTCAAATAGCTGCTTTCGTGCCAATTGCCACTCGGCCCAGCAATTTTCAGCAACGATATCAGGATAGCCTCTGGCTTTTTCCCCTGCGACGGCTACGTTATAAGGGAGAACAACGCAGATGGCATGGTCCCGGATGGCTAGCACCTGAGCCTCCGTGAGTGGAGCGCCCATGGTTTGCTCCGCTTTGTAGAGCAGCGCCACTAACGGCGGATTGAACACGAGGCACTTCGGATCGTCTTGATCGTTGCTCACACAGTCTCCCAATTACGGTTTATCCGGACGCTACGGCCCGGTTATACATCCAGTCGGCTACAACGCGTATTGACCCACAAGCCGATGATCTTATCGAACCAGCGATTGAGCTTGAGTAGCATGCCGACCAGCCGGCAAGCCAACGAATCGTGGGCAGCGGCGGTCATGACGTTACCATGGCATGTTCAAGACACGTGGCTTGCTGCCGTGCGTTCACAGGGTATGACAATGCGCGGCTAAACTTGAACAGCGCCAGCATGAAATTTCCTTTGCGCGCATTCTTGACGAGCAGCTTCGCATCGAAGCGCTCCACGCTTTTGGGCAGTTCTGTTTGCAACCGAATGATCATGATCTCTTGCGCCCGCCAACCCATGGCTTGACCATGAACGGGCAAGCAGCAAGATTCGCTCCATGATCCAGGGAGCTCGTGCCTGGCTTGCGCTTCCTCGATAGGTCGTGCAGATCCAGGCCGAACCCCTCATTGGGCAAACTTGGCGCCGCTCGAACGATCCGCCGAAGAAGTTCATTTCTATCGAAGATGCCGGAGCATCTCGGCCGAACAAGCGCATGGCGATGGAAGCGATCTCCATGACTTACGACCTGGCCGCGCCTGGCCATGAAGCAGTTGTGCAAGCCGTTGTGGTCTGCCGAATTGAATGCCTGCTCCGGGCATCGGAGGCATACCGCCGGTGATGATTACCGTGTCGCTTCTCACGTGTCCGCCTACCAGAGTGTCCGCTTCGGTCCATCGAAAGATGGATCTTTTCAACTCTGAAGGGTGCCGATAGTTACTGGACAGCACGCAGATGCATCGCCAAAGTGCGCCTGAAGCCCGGCAACAGTACGGCATCCGAGAACCAGCGTATGAACTTCTTCACCTGGATCACCACCATCGGCATCGTGCTTGCCACGACATGCTCTTTTGTCCACGCTCGCGACGTCGCACGTGATGCAAGCGATGACGTTCGTTTTTTGTCCGCCCGAATCGCACAAGACCATCCTGGCATGGTGAACCCAGGCGATCCGGCTTTTCGGCGAAGGGCAAACGAGGCGGCACGTAAAGCTCTTAGAAGGGCTGATAAAGCGCGAACGGTCGGTGACTACCGCGACGTTCTAACCGCTTATGTGGCAAGTTTTGAAGACCCTCATCTAAGCGTGGAGTTGAACGATACTCAGGACGCCGCGTCTCCGCCTCCCGGGGCTGCGCTGACGCGACGAGGAGGCTTTGAGCAACTCAGCTCGGATATTTGGCTCCTGAGGCTACCTACTTTTTACGCCGGCGAACCTGGTTTTGACGACGTAATTCACGCCATTGACCAAGCGGAGAAGGAGCTGGCAAGAAACACACCGGGCACGCTAGTGATCGACTTGCGTGGCAACGGTGGCGGTGCATCTGAGCCAGGTGATCGCGTGCTCATGGCCATCTGGGGAAATCACGCGCTTCCTGCACTAGCCGGTCGGCGGGCAAAAAGTTCAGCATGGCGCGCATCACGCAATGTTCTGCGCGATCTTGAGCAAAGGCGACCTCGAATTGCTCAGCGCTACCCCACTGAACTAGCCGGATATGACCAGTTGCTCTCCGGACTGCGTGGCGCCGTAAACCATAACCAACTGCTTTACCAGGAACCGATCGTTCCAACCGTGGATCGAGGCGCACTAAAGGCTGGCCCAAAGAAAGTCTTTGTCATTACCGATAGTGCTTGCATCAGCGCATGCCTTGATTTCATGGACCGGGTTTTGGAGGCGCCCCATGTCGTACAAGTGGGTCAGGCGACAGGGTGGGACACCATTTACACAGAAGTGGAATCCATCTCGTTGCCGAGCGGGCGAGGTGACGCCACCATCCCGGTCCAACTCCTTCAGGGACGATACCGCGCGAGCCGTCAGGTCTATGAGCCGTCCATTCATTTGGACGACGATAAAGCGATAGATGGCTGGATTGCCTCGCTTAAGCCGTCAACCCCATAAGGGGAACGGTCTGCTTTGTGTCGCGATTTCGTGGTGATCAACACATCCTTGAAAGTCTGACAGAAGTAATTCCCACCTTTTTCGACTTCGCTGCACTCTCGTGGTGTGTACCGGCTTCGCCCCTTGATAGGAGTACACGCGTTACCTCGCCAAGTTCGCGCCTCGGCAAGGGAGACCACCGGATATTCACCGAGCGCCGCCCTGCTCGATCTACCGGCGCGACGAGAGCACCAGAGCTTTGCATCTGATGGACGAACCTCAATGCATAGGCCACCGGTGCAAAGTACACGATAGACCCTGTCGCCAGGCCTCAAAGCACGAAGCTCGCTATCGATAGGCATGCAAGTAAGCCGCCGCGAGGAACGGCGCTTATGGCATTGCCACGTACTCACTACCTTACTCGCTTTTCACCTGAACGCGACTGGGCGCTTCTGGACTGGTATTGGCGCGCCCGGAGGGATTCGAACCCCCGACCAATGGCTTCGGAAGCCACTACTCTATCCGGCTGAGCTACGGGCGCATGGTGGACGTGCCGCGAGCACGTGGGCCCGGGGCAGTCTGGTAAGTATAGCGGAGCTTGGCGGGGAGGCCCAGCCTCACGGCGTGGGCGCCCCCTCCCCGATTCATCAGACCCCTTCCCTGCCAGGGGAAGGGTCTTTCAATGATGGGGGCTGGAACTCAGCGAGCCTTGAGCAGTTCGGCCAGACGATCCGGCTTGCCCTGGATGCGCTCCAGGTGCGGGTACTTCAGGCCGTCGTGGTAGTCGATGCGGATGGTCTGGAATTCATCGAAGTTCTTGACCAGCAGTTCGACCGGCTTGCTCTTGTCCTTGGACGAGGCGGTCACGGCGTCCTTCAGCGTGTCGCTGGAGAACTCCTTGCCGTTGACACCGATCAGCTTCATGCCCGGCGACAGGCCAGCCTTGAATGCCGGGCCATCCCACAACACGTCGGCGATGTCGCCGCCCTTGCCCACCGACACACCAAGCGAATAGGTCAGGTCAGTCGAACCGCGGCGAGCCTCGACTCCCTTGATCGCATCCGATGGCTTGTCCGTGTAGACCAGCTTCCAGCCGTGCGCTTCGATACCACCGGTGATCGGGCCATGACCGTCCAGGCGCTCGCGCAGGTACTTGGCCCAGTCGTAGGGCTGGATATCGTTGAGAGTCTTGACCACATCCTCGAAGGTGTAGGTGTTGACGTCCCACTCGCCGTTCTTCATGCCGAAGAAGTTCTTGCCGAAATCGTCGATGGTCTTCTTGTTGCCCGACAACTCGCGCAGCTTGCCGTCGACGTCCAACCAGATCATCTGGCCACCCGAGTAGTAATCCTCACTCATCTGGTAGTTGCGATACGGCAGCGGACGGCGCATCGCGATGATCGGGTCGTTGGTCGTGTCCTGGATATTGCGCCACAGCTGCAAGCCCGGACGCCCCTTCTCATAGGTCGCGGCCACGTAGGCGAGCATGTCGCGCGCCATGTCTTCCTTCCACAGCCCGGAACGCGCGGCCATGACGTAGCCCCAGAACTGGGTCTGGCCTTCGTACACCCACAGCAGGCTGTCCTGCATCGGCACATTGAAGCTCGGGGTGGCCAGGTCGGCCCCCCGGCGATACTTGCCATCCCACGAGTGATTGAATTCATGCGAGAGCAGGTCGCGCTCGACGGCGCTCTTGTCCCACTCGGTGAAATAGTTCGTACCGACACCGTTCTCGCTGGAGCGATGATGTTCCAGGCCATTGCCGCTCATCTTCTCGCTGAGCGACAGCAGGAAGTCGTAGTGGTTGTAATGGTGTGCGCCGTACATCTTGTACATCTGCTGCACGAGGTTCTGGTGCACCTTCAATTGCTCTGGCTTGATCTCCAGGAACTTCGGATCGTCAGCCACGATGTTCAGGAACACCGGTGTCTTGGCGCCCGGATCGAGATCGACACGCTTGAAGTACTTGCCCGCATAGATCGGCGAATCGACCAGGTCGTCATAGTCGATTTCTTTGAAGCTGACGGTATCGCCACTGCGCGCAGCGACATCCAGGGCGGTGCCAAGCTGCCAGCCGGCAGGCAGAGTTACGCTGGCCTCAGCCTTGATCTGGGTGGTGAAATAGCCGGCCGGATACACCGACACGGCGTTCCATTGCACATTGAGCATTTCTGGCGTCATCACGACACGGCCCTGGCGCGGGTCCTGCGGTGAGAGAAACTGGAATTCCACCTGCACGTCGCTGGCGCCCTGCGGCACGTCTACATGAAAGGCATAGACGTTGAGCGGGTCGCGCGTCCACGGCAGCACCTGGCCGTTGGCGGTGACCTTCAAACCGGCGAACTTGTCGATCGGGCCGGTCGGCGAATGATTGCCCGGCAGCCATTGGGGGTACAGCAGAGTCAGCGGACCGGCCTGGGCGGGAATCGTCTCTTGCACACGAAACACGCGATGCGCGATATCGGTTGCATCCACGTGGATCTTCAAGGTGCCCTGGTAGGGTACGTTCTGTGGGGCCGGCACATCGGCGACAGCGGCAAAACTGCCCAACCCCATGGCGGAGGCGAGCACGGCACAAGCAAGACGTGAAACTTTCAACGGAGGTCTCCCATGGACACTTTGGCCCGGCGGGTGGCCGCCGGGCTGGACACAAATTGACCGTGGGATGCTAGACCCCCATGACCTTCAGCACCCCCTGCCAGAGGTCACGGGCGATCGGACATTGCAGCAGGGCGCCGGAAAGGCCCAGTTAAGAAGGGTAAGTTATGATCTGTAAGTCGCCTCATTTGACCTGCGACACGCCGTAGAGCCGTTTGCGGCGGAACCTCAACAACGTAGAGATGGACTTCTCATGCGCAAGAACTTCTTCGTGGCCACGCTGGCCGCCGCAGCTTTGCTGCCCCTCATCGCCCACGCCGCTCCTCTCGACAACTTCTTTGTCGCAGGCAATCTGGGCCAGACCAAACTGCGCTCGGCAGGCGTCGATCACAACAAGAGTGTGTTCCAGAACGCTCGCTTCGGCTGGCGCTGGAACGGTATCGTCGGCCCGGAAATGGGCTATGCCTACCTGGGCCGTCCGAAGACCTCTTTCGATGGAGGCACCATTTCAGCCAGGACCCAGGCAGCAACGCTTGGTGTGAACGCCCGGTGGGACTTTACGCCAAGCTGGTTCGTCACCGGCCATAGTGGATATGCCCGGACGCGGACCACTACTCAGTTCAACGATGTGCCTTCGCGGTCGCAAAGCTTACGTAGCACCAATAACGGTTGGTATGCTGGCGTCGGTGTGGGCTACAACATGACCCAGCATGTCAGCCTGGGATTGAACTACGACAACTACGGCGTGAGCATGGGTCGCCGCAGCCAGGGCAGCGCAACCAACACCAATATCGCCGCCTACTCGGCATCGCTCGAATATCGCTTCTGAGTGTTCGCTTTCGCAGGAAAAACGGCCGCATTCGCGGCCGTTTTTCTTAGTGCTGCTCCAATCGACTATGTCTGATGCCATAACCGAAATAGGCCAGCAATCCCAACGAGGTCCACACCACGAACAGTTCCCACGTGGCCAACGGCAGCTCCGATAGCAACCAGATCGAGAAGGCAATGCCGATCAACGGTACCAACGGCACCCAAGGCGTGCGGAAAGCGCGCTGCAGGTGAGGCTTGCGCACGCGCAGTACGATGATCGACGTACAGATTACGATGAAAGCCGATAGCACGCCGATATTCACCAGTTTGGCGACTTCGTCGAGCGGAAAAAGACCCGCCACCAATGCGGTAAAGACGCCCAGCACCACGGTCGGTCGATGCGGCGTGCCATAACGTGGATGCACCTTGGCGAACCAGCCAGGCAAAAGCCCGTCGCGTGCGAGCGCGAACCAGATGCGTGTCGCGCCCAGCATGAAAGCGAACAGCACGCTGATGAGACCAAAGACCGCCGATACCGATACCGTCAACGCCACCCAGTGCAGACCCAACCCCTTGAATGCATCAGCTACCGGCGCGTCGGTATTGAGCGTGGTGTAGTGTGCGATACCTGTCAGTACCATAGATACGGCCAGATACATCGTCATCGAAATACCCAGCGATAGCAGCACCGCGCGCGGCAGGTCGCGCTGGGGATTCTTCGACTCTTCCGCGGCGGTGGTCAGCGTGTCGTAGCCAAACACGGCGAAGAACACCACGGCCGCTGCGGTCGCCACACCCTGGAAGCCGAAGTGGCCAACACCATCAGCTCCCACCACACGTGCAGGAATGAAGGGTGTCCAACGCGAAGGATCGACATAGAACACGCCCACGCCGATCACCAGGGCTACGGCGAGCACCTTGACCACCACGACCAGGGTATTGAAACGAGCGCCCCATTCGGTACGAAAGATCAGCAGCGCAGATACACCCAAGGTAACCAAGGCAGCGATCACGTTGAAGACGTGGCCTTCGCCGGTGCCAATGGCACCTTGCGCCCACGCGGGCAAATGGATGCCAAGAGTGCTTAAGGCCGCCTGTACGTAGCCGGCCCAGCCGATGGCCACCACTGCGACGATCAGCGCGTATTCGAGCAGCAGATCCCAACCGATCAGCCAGGCCGCCAGTTCGCCCAGCACGGCATAGCCGTAGGTGTAGGCACTACCGGTGACCGGGATCATGCCCGCGAACTCGGCGTAGCACAGGGCCGCGGCAGCGCTGGCGATGCCGGCGATAAGGAAGGAAAGCGCCACGGCTGGGCCCGCGTTCAAAGCCGCCTGCTGACCGGCGAGTACGAATACACCTACGCCGATGATGCCGCCGATGCCGATAGCAGTCAGTTGCCATAGGCCAAGCACCCTGCGGAAATCACCGCGCTTGCCCGCCTCGGCCTGCAGTTGCTCCACCGGCTTGTGGCGTATCAATTTACTCAAAACACTCATCGCGCGACTTCCTGGAAACGTAACGCGATCATAACTGGTTGTATCGCGGGTGCCATGCTGCACGCGCGCGCATGGCCCGTCCCCTCTGTCCGTAGGAGCGATTTCAATCGCGATGCAAGGCCACGCCAGTTGCAGGGGTAGCGCCACCTGAAGGCTCGAAGCCACTCTCCGCGATCGAGGTCATGCCCGGAGCAACGCGGCGAACGATTACAAGTAACACGCATGCACTTACAAGCGGCAATGCGATCAACGCCACCCGAAGGCGCATATCGATGACAGGCGATCCAAACCATCCGCCGCTCAGCAGCGGGATAGCCGCCGTTGCAATCAGCCTCACCAGTTCGAGCCAGCGTCCGGCACGATGTGCCTCGGTCAAGGCACCCAGCGCGTAAAGACTCATTACCAGGAAGACGGCATATCCGATCAGCTCCGTCATCGGAAGGCGCTTGGCAAGATCCAGGAAATGCACGCCCATGCCGAGCAGTAAGGCGAACTGCACGAGGCTGTAGACCAGCATCGGTGCAGTCAACGGTGGCGCAAAACGTTCGCGATCGATATCGAAGGCCGCTTTGGGGAAGCGTTCGGCGACGTCGGCGGGTCGCCAGCCCGGCGGCTTGATCCAGACGAGCAATTTGTCGCGCCAGCGACGCGCGTGCCAGGCATCCTTGAACGTGGCCCAGTAGACCTCCGCATTGGCCCATAGCGGATTCCAGCTACGCAAGGGCGAGCGTGTGCCATAGATGGGCCGATCATTGTCGTCTTCCTCGATGAAGGTGCCGAACAGGCGGTCCCATATGATCAGCACGCCGCCATAGTTGCGATCGAGGTATCGGTCGTTCACGGCGTGATGTGCACGGTGGTTGGACGGCGAGCAGAACACCCGATCAAACCAGCCCAAGCGTCGTACGACTTCGGTATGTACCCAGAATTGGTAAAGCAGATCGACCAACGCCACAACCACGAATACTTCCAGCGGATAGCCGACAAAGGCCATCGGCAGGTAGAACAGCCAACCCAGCAACATCCCGCTGCCTGTCTGGCGCAACGCCGTAGCGAGGTTGTAATCCTCGCTTTGATGATGCACCACGTGTGCAGCCCAAAGGATGTTCACTTCGTGGCCACAACGATGCAGCCAGTAGTAGCAAAAGTCGTAGAACAACAGTCCGGTGACCCACACCCACATGCTGCGGGATGGCAGTTGAAAGAGCGCCAGGTGCTGCACGCACCACGCGTAGATACCAAAGGTCAGAAGCTTGGTGAAAACGGCAACCACCTGGGAAATCACCCCCAGCGACAAGCTGTTGATCGCATCGCTGGCGTGGTAAGCCTTACGCCCCTGCAGGCGCGCTACAAACAGCTCCACCGCGATCAGCACGAAGAACACCGGGGTCGCCCAGGTGATGATGGTTTCCTGCGTGTTCAAGGCTGCGCTCCTCCCCGGTTCCGCCTTCGCGGTCCGAGTGTAGCGCCGTTTCTTGTTTGAAACGCCAGCCTGACCAGGCTCAACGGCCAGCTAGCGCCTTGCGGCCAATCGCCGGATCATCGGTAAAGAACGCGTCGATGCCGGCATCGAGATAGGCGCGGATCTCGGCTATCGATCCCGCTTCGTTGAACTGCCTCGGATCGCTGCCTTGCCAGAAATCCTTCGCCTGAAAATGATTTTCGGGTCTGAATGTATAAACGTGCACTTCCAGGCGCTCGGCGTGGGCATCGCGCACAACCTCGGTGGCCTCGCCCAACCGGCCATCGGCGCGCAGCGGAATGATCGCGCGCATGCTCGGACCAATCGCATCGGCATACGTGGCAATATCGTGCAGACCTTTCGGTTGCAACATCTGACCGTATGTCAGTTTGCCGCCGGTGGCGACGATATCGAACGGCTGCTGGTCGAGATCGTCGATCAATTGCAGCAAGCGAATGTTCGGATGGTTCTTGCCCAGACGGCTGCGCAGATAGCGCAGGTTGGCCGTCTCGAAGGACTGGATCTCTATTGGCGCGGTGCGTGTGTAAGCATGTGCATCCAGGGCAGCGATGACCTTCTGCTCCATCGGTAAACCGATCTTCTGGAAATACGTGCCGTGCTTGATCTCCGGGATGATACCAATACTGCGCTCATGCGTAGCAGCCTCGGCAGCCACGAAATCGATGATCTCGTCGAACGTGGGGACCTGGAACTGGCCGTCATAGCGCGTGCCGCGAAACTCTGGCAGGCGTTCACGCGCACGCAGCGTCTTTAGTTCGGCGAGGGTAAAATCCTCGGTGAACCAGCCAGTGACGCTATGACCATCGATGATTCTGGTGGTCTTGCGCTGCACGAACTCAGGATGCTGGGCTACATCGGTGGTACCGCCGATTTCGTTTTCATGGCGTGCCACCATCACACCGTCGCGCGTCATGACCAAGTCTGGCTCGATGAAATCCGCGCCGTCGGCGATCGCCTTGGCATAGGAAGCGAGCGTATGTTCCGGACGCAAGGCGCTGGCGCCGCGATGCCCCAGGACCATAACCTTGCTCGCGATGGGGGCTTGTGATGCCTGCACATGGGACATGATGACAACCAGGATCAAGACGACGAGAAGCAGTATACGTTTCATGATACCAGCGTAACCCGGCGTATCTTGCGTTGCCGTGACAAGTGCCCGGTCCGCCTGATTACAAGGGACAATCTGCGTGGCTTATGGTCCCGGCGACGCCATGAGCCAACTGGCGCGAAGATTGTTGACCATCATGTGCTCTGGATCAGCGCGTCGTCTCCCAGGAGTGCTCGCCTCCCATGGAGATCGGATATCGATCCATGAACGGGAAAAGGTGCTCCTCGACTGCCTTCATCTGAGACATATATTCGGCTGGAGGTTGCATGATATCCAGGCGAAGCGGCCCTCCCTTTGCCAACTCATTATAAGCGGGATCGTGGCGTGACAGGATGTCGTTGAAAAGAATAGGCCCAGTGGTTTCGAAGACCTTTTTGACATACTCTGGAAATGCGTCAACATCTGAATGCATCGGTCGCTTACTGTCGAAATATTCGCGATTAACCTCAAAACGGGTTGCCATTTTTTCGATGACTTCCTTCAAGATTGGATTATCCGGAAGGCTGGCAAAATGACTGGTATTGAGACCTTTCAGGCCGGAGAGGCCATGCTGAACAGGAGAGTTGGCCAGAATCTCTCCTGGGGCTGCCATCAACGGTGTCGAAGGAAGCCGTGACGTAATCGTGTCGTCGGTATCCATGTAAATACCACCGTAGCGATCAATTAAACAGTAGCGAAGCGCATCTGATGCGGCAGCATAGTTGACGTGATTCTTCGAACGGAAATGGTCAAAGATCTTGCCCGCCTTGCTTTGCATGAACTCATTGAAGAATGGCTCTTCGCGTAAGACACTGACCTTGATGTTTGAAGGACCATCTTTGAACGCGTCCTTGATGGATTGCAAGGCTTCAGGGCCGTCGACATCGACGTGGATAACATGTTCCATGCTGGGACTGTTGTGCGCGTTGTCGATGATGTTCCTGGCCAGATGCTCAGGAAGTTTCGAGCCAAGCCAGATCGAGTGTATCTGCTGAGGTATCGGCTGGAGTTCGGCAGAAGCGCGCAAGGCCGGCAAGGACCTCAGTTCAAGCATCATGCCGTAGTTGGACTCCATTTTGTCCGGCGCATTACGAAGTTCATCGAGGCTGCCGCGTTGCCATTCACCGGTACGGTCTCGCCACAGGTAAAGGCTGCCACTCCGCTCTTTCCAGGCCTTTTCAGCGACATCGTAGACGACGTTCAGGATGCTATTGTTCCACTGGATCGTGGGATGGGCACGATCTATGTAAACGCCATCGACGCCGTCGGTGGGCACATGAATAGTTCGGCCCGGCAGCGCGGGGCGCGCGGGAAAGTCGGTGGCAGAAGAATCGGTGACGGCAGCCGGTTCGACTTCTATCACTTCGCCACCCGGCTGCTCGCCGCCGCCCGCTTCCTGGGCCAACTCTTCCGACGCTCGCGGCACCTGACCTTTGCCGGAGCTATGGAGCATACCCAGCCCCAAGGCGCCGATGGCCAACAGGCCGTCGCCAATCTGGACTTTACCCTTATGACGCTCCTGCTTGTCGTCGCCGTTGACGGCACGGTCGGCTCCCGTACTCAGCTGCACCAGCGGCGCGAGGTCCCCGAAGGCTATGGATATCCGGTCGATCTTATCGCGCCAAATTTCCCAGGCCGAACGGGTGTGCGTTTTGGCGTCCCGGATGGATTGCTCACGCGCATGCTCGAACATGTCCACGAACACGTCCCGGTCCTTGGACAGTGTTTGCCCGGATATGCGACTTTGCGCGCCCCCGTCCCCCTGGGCGACTGCCTGGATGATGGCTGCGGCTCCGTCAGGTCCCGTGTCCAGGCGAACGTCGGCCGGAAAGCGCGCAGCCCATTGCGCGCGGCCAGATGGCGTGCCGAGCTGTTCCGACATCCATTGCTGCATATGACCGGCATCGGCAAAGGACACGAAGCGCGGTTCACCACCAGCGATATAAAGCGTCTGGCCACCCTGAGGTTCGATGAAACGCAACACGTTGGTCAACGCCACCCGGTTGCCCGCGCTGTCGCTGAAGCCAAATCTTTCGACATGCACTGAAGTGTCAGGGGGCGAAGATGTACTCAACTGCGCCAATGTCACCGGGCCTTCCAGCGGTATCGCGGGTGCCGCCGCCTTCATCACCATCCGGTACTGCGAAGGATCGAGTTCTCCCTTGTCGCGAGCAACACGCGCATGGGCGGCAAACGCATAGCGCGCAAGCACGGGCCACTCCTTGCCATGCATGGACCAGTAGCTAGCGATCTGGCTGTCGAGGTTTTTGATGTAAGGCAGCTGTTCGAAGGAACCGCCCTCGAAGTAGCTCTCCGCCACCGACGGTAGCAGCACATCCCCATCGGGCCGCAGGGTCTGATTTCCCGGCAGAAAGCCTTTTTCATTCGCCTGGAAAATACCAAAGGCATCGTCCAGGTTGCGCAGATCCTCGCGGGTGGTTTCCACCACGTTTCCGGGTGCAAAGACCGTGTTGTAAATCCAGCCGATCGCGGTACGGCTGAAGATAAATTCACCCACTTTCTTGCCGATATCCAGGGGGCTCTGGCCTTGGATCAAACCATCGACGGTCTGGCCTGGCGATGGGCTGGCCCCTCCTCCCAGCACCCCTCCAATACCGTCTGCCAGCGCCCATCCGGCACCGTGCCCCTGCTGCGCGGAAAAACCTTGCATGACCGCCTCTGTAAGGGTCATCGTGGTATCTGGCTTGCCTTCGGCACGGGCCTGGGCATCCTTGAAATGCGCAACGATTTGCTTGTCGCCGTCGACGCCCAGGCGCTGCATGATCATTTCCCTAGCCACCGCTCGCGCATCCGGTGGCGCCAAGGCCATGTTCGATTGCATACGCAGCACTTGCGCGGCCCCTTGGGGGCTTGCCAGGGGTAACACATCAAAGCCACCGACTGGCGACACGGTCTCGTTGGCGGCCACGGGACTGTCATTGATGGCGCGTTGATCACGCCGGAGGGCAGCGCTGTCCATGCCGAATTTGCGCGACGCCACCCGGACCTGGGCCTCGAACTTGAGTGTCAGCCGGGTCTTACCGGACGAGCACAGCCACGTCATTGAATTGATCGAACCGGGGATTTTCACGTCGCCTCCTGCGTTTAGCCGTATCGTCCGTTCAGCGTCGATGCGATCCAGATCGCGACGCCGTGGTGATCCAGCTTCCCGCAACGAGGCATGATCGCGGTGGTAAGCCAATAGGCATCTTGCTTGAAAAGCAGCGTATCTGTGGATCACGTTGCCGGAGGTTCGACCAGGGATATCTAACGCATGACCGTGACAACAGGCGCGTGCACTAGCGTTGGCGTGAATCCATCCAGTCTTTGTAGAGCGGTCGGTTGATCGGCAAGCCCTGCGCATCGCATGCCTGCAAGGCACACAGCTCACGTACCAGGGCCGGGGTGTGCTGCACGATCACGTGAAAAATCGTGTTTTCTTCGATCTCGCCATGGAAAGCCGATGCGCCTGGGCCATACGCGAATACCGCAACGTCTTCGCCACCATGCGTCTCGGCCTTGAGTGGCACGGTTGCCTCCTGCATGTAGGATGGATCGTCAGTGCGCACGGTCGTGAGGTCTGGGCGGCCCATGGTGGCGGCCTTGAATTGCCCGGGCTCGTGAGGAAAGTGCTTGCTGCCCTCCGGCTGAATGTCGCTGGCGCCGACATAGCCCGCACCATTGGCGAAACCCAATGTCGTGTAAGGCTTGCCGGCCGCGTCAAGCGCGGGACCCGGGCTGCCTTTTTCGTCGTAGCTGTCGGTCACACCCGACACCAGGCCAAGCATGTCGTTGCCACGCCTTGGGTAGCCGGCAAACGTGAGCGTATGACTATGATCGGCGGTGACCACGATCAGCGTATCGGCCGGGTCGGTATGGTCGAGTGCAGCCTGCACGGCATCGGCCATGGCCACGGTTTCGTCCAGGGCACGGTAGGCATTGCCGGCGTGCAGGGCATGATCGATGCGACCGCCCTCCACCATCAGGAAAAAGCCTTTCGGATTTTGTTTGAGCACCTCGATGGCGCTGGCGGTCATCTGCGCCAGGCTTGGCTCACCGGCGCGATCCTGGGCGCGCTCGTGTTCGTAATGCATATGCGAAGGCTCGAACAAACCGAACAACTGCGGCGTATGTGACAGATCCAGCGCCTGGAGCTGGTCCAGGTTCCACACATACGCACCCTGGGGATGCTGGCGCTTCCACTCGGCAATCAGGTCACGCCCATCGGCACGTTGGCCATGCTTGTCGTGGTACTCGGGGTCGACCTGAGCGGCCGGCATGAATTCGGTACGGCCCCCGCCCAAGGCCACGGTGAGCCCCGCACGCTGCGGAAAATCCACCAGCTGCGCGGCAAAGTCCTTGCAGCCGGCCGTCCTGGCGGCGGCTGTGAGACCGGTATCGACCTCCCAGTTGCGTTCGGGCAAGTGTCCGTAGGTCGCCGCGGGTGTGGCATGCGTGATACGCGTGGTGGTGACGGCTCCGGTGCTCATGCCCGCTGCCGATGCTAGCTCCAGCATCGTGACCAGTTCCTGCCCCTTGCTGGCTGCACAATCCTGGCGAACGGGCACTTGCGAAATGCCGATGAAACCCGCGCGTGTCTTCACACCCGTCATGATCGCGGTCATGGTGCCGGCCGAGTCGGGAGTCTGCTGGTCGGTCTCATAGGTGCGGCTCAACGCACTGTACGGGAACTTCTCGAAACTCAACCGATAGCTTTCACCATCCACGCCCTTGCGCTGGCCGGCATAGACATGCGCCGCGGCGATGGTGGTCACACCCATGCCATCGCCCAGGAACACGATGACGTTCTTCGCCTTCTGCGTATGGCCTGCTCCGCCGTTGGCTCGCGCCGCTTCTGCGGCGCCATGGCGAAACCACCATTGCGGCGTCTCTCCTGCGGGACGCTGGATGGAAGGTACGTCGACCTGGGTCGTGTGGGCCGGTGGCTGTATCGCCTGGCTGGTGCAGCCGGCAAGCAACATGGAGCTCAAGGCAAAACTGCAACGAAAACGCATGGGTATCCTGCAACGACCGCACCAGGGAGCGCTCGATCATAGCTCAGGCACCGCAAGAAATTACTAAAGCTTGACGTACCAACGACGGCGGTCCATCGCGTATACGATCAGCCACCACACTGCAACAAACACCACGGCAAATGCCAGCGACGCTACGTATGGCCCTGCCATGGGCGTGATCCAGCCGGAAAACGCATGCGTGTAAATAGGATCCTGCAAACCCAATCCCGGCAGCAGGATCTGCATCAACTCGGAACCCGCATAGGCGGCGACCGCGTTGATGCCGAAACGTCGCCCAAAGGCAGGCCAACCGCGCCGGTCTACCAAGCGATGAAACAGCGCCAGCAATAACGCTGCCCATCCTGCACACCACAGCACGAACGAGGACGTCCACAGATTCTTGTTGAGCGGAAATACCAACGCCCACGCCGCACCGAGCAATACGCACGCCATGCCGGCTGCCCACACCACGCCCAGGCGCCCATCCCGCAACCAGCGACCGATACACAGGCCAATCAAGCAGGTGGCCAACGACGGCAACGAGGCGAGCAAGCCTTCCGGATCGTGGCCTCGGCCGGTGGCCGGATCGATCACGTAGACGAAGCGCCCGAACAGGGCCGTATCCGAGCGACTGACGATATTGATCCAGGGATCGAACGAGCCCCCCGCCAAGAGGATTGCCCAATACCCAAGCAGGATCGCCCCGATCGCCGCCCACTGCGTGCGTGGCTTGGTATAGATGGCAAACGCCGCCGTACCGGCAAAGCACAGGCCGATACGCTGCAATACCCCAGGGAAGCGCAGATGCGCACCGGGCATGATCCACCAGGCCAGCACATTGATCACAACACCCAGGGCCAGGATCTTCAGCGCACGCCACATCGCCGTGCGCAGCAGGGCGCCGCGATCGGCACCGCTAGCGACCCGAGGTTCAATCGCCAACGCCGACGACACACCCACGATGAACAGGAAGAACGGAAAGATCAGGTCCGTCGGTGTGCAGCCATGCCACGTCGCGTGTTCCAGCGGCCAGTAGACATGGTCCCAGTCACCGGGATCATTGACCAGCAGCATCGCCGCGACGGTGCAACCGCGCAATGCATCGACGGAAGCCAGCCGGCGCGGCGATGGATTCATGGCGCGCGCTCGTGGCGCAGCGATGCCTGGCCGATGGCATACAAAGGCCCGTCGATCGGCGAGGTAAATACCAGGCAAAGATCGTGATTGCCGTTGGCGGCCTTCATGGCGCCCTTGAGATTGAAGTTGAGTGAGCCTTCCGGTGCCGGCAACGGCAAGGTAGCCAGAACGGTGCCATCGCATCGGTCCTGGCGAACCACCAGTTCGCCGTGCGGCGTGGTCCCTGGATGGGACTTGACCAGCTTGGCATCGTGCGCCAGAGCGTAGTTGCGTGGCAGACGCGCCACGTCAACGCTGATCGACTGCACGCCGTCCAGATGCGCGCCACGGTACATGCGACATGCATCGAACACGTTGACGTTGTAGGTCGGCTCGACCGAGATGGCATCGGCGGTTGGCTGCAAGCGCAAGGTGAAGTCACTGCCGGGGCAATTGGTCAGTTCGCCGCTGTCCCGGCTCGCCAGCGTGTAGCGGTCGAAGACATGCATGCGCGGAGCTGCCAGCACGATGCCATCGGCGGCAAACGTCGCCGCGCGCACGGTTGTCGGCAACCCGACGGTCAAGGGCTTGGTATAGACCGCCGAGGTGGCCCCTGGCACGCTGCCATCCAGGGTGTAGCGAATCACTCCTGAATGCGCCTGGTTATCCAGGCTGATCACCGCCTTGCCGCTGGTGAGTGCGGCCTGGCGATCCACCTCAAAAGACGGCGCGAAGGCACTGTCGGCGACCTCCACGCCGGCGCCGCGATAGCGCTCGAACTGGGCAGGCAAACGCATCAGGAAACTGTTCCAGTTGCGCGCTGCCTTGGGCGACCATGCGGTCTCGGCGATGGCATCCAGGCGCGGAAAAATGGCGTGCTGGACGTGCTTGATGGTCGGCAGGTGCTCGGTCCACAAATTGGCCTGCAAGCCAAGCACATGCCTGGCCTGCGCGGCATCGAGTTCCTTGGGGATCGCCTCATAGGCGTAGATGTGTGCCAGGTCCATCGCGGGCAGGCGGCCGGAGTATTCGTCGTCGCGCTTGCTTTGCACGCTGTCGAAGTACAGGTCCGGGGCCGGCGACAACACGACATCGTGGCCTTGTCGCGCGGCGGCCACCGCACCCTTGGTGCCACGCCAGGACATGACCGTCGCGCTCGGCGGCACGCCACCCTCGAGAATCTCGTCCCAGCCGATCAGCCGGCGACCGTGCGCGGCCAGGTATTTGCCGAAGTGTTCGATCATCCAGCTCTGCATCGCATCTTCGTTCTTGATGCCCAGCGATTTCATCTGCGCCTGCACAGCGGGCGACGCCTGCCATTGATCCTTGATGGCCTCGTCGCCTCCCACATGGATGTATTGCGACGGGAACAGCGCCATGATCTCGTCAAGCACACCCTCCAGCACATGCAGGGTGTGCTCGTCGGTATTGAACAGATACGGGTTGACGCCCCAGTCGACGGAGACTGCTGGCCGCTTGCCGGTGACACCAAGCTCTGGATACGAGGCCACCGCCGCCTGCGCATGGCCGGGCAAGTCCAGCTCGGGCACGATGGTGATGTGGCGCTCGGCGGCATAGGCCACCATCTGGCGGATGTCATCCTGGGTGTAGAAGCCGCCGTACTGCTTGGGCTCTCCATGCTCGCCGGCACCCGGTGGCGTACGCCAGGCACCGATGCGCGTGAGCTCGGGATAGCGCTTGATCTCGATACGCCAGCCCTGGTCATCGGTGAGATGCCAATGCAGCACGTTGAGCTTGTGCAGCGCCATCTGGTCGATGATCGTGCGCACTTCGCCGGTGCTCTGGAAATGACGTACCGAATCGAGCATGAACCCGCGCCAGGTGAAACGCGGCTGATCCTCGATGTGCACGGCAGCCAAGGATACCGTGGTCGCGCCCGGCTTTGCCGTCAGCAGTTGCCATAGCGTCACCGCGCCGTAGAACAGACCCGCATCGGTGCGCGCACTGACGCGCACGCCATGCGCGGCGACATCGAGCACATAGCCTTCCGGATGATCGACCACTGCTTTTTCGTCGTGCACGAAGACAATCGACGCGTCGGCCGGCGCGTCGTCGCGTACGGCAAGCTTGGGACCGTGGGCTTGCGCCAGTTGCGCCACGAGGTAATCGGCAGCGTGCTTGGCCCCAGCGTCTGCCTTGGCCGCAATCACCGGCGTATGCGCATCCACGGTGAAGTTCCCTTGGGCGGGCGCCACCTTGGCGGGCATCGGAATCAGGTCCAAGGGGGCCGATGCACCATGACCGGCGGCGTGCGCCCCCATAGTGACGGTCAGGAGGGCCAGGTACAAGGCGTATCGCTTCGTCTTCATCGTCGCTCTCTTGAGGTCATCCATTACGGTCGGGGCAAGCTCACAGCCAGCAGATACCAGGCATCGTGAGGCAGCCACTGTTCGGTCCAGCGCCAGTCGTCGTCCTTGCCGGTCTGAGCATAGCCCAGGTCGAAAGCAATACCTTTCTCGTCATCCAGGCCACTGGTGATGCCATTGATGATGGCACCTGGCGCATTGGTGTACTGGTAGCTGTCGAAGAACATGTATGGCGCATTGTTGTGGCCGCTGGCCATCAGCATGCTGGTGTCGAACGGATTGCGACCGAGAATCCAGTGAAGCTGATTCCAGGCATACGCCTGCAATTGATGCTGGAATGCTTCATCGTCCTGGAACAAAGGAGCCGCCATGCGCGCGGCGGCGGCCAGTGACGCCAGGCGTGCATTCTCACCCTGCCACCACGGAGCGGCTTCGCTGTCGTGCGGAAAAAAGAATGCCACGCGCAGCTTGCCTTGCCGGTCGCGCACCAGTTGACGCGCCAACCCGAACGGATTGGCCGTATCGGCCGTCGCTTGCAGTTCAAACGCCAGCGATCGACGCAGCACATCGCGTATGCGTGCCTGCCGCGAGTCATCGGCGATCGAAGTATATTCGACCAGTGCCACCACTGGCAGGCCGGCATCGGAGGGATGGAAGAACGGACGCACGCCATCGTCGGCACGCCAGTAATCGTGGTAACCGCCATGATCGACCAGTCGCGCCATCAACTTGTCTGCACGCCCATCCGCCGCCTTGCGCCATGACGCATCCTGGGTCGCGCGATACAGCTCCACCGCTGCCAGCAAGGCGCAGTAGTCGTCGATGATGTTGTCCTTGCCGTCATTGGTCAGCTCGCCATTGTGCGCGTCCAGAAAGCGGTAGGCATCCTCGGCGGCGCGCAGGTAATCCTTGCGGCTGAAATCGCCCTCGGCATCCATCCGGCTGGCCAGGGCCAGCGCGGCGATTGCCATGCCACCCCCGGCGCGAAAGCTTGCCTCGTACGCATGCGGCCCACGCGCCGGCTGCTGGATGTACTCAGTCGTGTCGCCCGGCTTTTGCTTGATCTGGGTGCGCCAGTTCGGATCGCCGACATGCCGGTCCTGGGGTAGCTTGCCGGCACCGGAACCGTCGATGGATTGCCAGAACGAGCCATCCGGTCGCTTGTCGCGCACCAGGAAATCCGCGCCGAACAAGCCTTCGTCGAGCAGGCGGCGTTGGTATTCATGGAAGTTGCGATCGTGGCGCGCATCCAGCGCCTGCCAGGTGCGCAACAGGCTCCACGCCACCAGCGGCAATTGCTGGGTATTGAAATAGCGGGTGGGGTTCTGGTGCGAAAGATGGATGCCGTAGTCGCCGGTGGCGTCGTACCAGCCACCGCGCAGATCCAGCGTGCCGGCGCGTCCATCGGGATAGGCCAGCGTACGGTCGGCCTTGTCGAGCAAGCCGCTGGCACGCTGGCCCTTGAAGTAATAGATCACGTCGGACAACGTATGACGTTCGAGCACATTGTCCTGGACGTCGAAAATCCACGAGCGTTCGCCGTTGACCGCCAGATAGTAGCGACCCGGCTTGTCCAGCGCGCTGAAATCGGCCACCGCGTAGCGGCCCGGCCAGTGTTCGATCGCATCGCTGGTACCTGCGCTGCCTTGCCAGACGGTCTTGCCGCTATCGGCATCGACGACGGAGAAAGCGGTTTGCGGCGTGTCCGTACGCAGCATCGCCTGCTTGGGCGCGTGCGTGTCGTAGCCCACCTGGTCGACCAGGATATTCGAAGCGGCCATCGCCAGCGCGGGAGCGCTCGCCATGCAGAGTGCGAGCCACCGGGAACGGCGAAGTTTCATGCGTGTACTCATCCGGACACTATCGACCCGTACAGAGGGGCGAGAAGCCTGTCGTGATGGCTCGCCGTAACCGGAACGATCCGGCGAGCCTCACCAGCAGACATCCCGCAACGTGCATTGTGACGCCCTCGCGACCTTGACGAGCGAGGCGACACGTCCCACCGAAAAATCGGGCCCGGCAAATGCGCCGGGCCCTGGCGGGGAGGTTGTGCCTTAAACGTTAGAACTTGAAGCGGAGGTTGAGGTAGTACTGGCGACCGTTGTCGTAGAAGGCGTACGGCTGGCGGCCATAGCCCGGGTTGACGGTGTAGTACTTGAACTTCGGATTGTTGAGGTTCATCGCATCCAGCGCGACGGACATCCACTCGTTGATGTTGTAGCTGACCGACGCGGCAAGGTTGCCCATGCCAGCCTGGTAGAACGTGTCCGAACGGCTCACGCCAGCGTAGAACGACGAGCGATAGGTGTAACTGATACGTGCGTTGAAGTACTTGTTCTCGAAGTAACCCGACACGTTGTAGGTGTTCTTCGAGGTGCCCTGCAACGGCTTGCCGTCATCGGCATGGCCGCTGGCGAAGGTGTAGTTCGTCTGCACGCCGAAGTTTTCACCGATCGGCTGGATGTAGTTCAGCTCCACACCCTTGACGTTGCCGCCGACGTTGGTCGGTACGCTGACCTGGTAGGTAGCGAACACGTCATGTCCGGCGTTGGTGCTGGCCTGCACATCCTTGAACTGGATGGCCTGCGTGCCGAAGTTGACATAGTTATCCAGGTCCATGTTGTACACACCGGCCGACACCAGGCCGCGCGGCGCGAAGTACCACTCCATCGAGGCGTCGAAGTTGGTGGAGATCAGCGGCTTGAGCTGCGGATTGCCACCGGTACCGGTGTGGGTCAGGTCATCGAGCGAGTAGGAACCTGCCAGCGCGGAGTAATCCGGGCGGGTCATGGTCTGCGACGCGGCGAAGCGGGCGATCAGGTCATCGGTCAGGTTGAACTTCAGGTTGGCGCTGGGCAGGAAGCGACCCGAGCCACTGTTGTAGTTGTTCTTGTAGTAGTCACCAAAGGCCGAGCCGGTATAGGGGCCCGAGACGGTGTAATCAGACACCGAGCTGGTGTTGTAGTTGATGTCTTCCTTGGTGTGGACATAGCGCACACCAACGTTGCCGCTCCAGCGATCACCGGTGAAATTGGCCTGCACGTAGGCGGCCGTGTCCTTTTCCTTCACCTTGTAGATGTTCTGCCAGTTGTAGCGGGCGATCGGATCGCGCGTGGTGTACTGGGAATCGAACTGCGCAAGCTGGCCGGGGCTGTAGTACCAGATCGGGCCCGGGGCGGAGACGCCCAGATCACCGTTGAAGCTACCTGGATAGTTCTGCCAGGAGGTGGGGTAGTTGGCCAGATTCTGCCAATCGCCGGCCGGACCCTGGCCGATATCGCTCTTGTTCTGGCGAGTGTGATCGGAGTAGCGCACACCGAAATCCAGCGAGGACAGCGGGATATCGTCGAAAGCCAGCGAGCCATCGGCCTGGAAGAAGTTCTCCTTGTCCTTGACGTGGATGTCCTGGTCGCCAAAGATCCAGCCAGCCGAGGGCAGGATGCCCGACGGCGTGGAGTTGTCACCCCCAACGCCCCAGTTGATCGGCTTGCCGGTGCCATTCATACCCCAGGTACCACCCTGGCCTGCGCCATAACCCACTTCCAGCACGTTCTGGGTCGGGCTGTCGCCCTTGCCCTGGGTGGTGCCGACCTGGCCGGTAAAGGTCAGGTGGTCCGTGGCGCGCCACTCGGCGTCCAACGTGGTGTATGCCGAGGACGATGATGCGCCCGGACGCGAGATCTGGTCGTACACGCCCGAAGGCACGGTGCTTCCAGGAACCGGGGCAAACGACGCATTGGTCAGTACGTTGCCTTTGACCTGATACCCCTGCAGGCCCGCACCACTGGGGACAAACTGGCTCGTCCACAGCATGTAGTTGCGGTTGAAGTTGTCGGCCTTGAGCTTGGAGTAGAAGCTGTTGAGGTTCAAGGTCAGGTTGTCGAGCGGCTTCCACTCCAGGTCCACCGCGCCACCCTTGCGGGTACGGGTCTGGGTGAACAGCGTCGAACCGATTTCATTCGGGTAGTACACGCCGGCGAGATCCGGATGGGCCTGGGCAATCGCGCTGGTGGCGGCGATCTGGTTGTAGCCGCCGACCACTTCCTGGCCATCGCGCTGCAAGCTGCGCTTCTCGTAGAACGCCTGCGCCATCACACCGAAGGTGTTGTCGTCGCTCTTGTAGTTGAACAGGCCGCTGAACTGCGGCTTGGTGCTGCTGGGCAGATCCGAGTACACGCCACCGACGGACAACTGCGTGGTGTACTGCTTGGCGAATTCCAGCGGCTTGCGCGTGATGATGTCGACCGAACCGGCGGCGCCACCTTCCTGCAACTTGGCTTCTGAAGACTTGTGCACCACCACTTCGCTGACGATTTCCGACGGCAGCAGGCTGTAGCTGACACTGCGGCCGACCGTCTGCACCTGGCTGAGCACGAACCAGTCGCCGGTGCCGATGGTGTGGCCGTTGACCAGGGTCTGGGTCATGCTGGGGTTGGTGCCGCGCAGGCTGACGCGGTCACTTTCGTCGAAGCCGCCTTCGCTGGCGCTGGACGAGCTGATGTTCACGCCCGGCAGGCGTTGCAGGGTGTCGGCTACGTTCTTGGCCGGCAGTTTGCCCACGTCCTCGGCCGTGACGATTTCCACGTGCGCATCGGCGGACTTCTTCAGGTTCAGCGATTCGGCTTCGCTATCGCGGATACCGACCACTGTGACGGTGTTCAGGTCCTTGACGTTCTTCGAATCCGGGCCCTGCTGCGTGGCCGTGTTCGACTGTGCGGTGTCCTGCGCGAACGCGGCTCCGGAGATACAGAGTCCGGCAACGATACTGGCTGCAAGTAGAGTCTTACGGTAAGACATGGCTTCCTCCCCTCAGAGGCGAATCAACAGCGGTTGGTTTTGGCGTGCTTGCGAATGCTTCTTGCTGGCTTGCTTATCGATCGACGTGCTAAAGGCATGCTGTGCGCTCCCTTATCGAACCGGCCGGCTGTCCAGGAACAACCCGGCGGCACCGATGACCCCATGCTGGCCGTGTTCCATCAGCCGGACGGGAACCTGTTGCAGGAAAGCGCGCATCACGCCCTTGTTGAAAAACCGCTCGGCGAAGCGGCTGACGAGCAGCGTGTCGCGGATCTGCGGCAGGATGCCGCCGGCCAGGAAGACACCGCCGCGAGCGCCGTAGAGCAGCACCAGATCGCCGACGAAGCTGCCGAGCAGGCCGCAGAAAACATCCAGCGCCTCGACGGCCACGGCGTCGCTGCCATCGAGCGCGGCCTGGGTGACGGCGCTGGGCTCGTAGAGCGTGACCGCGCGCTGGCGCAAATCGGAGATGGCGCGATACAGGTTGACCAGGCCCGGGCCGGACAACGCGTCCTCAAAACAGACGTATGGCCGGTCGCGGGCGAGCCAGCGCAGGATCTCGATCTCCAGCTCGTTGCCGGGCGCCAGGGCGATCTGCCCGGCCTCGGTCGCCAATACGGTCGGGTGCGGATGGCCCGGCAACAGCACCGCCGAGCCCAGGCCCGTACCCGGGCCCATCACCAGCACCGGACCTTCGGCGGGCACGGCGTCGGTAGGGATGACCGTGGTGCAATCGGCCTGCGACAGGTATTGCGCGGCATAGGCGACCGCTTCGAAATCGTTGACCACGGCCAGGTGGTCGATGCCCAGGCTGTCGCGGATGTCGCGAATGGACACCGGCCAAGGCAGGTTGTCATTGACGATGGCATCGCCCAGCACATAGCCGGCACTGGCCACGGCGCACTGATCCACGTGCACGGCATCGCCCAGGCGGCCGACGAAATCCTTCAGGACCGCCGTCAGGCTGGGCCAGTCTGCGCATGCATAGCGCTCGTACTGGTGCACCTGGATCGGCTGGCGCAGCCCCGGCTGCTGGCTGACCAGGCCGATGCGGGCATGCGTGCCGCCCACGTCGGCCGCGAGAAACATCGCGCCGGCCGCTGGCGATCCCTGTGCCCTGCTGTGGTTGACCACATCCGCCACGCCATCCCCCCGTCAAATCCCCGTCACGATTTTGTAAAAACGTGCCCTGATGCGGCCGGAGTCTGCGAATGGATGACAACGTTGTCAACAGGACAATTCGAAGTCGCTCGTTTTTCTGTTGCCGCAATGCAGCACGAGACAATGACGACTGGTTTTTTGTCTCGCCGAGTCAAATGGCATCGCCACGCCATTTAGATCGATGAATAATGACAAATAGGCGGTTTTTGCGCATCGCGCCATTGCCTATGGCGGCCTAGGCCGTCGGTCATGGGGCAATCCTGTGTCCGGCTTGTCTCGCAGGAGGACAACAATTGACAACGTTGCACGTTAGCGCCGATAAAGCGGCTCGGGGAAGGTCACGGCCCACCGGCTGTCTTAAGCTGTCACGAAGCGTCTTCGCGGGGAGTAGTGCTACATGTCGTCCACCACCATGGCCGCGCAGCAGCGGTCGTCGAGCCTGGTACCGATGCTGATCATCGGTGTGCTGTTCTTCATCTTCGGCTTCGTGACCTGGCTAAACGGTCCGCTGATCACCTTCGTCAAGCTGGCTTTCAACCTGGATGACGTCAACGCCTTCCTGGTACCGATGGCGTTCTACTTGTCCTATTTCTTCCTCGCCCTGCCCTCATCGATGGTGCTCAAGCGCACCGGCATGAAGAAGGGCATGGCGCTGGGCCTGTTCGTGATGGCGCTGGGCGCGGTGCTGTTTGGCCAGTTCATCACCATGCGCATCTACTACGGCGGACTGATCGGCCTGTTCGTGATCGGCGCTGGCCTGTCGCTGTTGCAGACCGCCTCCAATCCCTACATCAGCATCCTCGGTCCCATCGACAGCGCCGCACAACGCATCGCCTTCATGGGTATCTGCAACAAGGTGGCCGGGGCGCTGGCGCCGGTGACATTCGGTTTCCTGGTGCTCAAAGGCATCGATAGCTTCGGCGACCAGGTCAAGGCGGCGCCAACGCCCGAAGTGCGTGAGCAACTGCTCAATGCGTTCGCCGCCAAGGTGCACATGCCATACATGGTGATGGCCGCCTTGCTGGTGGCACTGGCAATCTGGATCGTGCGTTCGTCACTGCCCGAGATCAAGCCGTCCGGCGCCAATAGCGAGCAGGAAATCGGCCATCGCAAGGGCAGCATCTTCAGCTTCCCGCACTTGTGGCTGGGCGTGCTGTGCCTGTTCCTGTACGTGGGCGTGGAAGTGATGGCCGGCGACGCCATCGGCACCTATGGTCAGGGTTTCGGGCTGGCCCCGAGCGAAACCTCGCACTTCACCTCGTTCACCCTGATCGGCATGTTGCTGGGCTATATCGCTGGCCTCGTGCTGATTCCGAAAATCATCTCCCAGCAATCGTATCTGGCGGTGTCGGCCGTGCTCGGCGTGCTGTTCACGCTCGGCGCCTTCGTCACGCATGGCTACATCTCGGTGGGCTTCGTGGCCGCGCTGGGCTTTGCCAATGCCATGATGTGGCCGGCGATCTTTCCGCTGGCCATCAAGGGCCTGGGCAGTCATACCGAGCAGGGCTCGGCCTTCCTGATCATGGGCATTGCCGGCGGCGCGATTGTGCCGCAGCTGTTTGCACACCTGAAGGCCTACTACAACTTCCAGTTGGTGTTCGCCGCGCTGATGATTCCCTGTTACCTGTACATCCTGTTCTACGGTGCGCGCGGTCACCGGGTAGGCCAGCGAGGAACCTGAAACCGCCATCCCAATGACCCCGGCCTGGGCTACGATGCCCGGCTGACCGCGCTACCGGAGTTCCGCCGTTGCAAAGCCCCACCATCAAGGATGTCGCCAAACGTTCTGGCGTATCGCTGAAAACCGTTTCCCGCGTGATCAACCGGGAAACGGCGGTGCGCGCGGACACGCGCGAGAAGGTCGAACGAGCGATCGAAGCGCTGGGCTATCGGCCCAACCCCTCGGCGCGCGGCCTGCGCAGCACGCACGCCTATGCCATCGGCCTGGTCTATGACAACCCGAACGCGCACTACGTGATCAGTATGCAGGAGGGCGTATTGTCGGCCTGCCGCGAGCGTGGTTTCGGCTTGCAGATCCATCCCTGCGACTCGTCCTCGCCAGACCTGGCCGAGGAGCTGTGCTCCCTGGTCAAGCGTTCGCGCCTGGCCGGGCTGGTGCTCGCGCCCCCCATGTCCGAACAGGACGAACTGATTGCCACGCTCAAGCGCGAGGATGTCACTTTCGTACGCATCATCGCCGCGCGCGAAGACCCCAAGGACGGCTCGCCCTGCGTCTATGTGGACGACCGCGATGCAGCCTATGCGATCACCGAGCACCTGATCCAGTTGGGCCATACGCGCATCGGCTTCCTCTGGGGGGAGGAGCACCATCGCTCCAGTCCGGAGCGGTTCCAAGGCTACTCCGATGCGCTGAAGGACTACGGCATCACGCTCAACAAGAAATACGTGCTACCAGGCAGCTATGCCTTTGACGACGGCTTTCGCCGCGCGCGCAAGCTGCTGGCGCTCAAGGATGCCCCTACCGCCATCTTCGGCAGCAACGATGAAATCGCCGCGGGCGTACTAGCCGCCGCGCGTTCGGCCGGCCTGGACGTACCGTGGGACCTGTCCATCGCTGGCTTCGAGGACAACCCGTTCTCCAAGCAAGCGTGGCCCGCGCTCACCACCGCGCGCCAATCCACGGGCGATATCGGCCGCCACGCCGCCTTGCGCCTGATGGACGACCTGCAACGCAAGAGCAATGGCGTCAAGGACGTCGCCAGCAACGAAGGTTTTTCCCCCGAGCTCGTGGTGCGCGGATCCACCGCGCCGCCGCGCGGCTCGATGCCACGCAAGGGCTGAGCGTTCCGAGGGAAGGCGCGCCCATCATCGATCGAGATATCCATGACTTCTGCAAGCGACACCCTGATGTACCGCGAAGCGGCCGAAACCGCCGACGTGGTAGCGCGCCAGCTTGAACAAAACACCAGCATCCTGGCCGGGCTCGGCCAGCATCTGCGCGCCCATCCACCCCGTTTCATCGTCACCTGCGCACGCGGCAGCTCCGATCATGCCGCCGCCTATGCCAAATACGTGTTCGAGACCCGCCTGGGGTTGATCACCGCCTCGGCATCGCCATCGATCTCGTCGATCTACGACGCCGACCTGAAACTGGAAGGCGCGCTGTTCGTAGCGATCTCGCAATCGGGCAAGAGCCCGGACCTGCTGCGCAGCGCGCAAGCCGCCAAGGCGGCCGGCGCCTATGTGATCGCGCTGGTCAACGTGGAAGATTCACCCTTGGCCGAACTGGCCGATACCGTGGTGCCGTTGCGAGCCGGCCCCGAGCGTTCCGTGGCGGCAACCAAGAGCTATCTGGCTACGCTCGCGGCCATTCTGCAGTTGACCGCGCACTGGAGTGACGACGCCGCGCTGCATGCCGACATCGCACGCCTGCCCGACGATCTGCGACGCGGCTGGGATGGCGACTGGAGCGCGCTGACACAAGGCCTTCGCGACACCGGCAACCTGTTCGTGGTCGGTCGCGGCTACGGCTTCGGCGCGGCACTGGAGGCTGCGCTCAAGCTCAAGGAAACCTGCGGCTTGCACGCGGAGGCATTCAGCGCCGCCGAGGTCAAGCACGGCCCGATGGCCCTGGTGGGCGACGGCTTCCCGGTACTGTTCTTCGGCCAGGACGATGGCACGCTGGATAACACACTGGCCGTCGCCAACGAGTTTCGCAGCCGCGGTGCACGCGTGTGGGTGGCCGCACCGGGCGCTCATGGCACCGATGCGCTACCGCTACCGGCCAACGTCGCGCCGATCGTCACCCCGCTGCTGGCCGTGCAAAGTTTCTATCGTGCCGCCAGTGCACTGGCGCTGGCGCGCGGCTATAACCCCGACGTGCCGCCCCATCTGAACAAGGTGACGGAGACGGTCTGATGGCATCGCAACACATCACTGCCCTGGTCAATGGCCGCGTCATGGGTGACCACGGCTTGCGCGATGGCCTGGCCGTGCTCATCCAGGGCGAGCATATCCTTGCCGTCACGCGCGCCGACGATGCGCGCGTAGCGCAAGCCGAGCGGCATGATCTGGAAGGCCGGTTGCTGTTACCGGGCTTCATCGACGTGCAGGTCAACGGCGGCGGTGGCGTGCTGTTCAACGAATCTCCCACTGTCGAGGCGCTTGCCGCCATCGCGGCCGCACATCGCACGTTCGGCACCACCGGCATGCTGCCTACGCTGATCACCGACACACCTGAAGTCATGCACGCGGCGCTGAACGCGGTCGACGAGGCCATCGAACAGGGCGTGCCGGGCATCCTGGGTATTCATGTGGAAGGCCCGTTCCTGGCACCGGCACGCAAGGGCATCCACAATGCCAGCCTGTTCCGCCTGCCCGATGCAGACGATGTGCACGCACTCAGCAGCGGTCGCCGTGGCGTGGTGATGCTTACGCTCGCACCCGACCAGGTATCGCTCGACACCATCGGCCAGCTCAGCCGGGCCGGTGTCGTGGTGGTGGCCGGCCATACCGCCGCCGACCATGACACCACGCGTGCCGCCCTCGATGCCGGCGTGAGCGGCTTCACGCATCTGTACAACGCGATGACCCCACTGGGCAGCCGCGATCCGGGGGTGGTCGGTGCCGCACTCGATGATCCGCACAGTTGGTGCGGCCTGATCGTGGACCTGCATCATGTGCATCCGGTAAGCCTGCGTGTCGCGATCGCGGCCAAGGCACGCGGCAAGAGCGTGCTGGTCACCGATGCCATGCCTCCTGTGGGATCACCCGATCCCACGTATATCCTCAATGGCCAGACCATCACCGCGCGCGATGGCATCTGCCAGAGTGACGATGGCGTGCTGGCTGGCTCCGCACTGGACATGGCCACAGGCGTGCGCAATCTCGTCCATGCCGTCGGCCTGCCCCTGGCGGAAGCCTCTCGCATGGCCAGCAGCTACCCAGCCGCCTGGATCGGCCGCGACCACGTCCAAGGTCGGATCGTCGCCGGACAGCGTGCTGATTTCGCGGTGATGAACGACGACCTGATCGTGACCGAGACCTGGATCGGTGGATTGCATCAGGTCCATGGCATGCATTGACAACACGACACTCCGAGCGCGCGTCTCGTGCTGGCGCGCACGCTCGAAGGGACTCGCTTGGCGCGTTTGTGGACCACCCATAAAGTAACCCGGCGCCGGTAAATCTCGTTACGCCCCGGTGCGCGCACACGGCAGGCTTGGCCCCTGGCGCGCCAATATCGGTTGGGTACTGTCTATGTATTTACGATCCCAAGATCCTGGAATGCATTGGCGATGCAATCGGCGACTCAGTCGCAGATTGGGGCTCCTTCAAATCTCCAAGACACGCCTGAATTCGCTCTCGCGCACGTCGACGCGGCTATTGGTATACGTGCAGCTTCTGGAATATCCACGCGTGATACGAATCGATCAGCGCCTGGTCCTTGCAATCGGCATACGTACCATTGCATTTGTCACGCAGTGCGATGGAGGCGGAGAAATAGGGATCGGCTGGCAGGCCCGCTGCCTGTAGCACCATGGTCGGCAGGTAGGCGATGTCCAGCGCGGGATATTTTGGCAACGCCGGTCCGTTGAAATTGCTCTTGAGCATGTAATAGGTCAGGTAGTTCTGCTGCGGTCGCAAGGCCTCGGGCAACTGGCGTTTCATATCGCGGATCACGCCACTGAACGAAGGCTGGTGATCGCCGAATTGCACGATCATGGTCGGATCGGGGCGATCGAGGAAATCATGCTCCAACTGCGTCATCGCGGTGTCCGAATCATGCAGACGCGCCAGGTAGGTAACAAAGTTCAATGCCTGGCGATCGGGCAAGGTCTTGAGGGGATTCTGGTTGAACGGCGGCGACAACGTGGACAACGGGTCGGTATCGTGCGGGCCATGCTGGTTGAGCGTGAGCACCATGACAAACACCGGCTGGCCCGGCTTCTTGACTTGGGCGTAAGCACGCTTGACCGCATCGAACATCTGCGCGTCGGTTTCCTCCCATTCGTCGAGCTTGAGGTCCTGCGCATCGAAGAAGCGATCGAAGCCATAGGCGTGGTAGGCGTTACGGCCATTGAGGAAATTGCCATTGGTCGGATAGACCGCGATCGTGAGATAACCCAGCCGCTGCAATTGCAACGGCAACGCATCATGCACGTGAGGCGCCAATACGAACGGCGCATACATACCCGCCGGCCCGAAGATGTCGTGCGGCATGCCGGTCAACGCGGCGAATTCGCTCATCCAGGTACCGCCGCCCCAGGTGTGCACACGCATGTAGCCGTGTGAGCGGGTACGTGCATCTTCCTGGAACAACTTCACGTGGCACTGGGGAATATCGCAGCCTTCGAAATCGGCAGGGTCGAAGGTGCTTTCTTCCAGCACTTCGATGATGTCCGGATACGGCGCATGCGCGGTCGCGGGCTGGCCGATCGCGGTGGACGCCCAGGTCTTTTCGGCATCCGCCTCGCTAGATTGCGCAGGCATCTGAACGCCCGATTCGCTGAACGTCACGAAGAAGTTGGTCAACTGCGCCGAAGCTTCATCGGAAAGCTTGTCCCAGATGTCGCGTCGGTGCACCACGGCGAACGGTCCGGCGGGCGATAGGCAACCCCAGAATGCGAACACGCACACCAACGTGCCGCAAACACGCCAGGTACGCCGGTTACGCCATTGCAGGCGCCAGTCATGGCGCCATACCAGCCATAGCATCGGCGGCACGACCAGGCAGATCGCCACGCTGACGCCGAACAGATGCGGGTAATGGCGCAGCGTCTCCAGGAGGCTGGTACGCGCGTAATAGATGAAATCCGATGCCATCAGCGGCGAATCGAGATAACGCAGCTTGAGGACCGACATCACGCGCAGCAGCAGGAATAGTGCACCGCTCAACACTAGCGCGATCGCCACGCGCGCCAGGGCGAAGGCCAGGGCTCCGAACGTGCAGATCATCAAGGCCAGGATAAAGCCACGCTGCGGCCAACCCGGTTCGCCCGCTGCCGCCTCGAAGGCACACCAGGCAAAAAACACACAGGCGAACAGGCAGGCCGCGCTGCCACGGGCGGCGCGAAACACGGTTGATGGCATCGTACGACTCGCCCCTGTTCTCTAACATGTTGTAATGAAAGCGACATGTTAGCGGCGACAAGCATGGTTCACGCCTCCTGAAAGCCATGACTCTCGGCAGGGTTCAGCCACCGTTGAACATGAAATTTCATGCCGATCTGCTAGGTTGACCGGCTCGACTCATCGAAGGGATCGTTTTTTCATGCGTTTATCCCAAGCATTGCCCCGGGCATTGGCCCCATCCGTTCTCGCGCTGGCGTTGCTCGCCGGTTGCGCCACCCAGACAGGTATGTCCGGCCACCACGTGACCATGGCTCCGGATGGCAGCAAGGCTGAGGTGGCGATCCTGGAGACCACGGACATCCATTCCAACGTGCTGAGCTATGACTATTACAAGGTCAAGCAAGACAGCAGCCTGGGTTACGAGCGCACCGCCACGCTGATCCGCCAGGCGCGCCAGCAGTTTGCCAACAACTTCCTGTTCGACAGCGGCGACACCATCCAGGGCAGCGTACTGGCCGATTACCAGGCGCAGGTCCAGAAAATCGGTTGCCGGGAAGAACTGGGCATCTACCGCGCGATGGATTCGATCGGCTACGACGGCGGCACCGCAGGCAACCATGAATTCAACTACGGCCTGGGTTTCCTGTCACAAGTGACCGGCACGCCTATGAACGTCGACGGTGGCCACAGCGATCGTTGCGCCGGACCGCATTTCCCGCTGGTGCTGTCCAATGTGTACAGCGCCCGCGACGGCCGGCCGATCTTCAAGCCCTGGGCCGTGGTGGAAAAGAACATCACGGTCACCGGCCCTGACGGCAAGGCGCGTACCGTGCCGTTGAAGGTGGGCATCATCGGCTTTACGCCTCCGCCGATCATGGAGTGGGACAAGCAGAATCTTGCGGGCAAGGTGACCGTCACCGGCGTGGTGGAAGCGGCCAACAAATACCTGCCTGAACTGAAGGCCCAGCATCCCGACCTGATCGTGGGTGTGCTGCATGGCGGTCTCAACACCGACACCTATACCTCGGAGATGGAAAACGGCGGTTGGTATCTGGCCGCGGTACCGGGTATCGATGTGTTGCTTCTGGGTCACTCGCATACCGAATTTCCGGGCCCCCATTACGAAGGCATGAAGGAGGTCGATGCCAAGCGCGGCTTTGTGCGCGGCACGCCGGCAGTCATGGGTGGCTTCTTCGGCAAGGACCTGGGCGTGGTCGACCTGGCATTGGAACGCAAGGACGGTCACTGGATGATCGACAAGGACAAGACACACAGCGAGGTGCGTCCGATCTGCAAGAGCAAGACCGATTGCGTCCCCGCCGACCCGACGATCGCACCGTTGGTAGCGCAGGCCCATGAGGCTGCGGTGGCTTATGTGAACACGCCGATCGGCGAAAGCCACGTGCGCATGAGCAGCTATTTCGCCGATGTCGGCAACATGACGGCGCTGGCCGCGGTCAATGCCGCCCAACGCGACTATGTCGCCAGCGAACTGCCGCACCTGCACCCGGAGCTGGCCCACGTCCCGGTACTCTCGGCGGCGGCGGCATTCCGCACCGGCTTCGGTGGCCCGGATGATTTCACCGACGTCGAGCCTGGTGCCATCACGCTGCGCAGCGCGGCCGACCTGTACTTCTATCCCAATACGCTCAACGTGGTGAAGACCGATGGCGCGGGCGTGAAGGCGTGGCTGGAGAAATCCGCCGAACGTTTCAACCAGATCGATCCCTCCAAGCCCGGCGAACAGGAATTGATCGGCAAGAGCTTGCCCGGCTACAACTTCGACCAGATCCAAGGCGGGCTGCACTATGTGATCGACGTGTCCAAGCCGGTGGGCCAGCGCATCAGCCACATGACCTACAACGGCAAACCAGTGAAACCAGGGCAGGTATTCGTGGTGGCGACCAATAACTATCGGGCCAGCGGAGGCGGCAACTTTCCCGGACTGAACGGCAGCAATATCGTGTTGGCCGCCCCTGATGGCGCACGCGAGATCCTTGCCCGTTGGCTGCAACAGCACAAGACGATCGAACGCAAGGACCTGGAGGCCACCTCATGGCATTTTGCGCCGTTGAAGATGCATGGTGTGGTGGTGTTCCGCACCGCGGCAAACAAGATCGACGTGGCCCGGGAAGCCGGGCTGACCAATATTTCGCAGGTGAAGGACAACGGTGACGGCACTGCGATCTACGCCATCAATCTCAGTCACTGAACACGCCACGACGCATGCAAGACAGGCGCCGGGTCATGCCCGGCGTTTTTTTGCATGTCGTTCGATGACTTGGCGTGCATGGCAGGCGCTCCAAAAGCGCTCCTTTCCGGCACGCCCGCCGAACCAGACGCGACCGGGGAGTGCGACGAAGCCACGCTGATCGACCGACCGCAGCTCGCGCTTGCGCCGCAGCCCGTTCGGCGCCCTCGCCGTGGTAGCGATATCAGGGATGAGGCGGTCGATGAACGCCTGGTGCCGAACGCTGGCCAAGCGGGCGTTTACGCCATCGTCGCGCCGTCAGGATCAGCCTGGATAAACAGGCCGCACCCGTCAACTCGATGGGGCTGCCCACGGATGACGAACGCGCGAGCTAAAGGTCGATCCCTATCGGGCCGATGCTCTGGCTGATGTGGTATCAAATAGCCAAGGGTTCGCTGGCAGCCGACGGGTGCCGCGTTGCCGGAAGGGGAGGCGGTTTTTCACGATGGCGCAGGCTTCGCCCGGGGTATTGACCCGCAGCCATGGGCTGCGCGCAATACTGTTGATTGTCGTCACGGTCCTGCTGGCCAGGATCGACGTGGGCTACCGGGCCAATTTCTTCGGCGTCAGCTCACTGGCCTCTCTTGCACACCTGGCCACCGGCGCCCTCCTGATCGTCACGCTGCGTTATCGCGAACGTGAACCCCTGGTTCTCTGCCTGGCGAGCATCACCGCGAGCTGGCTGGTCCGGATGATCCTGGAGTCACCCACATCCCCCTGGCGACCTTGCCTGTTCGGCATCGGCTTTGCCTTCGTGCTCTATGTGCTGCTGCGCCGCCTCCGTAACTTCGTCTACGGCGACGACGAGCCGCAGGTATTCCAGGCTCGGCATATCCCACGCTTCGTCTTCGCCGGCCTCGTGTTGCTGCCGGCCGTCTATGCATTCGGCAACCTGCTGCTGATCCCTTCCGGCCAGGGACTGCAATGGGCGCCGCTGGCCAGCAATATGGTGCAGGTATTCTTCGCCAAATTCTTCGGCGGGCTGATCGTGGCCCTGCCAGTGATCCTGCTCGACGAAGACGAGGCAGATGCCGACCGTCACTGGTGGGAACGCCGCTTCCCGTGGACGCCACTCATCATCGGCATCATCGTGCCTTTGGTCTGCCTGCGGCTGGCCACGCGTTACCACGCGGGCACCGACACGATACTGGAGCTGTTGCTTGCCAATCGCTTGCTGATTGCCGTGCTGGTGGTATGGTCATCCTACAAGCTGCCACTGCGTTGGAGCATGTCGCTGCTGGTCCTGGTGGAATTCGTATTCGCCACGGCGCTGTCCAGGCATATGGACCAGTCCGGCCAGATACCCGACCTGGCCGACCTGCTGCGGATCGGCATCGAATGCATGACGCTGGAATTGATGGTGTTGCTGCTGTACTTGTACAGCCGCGAGCGCAACGCCGCGATTGCCAAATACCGGCAGGCCAGCCTGATGGAACCCTTGAGCGGTTTGCCGAACCTGTCCGCGCTGCGCCTTAACCATGCGCGACATCCGGATATTCCGCTGGGTTTCCTGATCCTGGACCGTAGCGAGAAGGTTTCCTCCAGCTTCGGCGTGCAGGCACAGGCAGCCATGAACGCCTGGATTGCGCACCAGCTATCCCCTGTCGCCGAGGTCTTTCACATCAGCACCGGGCAGTTGGTCCTGCTGCTGCGCTCTCGTCCCGGCGGACACACCGCCAGCTGGGACATCGTGCTGCAACAGTTGCAAGCACAGGAATTCGTCTGGCAGGGAAGTCATTTCCATGTACTGCCATATCTTGGCGTAGCCGATGCCAGCCAGGGCGATACGCTGGATGCGCGTATCGTGCGCGCTTCCGATGCGGCCCTGGAGGCGCGCTTGCGCGGCGAATCGGCCGTGCACCGGGTGACCGTCAATGCACCGGGTGACCCGCGTGAACAACACCAGCGCGGCCTGGAGTTGTCCACCACGGTGCTGTCTCGCATTCGCGCCATGGAGATCGAGCTGTACCTGCAGCCTTTCGTTCCTCTTTCGTCGACAGCCGAGAGCGCCAGCATCAACGGTGAGCTGCTATGTCGCCTGCGCGACCATGACGGGCGCCTGATCATGCCGCATCAGTTCGTGCAGCAGTTGCAGGCTGATCGCCGTATGGCCGAACTGGACCTAGCGATGGTGCGGCATCTCGATCAATGGTTACGCGATCATCCGGAAAAACTAGCCGACATTGGCCGCTTCTGCATCAATCTCGCCAGCCAGTCACTGGCATCGCGGGGTTTCGTGCGCGACCTGCTCAAGCAACTGGATGACTTCGTACTACCGTTGCACAGCCTGTGCTTCGAAGTCACCGAAACGGCGGCGATCACCCACCAGAACGAGTCGCTGGCGTTGTTCCAACAATTGCGCGAGCGAGGTTGCCATATTGGCATCGATGACTTTGGCGTGGGTTATCAATCGTTCGAGCGGCTCAAGCAGATTCCAGCCGATATCATCAAGATCGACGGAAGCTTTGTCCGCGACATGGGCAAATCGGTCTACGACAACGCCGTGGTGCGCGCCACGGTCATGATTGCCGAAAAACTCGGCGCGCAAACAGTGGCCGAACATGTGACCGATGCCGATACCGCACGCATGCTGCGCGACCTGCGCGTAGACTGGGCACAGGGATTCTTCTTTTCGCCACCGTTGCCGATTGAAGAAGCCCTGCTTAGGGCCACGTCGGTTGTCGACATGTGACGCATAAGCCCTTTCACGAAGGAATATGCAAAAGGCCCTGTCATCACCTGCGTGGCAGGCGGGGCCGCTTTTGAGGGGAATCTTCTGAAACCTCTCATCGAAATGGTCACGCCGGCGCAGGCCGGAATCTAGCGCCCGTGGCTTCATCAACGCCAGGCGACTGCGTGCTGGCTCAGGTTCACTGGGCGATTCGCCGGGCCGAGGCCCGTATTTCAAAGAGTCGCTAAAAGTCGCCCCTGCCGCCCAGGCAAAAAAAAGCCCCGCGTCCGGGGCTTTTTTCGATTCTGGCGCCAGCCTCGATCAGCGCTTGACACGCTTGCGCGTGGCCTTCTTGGCGGGGCGGCCACGCTTGTTGGCAACAGGCTTGCCAGCCGCTGCCTTGGCACTGACCTGGGCGCCCTCGATCAGGAACTGCTCGATGCTCGTACCGCGACGCTTGAGCGCCTGCACGAGCCAAAGGGGCTGCCGGCCACGGCCAGACCAGGTCTCTTCGGGGTTTTCCGGATTGCGATATTTCGGTGCCACCATGGCGCGCTTGCCGACCGCCTTGGCGCGGGCGCCACGACCCGTGCCGCGAGAGGGGTAGATGTCGTCGAGCGTGAGACCACTGCCGCTCAGCAACGCATCGATCTTCTTCCGGACCTCCTGCACCTGGGTGGCGCGAGCCTCCTGCATGTGGGACTCGGCATTAGCGATGAGCGCCTGAAGCTGGGTCGGAGAAAGCGATTTGAGATCAATTGCCATGTGTTTTCCTAAGTATTTTAAATGGACCGGTGAGGTTGCACAAAGGCAGCGCGCAAAGCCAGCATCATGCGACCGTGACATGCTCAATTAGCGACATCGCGCACATCGCACTGCCTAAAAATATACAACCGAAGAATATATACCATTAAAACACCTCCGATAGATACCTGACTAGGCTTGCAAATCGGCGCGAAAACTCTCGAACACGGGAAAATAATCCCGATATTCACTTCCCCATGCCTCCACACGCGGTCTTTCTGACCGGGACAGCCAAGCTTCGGCACAATAACGGCCTATGCCAGAGGTCATGGGCATCGGTTGCAAACGCACCTATTGACTGCGATGCAGCATCCACCCTATGGTCAAGGCCATGACGCCTTCGAGCCTGCCAGCGCGCATTTCGCTCACCCCGGTATCCGCCGGGGCCGGTGTCGTGTTCATCGCGATTACGACTATTACCACGACCGGAACCGGAACCCGGCCTGGGCGGATGTCCGTACGCGTGCAAGAGTAAGACCCGAACGCAACGGCCCCGCCCCTCGACAGAGGCGGGCCGGCACTCCCCGAACCGCCAGATGACGAAGCAGGGCCTCCATTCACCAAAAAGGAGGTCATCGTGAACGTGTGTGCTCCGCTACCGGCCAAAGAATCCGCACCACCACCACTTCAGGCAGCGCTACCGACCACCGATACACGCCGCCGCGCGCTGGCCGTGGGCCTGATCGGGCCCGGCCGTGTCGGTAGCGCCCTGCTCTCTCAACTGCGCAATGCGCAACCACGCCTGGCGGGCAGTGGACTGGACTTGAAGCTGTGCGGCGTGGCCGCCAGCCGGCGCATGTGGCTGGATATCGACGATCCCGACCTCAATGCCCGTCACGATACCGCGCAAATCTGGCGTCCCACCGACCTGCACGCATTCGCCGATCATGTCCGCGGGCTCGATGGACGCCATGCACTGCTGATCGATTGCAGCGCTAATGATCATGTGGCCTCCCATTACGCCGATTGGCTTGCCCGGGGCGTGCACGTGGTGACGCCGAACAAGCTCGCCGGCAGCGGATCGCTGGAACGCTGGCACGCCATTCGCGCCAGTTGCCGCAGCGGCGCACGTTTTCGCTACGAAGCCACCGTCTGCGCCGGTTTGCCGGTGGTGCAGACTTTGCGTGACCTGCTCGATACCGGCGATCGCCTGCTTGCCGTCGACGGCATGTTCTCCGGCACACTGGCGTGGCTATGCCATCGCTATGACGGCAGCCGGCCGTTTTCCGCGCTGGTGCGCGAAGCCCATGGCCTGGGGTATACGGAACCCGATCCGCGTGACGACCTGTCTGGACGCGATGTCGCGCGCAAGCTGGTGATCCTGGCTCGCGAAGCCGGTTGGCATCTGTCGCTGGACGACATCGAGGTCGAGAGCCTGGTGCCAGCGGATCTGGCCGAGGTATCGAAGGAAGAGTGCCTGGCGCGGATGGATACCCTGGATGCCCCCATGGTCGCGCGCTTGGCCCAGGCTCGCGCTGAAGGCGGCGTGCTTCGCCATGTCGCAAGCCTGGATGCTCATGGAAACGCCAAAGTGGCGCTGACCGTGCTGCCTGCTTCGCACCCGTTTGCGCATTCGCGCCTGACCGACAATGTGGTGCAATTCACCACGCATCGCTATTGCGACAACCCCATGCTCGTGCAAGGCCCGGGCGCGGGACCGGAAGTGACCGCCGCGGGCATTTTCTCCGACCTTCTGCGAATCGCCGACACGCTTGAGTTCAGGCCATGAATGCACAATGTGAGGTTTATCCCCGGCCGGTTACGCGAACCATGCAAGCAGCTCAGGCGATTGCCTACGCCAGTGTCGGCAATATCGGTGTCGGATTCGACATTCTTGGCCATAGCGTGGCCGGCGCAGGCGATCGCGCACAGGTGCGGCGTATTGCCGAACCGGAAGTCCGCATTACCGCGATCCATGGTGCACGCGACCCACTGCCGACCGAGGCACGCCTGAATACGGCCGGCGCGTCGCTGCTTGCGCTGCGCAAGGCACTCGGCCTGGCCCACGGCTTCGAGCTGGTGCTGCACAAGGGCATTGCGCTGGGCTCGGGCATGGGCGGCTCGGCATCGTCATGCGTGGCAGCGCTGGTGGCGGCCAATGCACTGCTTGAGCGCCCACTGCCGCGTGAAGCGCTGTATGGCTTCGCCCTGGAAGGCGAGGCCGTCGCCAGCGGTGGGCGCCATGGCGACAATATCGGCGGCATGCTGCTGGGCGGCCTGGTGCTGGCGACTCGCGATCGTCTGGTGCCGATCCCGGTACCAGCGCAATGGCATTGCGCCCTCGTGCATCCGCATGCCGTGCTGGAAACACGCAAGGCACGTGCGGCCCTGGCCGGCGAGTATGCCTTGGGCGAGTTCGTCACGCAGAGCGCCCATCTCGCTCTCGTGCTGGCAGGCTGCTATCGCGGCGAAGCCGAACTGGTTCGCGAAGGACTGAAGGACGTGCTGATCGAGCCACGCCGGGCGCCGCTGGTGCCGTGCTTTCCACGGGTCAAGCAGGCTGCCCTGGATCACCATGCGATGGGCGCGAGCATTTCCGGCGCTGGCCCTAGTGTCTTCGGCTGGTACGAGAACCGCGCCGATGCCGAGGCCGCTGCGAAAGCGATGTCCCGCGCCTTCGCTGAAGGAGGCCTGGAAAGCGACGCATTCGTTTCACCCATCCAGGGACCGGCGGCACACCTGCTGGAAGAAGGCTGAGAATCCATGCACGAAAGGCTTCTGTTTCACAGTACCCGTGGCACTGCATCGGCAACACTCGAACAGTCCATCAGTGCCGGCCTCGCACCGGACGGCGGCTTGTATGTACCCGAGGCATTGCCGCGTCTGCCACCCGATGCGTTCGACGGCGCACATACGCTGGCCGAAGTCGCCGAACGCCTGCTGGCACCCTTTTTTACCGGCAGCACGCTGGAGAGCGCGTTGCCGTCCATCTGCGCCCAGGCACTGAACTTCGATACACCGTTGCGCCCGCTGGCTTCGCACGCGAATGCCATGATGCTTGAGCTTTTCCATGGCCCGACCGCGGCATTCAAGGATGTCGGCGCGCGCTTTCTGGCCGCCTGCCTGGCGCGCCAGCCGCGCGCCGATGGCGGCCGCCTGACCATCCTGGTCGCAACATCCGGCGATACGGGCGCCGCTGTCGCTGGCGCCCTGCACCGACAGGATGGTGTGGACGTGGTCATTCTTTATCCCGATGGCCGCGTGTCGCCACGGCAAGCGCATCAGCTGGGCTGCTTCGGCGACAACGTGCAAGCCCTGCGCGTGGATGGCAGTTTCGACGACTGCCAGCGCATGGCCAAGGCCATGCTTACCGATCCCGACGTGCAGGCACGCCGGCCGTTGTCATCGGCCAACAGCATCAGCCTGGGTCGTCTGTTGCCGCAAATGAGTTACTACGCGCACGCGGCGCTGAAGATCTGGCGCGAGAGCGGGATGGAGGCGAGTTTCATTATTCCTACCGGCAACCTCGGGAACGCACTGGCCTGTGTGTGGGCTCGCGAGATCGGCCTGCCCATCGGCCACATTCACCTGGCGTGCAACGCCAACGACACGTTGCCGGCATTTTTCAGCGGCGCTGCCTACACGCCGCAACCCACCGTGCAGACGCTGGCCAACGCGATGGACGTGGGCGCACCAAGCAACTTCGAGCGACTGCGCTGGACGTATCCGGACGAGACCGAACTGCGCGGCGAGTTGACCGCCTCCAGTACGAACGACCTGGGTATCCGGCAGACCATCGTGCGGCATGCGCGCGAGCATGGCGAGGTGTTCTGCCCGCACACCGCCACGGCGATGCAAGCACTCGACAGCTTGCCCGATGATGGCCGGATGCGGGTGGTCGTAGCCACTGCACATCCGGCGAAGTTCGAGACCGTGCTGGAGCCACTGCTTGGTTTCTCGCCGGATGTGCCCGGCCCCCTCGCAGCCATGCTTCATCGATCGGCCAGCGCGCAAGCGATGCCGGCCGACGAATCGGCATTCAAGGCGTGGCTGCTGGAAGAGACGCCACGTGCGATGGCGTGAGCGCGTATCAACCCTCCAGCATCGCCAGCACCTGCTCGGTACTACGCACCCGGCCCAACCGCGGGAAGATCTTGTTTATCGCAAACTGATGCATATCCAGGTCGGAGGCACTCATCGCGTCCTCGACCAACACCTGGTTGAAGCCCAGTTCGAACGCGACGCGTGCAGTGGATTCGACACCGATATTCGTCGAAACACCCCCTATCACCAGGGTATGCACGCCCCGGCGGCGCATCTGCAACTCCAGTTCGGTGCCATAGAATGCTCCCCATTGGCGCTTGACGATATGGATGTCGCCATCGCCAGCCTTCAGCTCAGGCACGTATTCCCACCAGTTGTCCGGGAGCTGGCGCGCCGGTTGCTGGACATCGGCCACGGGCTTGAGCGAGTCGGCAAAATCGGGCGAAAAGCCGACCCGGACAAGAACGACAGGCGCACTCAGTTCACGAAAACGGGCAGCAAGCCGGCCGGCACGACCGTACACTTCATCGGCGGCATGCGGGCCGCCCACAAAGGGAGTGATGCCCTGTTGCAGGTCAATCAGCACCAGGGCGGTGGAACGGGGGTCCAGCTTTTCCATGGGGGGCTCCGGATGGCAATATTGAGATAAGTGAGGACATCCTCGCTTAGGAGTTTATGAGGATGCCCTCACAAAAAACAAGCCCGGCCGCGCGCACCCCTCAGCGCAAGCGTGGCCATGAGCGAGTCGCCTCCTTGCTGGCCGCGGCGGCCGAGTGCTTCGTGGACAAGGGCTACGACGCCGCCACCATGACCGAGATCGCCGCTCGTGCCGGTGCATCCATCGGTTCGCTCTACCAATTCTTCCCAACCAAGGAATCATTGGCACTGGCCATGGTGGTCGAGCACGCCCAAGCCCTGTACGCACGCATTGCACAACTGGCGCCCCGGGCGGGCGACTGGGACAACGAAGAACTGGCCGGCCAGTTCATACGGCTGTTCGTGGATTTCCGTGGCCAGCATCCGGTATTCGCGGTGCTGACGGAAATGGCACCGTCCATTCCGCAAGATGACGCACTCACCATACGCATGCGTGTGCGCGACGAGCTCACCCAGGTCATGGCTGCCCGCTATCCCGCGCTGCCGTCATCGCAAGCTCATGCGGCCGCCACAGTCGTGCAGTACATGATGAAGGCGGCCGTTGCCCTGCATGCGGAGACGAACAGCCCCACCCGCACGGCCGCGCAACGTCAGTTACAGCACGCATTACGCCTGTATCTGGACGATCTGGCGCATGGATGACTGAACGTCCAGACATCTGGACGTCCAAATGCCGAATGGATCGCGATTTCCTGGATCGATAAAAAATTTCACAAGAAACTGTTGACAGCCGTTGTCAAGGACCGTTAGGGTCGACAACATGACGCAGCGCAACAGCTACCAGCGCATTACCGAAAAGATCCGTCGCATGACGGTCAGCGGTCTGCTGCAGCTCCGCGGCCAGCTCCTTCTTGCCCTTGTACTCGTACTCCTTATTACCAACGGAGGTGCGGGCTGAGGGCGTGTGACCAGGTAAAAGCTAAATAACCTGAAACCACCCAAAGAACCCCGCACCGGCAACGGAGCGGGGTTTTTTGTTGCCCTCGGCGAAGCACCCAACGCGGAGCCAACATGACCACCGACCAACAATCCAGTCCTGGCGAAGATCGCGTACGCATCTTCGACACCACCCTGCGCGATGGCGAGCAGGCCCCCGGTTTTTCGATGGATCGACGCGCCAAGCTGCGGCTTGCCCATGCACTGGAAGCACTCGGCGTGGACATCATCGAAGCCGGCTTTCCGCAGGCATCGCGCGATGATTTCGCCGCCGTTGCAGAAATCGCAGGCATGTTACGCCATGCCACCGTGTGCGGCCTGGCACGTTGCCAGATCGGCGATATCGATACTACCGGCCGCGCCATCGAGAAAGCGCATCACTCGCGCATCCACGTGTTCCTGTCCACCAGTCCGCTGCACCGCGAGCACAAGCTGGGCATGAGCAAGCAGCAGGTGATCGATACGGCGGTGAAGGCGGTCGAACGCGCACGTGGGCTATGCCACGAAGTGGAATTCTCCGCCGAGGACGCGCTGCGCACGGAACCGGAATTCCTGGTCGAGGTGTTCAATGCGGTCATCGCCGCCGGCGCCACCACGCTCAATGCGCCTGACACGGTCGGCTACACCACGCCCAGCGAAATGCATGAGCTTTTCAGCTATTTGCGCCGCCATGTGCGCGATGCCGACAAGGTGATTTTCTCCTCGCACTGCCATAACGACCTGGGCATGGCCGTAGCCAACAGCCTCGCTGCCGTCAGCGCGGGAGCCCGGCAAGTCGAGTGCACCATCAACGGCATCGGCGAACGCGCCGGAAATGCCGCGATGGAAGAGATCGTCATGGCACTGAAGGTACGTGCGCCTCATTTCGGCATCGATACGCGCATCGATACGCGCAAGCTGTATCCCACCTCCCGCCTGCTCAGCCAGCTGACTGGTCAGCACGTGCCACGCAACAAGGCGATCGTTGGCGAGAATGCCTTCGCACACGAATCGGGCATTCACCAGCATGGCATGCTCAAGCATCGCGGCACATACGAAATCATGCGCCCGCAGGATGTCGGTATCGCCGAGACGAAACTGGTGCTGGGCAAGCATTCCGGAAGGCATGCGCTGCGTGCGCGCTTGCAGAGCATGGGCTACACACCCGATGACGCGGAGATGGACAACATCTTTGCACGCTTCAAGTCCCTGGCCGACAAGAAGCGCGAAGTGCACGACGACGACCTGGAAGCCATCGCCCTGGGCCATGACCCGGAAGCCACTGGCCCGTGGCGCCTGGTGCAGCTCAACAGCAATTCGCACCTGGGCGGCAGCGCATCGGCCTCGGTCAGGCTCAAGCATGAAAACGGCGCAGAAGTGGGTGAAGCGGCCATCGGCGACGGCCCGGTCGATGCAGTGCTGCGCGCTATCGAACGTGCGACCGGCACCGAATTGGAGTTGACCCAGTTCCAGGTGCGCGGCGTGGGCGAAGGTGGCGATGCTCAAGGTCACGCACAGCTGACGGCACGCCATGGCGAACGCGCATGGGGCGGTCACGCCGTCAGTACCGACATCGTTGAAGCCACCGCACTGGCAGCGCTGGCCATCGTCAATCGTATCGAACGCCAGACGCCCTCCAGCGTCGCGGCAAAAGCCCAAGGAGCAACGGCATGAGTACCCCCTTTCTGTGGCACAACGGTCAGATCCGCCCCTGGACGGAAGCCACCGTGCACGTAAGCACCCACGCGCTGCATTACGGCTCTTCGGTGTTCGAAGGCGAACGCGTCTATGCCACTCCGGACGGTCCTGCCTATTTCCGCTTGCAAGACCACACCCGCCGCCTGTTCGAGTCGGCGAAGGTTTATGAAATCGAGATCGGCTACAGCGAGGACGAGATCAACGAAGCCTGCCTTGAGCTGATTCGTGCCAATCGCATGAAGTCCGCCTACGTGCGTCCGATCGTTTTCCGCGGCGCTGGCGGCCTGGGCGTGTTACCCAAGGCGGGCGCGCCGGTGGACGTGGCGATCATGGCGCTGGATTGGGGCGCTTACCTGGGCGAGGCCGCCGAGCGCGGGGCCGACGTATGCGTGTCGTCCTGGCACCGCCCCTCCCCCAACACCGTACCGAGCTGGGCAAAGGCCGGCGGCAACTACCTCAACAGTCAGCTGATCTGCCTGGAAGCACGCCGCGGCGGCTATGACGAGGGTATTGCACTGGGTGCCAACGGCTTGCTGAGCGAAGGCGCTGGCGAGAACGTGTTCGTCGTCAGGCGCGGACGCATCTACACACCGCCGGCCAGCGCCGGCATCCTCGCCGGCATCACGCGCGAATCGGTGATCGAGCTGGCTGCCGACCTGGGCTATAGCGTCGAGGAACGCGAAATGCCACGCGAGGCTCTGTACAGCGCCGACGAAATCTTTCTCACCGGCACAGCCGCCGAAATCACCCCGGTGCGCTCGGTTGATCGCAAGGCGGTTGGCGACGGCAAGCCAGGCCCGATCACGCTGAACTTGCGCGACCGCTTCTTCGGCCTGTTTGAAGGTCGCACTCCTGATACCCGTGGCTGGCTCACGCCTGTCCATACCCAAGCCACCCGAGAAGCTGCATGAACCCGCGCAATCTTTTTCAGAAACTGTGGGACGCACACGTCGTTGCTCCCGAAACCACCGATACGCCCGCCATCCTCTACATCGACCTGCACCTGGTGCATGAGGTGACTTCGCCGCAGGCATTCAGCGAATTGCGCGAACGTGGCCTCGCGGTGCGCCGCCCGGACCGCATGCTGGCCACGCTCGATCACTCCACGCCGACGCTCGCCGCTGGCGCCGACGGCGAACGCCCCTACGCCAATGCCGAAGCCAAGGCACAGGTCGCGCAGTTGGAAGCCAACTGCCGTGAATTTGGTGTCGCGCTGCATGGCTGGGACAGCAGCGATCGCGGCATCGTGCATGTGATCGGCCCCGAACTGGGCGCTACGCAACCGGGCATGACCATCGTATGTGGCGACAGCCACACCTCCACCCATGGTGCCTTCGGGGCACTGGCCTTTGGCATCGGCACCACCGAAGTCGGCCATGTCATGGCCACGCAGTGCCTGCTGCAACGCAAGCCCAAGACCCTGGCGATCCACGTCGATGGAGAGTTGCCGCAAGGCGTGGGTGCCAAGGACCTGATCCTGCACATCATCGGCGAAATCGGCGTCGATGGCGGTACCGGCCACGTCATCGAATATCGCGGTAGTGCGATCGAGGCACTATCCATGGATGAGCGCATGACCGTGTGCAACATGTCGATCGAAGCAGGTGCGCGCGCCGGCCTGATCGCCCCGGACGAAACCACGTTCGCATGGCTCAAGGGGCGCCCGCACGCACCGCAGGGCGCAGCATGGGACGAGGCGATCACGCGCTGGCGTGCATTACGTAGCGATCCAGGCGCCAGCTACGACCGGCAAGTGCATATCGACGCCAGCAAAGTGCGGCCGACGGTCACTTTCGGCACCCACCCGGGCATGGCGATCGCCATGGATACGCCGGTGCCGGCCGCACGCAACGCGCAGGAAAAGCGTGCGCTCGACTACATGCGGAGCAAGCCTGGCCAGCCGATGCGCGGCACGCCGGTAGACGTGGTGTTCATCGGTAGCTGCACCAATTCGCGCCTGTCCGACCTGCGCGAGGCCGCCAACGTGATGCGAGGCCGACGCGTGGCCCAGGGTGTGCGCATGCTGGTGGTACCCGGTTCCGAAGCGGTGCGCCGCGACGCCGAACGCGAAGGCCTGCATCAGGTGTTTACCGAAGCCGGCGCCGAATGGCGCATTCCGGGCTGCTCGATGTGCATCGCCATGAATGGCGACATGGCCCAGCCAGGCCAATTGGTGGTCAGTACGTCCAATCGCAACTTCGAGGGCCGCCAGGGCAAAGGCGCGCGTACCGTGCTGGCCAGCCCCGCGACCGCCGCCGCGTCCGCGCTGACCGGCGTGATCACCGACCCGCGCGAATTCCTGACCGAGGCTGCCGCATGAAACCCGTTACCCGTATCCAGTCCCGCAGCGCCGTGTTGCCAGATGAAAACATCGACACCGATCGCATCATTCCGGCGCGCTTTCTCACCACCACCGAACGCGCCGGATTAGGCAAGCTGTGCTTCAACGACTGGCGCTACCAGGCCGACGGCAGCGATAACCCGGCCTTCCCGCTCAACAAGCCCGAAGCGCGCGGTTGTTCAATCATCGTGGCCGGCCGCAACTTCGGCTGCGGCTCCTCGCGCGAACACGCCCCCTGGGCCCTGCTCGACTACGGCATCCGCGCGGTGATCTGTAGCGAAATCGCCGACATCTTTCGCAACAACTCGTTGAAGAATGGCTTGCTGGCGATCGTGATCGACGAAGCCGAGCATCGCTGGCTGCTTCAACACCCGGGCGTTGAACTGATCGTCGACGTGCGCGAGCAGCACATCACGCTGCCCGACGGTGGCCGCATCGGCTTCCAGTTGGAGCCCTTCGCACGCCACTGCCTGCTCAATGGCGTGGACCAGCTCGGCTATCTCTTGCAGCACAACGACGCCATCTCCCACTACGAACAACTCACGCAAGCCCGCAAGGAGGCCGCATGAAAGCCCACATCGTTACCCTGCCTGGCGATGGCGTCGGCCCCGAAGTGACCGCTGCCGCCGTTGCGGTGCTGCGCGCGGTGGCCGAGCACTATGGCCACGAATTCAGCTTCGAGGAACATGCCATCGGCGGCTGCGCCATCGACGCCCATGGCGAGCCACTGCCCAAAGCCTCGCTGGAAGCGTGCAAGCAAGCCGATGCCGTGCTGCTGGGCGCCGTCGGCGGCCCCAAGTGGTCTGATCCGAATGCTCGCGTAAGGCCCGAACAAGGCCTGCTCGCCCTGCGCGCAGCCCTGGGTGTCTATGCCAACCTGCGGCCCCTCCAGGTGCATCCGGCGCTGGCCAGGCTGTCACCGCTCAAGGAAGAAAAGCTGCGCCACGTGGATGTACTGTTCGTGCGCGAACTCACGGGCGGCGCCTATTTCGGTGCCAAGACCCGCACGAGCGACGCCGCCACGGACGAGTGCAAGTACACCGTCGCGGAAATCGAGCGCGTCACCCGTCGCGCCTTCGACCTGGCGCGCCAGCGCCGTCGTCATGTCACTTCGGTGGACAAGGCCAATGTGCTGGAGACCTCGCGCCTGTGGCGCACCACCGTGCAACGCATCGCGGCCGACTACCCGGACGTCAAGCTCGAACACCAGCTGGTCGATTCGATGGCCATGCTGCTGCTGACACAACCCGGTCGTTATGACGTGGTAGTCACCGAAAACCTGTTCGGCGACATTCTCACCGACGAAGCCGCCGCGCTGGCCGGTTCGCTGGGCCTGCTGCCCTCGGCCTCGCTGGGCGAAGGCAGCAACGGCTTGTACGAACCCATCCACGGATCGGCCCCGGACATCGCCGGCCAGGGTGTGGCCAATCCCACCGGCGCCATTCTCTCGACGGCCATGTTGCTGCGCCACTCGCTGCAACTGGAAGACGAAGCCAATGCCGTGGAGGCTGCGGTCGAAGACGTATTGCGTGATGGCCCGCATACCCGCGACATCGGTGGCCAGGCCAGTACCACGCAGGTCCAGGTGGCCGTGCTGAAGGCATTCGAGGAGCACGCCGCGACCAGCGGCGCCTTCTTCGCGGGCGCTCGCGCCTGTGGCTGATGGTTCTCTCCTTGCTGCCTCCGCGCCTGTGAAGGAAACGGCGTCGCCCGATCGCCCCGCGCGATGCCGATGCACCTCACCCCTCCTGCTCGAGCAGGCGCGGAGGCGGCAATTTTTTTTGATAACGCATTCCCTTTCCCACTGCGCCCTTACAGGAGCCTTTGCATGAGCCAACCCGCCGCAACGACCGACAAACTCAGCCACGCCCGCATCGCCGTTCTCGGTTACGGCAGCCAGGGCCGCGCGCACGCGCTGAACCTGCGCGACTCCGGCCTCGATGTGGTCGTAGGCCTGCGCCAGGGCGGCCCGTCATGGGAACGCGCCCGCGCCGAGGGCTTCAAGGTGGCCGAACCGGCCGACGCAGTACGTGACGCTGACCTGGTTGCCGTGCTGACGCCGGACATGACCCAGCCGGGCATCTATCGCGATGCCATTGCACCAAACATCAAGGCCGGCGCGACGCTGCTGTTCGCCCATGGCTTCAACGTGCATTTCAAGCAGATCGAGGCACGCAAGGACATCGACGTCGTACTCGTCGCGCCGAAGGGGCCGGGTGCCCTGGTGCGTCGCGAATATGAGATCGGTCGCGGCGTGCCCTGCCTGTATGCCGTGCACCAGGATGCCACCGGCAACGCCGAAGCCAACGCCAAGGCCTATGCGGCTGGCATCGGTGGTGGCCGTGCCTTGCTGATCGAAACCGACTTCAAGGAAGAAACCGAGACCGATCTGTTTGGCGAACAGGCGGTGCTGTGCGGCGGCGCCAGCGAGCTGGTGATCAAGGGCTTCGAGACCCTGGTCGAAGCCGGCTACAAGCCGGAGATCGCTTACTACGAGGTGATGCACGAACTGAAGCTGATCGTCGACTTGTTCTATGAGGGCGGCCTCAAGCGTATGCTCGAATTCATCTCCGAGACGGCGCAGTACGGCGATTACGTCAGCGGCCCGCGCGTGGTCGACCAGGACACCAAGCAACGCATGAAGGCCGTGCTCACCGACATCCAGGATGGCACGTTTGCGCGCAACTGGATCGCCGAATACAACGCCGGCCTGCCCAACTACAAGAAGCTCAAGCAGGCCGACCTGGATCATCCCATCGAGCAGGTCGGCGCCCAGTTGCGTGCACGCATGCCGTGGCTGAATGCCGGTGCGGCGCAACCTGCTGGCGAGCCACTGAAGAAGGCAAGCTGATTCGAGCGAGGAGTCAGGGGCTGGGCCAGGAGTGAGTGAACAGGAGTGAGGAGTGAGGAGTGAGGAGTGAGTAAGAGCTTGCTGTACGAAGCGCTTTCTCAACACCCAACGTCCTCACGCTCTTCTCCAACTCCTCACTCCTGTTCACTCACTCCTGGCCCAAACGCTCACTTCCAACCCAACTCAACCAGGTACACCAAGCGACATGACATCTGCGCAGCACCAGATCCCCATCCACGATGACACGCATCCCCTGGCCGGACAGATGATGAGCGGGGCTGAAGTCGTGGTCCAGGTACTGGCCGACGAGGGTGCGAAGGTTCTGTTCGGCTACTCCGGCGGGGCGATCCTGCCGGTCTACGACGCCGTGTTCCGTTACAACGCCACGCACATCGGCCCCGATGGCGGCGAACCGATGCCCTTGATCGTGCCGGCCAACGAACAAGGGGCCGGCTTCATGGCGGCCGGTTACGCGCGCGCATCGGGCCAGGTCGGCGTGGCGATCGTCACGTCAGGCCCTGGCGCGACCAACATGGTCACACCGGTCCGCGACTCGATGGCCGATTCGGTGCCCATGGTGGTGATCTGCGGACAAGTGTCGACCACGGCTATCGGCAGCGACGCCTTCCAGGAGGCGCCGATCAGCAACATCATGAGTTCCTGCGCCAAGCATGTCTTCCTGCTGACCGATCCCGATCGTCTGGAAGTGACCCTGCGCACGGCGTTCGAGATTGCCCGCAGTGGTCGTCCCGGGCCGGTGGTGGTCGATATCCCCAAAGACGTGCAGAACGCGATGCTCACCTTTGCCGGTCGCGGCAACTTGCCGATTCCCGGTTATCGCGCGCGCCTGCGTGCGATCGAGCAGGCCCACCTGGACGATGCGCAGTGTGCGGCATTTTTCCAAGCCATGGCGCAATCGCAACGGCCGCTGATCTACGCCGGCGGCGGTGTCATCGCCTCGGGCGCGGCAGATGCGCTGCGTCGTTTCGTCGATACCTTCGGCGTCCCTGTTACCACCACGCTGATGGCCTTGGGCGCCTATGACACCACCCAGCCACTGGCCTTGCACATGCTGGGCATGCACGGCACGGCCTATGCCAACTATGCGGTAGAAGACTGCGACTTCCTGTTCACGCTCGGCGCGCGCTTCGACGACCGTGTCGCCGGTGTGCCGGAGAAATTCGCCCCCGGCGCCCGCGCCGTGGCACAGATCGATATCGACCCGGCCGAAATCGGCAAGGTCAAGGCGGTGCAATGGCACCATGTCGGCGACTTGACCAGGACACTGACCCGGCTGTGCGACTACGGTCAGGCGCATGGTTTCGATCGTAGCAGCGCGCAAACCTATGCACCTTGGCACGCACACGTGGCGTCGCTCAAGCGCGACCACGCGCTGAATTTCGACCGCGACAGCGCGCTCGTGCAGCCCTACGCGGTCATCGAGGAAATCAACCGGCGCACGCAGGGCCGCGCCATCATCAGCACAGGCGTGGGCCAGCACCAGATGTGGGCCGCGCAGTATTTCCATTTTCGCGAGCCCCGTCATTGGCTGACCTCCGGCTCGATGGGCACGATGGGTTTTGGTCTTCCCGCCGCGATCGGCGCGCAATTTGCCCGACGCGATTGCGTGGTGATCGACATCGACGGCGATGCCAGCATCCGCATGAACCTGGGTGAGCTGGAGACCGTGACCACCTACGGCCTGCCCGTCAAAGTGGTCGTGCTGAACAACATCGGCGATGGCATGGTGCGTCAATGGCAGAAGCTGTTCTTCAAGGGGCGTTTCGCGTCGTCGGACAAGAGCTTGCATCGCAAGGACTTCATCAAGGCCGCGCAAGCCGATGGTTTCGAGTGGGCCCGGCGGCTGGAACATCCACACGACTTGCAGGCAACCATCGCCGACTTCCTCGATTTTCCGGGCCCGGCCTTCCTGGAAGTGCTGATCGACCCGGACGCTGGCGTATATCCAATGGTCGGCCCGGGCGCGAGTTACGCGCAAATGATCACCGGGGACCACATCGCCGCACGCGGTTCGATCGCCGATACGCGCGAACCGGCCACGGACATGTTCTGACGAGGCCATCATGAAACATACGCTTTCCATTCTTCTTCAGAACGAAGCCGGTGCCCTGGTTCGCGTCGCCGGGCTGTTTGCCGCGCGCAACTGCAATATCGATTCGTTGCATGTCGCTCCCACCCAGGACCCGGAGGTATCGCAACTGACCCTGGTCATGCAGGGTGCGGAAGGCACCGTGCAACAGATCATCGAGCAGACACGCAAGCTGGTGGACGTGATCGAGGTCAGCCGCCCGGTTGCCCTGGCCCATTCATGAGTGTCGCGGCTGCCAGCGAAAAGACAATGCGGACCGGGGACGAGCACGACCTGCTACGCCGTGTATTGCGTGCCCAGGTCTACGAGGTAGCGCGCGAAACGCCGCTCGATGAAGCGCCGTTGCTTTCGGCTCGATTGGGCCATCGTGTATTGCTCAAGCGCGAAGACCTGCAATCGGTGTTCTCGTTCAAGTTGCGCGGTGCCTACAACAAGATGGCCCAGCTCGATCACGCCGAGCGCGAGCGCGGTGTGATCGCTGCATCGGCCGGCAACCATGCCCAGGGAGTCGCACTCGCGGCCGCACGACTGGGTATTCGGGCGGTGATCGTCATGCCCATTACCGCGCCGCAGGTAAAGGTGGATGCCGTTCGTCGATTCGGAGGAGCCCACGTCGAGATCGTGCTGATCGGCGATTCCTACAGCGACGCCCAGGCGCACGCCGCGCGACTGCAAGCGCAACAGGGCCTGACGCTGGTGCATCCGTTCGACGACCTGGACGTGATTGCCGGGCAAGGCACGATCGGCATGGAGATCGTGCGCCAGCACGCACACCCATTGCATGCGATCTTTGTGCCGATCGGCGGCGGCGGACTGATCGCCGGCATCGGTGGCTACATCAAGGCACTGCGCCCGGACATTCGCATCATCGGCGTGCAGGCTTCCGATGCCGACGCGATGGCGCGATCGATCGATGCCGGCCGCCGCGTGACATTGAGCGACGTCGGCTTGTTCGCCGACGGCACGGCGGTCAAGCAACCCGGGGAATGGACCTATGCGCTGTGCCGTCAATACGTCGATGAAATCCTGCGCGTGGATACCGATGCAATCTGCGCAGCCATTCGCGACATCTTTCAGGAGACCCGGGTCGCGCCCGAGCCCTCCGGTGCCTTGGCCCTGGCCGGGCTCAAGCAATACGCCGCGCGCCCGCATGGCAGCGCACAGACGCTGGCTGCTATCGTCTCCGGCGCCAACCTCAATTTCGATCGCCTGCGCTTCGTGGCCGAACGCGCCGAGGTAGGCGAGCGGCATGAGGCGATTTTCGCGGTAAGCATCCCGGAAGAACGCGGCAGCTTCCGTCGCTTCTGTGCCGCGCTGGGCGAACGCAACATCACCGAGTTCAATTATCGCATCGGCAATGCCGAACAGGCACATATCTTCGTTGGTATCCAGACGCGCCATCGTGGTGAGAACGCCACGTTGCTGGAAACTTTTTGCCGGGAAGGCTTCAACGCCCTGGATCTGACCGACGACGAACTGGCCAAACTGCATTTGCGCCACATGGTCGGAGGCCGGTCCGCCCAGGCGCGCGATGAACAATTATACCGTTTCGATTTTCCCGAGCGCCCCGGTGCACTGACGCGCTTCCTCGACCACATGCACCCGGACTGGAACATCAGCCTGTTCCATTACCGCAACCACGGCGCCGACTACGGACGTATCCTGGTTGGCATCCAGGTGCCGCAAGCCGAACGCGCCACATTGACGCATTTTCTTTCGAACCTGGGTTATCCCTATCAGGACGAAAGCGACAACCCGGCGTACCGATTGCTGTTGCGCGAGGATTGATGGTTTTCGGGTTATAGGGATGGAAGGTGCAGGCGCAAGCTCCTTGGCCGGCGACAAGACCGCCGGGCTGCGGAGGTGACGTGGCCGTCGTGATCCCCGGCGCGCCTCGCTACCGGCCTCCTGTCAACTTGCACACCCCTCCACGATCACGCGCCTTCAATCCGCAAGCCGTTGTCCTGACAACATCTCCGAAACCACCGACAGATTCCCAGACGCCTCTGGCGCCTTAATTCCGGCCCTGGGCCGCGCCTTCGCGGCTCATCCTGACCGCTTCGGTACATCACGCGAAACGGCGGGATTTCAGGGAAGAACTAGGGACAGCCATGAAAACCAAGTCGATGAAGACCCTCGCCACCATGGCCACAGGCATGTCGGTGATACTCCTGGGCCTACCTGCCTGCGCGCAGATCGAGTCGAAGATGAAATCCGCTCAGACAATACGCCATGAAAAGACCGCACAGTTGCCAGTGTGCAGCAAGCCCCTGGGCACCGTGGCCGTGGAAGAGGCCGATGCTGGCTCCAATTGGTGGTCGGGGCAGCAATTGCCCGAACCCACGAAGCTGATCAAGGTATTCGTGGCCAAATCGCGCTGCTTCACTCTCGTTGACCGCAATCGCGGCATGAACGCAGCCATGCGCGAGCGTGAGCTGGCCTCCCGCGGCGAACTGCGTGGACGCTCGAATATCGGCAAGGGCCAGGTCAAGGCCGCCGATTACATCCTGGTGCCCGATCTCGTCTCATCCAACCGCAATGCCGGCGGCGGCCGTGTAGCCGGCTTGCTGGGTGGCCTGATCGGTGGCGGAGCAGGCCAGATAGCGGCCGGGCTGGATTTCAAATCAAAAACTGCCGACGTTGTCCTGACGCTGACCGACGTGCGTTCGTCCGAGCAGGTGGCGCTTACCGAGGGGAGTGCCAAGAAGAACGACCTGGGGTTCAGTGGCGCAGGCGCCCTATGGGGAGGCAGTGAATTCGGTGGTGCCGGCGTGGGTGGGTATGCCAATACGGAAATCGGGCAGGTCATCACGTTGGCCTATCTGGATGCCTACACGCGCATGGTTGAACAACTAGGCGGGGTGAGCAACAACGCAGCCGCTTCCCGTGCCATGCAGGCCGTCACCTTGATCCGATCCACGCAACTGCTGACCGATGCCACCGGCAAGGGCAAGCCGGTGCGTTCATTGCGCGCGGGCGCGACGCTGCACCCCACCGGCAACAAGCAGGGTGGCATGTGGGAGGTCGAGGATGAACTTGGCCAACGCGGCTGGGTGCCCTCGGAACTGATCGAGCTATCTCGCTGATCGTCCTGAAAACTTGCACAGGCCACAGAGGACATGATGGATAATGGCGCATCGCCGTTGGATGCGCCTTTCATGTCTGAGAAAACGTCCTCCCCGCGCTACTGGTTTCCCGCAAAAAGCTACGGTCTGGGTTGGGGCTTGCCCCGCGTCTGGCAGGGTTGGACGACACTGGTGGCCTATGTGGTGGTCATCGCCGTGCTGGCGCATCAATACCCTCCACACGAAGTCGGGAACCGATTCTGGCTTGTCACCGGGCTACCGACCCTGGCTTTGGTACTGGTCTGTCTGATCAAAGGCGAGCCGCCGCGCTGGCGCTGGGGCCGCAAATAGCCTCTCTGCTACCCCGGTCACACGGCCGGGACTTGCCCGTGGCAGCGGGTTCCATGGCATTATCCACGCATCGAATGTAAGGCTCACCCTCGTTCAGACAGGGGAGCACCAGGGGAAATCCGGTTATCAACGCGTGGACGGTACGTCCACAACCGGGTTTTGCATACGATCTTCAGTGGACGGCGTCATGGAACAGGATGCAAACGATGGGATGCGACTCAAACGCGCCACCCATGCCAATGACCGCGCCTGCCCGCGCCCATCGTGGTGCGTCGTCCGCATGCCCGCATTTTCCGCGCGTTCTTCGCTGCATACGAAGCGTGCCATCTCCATGTCCATTCAAAATCGAGTCGTAAAGGAGTACCCATGAAGAAGCTCGTCCTGCTTGCTTCCCTGGCCGCGCTGGCCGTGAGCGGTTGCGCCACCAAGAAGACGACGCTGGCCACCCAGATTTCCGGGCTGATCGACCAGACCACCCAGGCACAGACCGAGCCTGAGGCATTTCTTCGCCTGGAGTCCTACGGCGAAAACGCGGTGCCCTATCTCGTGCAGCACCTCAACGACATGCGTCCGCTTGGCGAAAAGAACATGGTGTTGAAGAACATCGTGATCGTCGATTCGAAGAAGACCGAGCAAGGCCAGCGCATGTATTCGCCGGAGGTGGTGCACGATGCCCTGGCCGCGCTGCTCAACCAGATCACCGGCAAGAGCTTCGAGTTCGTCTACAACGGCTCCGATCCGGCCACGCGGGCGACCAATAGCAAGGAATGGCAGGATTGGTGCATGAAGACGTATCCAGACAAGAAGGCGATCTGCAAGGTTCACAAGTAATCTTGCAGCGGCGCCTACCCGTGATCGGGTAGGCGCGAATTCGTTGGCGATGCTAGACGCGACGTGGTCGCGGCTTGGAGGTTTCACCCCCCATCTGCGACTGAATCGCAGATTGCTTCGCGAATGAATTGGCTCCTACAGTGGGCGCCTGTCAATTACGGGTAGCCAGGTTTATGTCCCAAACGCCGCGCGAGCTTCTCAGCGCCACCACCATCGACGCCATGCCGGTCGAAGTCAGGCAACACGCCTACAACGCCAATGCCATCCGGCTGGCCAAGTCACTTGGCGACGCGACCGGCTTGACGCAAATTGGCGCGCACCTGATCACACTCGAGCCAGGTCGCGAATCGAGCGAATATCATCGCCACCTGTATGAAGAGGAATTCGTCTACGTGCTGTCCGGCACCGGACAATTGTTGCTCGATGACCGCCCCTATGACATTGGCCCCGGCGATTTCCTGGGCTTTCCCCGCGGTGGCGCGGCACATGTGGTGAAAAATACAGGCGAAACGCCGTTGCTGCTGCTCGTGGCAGGGCAGCGCCTGGAGCAGGACATCTGCGATTATCCGCACTTCGGCAAGCGGCTGTACATTCATGGGCAGGGCGAGGACCTGGTGGATTTCGAGCAGATCAAGCCGGGCTGATAGCCACCACGGGCCCGGCCTTTACCTCACGGGTACACGGGTGCGCGGATCGGTTCCGCGTATCCGGCAGGCCCCAAGTGCCCCAGGCATCGCCCAGCCGTTACAATCGACCGCATGGCTCCCACCCCACGCAAGCGTCCTCGCCGCACCTCCGCGCCCTTGGCTGCCGCCCGGCGTCCGGTAGCGCCTGCGAAGAAGGCCGCCGCCGCGCCGCGGCCTGCCGACAGTTCTACGCGCGCCACGCGTGTATTGTCCTGGCTGCTACAGAAGCTGCCCCAGCAGCAGCGCGAGAGGGCGCTCGATTATCTGGTCCTGACCCGCATGGACCGCCCGATTGGCGCGTTGCTGCTGCTGTGGCCGACCTGGTGGGCATTGTGGCTGGCCGAGGGCGACTTCCCGCCGCTTGGCCTGTTGATCATCTTTACGCTGGGCGTCTTCGCGATGCGCTCGGCCGGGTGCGCGATCAATGACTTCGCCGATCGAAAGCTCGATCCCCAGGTGGCCCGCACCGCAGGCCGTCCCATCGCCAGTGGGCGCATCACGCCACGCGAAGCGCTGATCGTATTCGCCGCGCTGCTGGTGTTTTCGTTCGTGCTGGTGCTGTTTACCAACCACTTCACCATCGCCCTGTCGTTTGGCGGCGCGGCGCTGGCCGCCCTATATCCGTTCACCAAGCGTTACACGCACCTGCCACAGGTTGTCCTGGGTGCCGCCTTCGGCTGGTCGATTCCGATGGCATTCGGCGCGGTGTCCGGGCACGTGCCGCCGCTTGGCTGGCTATTGTTTCTGGCCAACATCGTCTGGTCGGTGGTCTACGACACCGAGTACGCGATGGTCGATCGCGACGAGGACATCAAAGCGGGCGCCAAATCCACGGCCATCCTGTTTGGCGACGCAGATCTGCCGATCCTGGGAATACTGATGGCCACCTTTGCCCTGGCCATGCTGTTCGTCGGCCAGCGCGCCAGCCTGGGTTGGTCTTACTGGCTGTCACTGGTGGCGGCCCTGGGGTTGTTCGGCTGGCAGCTCTGGTCCATCCGCACGCGCGATCGCACTGCCTGCCTGCAAGCCTTCCGCAACAACAATTGGCTGGGCATGGTGCTATGGATCGGCATCGTACTCGCCCTCGCTTTCCGCTGAGACGCCACGCTTCAACTTCCGCTTAACAACCCTGTCCGGAACATCGGCGATAACGATGGCCCATGGCCATCGCGCCGACATGCCGCTTTTCTGCCCGGAGACCGCATGCCGCTTCGCTCCCTGACCATTCCATTGTGCCTGTGGCTATGCCTGGCCACAGCCGCGCGCGCGTCGGAAACGAGCCTGCTGAACGTATCGTACGACCCCACACGCGAGCTGTACCGCGACATCAATGCCGCGTTCGCCGAGCAATGGAAACACGATCATGGCCAGGACGTATCGATCCACATGTCCCATGGCGGCTCGGGCAAGCAGGCGCGCTCGGTATCAGAAGGGCTGCGCGCCGATGTGGTGACGCTGGCGCTGGCCTACGACATCGACGCGATTGCCGCCCGTGGCTGGCTGCCGAAGGATTGGCAGCAGCGGCTGCCCGACCAGGCAACGCCCTACACCTCAACCATCGTGTTCATGGTGCGCAAGGGCAACCCCAGGCATATCCACGACTGGGACGACCTGGTGCGTCCTGGCATCCAGGTGATCACGCCCAACCCGAAAACTTCAGGCGGCGCGCGCTGGAATTTCCTCGCCGCCTGGGGGTACGCGCTGGACAAATTCCACGGCGACGAAGCGCAGACGCGCGCGTTCGTGCGCAACCTCTACAAGCACGTGCCAGTGCTCGATGCCGGCGCACGTGGCGCTACCACCACGTTCGCCCAGCGGGGTATCGGTGACGTGCTGGTCGGCTGGGAAAACGAGGCCATGCTGGCCAAGGCCCGACTTGGCGACGAGGATTTCGAAATCGTGCGTCCATCGCTGAGCATCCTGGCCGAGCCGCCCGTGGCCATGGTCGACCGCAATGTCGATCGCCACGGCACACGTGCGCTTGCGCAAGCCTACCTGGCCTTCCTGTATTCGCCGCAGGGGCAGCAACTGGCGGCAAAAAATTTCTACCGGCCACGCTCCATGCGCGATGCCGGCCCCTATGCCGCGCAATTTCCGCCGATTCGCACGTTCACCCTGGCCCAAGTATTCGGTAACTGGCATGAGGCGCAGGAGCGGTTTTTCCGCGATGGCGGCGAATTCGATCGCTTCGGCGCCAACGGAGGCCTCTGATGCGGCGAAACATTCTTCCCGGCTTTGGCCTGAGCCTGGGCTACACCATCGTCTACCTGAGCCTGATCGTGATGCTTCCGCTGGCCGCCCTGATCGCCAAGGCCTCGGGGATAAGCTGGAACGACCTGACCCATCTGCTCGGCTCGGGCCGCACACTGGCGGCCTTGAAGCTCAGCTTCGGTGGCGCGCTGCTTTCGGCCGTGCTCAACGTGGCGATCGGACTGCTGGTGGCCTGGGTGCTGGTGCGCTATCGCTTTCCGGGCCGACGCCTGCTCGATGCCCTGATCGACCTGCCGTTCGCGCTACCCACCGCGGTGGCCGGTATCGCGCTGACCGCTATCTACGCCCCCAATGGGTGGCTGGGTCGTTGGCTGGAACCGCTGGGCGTGCATGTGGCCTACACGCCGCTGGGTATCCTGGTGGCGATGATCTTCGTCGGCTTTCCCTTCGTGGTGCGCACCCTGCAACCGGTGCTGGAGACGCTTGAACGCGACGTGGAAGAAGCGGCGATGAGCCTGGGGGCCACGCGCATGCAGACATTTTTCCGGGTGATCCTGCCCATGTTGGCGCCCACCTTGCTGACTGGCTTCGGGCTGGCCATGGCGCGCGCGGTGGGTGAATACGGCTCGGTGATCTTTATCGCCGGCAATATCCCCAAGCATTCGGAAATCGCGCCCTTGTTGATCGTGCAGAAACTCGAACAGTTCGACTATGCCGGCGCCGCCACGCTCAGCCTGGTGATGCTGGCATTCTCCCTGATGTTGCTGATCGGCGTGTCGCGCCTGCAACGCTGGAGCCAGCGCTGGTCGGAGAGCCGCCGATGACGCCCTTGAGCCGTCCCGTCGCCTGGCCACGCCGCCTGGCTCATGCCAGCCTGATTGGCGTCGCCGTCCTGTTCCTGACGCTATTCCTGCTGCTTCCCCTGGCTACTGTGTTCTATGAGGCACTGAGGCAGGGCGTAAAAGCCTATTTCCATGCAGTGACACAGGATGAAGCCTGGCAGTCGGTCAAACTCAGCCTGCTGGTCGCAGTCATCGCCGTACCACTCAACGTGGTCTTCGGTGTGGCCGCATCCTGGGCGATGGCGCGCTTCCAGTTTCGCGGCAAGGCCTTGATCGGTGCCTTCATCGATCTGCCGTTCGCCGTGTCACCCGTGATTTCCGGCCTGCTGTTCGTCTTGCTGTTCGGTGCGCATGGCTGGTTCGGACCGTGGCTGGATCGCCACAATATCGACATCATCTTCGCCGTGCCCGGCCTGGTGCTGGCCACGATGTTCATCACGTTGCCTTTCGTGGCCCGGGAGTTGATTCCGTTGATGCAGGCGCAAGGCACCGAAGAGGAAGAAGCCGCGCGCGTGCTTGGTGCCACCGGCTGGCAGATGTTCTTTCGCGTGACGCTACCTAATATCCGTTGGGGCCTGCTCTATGGCGTGCTGCTGTGCAATGCGCGCGCGATGGGTGAATTCGGCGCGGTTTCGGTGGTGTCCGGGCATATCCTGGGTTTGACCACCACCATGCCACTGGAAGTGGAAGTGCTCTACAACGAATACGAATACGTCGGGGCCTTCGCCGTCGCATCGCTGCTGGCCATGTTGGCGCTGCTCACCCTGGGCATCAAGACCGTCCTTGAATGGCGCTATGGCGACCAGATTGCCTCGCATGGCGCGGCCAGGCATTGAACGATGACATTGAAACTATCCCACCTCATTCGCCGCTTTGCCGGCACCGCCGGACTCGACGATGTCAGCCTCGATATCGCGCCCGGCGAATTCCTGGCGTTGCTGGGGCCTTCCGGCTCGGGCAAGACCACGTTGCTGCGCATACTTGCCGGGCTGGATTATCCCGATGGCGGTAGCGTGATGCAGGGCGATCGCGACCTGCTGAAGATCAATGCGCGCCAGCGCAGCGTGGGGCTGGTATTTCAGCACTACGCCTTGTTTCGCCATATGACCGTGGCCGATAACGTAGCGTTCGGGCTGCGTGTGCGTCCGGCGCGCTCGCGCCCTTCGCGCACGCAAATCGCCGAGCGCGTGGAAGCCTTGCTCAAGCGCGTCCACCTGGAAGGGTACGGCAAGCGCTATCCGGCGCAGCTATCTGGTGGCCAGCGTCAGCGAGTCGCCTTGGCGCGAGCGCTGGCTGTGGAGCCAGAGCTGCTGTTACTCGATGAGCCATTCGGTGCACTCGATGCCCAGGTGCGTGTGTCATTGCGGCGCTGGTTGCGTCATCTGCATGAAGAGCTTGGGCTGACCACGGTATTCGTCACCCACGACCAGGAAGAGGCCCTGGAGCTGGCCGACCGTGTCGCCGTGATGAACAATGGACGGATCGAACAGGTCGATACGCCCGAAATGATCTACCAGCAACCAGCGACGCCGTTCGTGTGCGAATTCATCGGCAAGGTCAATCGCCTGACCGTGGAGCGCCGCGGCGGCCAACTGGTCAGCGGCTCGGCGACGCTATGCGACGATCCATGGGATGGCCGCTACGAACGAGCCCTGGCTTATGTGCGACCGGAACAACTGGCGTTGTCGGCGCACGGTCAGGGCGATAGCTGGGAGGCGCGACTGCGGCACATCTATCCCGCCGGCAGCGTGACGCACCTGGAGTTGCAATGGGAAGAACCCGATCAGGTGCTGGAAATGGATATCGCCAGCGAACAGATCGCACGATTGTCCTTGCGGCAGGACATGACGCTGCGAGTGCGCCCGAAGGTATGCACGTTGTTCCCGTTGGACGTGGATGGCCACGTCCAGGCGTCAGACCGGGTGATGCTGCGCTGGGATGTGTAAGCGCTTTGCAGGAGCGACTTCAGTCGCGATGCAAGTTGCGACTCAGATCGCGACCTGGAGGTTTCAAGAGCCTCCATCGGCGACTGGATCGCCGATGGCTTCGCGAATGAATTCGCTCCAACAAGCATCGTGCGTCGTGGTGGAATGCCGGAAACTAAGCATGGGAACCTGGGGCATCGAGGGCCCAGTCCACGGCAGCCTGCGCATGCAGCACAGCGGTGTCGAACAAGGGCAGGCCGGCGTTTTCAGGCTTCAGTAACAAACCGATCTCCGTACAGCCCAGAATGACCGCCTGGGCACCTCTGATCGCCAGTTCCGCGATGATCTGGCCATACCGTTCGCGCGACTGGTCACGCAAATCGCCATGGCAAAGCTCGTCGTAGATGATGCGATGCACATCGGCTCGCTGGGCGGCATCGGGAACGAGCACATCCAGGTTGAAGCGTTCGCGCAATCGACCGATGTAGAAATCCTGCTCCATCGTATAGCGCGTGCCGAGCAAGGCGACTCGCTCGATGCCCGCCACTTGCAATGCCATGCCTGTTGGATCGGCGATGTGCAGGAAGGGCACCTCGATGGCCGCTTCGATCGCACCGCTGACACGATGCATGGTATTGGTCGCGAGCACGATGATCTGGGCGCCACCGCGCTCCAGTTGCGACGCGGCGTCGGCAAGCTGGTGCCCGAGGGCATCCCAGTCATCGGCGCGCTGTGCCGCCTCGATGGGCGCGAAGTCCACGGTCAACATCAGCGAGCGCGCATTGTGATGTCCACCCAGGCGCGACTTGGCGTGCTGGTTGATCAGCCGGTAATACGCCGCGGACGATTCCCAGCTCATGCCGCCTATGATGCCGATGGTCTTCATGCATGCTCCTCATGCTCGCCAGGCCCTACTTTAACCCGGTACGCGCCTCGCCCTCATCCGCACAACTGCCGGAGCGATGCCTGGAGATTGCGGCGCGCGGCTGCTTCGAATCGATCGCGCATCGCCACGGTGACATAGATCGAGGGCCGATCCAGGAAGCTGCGCAGAACGCGCGCTCGTCCCGCGCGGTACAGCGGCGCGGGCGCCCAACGAAACTCCCGCCGCACCTGGCGCTCGTATTGCGCGAAGCGTTCAGGGTTCGCACCCAGGATCGCCAGGTCGATATCCACCAGCAGGCTGGCATCGCCCGGTTCCGGCTGCGCATGATGACACGTCGCCATCACCAGTCTGCGCATGCGATCGACAGCATCGTCCGGCACGTTGGCTTGCGACGCTTCGGCGACCAGCCATTGGGCGCTGACGTGCTCGTTATCCTGGCGGCGCGGCCGATAAACCGCATCGTGGAACCACAGCGCCAATGCCAGTTCATGCGGACGATCGGCGTCATGCCACAGCTCATCGAGCAGCCCCAGGCATTCTTCAAGATGCTGGCCCGTGTGATACGCGCGATGATGCTCGCCATAAGCGTCCAGCAGTCGGCGATGCAATCCGACCGGCGCGGCCAATGACCAGGCTTGCCAGAGTGCGATCCAGGGGATCTCACCGAGCACGGCTTCGACCGGAACTGCCTGAGCTGCACCAGACATCAGCGGCGATCCTTACCGGCAACCGCCGGCTCGCCGGCGATGTAGCGATCGACCCAGGTCGCGGCCATGTCCGCTGCAAAGCCGACGGGGACGATCTCCCGGGCATTGCTCGCCAGTGCGAATACACCCTCGACGAACGCCAGCAGGCCGGCGGCCAGATGATCGAGCTTGCGCACCTTGCGCCCTTGTTCGGCCAGGCAGGCACGCAGCAATTTGCGCAGCAGCAGCATTTCCTGCGCCACCGTTCGCTGATAGACCTCTCGCACATCGGGATCGCGCACGGCTTCGGCTCCTACCATCACCCAAGCCGCCACCGCATCGGGATCGGCGTCGGAGCCATAGCTCAACCTTGCATCGATATACGCCACCAGGCGCTGCCTGGCATCGATCGCCTCGGCTGCGCGCGATTGGTAGCGCTGTGTGGCATAACCGGCCAGGCGTTCGACCAGTGCCACCAGAATCTCGCGCTTGTCATGAAAGTGGTAATGGATCAGCCCCGGCGCAAGCCCGGCAGCCTTGGCAATGGCTTGCACCGTGGCACCGGCATAACCCTGGGTCGCCATGACACGCAGCAAGCCATCGACGATCTGCTGACGACGAAGTTCGGTGTTGGGCTTTCGTGGCATGAAGGGCTCCGGAATCCATAATTTGGTTATACACCCAAAAAATGCTTGACCGCCAGACCGGGCAGGTACAGACTTCGCAAAAATTGGTTGGTCAACCAAATATACGAGAAGGCGATGAATGTTGCGCAAAGCCCGTTGCCCAGCCATATGGGCACCTGCCTCATCGTGGCGGACTTCCTGACAGCCGAGGAATGCGCGGCCTATATCGCGCAAGCCGAGCAGCGCGGCTTCCTCTCGGCTGAACTGGACTACCCGCCTTCCTATCGCAACAATGATCGCCAGGTCCTGGACGACCCGGCGCTGGCCGCACGCCTTTGGCAACGATTGACCACACGCATCACCCTGCCCGAAGACGACGGTTGGATACCGCAAGGCATCAACGAACGCCTGCGCCTGTGCAGATATCGCCCCGGCCAGCGTTTCAATATCCATCGCGACGGCGTGCACCATCGAGGTGAATATGTTCGCTCCAAACTCACGTTCATGATCTATCTCACCGATGGCGATGACTTCGGTGGCGGCGATACGCTGTTCTTCACGGGTGGGCCCGAATGTATCGGCAATCCCGGCCATCTCGTCGCACGCATTCGCCCCAGGCGTGGCAGCCTGATCGTGTTCGATCACGATCTGTGGCATGCGGGCGAAGAGGTGACCTGCGGCAGTAAGCACATCCTGCGCAGCGACATCCTCTACCGAAACACGGCGGCCACTCCGGCGGCGCCGGGCCATCACGGCTATGCATGGACCTTGCTGCGGCTGGCCGATGGCCGCATCGCCAGCGCCGGCCGCGATGCCACCATCCGGCTTTGGCAGCCGGACGGCGAACCCGATGCCCTGTGGCGAGGCCATCGCCAGTCGGTGCTGGGCCTTGCCCAGCTGAGTGATGGGCGTGTGGCATCGATATCCCGCGATCGCAGCCTGCGGTGGTGGAATCGACAAGGCCAGTGCTTGAACGAGGTCGCCGCCCATGACGCGGCGGGGCTTTGCATCACAGCCCTGCCGCAAGGCCGGCTCGCCAGCGGTGGCGCCGATCATCGGATCCACATCTGGTCTGGCAACGGGCAACATCTGGCGTCATGCCAGGGACACCAGGGCTGGATCTGGGGCTTGGCAACCGACGGGCAGGATCGCCTGTTCAGCGCCTCGGAGGATGGCCACGCCATGGCCTGGACGTATGACGGCATCGCTCTGAGCACGCTTGCCGGTGACGTCCCGCTGCGCGGCATCGATATACGAAAGGACGCAGCACATACCCGCTTTGCCGTGGGGGATGCCAACGGCTGGGTGCGCTGTGGCCACATCGATGCACAAGGTTTCACCCTGACCCGTCGCTTGCGCGCGCATGCCGCCGCGATACGCCGGGTGCGCTTTCTCAGTCATGGCCAACTCGCCACCTGTGGCGAAGATGGCGCGCTGCGTATATGGGCCGAAGATGCCACCACTCTCATCCACGAATATAACCAGTCGCAGTTCGTGACCGACGTGATCGAATCGGGCCCTTCGTGCTGGATCGCCTGTGGTTACAACGGGCAATTGACCTGGCACGCGGGCCAGGCGATTGCGTAACGGCCGGGCGTCCATAAATCGCAACAACTCACGAAGACTGGCTAAAAAAGCGTCGATTCATGCGCTTGTACGCTAATAGCCATCTGCGAACCGGCTCTTCCTCGCGGCTGACGGGCATGTGATACCGTCGCGGCAGGGCACGACCAACCGGACGGGATGACCGCTTGTTTACCTTGTCGCCACACACCCTGCGCGGGGCACGCCTGTGCGCCTGCGGATGCCCGAGACCCTGGCTCATGGACGTCGTCGTGCCTTCGGCCATGCCCGGACGCATCGACATGCGACCGGGCACCCCACGGCCGCCAGGCGCAGTGCGCCTGCCCCAGTCATGAAAATGGACCGGCATGACATGCCTATTCGCCTGACTTTCACGCTTTCCTTGCTGCTGATACTGACCACAGGATGTTCCATGAGCCACGGTGATCCGCAAAATCCACAGAGAAATCCGCAGCCCTCCAAGCGTTACGAGGTCACTGCCACCGTGGATGCATCCGGTGCCTGGGATTCAGTGAATGGACGCGTGTTTTTCGACGTCACCAACGTGGAATGCACACCCAAGGATGAATTTCTCGGTATCCACAAGAAACCCAAGGACGTGGTCATCGATTTTACGATGACCCGCGTCGACGACAAGACCTGGAAAGGCTATTTCTATCGCGATGCCGTGCGTGATGAAGACTACTACGGGCTAGGCGTTTGCCATTGGGATGCATCCAACGTAGGCGCCGTCTTCGTTGCCCGCAAAGTCACGTTCGCATCGACGGAGACCTTTGACGACCTGTTGCACAAGGGCTCGCAGACGAATTACTTCAACAGGCATTTTCGTGACGATCCGTCACCGACGCTGGATAACGTACCCGGCCTTTCTGCCGTCAACCCGCAGGTGATGCAGCAGCCGGATGCATTCTTTCCGATCACTGTCTCCGTCAAGGAAGCCACGCCATGAGCGCCAGCCCCCAGGTCACTGCCGCTGCCGCCGTCGACTCGTATATCGATCGCGACCAAAGTGACATCGGCAAGACCGTCAAGCTGGGTGGGCAAAACTACGAAGTGTTCGGCTACAGTGCCGATCCTGTCACCGGCTTTCATGGCACGGCTTATCTCAACAAGGATACCAACCAGGTCGTCATTGCCTATCGCGGCACCGATCCCAGCAGCGAACACCAGCTCACCCGGGTGCAGGATGTCGCGGTTGATGCCACGATGGTCAGGGACAAGGTCAATCCGCAGATCCCGCTTGCCGATGCCTTCACCCAGCAAATGATCGACAAGGCGGCCAAGCTCGGCATTCCCAAGGACCAGATCACCGCGGCCGGACACTCCCTGGGTGGCACGGAAACGCAGATCGAAGCCTCCCAGTTCGGCTTGCAGGCTGCAACGTATAACGCCTACGGCGCAGCCGATATGGGTTACAAGGCGCCAGCCGATCCAAACCAGATCACCAATTACGTCATGGCCGGCGACGTAGTCAGTGCGGGCAATCATCACCTGGGCAACGTGGTCACCTTGGCCAGTCCCCAGGATATTCAGTCGATGAAGGACGGCCGTTACATCGACGCGCCACCCGGGTCGCAACCGCCCAATCCGTTTCTGGCCATGAGCCTGGCCGATCACAGCGCCACGCACTTTTCGCCGGATAACAACACCACGCCAAGCGTGCTCGATCCCAAGGTTTTTGCGCAGTACGAAAAGAACTATACGGACAACAAGGAAGCCATCGATACGTATCGCAACGATGTCTATCGCGAACGCGGCGAATTGTCCGCCGCACTGCGTCAGGCACAGGCGGGTGCCCCGGCCGCCCTTCCCGCCGACATCCATCAGCAGTTGAACGAATTTGCCGCGGTGAAAGTCGACCCGGCCATCCAGAAAGGCATCGAACAAAACAGCATCGTCAAAGGTGCCGAGCAGCGCCTGCAGCAGGACGCCGATGCCGTGCGCGCGGCCGGCCAGGATGCCCAGGCACAAAGTGACAAGAATGCACAGGTAACTCGCCAGTTCGGCAACATGCTGGGTGCCGGCAATCCGGTGGCGCCACTCGCGGGCGTGGCGTTAGGGGAGGCCGAACACCTGGCAGGCAAGGCCATCCACGCTACCGGAGACTACGCAGCGAACAAACTGCAATCGGCCGAACACGCCGTCGAGGCCGGAGCGCACAGCCTCACGGGCAAAGCCGAAGCGATCATTCACAGCCCAACGGTGCAGAATGCCGCGATCCCCATCGCCAATGCCTTTGTTGACACCTATAACACCGCCCAATCGGCCGGACGCTCCATCGAGAACACGTACGACTCGGCCAAACGGTCCGTGTCGGAGGGCATCGATCATGCCGAGCAAACCGCCAAGACCGTGGGCGCGGCGGTCAGTAAGGGCGCCAGCGATGCCAGGCAAGCCATCGCCGATGGCGCGCATGGTGCCGAGCAGGCCATGGCGCAACGCGCCCAGCAGGCATCCCAGGCGGTCGGCGCCGCAGCCGCCGATGTATCTCAGAAAGCCGATAAGGCATGGGACACCCTGACGCACCCCTCCAGTTGGTTCGACGATAAGGTCAGGCCGGCGCCCAAGCTGGATGATCCGGCGCATCCTGGGCATGACCTGTTCAAGCAGGCCCAAGGCCATGTCCAGGCACTCGATGCGAAAGTAGGCCGCGTATCGGACCAGCGCAGCGACAATCTGGCGGGTGTGGCCGCCGTCGCGGCGATGCAAAAAGGCATGACCCGTATCGATCACATCCTGCCCGATACGCATGATGGCGCGACCATGTTCGTGGCGCAGAACACCCTGCCCAACAAGACGATCACCCAGGTGCCGACAGTGCAGGCGATGAACACACCACTGGAGCAAAGCAGCACACAGGCGCATCAGTTAGCACAGCAACAGACACAGCAACAACAAGCCCAGGCGCAGAGCCAGACACAGAACCAGCAAATGGTACAGGCGGCGCCTGTACGCTGAGCATGGGGCGTTCAAAACGTGCTCTTGTCCCATGAAGCCGGGGCGACCAGCCATGGAAGACGCGGGGAGATCGCGCGCGCCCTACCCGGCTCGATGCGCAGGTTCGATCGTGCGGCACAACGTGGCCATGACATCGCGCAGCCAGCGATGTCCCGGGTCGGCATCCATGCGCGGATGCCAGATCGCCGATACCGTGAAGTCCGGCGTCGCCAGCGGAAGGTCGAAGCATTGCAGACCCGAATCGACGGTGCCGGCATCGCTGGAAGCATGACCCAGGCACGACCGGGGTGCCAGCGCGACCAGTTCCGAGTGTCGCGCCATGCGCATGGCGTCCATGAAACCGGGAACGACCACGTGCACGTCTCGCCCAAGACCCAAAGCATCGAGCGCATCGTCGACCGGCCCACGGAACATGGCCTGCGGTGAGGCAGCGACGTGGCCATAGGCCACCAGTCGCTTCGGTGTCACGCCTCGGCCCGACAGCAAGGGGTGCCCCGTGCGCACGACACCGACCAGGCGGTCGCGAAACAGCGCTTGAGCTCGCATCTCGGGTGCAGCAGCCTCGACCACGCCAATTTCCAGATCGATCAATCCTTCGCGCAACGGTTCGGCGTCCTTGTTCGGCTTGGGCGCGAAACGCAGGCGAACGCGTGGTGCCGATCGGGTGATCGTCTTGAACAGTGTGACCGCAAACAGTTCGACAAAGGCCTCATTGGCTCGTAGCGTGAACGTGCGCTCCAGCGATGCGATGTCCAAGGGATCGGCTGGCGGCCGCAATACCGCCTGGGCATCGCGGGCCAATTCGCGCACCCGCCCTCGCAGCGCCACGGCGTGGGGTGTAGGCACCAACCCACGGCCCGCCCGCACCAGCAAGGGATCGCCCGTGGCCGATCGCAACCGCGTAAGCGTACGGCTCATGGCAGACGTGCTCAGGCCGAGCCGGCGCGCCGCGCCGGTCACGCTGCCCTCGGCAAGCAGGGCGTCGAGCGCCACCAGCAGATTGAGATCGGCGTTTTCCATGTTCCGAGCATAGCCCATCCGTCCACCACACCAGGCGTGTGATGCAATAATTCATTGCATGACGTGCGTCTTGTGCACACGATACGGGCGTATCAGGATGGGCACCCCTTGATGGCTCGGGAGCCACGCATATGCCGACAACATCCTCTTCTGGCACGATCCTCATCGTGGGCGCATCACGAGGCCTGGGGCACGCCATGGCCGCCGAATTCCTGGTCAAGGGATGGCACGTGACAGGTACGGTGCGCGGGCAGACGCGCACGGCACTGCACGACCTGGCCGACGCCCATCCGGGACGCGTCGATATCGAAATGCTGGATATCTGCCAGCCCGATCAATTGGCCGCACTGGCCGCGCGGCTATCCGGCCGGGTGATCGACATGCTGTTCGTGAATGCTGGCACCACCAACCGCGACCCGAACCAGCCGATTGGCGAAGTATCGACGGACGATTTCATGCATGTAATGCTCACCAATGCGCTGAGCCCCATGCGTGTGGTGGAGAGCTTGCAGTCGCATGTTCCACCCACCGGATTGATCGGCGTGATGTCGTCCGGGCAAGGCAGCGTCAGCAACAACGAAAACGGGCAGCGCGAACTCTATCGCGGCAGCAAGGCCGCCTTGAATACGTTCATGCGCAGCTTCGCCGCACGCCACGCCACCTCTCCACGTGCCATGGTGCTGATGGCACCGGGTTGGGTTCGCACCGACCTGGGCGGCCCGGACGGCAAACTCAGCATCGAGGAGAGCGTGCCCAACCTGGTGAACGTGCTGCTGGCGGCGCGAGGAACGCCGGGGCTGCGGTATGTGGATTACCTGGGACGCACGGTGCCCTGGTGATCGCGTTGCGATGGGAGCAGGCCGGGTACGGATCGGCGTGACGCGTCACACGCATGCTTCACGCCTGGGACCTTGTCGCGGCTTGGCGGTTTGACCGCTCATCCGCAACCGCATCGCCGGTTGCCTCACCACGTAGATACCGTCTCGCGCCGATCTAAGCAATCTGCGATTCAGTCGCAGATGGGGGAGTTAAAACCTCCAAGGCGTAAAACCTCCAAGGTGCGACCATGTCGCGCTTTGCGTCGCGAATGAATTCGGCTGCGCAGAGCACATACCGCCCGCGCCGGGCCGCAGGGCCCAACGAATCGTCGTCATACCTTCCGTGCCACTCGCGCACGACCTCTTAATGGGCGAGGCAACCGGCTGGTTGCCTCACCCGCTCTGGGTCGTGCACCTGCCGCGCTAGGTGGCTGGGTCCTCCGTGCGCGCGGCCAAGGTAGATGCCCGTTCGCTCAAGACCAGCAGCGTCGCGGCCAGGCCGCC
>NZ_DASVMI010000156.1:0-21833 GCF_036384435.1 Dyella sp. | reverse complement strand
AGCCTCGGCGCGTCAGCGCATTGATGGTCTGCTCGACGGAGGCAGTTTCGAGGAATTCATCGGACCGCAGGATCGCCAGACCAGTCCGCACCTGCCCCTGTTCGACCTGCCACAACAGTTCGATGACGGCATGATCGTCGGGCGCGGCCTTCTGGACGGCAAGGTCGTTTTCGTAGCCGCGCAGGAAGGGCGCTTCATGGGCGGCTCGTTCGGCGAAGTGCATGGTGCCAAGCTCACCGGTTTGCTGCGCGCGGCGCGCGACATCGGTTCGGTACCGGTGTTGTTGCTGTTCGATACCGGCGGCGTGCGCTTGCCGGAAGCCAACGCGGGCGCACTGGCCATCGCAGAAATCATGCGCGCGCTGATCGAGGCGCGACTGGCCGGCGTGCCGGTCATTGGCCTGATCGGAGGGCGGGCTGGCTGTTACGCCGGAGGCGGCCTGATCGCCGGTTGCTGTTCAGCGCTGGCGGTGTCCGAGCAAGGCCGCATCAGCGTGTCCGGCCCGGAAGTGATCGAAACCAACCGTGGTATCGAGGAATTCGATTCACGCGATCGCGCGCTGGTGTGGCGCACGATGGGCGGCAAGCATCGTCGCCTGATCGGCGGCGCCGATGGTTTTGCCGATGACAGCCTGGCCAGTTTCCATGGGGTGGCGGTCGCGCTGCTTGCCCACACGCATGGCTTGAATACTCAGACCCTGGCGGCCGAGCAGGCGCGCCTGGAACAACGGCTGGAGCGATTCGGTGCCTGTACCGACGCGCTCGATCTGTGGCGTGCCCGCGGCGTGCCGGCACCCGAGCAGGTCGCCGACATGTCGCATGAGGCATTCGTGGACGTTGTCGCTTCGCTGGAGAATTCTCATCATGATGCTCGATGACATACTCGCGTCGCTGTTTCCCGGTGGGCATGCCATCAGCCGCGAAGGCGGGATGTTGCACGGACAAGCTGCGCTGGTTTCGGGGCAGGTCATCCAGGTGATCGGCGTGTCCGACCGCACCGCGGTGGGCGTGGATGAAGCAGTCTTGCTTGCTGGCAAGGTGCTGGCGGTCGTGGATCGTGGTGATCGCACGCCGATCCTGGTGCTGATCGACAGCGATAGCCAGCGCATGAGCAAGCGCGACGAACTGCTTGGCCTCAACGAGTGCCTGGCGCACCTGGCCAAGTGCCTGATCCTGGCCGATACCCTGGACCATCCGACGATCGGCCTGTTGTATGGCTATACGGCGGCAGGCGCATTCATCGCCACGGCGCTGGCCACGCGCACCTTGGTGGCGCTGCCAGGTGCCGAACCAGCCGTGATGGACCTGCCATCCATGGCCCGCGTGACCAAGTTGCCGCTGGAGGTGTTGCAGGAGAAATCCCGCACCACGGCGGTATTTGCGCCAGGGCTGGCCAACCTGACGCAGACGGGTGCCGTGGCCGGCACGTTCGATCCTGCGCGCTCGTTGAGCGAGCAACTGTCCGATGTTCTTCGTCAGTCCACGACCGGGAGCGACCGACGCGACCAGTGGGGTAAACAGCGTGGCGGGCGACCCAAGGCCGCCGATATCGCGGAGCGAGTGTATGGACTGGCACGCGCTGGGCTCTGATCAACTGCTGAAGCGGCATCAGTTGGTGCGGCTGACCCCGCGCTGCTGGGATGCGTGGCTTGGCGCACAACCTGTGCATGAGGGTACGCCGCTGCTACGCGAATGGGGACGGCGGCGTTGGCCGCTGGTCGTACGTCGTCCGATCGTTGGCGAAGCAGGTATACCTCTGGGTATTCCCTTGCCGCCGTCGACGGGCAAGCAGCGTATTGCGCTGGCCGTATCCCTGGCCGATATCGAGGCGGTATCCGCGCTACCGCGCCTGGGCCAAGCGATCATCGCTGCGCCGGAGGCGTGGGAGCACAGCCTGTTGCAGTTGCTGGCGTTGGCTGCCCGCTATGGCGTGCGCCAGCACGTGTTCGGGAGCCTGGCATGGCAATGGATGACCGGGCTGCCATACCTGTCACCTCAATCGGACCTGGACATGACTTGGACCTTGCCTGCCAGGCCGCGCCTGCATCATTTTCTCGATGAGCTGGCCAGTGTCGACGCGCATGCGCCCATGCGCATCGATGGCGAATTGCTGCGTGCCGACGGTGCGGGTGTGAATTGGCGCGAGGCGCGTGCTTGCACGGATGAGGTGGCGATCAAGACCTCACATGGGCTGCAGATGCATCGTCTTGAGGCGTTCGCCGCATGAAGGGGCCTGGCGACGCGCTGCCGACCATGGCGCAGCGAGTGGCCAGGTCATCGCCTGTCTGGGTCATCGGGCGCTGCGCCGCCGACAGCCTGCGTCAGGAACTTGAGACCTATCCCAAGCCCGGCCTCGTCAGCCATGTCGACCGCGGCAGTCATGACGACATGGACGCGGCTACGTTTCATGCCAGTGCGAATGCGTTGGAGCCTTACTTCGTCGAACTGGCCATGGCTGGCGCACGGGGTGAGTCGATGCAGGCGTTGCGCCGCATCGGCTTGCGCGCCGAACGCGCCATGCTGGAAGCCACGCATGGCGTCAATACGCATCGTGGTGCGATTTTCGGCCTTGGCCTGCTGTGCGCCGCCGCGGGCTGGTGTGATGGTTCGGGCGATACACGGCGCCTGGGCGACGTGGTGGCCACGCGTTGGGGCGAAGAAATCCTGATCGGTCCGCGTCTGGTCGGTAGCCACGGGGAAGTGGCGCGTCGTCGCCATGGCGCAGGCGGAGCAAGGCAGGAGGCGGCGACAGGTTTCCCTGGTATCTACGCCACAGGTCTGCCGGCGTTGCGGCACGCTGCCAAGCTGCATGACGACGCCGAGGCGGTGCGTGTGCATGCATGCATGGCGCTGATCGCCCATACCGAGGACACCAATCTGCTGCATCGGGGCGGTCGCGACGGGCTGCATTTCGCGCGGCAGTCGGCGGCGGCATTTTTGCGGCGTGGCGGCGTAGGACAACACCACTGGCGCGACGATGCCATCGCCGTACATCGCGCTTTCGTGGAACGTCGACTCAGTCCGGGTGGGGCAGCCGATCTTCTGGCGATGAGTCTGTTTGTGCAAACGCTCGGGAGGGACGCATGGTAACGATCATCGTATCGGCGCTGGTGCCGATTTTCTTCGTGCTTTTGCTCGGCTATTCGGCGGGCAGGTGGCGCATCGTCGACAACAGCAACGTAGCCCAGCTCAACGCCGTGGTCATGCGTTATGCCATCCCCGCATCGCTGTTGGCCGCCACGGCAATGACTCCACGAGCGGCGATGCTGGCGCAGTGGCCGATCGTGGTGATCCTTGGCGCAGCCATGATGTTGGTCTATCCGTGCTGGTTCTTCGTGCAGCGGCACGTGTTCAAGCGTTCGCTGGCCGAATCGGCGGTGCAGACGTTGTCGGTGTCGCTACCCAACTATGCCGCCGCCGGCCTACCGGTGGTAGCGGCGATGCTCGGGGCCAACCAGATCGTGCCGGTCGCCGTGGCCATCGCTACCGGCGCCCTGTTGCCATCACCGATCACCTTGGCGTTGCTGGAGCTTTCGGCGGCTGAACGTGGCTCCAAAAGTAGCCACGGCCAGGGACCTATACGGCATGCCATCACGCACGCCATCACTCGTCCCATCGTGCTGGCCCCGATCGCCGGCACCCTGTGTTCGTTGCTGGGCCTGGCATTGCCTGCGGTAGCCATCGCCTCGTTCAAGTTGATCGGGCAAGCGGCTGGCGGCATGGCCTTGTTCGTGACCGGTCTGATCCTGTCGGCGCAAAGATTCCGCCTGCGTGGCAACGTCGTGTTCGCGGTCGTGGTGACCAACGTTATCCAGCCACTGATCGCCTGGGGAATTGCCACGTTGCTCGATTCCCCCAAGGATATCGCCCATGTGGCGATCCTGATGGCTGCATTGCCGTCGGGTTTCTTCGGCATCTTGTTCGGTTCCAGCTATGGTCATCGCTCGGAGGACGCCGGGTCGGCCGTGATCGCCAGTACGCTGGTCAGTGCCGTGACCCTGGCCGTTGCCATTGCGTGGCTTTACGGTTGAGGCATCGGAGCAATCATGACGCTGGCCATTCTATGTTCCGGACAAGGCGCGCAACATGCGGACATGTTCGCGTTGACCGGGCAGGTAAGTGCCGCACAGCCCTGGTTTGCGCATGCCGCGTCGCTGCTTGGACATGATCCACGCGCGTGGGTCGCGCAGGCATCGGGCGAAGATTTATTCAGCAATCGCAGCGCGCAATTGCTGTGCACCGTGCAGGCGCTTGCCGCGATGGCGCTGGTCAGTGAGCTGTTGCCCCAGCGGCGTTGCATCGCCGGTTACAGTGTCGGTGAGATGGCCGCCTGGGGGGTGGCCCGACTCCTGCCCGCCGAGGTCACGCTGGATCTGGTTGCCGCGCGCGCCCAGGCCATGGACGCGGCGCGTCACGGCGAGCAGGGCATGCTGTTCGTGCGTGGATTGGGTCGCCAGCGAGTTGAGCAGCTTTGCCTGGGACGCGAGGCGGCCATCGCCATCGTCAATCCCGGCGACGCCTGGGTCATTGGCGGCATGCGCGATGCCCTGGCGAGCATCGCCGCACAGGCCCGCCATCTGGGGGCAGCACGCGTGGTGCCGGTGCACGTAAACATAGCCTCGCACACACCGCTGCTGGCCGAGGCATCATCGGCTTTCGCACAGGTATTGCGCCAGGCCTCATTCGCCGCGCGGCTTTCGCATGGCGTGCGTCTGCTCAGCGGAATCGATGGCGCATCCGTACTGGATATCGACGAGGGTGTGGACAAACTCTCCCGGCAGCTCTCGCACCCCATCGACTGGGCAGCCTGCCTGGAGGGATGCATCGAGGCTGGCGCATCGGCTTTCCTCGAACTGGGACCCGGCCGGGCCCTGGCCGACATGGCCGTCTCGGCTTACCCCAATCTGCCGGCACGAAGCCTCGACGATTTCCATGGCGTGCAAGGATTGGCGACGTGGTTGGCGCGAGTTTCTTAAGTGGATAGGGGAAGCGGGTGGAGCGCTCATGGTTCAACGTTGCCGGTAGCCCCAAGGTGACCGAACCGCTGATGCTGCCCTCAAGACGCCTCGCATTGGCGAACTTGCGACTCCGCCCCCCTCTCCAAAGGCTCAGCCGCGTAATTTGCGTCCCAGGAATTCCCGGATATACCCGCCTATCTCCACAGCATGGGTCTCCAGTGCGAAGTGGCCGGCGTCGAGCAAGTGGACTTCCGCGTCCGGTATATCGCGCTGATAGGCCTTGGCACCCGGCGGGATGAAGAACGGGTCGTGCTTGCCCCATACGGCCAGTAGCGGCGGGCGATGCGTGCGAAAGTATTCCTGGAACTGCGGATAACGTGCGACGTTGCTGCGGTAATCCAGGATGAGGTCGAGCTGGATGTCATCCATGCCGGGGCGTGCCATATAGGCGATGTCCAGCGTGTAGCCATCGGGGGATACGCGTTCGGCTGCTGCGCCGTGCAGGTATTGCACGTCGCGGATCACCTGCGGTGACAGCGCTTCCCGGCAGGCGTCGCGATGCGCGGGCGTGGGTTCGCGCCAATAGGTCTGCCACGGCTCCCATGCATCGCTGAAACCATCGACATAGGCATTGCCGTTCTGCGTGATGATTGCGGTCACGCGCTCGGGGTGTGCCATGGCCAGGCGCAAGCCGGTAGGGGCGCCGTAGTCGAAGATGTACAAGGCGTAGTGCTTGAGCGCCAACGCGTCAATGAATCCTTCGATGACGCGGGCCAGGTTGTCGAAGGTGTAGTCGAATTGGCCGCGCGGCGGCGCCTTGGTTTGCCCGAAGCCGGGCAGGTCCGGTGCGATCACCCGGTAGCGCCCAGACAGCTGTGGCATCAGGTCGCGGAACATGTGGCTAGCTGTGGGAAAGCCATGTAACAGCAGGACCACCGGTGCATCGGCCGGACCGGCTTCGCGATAGAACACCTCCACCTCACCGACTTTCTGCGAACGATACGAAACAGTGCCACCATGGGCAGGCGCCGTGGGGCTCTTGGATACCGAATCCCCTGGTGCAGCGAACGAGCTGGTGGCAGCTGCTGCGGTAGCCAGTGCGGTCGCCGTCAATAGCTTGCGGCGAGTCATGAGGGCCTCTTGATTAATGGAATCTTGGGGTTGCATGAGAATTCTCCAGTGCTTTATGTAATGGAAAGTGCTTGAGTGCAGTTCGAATGACTTTAGAATACTACCTAACGATCGGTAGGTTATGACGACCAAGATATGAAAACAAGCCTGGACAACATCATTAGCGAGGCGCGCGAACTCTTCCGCGTGCATGGCTACGCCGGGGCCTCCATGCAGGATTTGGCTACACGCGTGGGCATCAAGAAGCCCAGCCTCTACACGCGCTTTCCTACCAAGGAATCGCTGGTTCCCGAAGTGCTGGCCCTGACCTCTCGGGAAATGGATGCAGCCTTGCCTGATGCATCCGGTGACTGGCTGGCTCGCTATGAAGCGGTATTGCGTGCGATGGCGGCCGATCTGGTGGCGCGACAGCGTTGCGTCTGCCTGCACCTGGCCTACGACGTCGGTGACGACACACCCGAGGCGGCCGATGCGGTGCGCAGCTATTTTCGCCAGCAGCGCGACGCCATGGCCGCGATGCTTGGCGCCGCCTTCGACGCGCAGACCGCCAGGGCGATGGCGATGGATGCCTTGGCTCGGATCGAAGGCGCCACGTTATGGACCGTCATCGATAGCGACCCGGCGCCGATGTGGCGGGCGGTCGATGAACTGGTCGAGATCGCCAGGAGCCGAAAGGGAAACCCATAGCGCGCCTTCAGCGAAAGCGGTCGACGGCGCGCCTTCATTCTCATCCATCTCGCACGTCAGTCCGGCAATACGATGCCGTTGCCGGTCAACACGGCTTGATTGACTTGCACCACACCTCTTCATGCCCATCCATCATCCCTTATAGTCCCGTCTTCCTCGCACGCCGGAGCACCCATGGCATCTACCCGTACATCGAGTTGGTTGTTGCTGGCGTGGCTGGCCGTTGGTCCAGGCCTGGCGCACGCCGATGATCTGGTGGTATCAGGCGCGTCGAGCCTGACCAACGCATTCCAGCAGGTCGCCAAGGCCTACGAGGCCAAGCATCCCGACACGCATGTCGTATTGAATTTCGCCGCGTCGGACGTGCTGCTCCAGCAGATTGCCAACGGCGCTCCGGTGGACGTGTTTGCCTCGGCCGACCAGACCGCGATGGACAAGGCCGTGCAGCAGGATGTCGTGCTCAAGGGTTCGCGCAAGGATTTCGCCTCCAATCAACTGGTGCTGATCGCTCCGGCCGCCAGTACGCTGAAGATTTCCAGCCTGCGCGATCTCACGCAGCCGTCGATCAAGCGCATTGCCGCTGGCGATCCGGCCTCCGTGCCGGTCGGGCGTTACACCCAGGGAGCGCTCGCAGCGCAGGGGCTGTGGCAGGGTTTGTCAGCCAAGACAGTATTGGCGCAGAACGTGCGCCAGAGCCTGGATTATGTGGCGCGTGACGAGGTCGATGCCGGCTTCGTCTTTGCCACCGATGCGGCCATCGCCAAGAATAAGGTCAAGGTGATCATGACCGTACCGAACGAAAAACCGATTACCTATCCGTTGGCCGTGATCGCACAATCCAGGCATCAGGCGCAGGCCCAGGCGTTCGCAGCCTTCGTGCTGTCGCCGGACGGGCAGGCGGTGCTCTCGCAATTCGGATTCGGCAAACCCTGATCGAACGGATGGATATCTGGGCGCCGCTACTTCTGTCGTTGAAAGTCGCGCTATGGGCTACTGGTCTGAACCTGCTTTTCGGGACGGCGGTGGCCTATGGGCTGTCTCGCTGGCGTTCGGGGTTTGCTGATCTGGTCGACTCTCTGCTGACCCTGCCGCTGGTATTGCCGCCGACCGTGCTTGGCTACTATCTGCTGGTCCTGCTTGGCCGCCGTGGTGTGCTCGGGCATTGGCTGGATGGCTGGGGTTTAAGCCCGGTATTCACGTGGCAAGGTGCTGTCATCGCCTCGACGCTGGTGGCCTTTCCGATGATCCAGAAGGCTGCGCGAGCCGCTTTCGAAGACGTCGATCCGCACCTTGAGGGCGCTGCGCGGGTGCTGGGACTGTCCGAGTGGGCAGTGTTCTTCCGGGTGTCGCTGCCATTGGCGGCCAAGGGCATCACGGCGGGCGCCCTGCTGGCGTTCGCGCGCGCGTTGGGTGAATTCGGCGCCACGCTGATGATTGCCGGTAATCTGCCGGGTCGCACGCAGACCCTGTCGGTAGCCATCTATGCGGCCGTACAGGCCGGTGATGATGCCGGAGCCAACGCGATGGTGGCAGTGGCGTCGTTTACTTGCGTGACAGCCTTGTTGCTGGCCGGCCGGCTGGTACCGCGTCACGCACGCGGGATGCCGGGCCGATGACCATCGATATCGCTGTGCGGCACACGTTGACCGATGGGCAGCGACGCTTCGAACTGGATGTCGCCTTGCGCTCCGATCGTCGCCGCATCGTGCTGTATGGGCCTTCAGGCGCTGGCAAGAGCATCACCTTGCGCGCGGTCGCCGGCTTATTGCGACCTGATGCCGGGCGCATTGCAGTCAACGACCGTTTGCTCTACGACAGCAGTGCCGGGATCAACATCCCGGCACGATATCGCAAGGCCGGTTATCTCTTTCAGGACTATGCGCTGTTTCCGCACCTGACCGTCGCGCAGAACGTGGTCTTCGGCATCGAGCGTGGCCTGTTCAACCCGCGCCGGGGCGCGGCGGTTCCTGCGCAGGCGCAGCGATGGTTGCAGGTTTTCGAACTGGACAACGTCGCCAGTAGCCATCCGGCGCGGTTGTCCGGCGGACAGCGCCAACGCGTCGCCCTGGCGCGTGCCTTGGCGGCAGCACCGGATGTATTGCTGCTTGATGAGCCCTTCTCGGCGCTGGATCCGGCGCTGAAGACGCGTATGCGGCGGGAATTGGTGACGCTGCAAGCGCAACTGAATCTCCAGATGCTGGTTATCACGCACGATCCGGCTGACGCCGACGCACTGGGCGAGCACGTGTTCGAAATTCATGAAGGCCGAGTGCGCAGCCAGATGCAGGCTACATCGTAGGTCGATGCTGGCCTGGAAGGTCCTGCGGCGTATCGACATCGAGTGCCGCATGGGGCATGGCCACTTCGATGACACGCGGATGCGTGCGTAACAGTGCGCGTGCGCCCCGGTCGCCGCTTAAACCCATCAGCATACCGGCCTCGGCACGTGGAAACAGGCATGGTGCGCCTCGTGCGCCTGCGTAGTGCGCGGTCACGATATGCGCAGGATGCGCCCGATGCCTGGTTTGTAACGCAAGCAGATCGTCGGTCGTGATGCGCGGCTGGTCGGCCAGGCAGATCATCACCCCGTCGACATGTCGGTATCTGCGTAAAAGTTCGGCACTGCCGAATGCGATCGAAGCACCCAGGCCGTCGCGCCAATGTACATGACGGACGATATCCAGTGGCAGGCCGTCTAACAGGGGAAGCATGTCAGAGTCGCGTGCACCGATCACGGCCAGTACCTGCAGGCCCGTGGCGCAGGCCGTGGCGGCCGCATGGCGCAGCATCGGCACATCATCGATCAGGGCCATCTGCTTGGCCGAGCCGAAGCGCCGGGATTCGCCCGCCGCAAGCAGCACGATACCGGTCACGAGTGGATGGAGCCGGCGGTGAGGCTCAGGCGCCGGCCTTCCCGTGCATTGAATGTCGCCAGGATTTCAGCCGTGACGGCCAGGGCAATTTCCTGTGGTGTATCCGAACCGATATCCAGTCCAGCGGGCATGTACAACGGATCGATGCTGCCGTCGAGCGCGTGCGCCATGCGTTGGGCACGCTCGCGCGAACCGATGGCGCCTACGTAACTCAGTGGCGCCTCGCCCAGGGCCTGCAGATATTCCAGGTCCAGTTCCAGGCGATGAGTCATGGCGACTAGTGCGGTGAATTCATCCAGATGCAACTGCTCACGCACGCTGGCGGGCCCGGCGACGACACGCTCGACATGCTCGGGCAGCATGGACAGGCGCCCGGCATCGGCATCCACCACGCTGACCTTCCAGCCTAGTGCGTGGCCCAGATCGGCCATCGCCCGAGCGCCGACATGCGCGCCAATGATTACCAAGGCAGGGCGTGGGCGCAACCGCCCCATCAGAACTTGGGCGTCTCCCTGTGTCGGCGGAAATACGCATCCGGCGACCCGCTGGTGCAGTCGGTCGAGCTGCTCGCCAAGGAGGGCCAACAGAGGTTGGCCGATGCTGGTGAAGAGTACGCCCTGCTGGTCGCACAACATGCGCAAGGGACGTGGTAGCACGTGGCCCTGGGCATCGGCAAACACCGTGGCGATGGCGCCTTGTTGCCTTTGTTCGAGCACGTGCGCGAGTGCATCGAGCCAGCGCAGGTCATCTTCGTCACTGATCGGTTCGACCAGTACGCTCAATTCGCCGCCACATCCGGTCTCGATCAGAACATCGTAATTGTCCTGCCGGTTGTAGTGCACCAGTTGCGTACGTCCTTGCTCCATCACCTGCTGCGCGCGCAGCACGATGTCGGCCTGCGGGCATCCGCCGGCCAGTTCGCAGATGACGCGGCCATCGGCGTGCACCAGCATGCTGGTACCCGCACGGCGAAAGGTGGAGCCGCGCGTCTGGGTGATCGTGGCCATGGCCGCCGCATCCGCAAAACCCGTACGGCGAAGATCGCATAGTGCGGCGACCAGGGTTTGCAATTCCTGCGGTGAATTCATGCGGCCGGGCTGGTTCGTGTGCGCAGGCCGATCCAGCCATCGCGTAGCGAAAACACGTTTCGGTAACCGTGGCGCCGCAGCCATTCGGCGCTGTGACGGCTGCGTGCGCCGCGAGCGCAGATCAGCAGCCAGCGTCCGTGGGCGAAGCTTGCCGCATGGCGCGCGATGTCGCCGGAGGGAATCCACAAGGCCGCGGCATCCAGCGGATCGCCTTCGATTTCATCGCTTTCGCGCAAGTCCACCAGCCGATAGCCTGCCAGTACCGCGGCCTGAAGGCTGGGAAAGGCCTGTTCCAGGGCTTCGCTGGCGCGACGTCGCTCCAGGCCCTGGCGTGCCTGCGCATGGCAATCGTGTCCAGCGTGGCCAGTACCGATACGACGTATATCCATGTCGAGCAAGTCCATCAGCAGAAGATCATGCTCGAGCTTGCTGCCCAGGCCGAGCAGGATCTTGAGCGCCTCGTTGGCCTGCATGGTGCCCAGTACGCCGGGCACGGGCCCAAGCACGCCGGATACGGCGCAACTGCCCAACTGGGCCGGGTCGGGCTCTACCGGCCACATGCAGCGCAGGCAGGGTGCATCCGCAGTAGGCTGGTACAGGTGCAACTGGCCCTCGTATTGATAAACGCTCGCATAGACCACCGGCGTACCGGTCAGCACCGCCGCATCGTTGCAAAGATAGCGGCTGCGCATGTCGTCGGTGCACTCGAGTACAAGGTCGTACTCGGCAAACAACGGCAGGATGTCTTCAGCAGCCAGGGTGTGGCCGATCGTGGTGATGCTGACGGTCGGGTTCAGGGCGCGCAGGCGCGCGGCGGCCAGTTCGACCTTGCGCTTGCCCACGTCTGCCGCGTCATACAAGGTCTGTCGATGCAGGTTGCTCGCCTCCAGCACATCGCCGTCGACGATGCCGATGTGGCCGATGCCGGCACCGGCCAGATAGGTCAAGGCCGGACAACCCAGGCCGCCGGCACCGATCACCAGCACGCGACTCAATCCCAGACGAGCCTGGCCCTCGGGCCCGACGGCCGACAATCGCACCTGCCGGGAGTAATCGGGAATGAACGCCTGGCTGTCCGTCACGAAGCCTTCCTCAACCTGGCAAGGATTTCGTCACGGTCCTCCGGTGAATTGGCGTTGTCCAGTGCTTGCGCGTCCACGGGCGCAATCAGCTTGGTGTCGAGACGGAACAGCTCCTTGCGCGGGCAGATGCGCCCGTTGGCTACCGATTGCGCCAGCGCTTCGATGGCGGTCGGTTCCCAGATGGCGCACAGGGGCTCAGGCAGGCCATCGTACGCACTGGTGAATGCCGTGGCGGCGCGCGCAGGGTCGCGCGCGGCCAGCAAGGCGTCGAGCGTGGCCCGATTGAGCAGCGGCAAGTCGCAGGCGAGCACCAGCCACGCTGCGCGCGGGTGAGCGGCATGGGCAGCCAGGATGCCAGCGGCCGGACCGATATCGGCCTGGGTATCGACGATTTGTGGTAACTGGCGACGGGTTTCTTCCTGGCGCTGGTCTTCGCGCACCGAGACGAAAGCACGGTCGACCATGGCCTCCAGCAGACGAAAGGCGCGAATCAGTTGCGTCTCGCCCGCATAGTCCAACAGCGCCTTGTCTTGGCCCATTCGGCGGCTGGCGCCTCCGGTCAGCAACAGGCCGTGCAGCGGGCGGGAAAGCATATTCATTCGTGTTGCTCCGTCAAGTCGATGTCGTGCTTGCCGCCGTGCTTGCTGAGCAGGCACACTTGGCGAATCACCATGCCATGCGACATCGCCTTGCACATGTCATAAATCGTCAGCGCGGCGATGCTTGCACCCGTGAGCGCCTCCATCTCCACGCCAGTCGTACCGCGACAGGCCACTTCGCATTCGATGACGGCTTCGTCGCCCTGGATATGGATGTCCAGCTTGCATCGTTCAATGGCCAGTGGATGGCACAGCGGTATCAGCTGGGGAGTCGCCTTTGCGCCCATCACGCCAGCGATCTGCGCTACGGTGATGACGGCGCCCTTGGGCGTTACATAGCCAGCCTCGCGCAGCGCGGCCGCGACCTCGGGTGGAAAGGCCAGACGGGCCTGCGCACGTGCCTCGCGGCGAGTGATGGCCTTGTCGCCCACATCGACCATGCGCGGCTGCTGGTTTTCATCGACATGCGACAGCATGGGCTTGCTCCAGATACGGTGTAACGAAATTCATGACCACGAAAGGAAGGGGGCGACATGCCCGACCGGGTGGGGATCGGTGCGTGGGGGCAGTTCGATGATGCCGTCCGTGCGCGCCAGCGAAGCGAAGTCGCCGGATGTGGCCGATGGCACCGGCTGGGCCATGGCGCGGCCCTGTTCGTCGTAGGTCAGGGCCACGGGAATGAAACAGGTGAGACTGGCATGTGTGCGCAATGACGCGGCAAGGCGCACGTAGATCACTCGGGATGGGGGCATGCCGCTGGCCTGGCGCAGGGCAGGGATCACGTAGCGCAGCGTGCACACCAGTGCCGACACCGGATTCCCGGGCAAGGCGAAGACCGGCTTACCCTCCGGTGACACCCCGAACCACATCGGCTTGCCTGGCCGCTGGGTGATTCGATGAAAGATGCGGCGGACGCCCAGCGTATCCAGGGCGGCAGGGATCAGGTCGCGTTGTCCCATCGACACGCCACCGCACAGCACCAGCACATCGCTGGCGGCGAGCCGTTGCGTCAGCAGCGACAGCACGCGTTCGCGATCGTCGACCACGTGATGTAACGACACGTCATCGAAATGGGCATCGCGCAAAGCAGCAGCGATGCCATAATCGTTGGAGCGGCGAACCTGCCAGGGCTGCGGTGCCGCGACCACGTCCACCAGTTCATCGCCGGTGGAGATCACCGAGATGCCCGGTTGCCGCGTGACCTGTACATCGGCCACGCCATTGGTAGCCAGCACCGCGATCTCCGGTGCTCTTAGCAGGCGACCTGCCGGGACCAACAGGTCGCCTGCACGGCAGTCCGATCCCTGGCGGTGCACGAACTGACCGCGTTCGGGCGCCGTATCGGTGACCACATGCAAGAACGTGCCGTCGCGTCGCAGGCTTTCCACCGGCACCACGGTATCGGCACCTTGCGGCAGCATGGCACCCGTCATCACTTCCAGGCAGTCATGCGGTGCGGCGAGTGTCATCGCCGGCTGACCGGCCAGTTGCGTCCCGGCCAGGCGAAACCGTGACAGACCATCGCCATGCGCGAAGGCTATGCCATCCATCATCACGCGATCGAATGGCGGCTGGTCACGATCGGCGTGCAGGTCCTGCCGCAGTACGCGACCTTGTGCACGCGCAAGCGGCACGTGTTCGGTGGTCCAGGGGGCTATGTTCGAAGCGATCAAGGCTTCGGCGGCCGTCACGCTGATCGATGCCTCCACGCAAATTATCCTTGGGCTGGCCAGTTCGCGATCAGTGTAGCGCGCCGCCCGCATGCCGGAGCGTTCGATTTGTGCAGGTAACGTCTACAAGACGCGCAAGCGCTTGCGTGACACAGGATTCGACGTCGAAGCGGCATGGCTTCTTATGCCCGCTGCCCCACCGCTGACAGGAATCCGGCCGTCAGAAATTCCACGAGCAGCTCGGTCTGTGCCACGTCGCCCGATTTGGCGCCGTGCTGGGAAAGACGCTCCACGCGTTCATCGGCGATCAGCATCAGCAGGGCACCAAGGGAGAATTCGTAGCCCCACACCACCTTGTCGCGATGCACGTTCGGCAAAGCTTTGCACATTGTCTCGATGAACACGGCGGCCAGTTCGTCGTAATACGTCGTCACGACATGGCGCGCCTCTTCACCCGGTTCCCAGATGGAGCGCGCCACAAGGACCGAAAACGGTTGTCCATCCGGATTGACGCGAAGTTGCAATACCGGCTCGGCCCAGGCACGCACGATATCCTCGACGGCGCGCGGGTTGTTGGTGGAACAGTCGACCTGTCGCATGCGCGCGATGCGATCGATGATGTAGCTCTTGCGATGCTCGAAGATCGTCTTGAGCAACTCATGCTTCTTGCCGAAGTAATAACCCACCAGGGCCAGCGGTACGCCGGCATGCGCGGCGATGTCACGCACCGTGACCGGATGGTAGCCGTGCTTGGAAAACAGCCACTCCGCACTGCGCAGGATGTCCTGGCGGCGATCGACACGACCGGTTTCCGTGGCCGGCACCGAAGAGCGGCGCGCCGGGCTGACATTCTTTTTCGAGGCGGCCGTACCGCTGGCTTTCTTGCTTATGCGCGCCATCGGCGACTTGCCTCCATCGGGCATTCGCTCGTCGCGATTGCTCTTGCGTTCGATACGGCACACGTTGCTGCGCCGCAAGGTGCACAACCGTACAATAAGTTGTACATATGTACAAACTCCATCAGATTCGAGGTCGGGGCGCACCACATATCCAAGCTTGCCCGGTCACTGCGAGGATAAAAGCCACCACCGCACGATGATGCGGAGCATGGCGCATCCGATCGGGCAGCGCACGTTTTTATGTCTGTGCATGAGAGACAGCTTCAGCCATCGCCTTGTAACGCGATGAGGATGTGGCTGCCTCGCATTTGAGTCATTCACATCTCATCGGGGGACACGCATGTCACGCAACACGATTGTCAGCAGGGCATTGGCTTGCATCATCGGTATCGGCTTGACGTGGGCGGCGGCCAGTCATGCCTCGGAAAACCTCAGTCCATTCCTGCCCGGCGCCACCACGGGCGTGCCGGCGGGTGCCTTGCCGCCACCGGGGCTTTACTACGACGACACATTCTATCTGACACACGGTGACCAGCTCAAAGACGGTGCCGGCCACGGTATCCCGTTGAAGTTGCGCAACTACACCAACACCTCGTTGTTCCTGTGGGTGCCGGGATGGAAATTGCTGGGCGCGGACTACGCAGCCAATGCGATCTTCTTCTACGACCAGCATAACGTCGATACGCGTGCCATTGGCGGGTACCGTTCGCGCTCCACGGGTTTCTTCAATCCCATCATTACGCCGGCCATCCTGTCCTGGAACCTGGGACATGGCTTTTTCACGTCGGCAGGCATGTCCTTCTACCTTCCCACAGGCAACTATCGCTATCGTGATGGCAAGACCTTGCAAACCAGCTACGCCAACGACTACTGGACCGTCGAGCCGAGCTGGGCGGTGACCTGGCTGCACGACGGCTGGAATCTCACGCTCAACAACGTCGTGGACATCAACAAGCGCAACTCGCGCACCGATTATCTCTCTGGCAACGCGTATTACCTGGATCTGACCGCCAGCCGCACGATTGGGCATTGGACCGTGGGCGTCATCGGCAACTATTCGCGCCAGTTCAGCGATGACCGCCAGTACGGCAGCGTGGTCGGTAACGGCAATCGTTTCGAGCACATGCTCGTCGGCCCGCTGCTGGCCTATGACTTCGGTCGCGCCAAGGTGTCGCTGCGCTATCTGCAGGACATACGCACACGCAACGATGTGGCGGTGTCGTTCGCCTTCGCATCGGTGTCGTTCCGCCTGTTCTGACCCATCCACGATTTGGCGAGGTTATTGACGTGAACAATCGCTGGCTTGCGCTCTCCATTATTTTTCTTTCGTTTCTGCAGTTCACCCTGAACTGGTTCAACGTGATCCCCACATTCGGGCACCTGACTACGGATCTTCACCTGTCGTTGCCGCAACTGGGATCAGTAGTTGGATTTTTTATTGCCGGCTATGGCATCGCACACATTCCCGGTGGCATGCTGGCCGAGGCGTATGGTATGCGGTGGGCCATGCTGTTCGGCATCGCCGTGGAGACGGTCGGCTCGGTATGGTCATCTCAGGCGCACTCGCTGACGGCCTTGCTGATCGGCCGGTTTATCTGCGGCGTGGGTGGTTCGATCTACATCGGCAGCGCCATCGGGCTTACCACCGCGTGGTTTCGCGATCATCAACTGGTCACGGCCAATGGCCTGATCACCGGCGTTGCCTTCACGGTAGGTGCCGCGGCGGGGCTTTATGGGTGGTCCGGCATCGTGGCCGCCTTTGGCTGGCGCATGGCATTGCTCATGGGAGCGGCGGTCGGTGCGCTGACCTTCGTGGCGTTGTGGTTCGTGTTTCCCTCACCCCCCGGCATGGAAGGGCGGGAAACCCAGGGCAGCCACCTGGATGGAGCCGCGCTCCGGCGCATCTTCGCCAACCGCGACCTGTGGGTCATCGGGCTGGCTTTCCTCGGCGGTTATGGCAGTTACTTCACGGCGGCGGAATTGTTGCCGACCTATGCGCAGCAACACCTGGGCGCCGGCCAGCACAGCGCGGGTGTGCTGGGTGTGATCGTGTTGCTCAGCGGTATCCCGGGCTCCTTCCTGGGAGGCTGGCTGGCGGACAAGCTGCTTGGCGTGATACCCACTCTGGTTGGCGCACTGGTGGTCGAGGCCGCGGCGCTGGCGGCCGTGCCTCACGTTGGCATGGCCGGCTTGAACATACTCGCCGGCATCATCGGTGCGTCCGGCATCCTGGCGTTCGTATCGTGGGTCGCCGCGCCCGGGCTGTATCGGCAGCAGATCCGCCTGGCCGACATCCCCACCGCATGTGGCCTGCTGCTGACCATCGCCGCGATCGGCGGCGTGCTGGTGCCCACGCTCTACGGCCGGCTTGCCGCGTCCGAGGGCTATTTCGCCGCATGGACGTTCACCGCCGTGGTGACGCTCGGCACGATGGCCTGTTGCCTGCTCGCACGGCGTCCCGGTGCGACAGATGCCGCGCATGCGCTCGGTGCGACGAGCTGACGTCTCCCTCCTTCCCCAAGGAATCGCTGTGATTGAACTAGATGCAACACACGATCCGGCTCGTCGTAGCTGGGTCGACAGCGCCAACGATGGCACGACGGATTTTCCGATCCAGAACCTGCCATTGGGCATCTTCAGCCTCGATGGACACGAACGCCGGTTCGGCATCGCCGTCGGTGATGTGATCCTCGATGTCGGATACGCACATGCACGTGGCTGGCTTGCCGGCGATGCGGGCGAAGCTGCGCGGTTGGGGCAGGCCGGATCGCTCAACGCCTTGCTCGCGGCAGGACAGGCTCCGTTGCGCGCCTTGCGTCGGCAAGTAAGCTGGTTGCTCGACGTGCAACAGGTTGCCCGCGACGTGCGCGAAGCCGCCCATCACGGCCTGCTGCACGAGCGCAGTCGCTGCACGATGCATCTGCCGGTTCGCGTGGGCAACTACACCGACTTCTATGCCGGTATCTACCATGCACGCGCGGCCGGTGCCTTGCTCACGCCGGAAAATCCGTTGCCGGCCAACTACACCTGGGTGCCGATCGGCTATCACGGTCGCGCCTCGTCGGTAAGCGTGGGGCAGGGCCAGGCGATACGCCGTCCGCTGGGGCAGCGACCACCCCGATCGCCGGGTGAAGCGCCGGATGTCGGACCCTGCCAGCGGTTAGATTTCGAACTGGAAATGGGTTTCTACGTCGGTGCCGGCAATGCGCAGGGGCAGCCGATTCCCATGCGTCAGGCGCACGAACACATCGCGGGCTATTGCCTGCTCAATGACTGGTCGGCACGAGACATCCAGCGTTGGGAAATGTTTCCGCTGGGACCGTTTCTCAGCAAGAACTTCGGCACCATGGTTTCGCCATGGATCGTCACGGCCGACGCACTCGCGCCCTTCCGTGTACCGGCCATGCCGCGTGAACCGGATCTACCCGCACCGTTGCCTTACCTGACCGATGCAAGCGACCAGGCACACGGAGGCCTGGACGTGCAGTTGTCGGTGTCGCTGCAAACGGCCGTCATGCGGCAGCACGGCATCGACTCGATCGAGATTCTTCGATCCAACGCGCGGCACCTTTACTGGACACCCGCGCAGATGCTGGCTCATCACAGTTCCGGTGGATGCAACATGGAGCCGGGCGACCTGCTTGGCACCGGCACCATATCCGGCCCGTTGCCCGAACAATTGAGCAGTCTGCTTGAACTCACCCACGGCGGCACGCGCCCGGTGCGGCTACCTCATGGCGAGCAACGTGGTTTCCTGGAAGACGGCGATGAAATCACCTTCCAGGGCCGATGTGCGCGCGAAGGCTTCGCATCCCTTGGCTTTGGCCAGGTGCGCGGCGTCGTCGGCGCCTGAGCCGTCCCCTTTCTTCGACATACGGAATTCCAGCATGAGCAGGATCATCGATATTTCCATCACCCTGGACAACGAGACGATCTCCGACCCGCCTTTCATGCGGCCGACGATCCACTACACCACGCATCGCGATTCGGCCGCCGACGTAGTGCGCTCGTTTCCCGGCATGACGACCGATCGCTTGCCCGACGGCATGGGCTGGGCGGTCGAAGAGATCACGCTGTCCACGCACAACGGCACGCATATCGACGCACCCTGGCACTATCACCCGACGATGGATGGCGGCCGTCGTGCGATCGCCATCGACGAAGTGCCCCTGGAGTGGTTCATGCAGCCCGGTGTGAAGCTGGATTTTCGCCATTTGCCGGACGGTCACGTCGTGACGCCCGACGAAATCGATGCCGAGCTGGCACGCATCGGGCACACGCTCAAGCCGTTGGAGATTGTTGTCGTCAACACGCGAGCCGGCGAACGGTATGGGCATTCCGATTACATCCACAGCGGTTGCGGCATGGGGCGCGATGCGACCTTGCACCTTGCGTCATGCGGCGTACGCGTCGTTGGCACCGATGGCTGGAGCTGGGATGCGCCTTTCAGCCATACCGCCAGACGATTCGCTGAAACCGACGATGCAAGCCTGATCTGGGAAGGTCACAAGGCCGGGCGCGACGTGGGCTATTGCCAGATCGAAAAATTGCACAACCTGGAAAGCCTGCCAGCCGATGGCTTCACGGTGATCTGCTTCCCCGCCAAGATCCGCGCGGCCAGCGCAGGCTGGACACGTGCGGTGGCAGTGCTGCCTGATTGAGTTATGGAAGTGCGAGCACCACATGACAGACCATCCCTTTGGCGGTGGCGTGCGTCACGCCGCAGGAGCCAATTCATTCGCGAAGCAATCTGCGATCTAATCGCAGAGTGGGGTATTGAAACTTCCAGGCCGCGACAACATCGCATCTCGCATCGCAGCTGAAGTCGCTCCTCGGTTGCGGGGCCGATGTGGAAAGGCTCGTGGCATGATTCGTGACGCGTTTGGCGCTTCGGATGATAGGGCCTTAGGAATACTACGAAAAATGCGGTCAGCTCCTGGCGGCCACTGCGGCACTCGATAGACTCGCCGCCTCGGGAGTGGGCTGTTTGTGGTCGGGTATTGAATGGATATGGTCGTAGCGCGCGGTCGTGCAGTGCGCATGGCGCCGTGGTTGGCGCTGACAGGGATGTTTCCGTGGCTGGCTTGTGCACAGTCGGTAACTCCCGATACGCAGGAACAGCGTGAACGCGCCGAGCGTGAGGCGCATCAGCGTGAACGCGAGCGCGAGGCCCCCGATGTGCGCCTGGGGTCACCCGGTACAGGCGATTTTCATCGTATCGACCTGCCACGCGAACAAGCGTGCTTCACGCTGCGCTCGATACACCTGCAAGGCGAGCAGGCCAACTCATTCGGATTCATCCAGCGTTACCTCGACACCTATGCCGGGCGCTGTGTTGGTCCTGCGGGCATCAACCTGATCGCTCGCCGGGCCGGTGAGTTGGCCATCGATAGGGGTTATGTCACGACCCGCATCGGCGTGACGCCGCAGAGTATCGCCAACGGCACGCTGGTGCTGACGATCGTGCCCGGCACGATTGCATCCATCCGCGACGATGACGCCGCGCGTGGCGGCCATTGGCGCAGCGCGTTACCCATGCGCCCCGGTGCGCTGCTCAATCTGCGCGATATCGAGCAGGCGCTGGAACAGTTCAAGCGTGTTCCCTCGCAGGACGTGGACATCGACATCGCGCCGGGTGATCAGCCCGGCGAATCGATCCTGGTGATCAAGCGGCGGCGCACGCGGCCGTGGCGCATGATCGCCACGCTCGATGACAGCGGCACGCGCGCGACCGGTCGCGGTCAGGCGGGCGCCACCCTGGCAGTAGATAACCCGCTGGGTGCGAACGACCTGCTATCGCTGGGCTACAACCGCAACGCACCGGCCAGCCGCGACAAGGCGACGCAGGGTCTCAGTGGCAACTATTCGATGCCCTGGGGCAATTGGCTGTTCAGTGCATCGTTCTACGGTTACCGCTATCGCCAGACCATCACCGGATCGGCGCAATCATTCTCCAGTCGTGGCACGTCGCGCAGCACCGACGTCTCGGCGCAGCGCCTGCTGCATCGCAGCCGCAGCAGCAAGACCACCCTGGCCTTGCGGGTAGGCAAGCGCTGGGCACACAGTTATATCGAAGACGTCGAGCTAGACACGCAGCGTCGCAACACCACCATGGCCGAGCTTTCGGTTTCCCAGCGCCAGTACCTGGGCAACGCTCAACTGGATTTACGACTTGCACAGCGCAAGGGTGTGCACTGGTTCGGTGGTATGCGCGATCCGGGAGGGCAACATCCTGACAGCCCGCGTTTTGGCTATGCGCTGACGGTGCTCGATGCCTCGCTCTACGTGCCGTTCCGACTGGGGCGGCGGTCCGTGCAATGGACCAGCGAATTCCACGCCCAGCGCAGTCCGCACACACTCTACGGCTCGGAATTCATCGCCATCGGTGGCCGCTATACCGTGCGAGGCTTCGATGGCGAACAGACACTCGCCGCCGAGCGTGGCTGGTATTGGCGCAACACCTGGAGCCTGCCTGCCGAGCGCTGGCCGCTGGCCTTCTACGCAGGCCTCGATAACGGTCACGTTGGCGGCCCCAGTGGGCGCCAGCTCGGGCACAAGAGCCTGGCCGGCGGTTTCCTCGGCGCGCGCGGGCAGCTTGGACGCCTGAGCTGGGATGCATTTGCCGGATGGTCGCTGCGCGGTGGTCGCCAGCTCGATTCGATGCGTCCGGCAACCGGTATCTCGTTGACGTATGTGTACTGACACCTCGCGCCCCGCGCGCGTTCACGGAAGAGGCCAAGCCATGCCCATGCACGCATCCCGTCGTCATCCGTCCCGCCATCGCCTGGGTGCGCTGAGTGCGGCGATCGCCTCGTTGCTGGGCAGCTCCACGCTCGCGGCGCAGGTC
>NZ_DASVMI010000155.1:0-11556 GCF_036384435.1 Dyella sp. | reverse complement strand
GCGGCGCGTGCGGTGCGAGCGGCCTGTAAGGGTGTCGCCACGGGAGAGACCAGTTCCTGGATGGAGATCGTATTTGACGTGGTATGGGGCACGTCTTTGACGAGAGGGTCCGAGAGCGGCTGACGTGTGGCGAGTGCTGCCGAGCTGGCAGGAGAGGACGAGATGGACATGGCGGAGCTTCCTTGCAGAACGAATACAAGTCGATTCTGCATGGGTTGCCTGCGTGCTCGGCGTTATCGGGCTAAGGTAGTTTGACCATAGCGAGCAATGCGAATGGTGCCGGTGGCAAAAAATGGGCGCCCTAAGGCGCCCATGGTTTCGTTGCTTGCCTGGCCTGCGACTCAGTGTCCGCGCTGGGGATCGGAGTCGAATGTGTGCGGGTGATCATCGCCATGGTGCGGTAGCTTGTGCGACGGCTCGTCGAGCTTGTCGCCCAGCATGCGGCGCACGCTGACGTAGAACACCGGGATCAAGAGCAGGCCCAGGAAGGTGGCGAACAACACGCCACCAATCACGCCGGTGCCGATCGCATGACGGGAGTTGGCGCCGGCGCCGGTGGAGATGGCCAGCGGGAAAACGCCCAGGATGAAGGCCAAAGAGGTCATCAGGATCGGGCGCAGTCGCAGTCGGGCGGCGGTAGTCACCGCCTCGAACAGCGTCTTGCCCTCCAGTTGCTGCTCGACCGCGAATTCCACGATCAGGATGGCGTTCTTCGCGGCCAGGCCGATCACCGTGATCATGCCGATCTTGAAGTACATGTCGTTGGGCAGGCCACGCATCATGCTGAACAGCACTGTGCCCAACAGGCCAAGCGGCACCACCAACAGCACGGATACGGGAATCGACCAGCTTTCATACAACGCGGCAAGGCACAGAAACACAATGACGATCGACAGGATCATCAGCAGTGTGGCCGAGTTACCTGCCAGCAACTCCTGATAAGACTGACCGGTCCAATCCGAGCCATAACCCTTGGGCAGGTCGCTGTCCACGATGCCTTGCAGCGTGTTCATCGCCTGGCCGGTGGAGTAGCCCTTGGCCGAGTCGCCGACGATTTCCACCGCCGCATAGCCGTTGTAGCGGGTCAGGGCGGGCGAGTTGGTGATCCACTGCGTATGCACCACGCTCGACAGCGGGATCATGTTGTACGGACCATTGGGATTGGTTGCCGTACTGGTCGTCGAACTGCTAGTGCTGCCCGTGCTGCTGGTGGTCAACGTGCTCGGCGTATAGATGTGCTTGAGCGCATCCGGGCTCATACGATATTGAGCATCGGCCTGCACCATGACACGCTTGACGCGGCCGCCATAGGTGAAGTCGTTGACGTAAACCGGTGCCAGAGTCAGTGCGATGGCATTGTAGATATCGGTGACCGACAGTCCCAAAGCCTGGGCCTGCACGCGGTCGACCGTAAGGCTGTACTGCGGCGAATCTTCCAGCGAGTTCGGGCGGATGCCGAACAGGGCAGGGTTACCCTTGGACTTGCCCAGCAGAATGTTACGCGCCTGGGTCAGCTCCTCGCGGGTCTGGCCGTTTCGGGCCTGCAAGTACATGTCGATACCGCCGAACTGGCTCAAGCCGCGGATCGTCGGCAGGTTCACCACGAAGATCTGCGCATCACGGATGCCATGCAATACGCCATTGGCCTGCCGGATGAAATCATCGGCGGTGATATCGCGCTTATCCCAGTCGGTCAGGCGAATGAAGGCCATGCCCGTACTTTCGCTCTGGCCAATGAAGCTGAAGCCGGAGATCTGGAAGATGCCATCGATGTCACCCTTGAGCGGACTCTGGGCGAAACGATTGCGTACCTCACCCATGACCTCGCGAGTACGCTGCAAGGTGGCACCCGGCGGCAACTGCACGATGGCCAGCGCAAAGCCCTGGTCTTCGCTCGGCACAAAGCTGGTTGGCAGGCGTGTATAGAAGAAGCCGGCGACGATCGAGATCAGCACGAACACCACCATCCAGCGAGGCGCATGGCGTGCCGCACTGCCGATGTGACCGTGATAAGTGTGTGTCACCCGGTCGAAGACCGAGTTGAAACCACGATAGACGACGTTCTTCTTCTCGTGATGCGTTGGCTTGAGAATCGTGGCGCAAAGCGCTGGCGTGAACGACAACGCCAGGAAGGCCGAGAAGCCCATCGACACCGCGATCGTCAGCGCGAACTGCTTGTAGATCACGCCCGAGGCACCCGGCTGTAGCGCCGACGGCACAAACACCGCCGCCAGCACCACCGTGATAGCCACCACCGCGCCGGTGATCTGGCCCATGGCCTTGCGCGTGGCCTCCTTCGGATCGAGGTTTTCCTCGGTCATGATGCGTTCGACGTTCTCGATCACCACGATCGCGTCGTCCACCACGATACCGATGGCCAGCACCATGCCGAACAGGGTCAACTGGTTGAGTGTGAACCCGAGGGGTAGCAGGCCGATGAACGTACCCAGCAGCGCGACCGGGATCACCAGCGTCGGGATGATCGTGGCGCGGAAGTTCTGCAGGAAGATCAACATCACCAGGAACACGAGGGCGACGGCTTCCACCAGCGTCTCGACCACTTCCTTGATCGAGATACGCACGAACGGGGTGCTGTCATACGGCGTGAACCAGGTCACGCCTTCCGGGAAGTCTTTGGCCAACTCGGTCATCTTCGAGCGCACGGCAGTTGCCACGTCCAGCGCGTTGGCGCCGGGCAGCAACTGCACACCGAAGGCACCGGCCGGCTGGCCGTTCCAGGTCGAACCCGAGCCGTAGGTCTGCGGACCGAATTCCACGCGCGCCACGTCGCCAAGCTTGACGGTGGTACCGTCCGGGTTGGCGCGCAGGATAATGTCGCGGAACTGCTCAAGCGAGGAGAAGCGACCTTCCGCCGCGACGGTCGCGGTGAACATCTGGTCCTTACCGGCCGGGTCAGCGCCGAGCGAACCTGCGGCGAACTGCACGTTCTGTTCGCTGATCGCGGTTTGCACCTGGGTCGCGGACAGACCATAGCCTTGCAGCTTGTCCGGGTTGACCCAGATACGCACCGCGTATTCGGCACCGAGCTGGCGGGTGTTGCCCACGCCCGGGATACGGCCGATCTGATCGAGTACCTGCGAGGACACGATGTCGTTCAGGCGGTCGTTGCCGATAGCCGGATTGCTGGAGATCAGCGTGACGAACATCAGGAAGTCAGGGTTGCTCTTGGCTACCACCACGCCCTGCTGAGTCACCTGCGAGGGCAGGCGCGGCTGGGCCAGCGACACCTTGTTCTGCACCTGTACCTGGGCGATGTCCGGGTTGGTGCCGGTCGCGAAGGTCAGGGTGATCTGTGCCGTGCCGTTCGCGTTGGAGGAGGAGCTGAAATAGAGCAGGTTATCCACGCCAGTGAGCTGCTGCTCAATGACCTGGGTAACCGTGGTCTCCATCGTGTTGGCACTCGCGCCGGGATAGGTCGCGGTCACCGTCACCTGGGGAGGCGCAATGTTGGGATAGGACTCCACACCCATGTTGAGCACCGAAATGATGCCCACGAGTGTGATGAGGATCGCGACCACCCACGCGAAAATCGGGCGGTCAATGAAAAAACTCGGCATGACGCGGGCTCCTTACTGCTTGGCCGCGGGGGGCTGGGCGCCCGCGGCTTGTTGCGTCGGCTGCTTGTTCGGATCCCACGGCGTCGGCTTGACCGGCGCGCCGGGCTGCACGGCTTGCAGGCCAGAGACGATCACCTGGTCACCGGCATTCAAGCCGGACGTCACGATCCAGTTGTTGCCGTTGGTGTTATTGGCTGTGACATTCTTGCGCTGAACCTTGTTGTCCGCGCCGACGACCAGTGCGTACGCTCCGGATACGTCACGCAGCACGGCCTGCTGGGGTACCAGGAAAACGTTGTGTTGCTCGCCCAGGTTGGCCGTCAGGGTCACGTACTGGCCGGGCAGCAAGCGCTGGTCGGGGTTTTCCACCGTGGCACGCAGGTTCACTGCGCCCGTGGTCGGGTTGACCGTGGTCGAGGAGAAATCCAGCGAGGCATCGGGCTGGTAGCGCGAACCGTCGGGCAGGGTAACCTGCACGGTGGTCTTGTCCTGGCCGGACAAGGTCACATCGCCCTTGGCGGCCGCGGCTCGCAATTGGTCGAGGTCGGACACGCCCATGGTGAAATTCACATAGAGCTTGTCGATCTGGTCGACCGTGGTCAGCAGCGTGGCGTCACCCTGGCCCACCAGGGCGCCCTCGGTGACCTGTTGCTGGTTGGACCGGCCGGAGATGGGAGCTATGACGTTGGCGTAGCTCAGGTTGATCTTGGCCGTTTCAACATTGGCGCGGGCCGCCTGCACGGCTGCGGCTGAATTGCGCTCGGCAGCTTCGGCGTTGTCCAGATCCGAGCGTGAGACATAACCCTTCGGGGCCAACTCGCGGGCACGCTGGGCGGCGATCTTATTATTTGTGTAGGTCGCCACCTGTTGGGCGAGTGCGCCTTCGGCGTTGCCCAGGGCCGCCTTCAGCGGAGCCGGGTCGATCTGGAACATGACCTGACCTTCCTTGACGTTGGCGCCTTCCGTATAAGTGCGCTTGAGCAACACCCCCGCCACACGGGCGCGGACGTCGGCGCTGCGATAAGGCGACAATCGGCCAACCAAGCTTTCCGTCAGTGGAGTGCTCTGGGACTGCACCTTGACCACGCCGACTTCCGGCGGCGGCGCCTGGGGCGGGGCCTGGTCCTTCTTGCCGCAAGCGGCCAGCGCGAGCAGGCTCAGGCACAGCACGGGGGTGCGCAGTGTCGTGGACTTCATGGGGACTCCGTTTTATTACGTAAACTTGGGGCGCCGCCCCTTTCGGGGCAAGTGTTTGAATGTAAAGACTTACTGCGATGCACCATCCAGCCCAGTGCCGTTGGTTAGGGGGCCGGGACATCCAGTCGGGGCTTGGGTTGGGCCATTCCGCATTCCAGTCGAGTGGCCGGAAGTGGACTACACCGTACAGTTTATAATTTGCCTGGGAACGAGGTCTAGTCCCGATGCGGGGTGCGAGGCAGGATTTCTGCTCGTCAAGTGGCAGGGGCATCCGCAATTCCGGGCGAGGTCAAGGGCAGCTCTGGTCGAGATCGCCTTACTGTAGGTCGCGATTCTGACGCAAATCATGTGCTGTGCGTAAGCGTTTGGTCGCATTCTGCTGACAGATGTCATGGTCCGATAGTGGTAAGGGTTCGGAAACGCTCGCACCATGCGGTTGTCATCGAGGTCATGTCGCATCGGTGGAGCGCCATGGTGAACGCATGGATGCATTTCCCGATCCTGCACCGTTGCACAACATTGATGCGCCACAGCATGTGTTTGTGTGGATTCGATGAAGCGCGAGGCGTATCCTTTTTCGGCTTTTTTCGTCTCCACTGACCAGTAGATGCCATGAATGCAATGCGTGCGTCCGGCGACCGTCTGCTCCAGACCGTCGTACTCGAAGAACTGAAGAAAAATGGATTGTCCAACGCGCGCCTTGAAGAGGCGCAATTTTTTATCGATGCCTTCTTCTCACGCATCGCTTCGGTCGACGTCGATCTTCATTCGGGCGCCGAATGGGCCCGGCTGATCGGGGGCCTGATCGAGTTCATGCAGCAACGACAGCCCGGCCGGGCCTCGGTGAGGGTGGTTAACCCTGAGCAGGGCTTCGCCGGACGAAGCCTGGTGCAGATTGTCACCGATGACATGCCGTTCCTGGTCGATACCGTGACCATGACCGTATCGTCGTGGCAGATTCATGCGGTGATCCATCCGGTGGTCAAGGCCACTCGTGATGCCGCTGGCAAGCTCACCCGGCTTGGCGATGAGCAGGGCGTGGCCGAGTCGGTCATGCATTTCGAGATCGACCGTGTCGCCGACGAGGCGGAACTGAAGGCCCTGCAAGAAAATCTGCAATCGGCACTGGAGGACGTGCGCGATGCAGTGCGTGATTGGTCGGCCATGCGCGACAAGGCACTGGCGATCGCGACGGAACTGCCACAGCGCAAACTACCGCTGGATGACGCCTCGATCCAGGAAGGCACCGAATTCCTGCGTTGGCTGGCTGATGACAACTTTACCTTTCTCGGTTACCGCGAGTACGAGGTCAAGGCCGAAAGTGGTGAAGACGTGCTTTGCGCAGTGGAAGGTTCGGGCCTTGGCATACTGCATAAGCGTGAGCGCTCGGTCGCTCCGCGTTCACTGCGCACCCTGGTGGCCAGCGAGTTGCCGCAGTCCGGTTCCACGGACGCCATCATCCTGACCAAGACCAATGCTCGCTCGGTCGTGCATCGCGCGGGCTACATGGATTACGTGGGCGTGCTGAAGTTCGATGACAACGGCCGACCGGTATCCGAGCAGCGCTTCCTGGGCTTGTTCTCCTCCAATGCCTATATGGCCCGCCCCCAGGACGTACCCATGGTGCGTCAGAAGGTGGAGGCGGTGCTGGTGCGTTCGGGCCTCAAGCGCGATTCGTACTCTGGCAAGTCCCTGCGCCACATCCTTGAGACGTTGCCGCGCGATGAGCTGTTCCAGAGCAGCGAAGACGAGCTCAACGCCACTGCCACCGGCATCCTGGAGCTGCGCCAGCGCGCGCGCACTCGCTTGTTTGTCCGTCGCGATCGCTATGGACGCTTCTTCACCTGCATCGTGTTCATTCCGCGCGAGCGCTTCAATACCAGTGTGCGCGAGCGAGTGGAGACCCTGTTGCGTGATGCTCTGCATGGAGAGACCGTCGACTCGGCCGTACTGATGGGCGAGGCGGCCCTGGCCCGCTTGCACGTGGTGGTGCGTCCCAAGATCGGTGACCAGGCCATCTACGATGTGCAGCAACTGGAGCAGCAGGTCGGCGTGATCGTGCGCAACTGGCACGACGAATTGCGCGACACACTGATCCGCGCGCGCGGCGAACATGACGGCGTGGTGCTGGCCAATCGTTACGGCAAGGCGCTGCCTGCCGGCTACATGGAAGACGTTGCCGCCGAAGTGGCCGCCGAGGATGTCTATCAGTTGTCCCTGCTCAAGGGCGACGACGCCATGCGCATGTCGTTCTATCACCCGCCGCATCGGCCTGAGGCGCTACGTTTCAAGGTCTATCGAAGCGGCTCCGACCTGCCGCTGTCGGAGGTCTTGCCGCAATTGGAAAATCTCGGCCTGCGCGTGCTAACCGAGCATCTGTACGACGTGCATACCGCCGATGGCACGCTCTACATCCAGGATTTCGAAGTCCAGCCGGCCGGCAACCTTGCCTTTTCGGTCGAGCAGGTCGGTAGCCTGTTCGAGGATGCCTTCGAGCAGATCTGGCGGGGCAATGCCGAAAACGATGGTTTCAATCGCCTGGTGCTTGGGGCCAAGTTGAACTGGCGCCAGATCGCCATGCTGCGCGGCTACTGCAAGTATCTGTTGCAGACAGGCGTTGCCTTCTCGCAGGCGTACATGGAAGACGCCCTGAACCGGTACCCTGCCATTGCCGGCCTGCTGGTGGAGTTGTTCCTGGCCAAGTTCGATCCGCGCCGTGAACAGCTCTCCGTGGATGAACTCAAGGCCGCTGGCAGCACCTTTACCGTGGAAATGCATGCGCTTATCCCCGAATCGATTCGCTCGGCCCAGCCAGCCCTGATCGACACGATGACCGGTTCGATGGCGCGTCCGCGTGACGAACAGATCAGTGTGCTGGAAGATGCTATCGGTACCTTGCTGGAAACCGTATCCAGCCTGGATGACGATCGTATCCTGCGCAGCTTCGTGACGCTGATACGCGCGACGTTGCGCACCAGCTTCTTCCAGCGTTGGGATGCGGCATTCCGTCCGTACATCAGCTTCAAGTTCGATTCGCGCCGTGTGCCGGATCTGCCCAAGCCCGTGCCTTATCGTGAGATCTTCGTCAGCGCACCGCGTGTGGAAGGTATCCATCTGCGATTTGGTGCCGTGGCCCGCGGTGGCTTGCGCTGGTCCGATCGCCGCGAGGATTTCCGTACCGAGGTGCTGGGGCTGGTGAAGGCCCAGATGGTCAAGAACACCGTCATCGTGCCGGTGGGCTCCAAGGGTGGCTTCTTTGTCAAACGTCCGCCGGTCAATGGCGATCGTGACGTGCAATTGGCCGAGGGCATCGCCTGCTACCGCATGTTCATCAGCGGCTTGCTCGACATCACCGACAACCTGATCGAAGGCAAGGTCGTGCCGCCGCACGACGTGGTGCGCCATGACCAGGACGATCCCTATCTGGTGGTGGCGGCCGACAAGGGCACGGCCACGTTCTCCGATATCGCCAATGCCATCTCCGTGGAGCATGGCTTCTGGCTGGGCGACGCGTTCGCCTCGGGCGGCTCGAACGGGTATGACCACAAGGGCATGGGCATCACCGCTCGCGGTGCCTGGGAGTCTGTCAAGCGGCATTTCCGCGCCCTGGGTCGTGACAGCCAAACCCAGGATTTCACCACGGTCGGCATCGGCGATATGTCCGGCGACGTCTTTGGCAACGGCATGCTGCTGTCTCGCCATATTCGCCTGCTCGCCGCATTCGACCACCGGCACATCTTCCTGGATCCCAATCCGGATGCCGAGCGTTCGTTCGCCGAACGCGAACGCATGTTCAAGTTACCGCGCTCGAGCTGGGAAGATTACGACAAGTCGTTGATTTCCCATGGTGGCGGCGTCTACGCGCGCACGCTCAAGTCGATCCCGATTTCGCCAGAAGTGCGCCACGTATTGGGGCTGAAGCCGGAAGTCACCCAACTGGCACCGTCGGATCTGCTCAGCGCCATCCTCAAGGCACCGGTCGACCTGCTGTGGAACGGTGGCATCGGCACCTACGTCAAGGCCAGCAGTGAAACGCATGCCGATGTGGGCGACCGCGCCAACAATGCGTTGCGCGTCAATGGTGCCGAACTGCGCTGCAAGGTAGTGGGCGAGGGCGGCAACCTGGGCTTGACCCAGAAGGGGCGTATCGAGGCGGCGCACCATGGCGTGCTGCTCAACACCGATTTCATCGACAACTCTGCCGGTGTGGATACTTCCGATCACGAGGTGAACATCAAGATCCTGCTTGACGACGCCGTCCAGCGCAGCGAGTTGACGGTCGACGCCCGCAACAAGCAACTGGCGGCCATGACTGACGAGGTCGGCGATCTGGTGCTGTGGGACAACTACCGCCAGAATCAGGCCATCACCCTGATGGAGCACCAGTCGGTGCGCCGCCTGGGTTCGATGGCGCATTTCATTCGCATCCTGGAGAACGAAGGCACCCTCGATCGCCAAGTCGAAAACCTGCCCAGCGAGACCGAACTGACCGAGCGCAAGGCACGTGGACAAGGCCTGACCCGCCCTGAATTGTCGGTGCTGCTGTCCTACGACAAGCTGCGCCTGTACCAGCAATTGCTGGAATCGGACGTGCCCGAAGACCCTTACCTGTCCAAGGAGCTGGTGCGCTACTTCCCAGCGCCATTGCACGAAAAGTACGCGGCGCACATGCAGCGCCATCGCCTCAAGCGCGAAATCATCGCTACGGCCGTCACCAATTCCACCATCAACCGCATGGGCGCTACCTTCATGATGCGCATGCAGGAAGATACGGGGCAGGGGCCGGCGGCCATCTCCAAAGCGTACACGGCGGCACGCGAAATCCTGGGTGCCCGCGAGCTCTGGGCGCAGATCGAGGCTCTGGACAGCAAGGTGGCTGAAGATACCCAGATCGACGCGATCATGCAGATCTGGTCACTGCTGCGTCACCTGACGCGCTGGCTGCTCAACCGGCCCGGCGGTACCCTTGATATCGCGGCCAATGTCGAGCGCTACCACGCCGGCGTGAGCGTGCTGAGCACGGCCCTGCCGGCGGCGCTGACCGCAACGGGTAAGGTCGATTTCGCCAGCAGCCAGGAAAAATGGGAAGGCCTGGGCATGCCGCCTGAACTGGCGCTGCGGCTTTCGCGCCTGCCAGTTCAGCGCGCGATGCTCGATATTGTCGAAGTGGCACAGCAGGGCAACCATCCCATCGACCAGGTGGCCGGGGTGTTCTACGAGTTGGGTGAAGCCCTGGACCTGGAATGGCTGCGTGGTCAGATCGAGGCCTTGCCCGTCGATGGCCACTGGCATGCGCAGGCACGTGGTTCGCTGCTGGACGAACTCACCCACCAACACCGCGCGCTTGCATTGCAGGTGCTGGCGCTGCCTGGTGGCGGCAAGGACGTATCGCCAGTCCAGGCGTGGCTTGATCGTGACGATGCCACGCTCAAGTACACGCGTGGCATGTTGGCCGAAATCCTCACCCAGAATGCCGATTATCCGATAGCCTCGGTGGCGGTACGGCGCCTGGCGCAACTGGCGCAGGTTCCGGTTGGCTGATACGTCGCCGAACCTGGACGTGACCGACGAAGGCGCAAGACGATGTAGTCTTGCGCCTTCGCGCTTTCTGGGCTCAACTGAGCACTTCGATCAAGGACGGCCTGTCGCCCATGCGTTTTGCCTTCGTTGCCAGCGAAACCTCCGTTGCCCAGCAGGCGCGGCGTAAATTTGTCGATCGCTATGGCGACATCCCGCCGCATGAAGCTGATGTGATCGTCGCGCTAGGTGGCGACGGCTTCATGTTACGCACATTGCATACCTATAGGGAAACCGGGGCGCCGGTCTACGGCATGAAGCTGGGGCGTGTGGGTTTTCTGATGAACAAGCATCGCCTGGATGATTTGCCCGAACGCGTGGCCAGGACGCACGCGGCCGTGTTGCATCCGTTGGAGATGCGCGTGACCTGCGCCAGGGGCAAGCAGCACGAGGCACTGGCCTTCAATGAGGTGTCATTGTTGCGTCAGAGTAACCAGGCTGCGCATATCGAAGTCAAGCTCAATGATCAGGTCAAGCTCGAAGCGTTGATGTGTGACGGCATTCTCGTCTCCACGCCGGCCGGGTCGACGGCGTACAATCTATCTGCGCATGGCCCGATCCTGCCACTGGACAGCCATGTGCTGGCGCTCACGCCGATCAGCCCCTTTAGGCCACGACGTTGGCGAGGCGCCATCCTGCCGCATCGAACCGAAGTTACCTTGCGTATTCTCGATCCTGGCAAGCGGCCGGTGAGTGCGACGGCCGATTTCCACGAAGTGCGCGATGTGCGTCAGGTCGAGGTAAGGCAATCGCAAGTATATAGTGTCAAATTGCTGTTCGATCCCGAGCACAATCTTGAGCAGCGCATCCTCGATGAGCAGTTCGCGCAGGACTGACCGCGTCATGCGGCTCTGGTAGATTGGCGCCATGACTCGCCCTTCGTCCGATGCCCACGATCCCAAGGCCGCTGCCGACAACCGCCTGGTGGTTGCCATTTCGTCACGGGCGTTGTTCGACCTGGGCAATAGCCACGAGCTGTTCGAGCGCGATGGCCTGGATGCCTACCGCGCATTCCAGATCGAGCATGAGAATGACATCCTGCCGCCAGGTGTGGCCTTTCCACTCGTGCAGAAGCTGCTTGGCCTGAACAAGCTGGCCGGCAAGCTGCCTCCGGTCGAGGTCATCCTGCTGTCGCGTAACTCCGGGGATACAGGGCTACGCATCTTCAATGCCATCCAGCACTATGGCCTGGAGATCAGCCGCG
>NZ_DASVMI010000154.1:0-8959 GCF_036384435.1 Dyella sp. | reverse complement strand
GCCCGACAAGGTCGCCAGGACCTCGGGCGGCAGTTTGCGACTCTGCTTGACCAACTGCTCGAACAGCGAGACCAGCGTGCGCGACACAACATCGAGCTCGCGCTCCTTGGCGCTGTAGACCGACTCGATAATGCGCGAGCTGGCACTGAGCATACCGGCTTCTTCTTGATAATCATCAATCGCCACGCGCGCCTGCCCTTCCACCAGCACCTTGACGGTGCCATCGGGCAGCTTGAGCAATTGCAACACACCTGCCAGGGTGCCCACCTGATGAAGATCGGCGATTTCCGGATCGTCTATATCGGGGCTCTTCTGAGCCACCAACAGAATCTGCCGCTCTCCTTCCATCGCGCGTTCAAGCGCACGCATCGACTTGTCGCGGCCGACGAACAGGGGAATGACCATGTGCGGATAAACCACCACGTCACGCAACGGCAGCACAGGCAATACATCGAGCGCGGCGCCGGTGGCTACGGGTAGTGAGGCGTTTTTTGCCATGTAAAAAAATCCCTCAAGGGAAATAGATCGGCCTGCCTGCGACACTGCGCCGGAGGCACCTGTACGTCAAGTGGAGGCGCGGGCAGTTCAGAACAAGTGCACAAGCAAACGGCCCCTGTCGGGGCCGTTTGACTGTTCGCGCAAAGTCGTCGACGAATAGGCTGTAAGGAACCGGCAATCAAGGAAAAACCGTCTCCTCTGGACCGGCCCTCACGCCAAGCTGCCTTTCTCCGACCTTAAGCCGCATCACCACCGGTTTCACCGGCAATTCGCTGTTGCTGCAGATTACCGCGATAGATCAGGTAAGGCTCCGCCTGACCATCGATAACGGCATCGTCCACGACTACCTTGCTTACATGTTCCAGCGATGGAAGCTCATACATCGTATCGAGCAATACCTGCTCGAGGATGGTGCGTAAGCCACGAGCACCCGTCTTGCGCTTGAGTGCCTTGCGAGCAATAGCCTGCAAGGCCTCCGGACGGAATTCCAGCTCCACGCCCTCCATTTCGAACAGGCGGCGGAACTGCTTGGTGACCGCATTCTTCGGCTCGGTGAGAATTTTCACCAGAGCGGGCTCATCCAGTTCGTCCAGTGTTGCAACGACCGGCAGGCGACCGACGAACTCCGGAATCAGGCCGTAACGGACCAGGTCGGCGGGCTCTACATCAGCCAGCACCTTACCGAGGTTCTCCGTACGCTCCTTGGAGCGTACTTCGGCAGAGAAGCCAATACCCGTCACCTCTGAACGCTGCTGGATCACCTTTTCAAGACCCGCGAAGGCACCACCGCAAATGAACAGAATGTTCTTGGTGTCGACCTGCAGGAACTCCTGCTGAGGATGCTTGCGGCCGCCCTGAGGGGGCACGGAGGCGAGCGTGCCTTCGATCAGTTTCAGCAAAGCCTGCTGAACACCTTCACCTGACACATCGCGCGTGATCGACGGATTCTCACTCTTACGTGAGATCTTGTCGATTTCGTCGATATAGACAATGCCTGACTGTGCCTTGTCGACGTCGTAGTCGCACTTTTGCAGCAGCTTCTGGATGATGTTTTCCACGTCCTCGCCGACGTAGCCGGCTTCGGTCAACGTGGTGGCATCGGCAATCGTGAACGGCACGTTGAGCAAACGCGCCAGCGTTTCGGCCAGCAGCGTCTTACCCGAACCGGTTGGCCCGATCAACAGAATGTTCGACTTGCCGAGCTCGACGTCGTCGCTCTTCTGGCGCGACTCCATCCGCTTGTAATGGTTGTAGACCGCAACCGCGAGGGCTTTCTTGGCGCGCGTCTGCCCGACCACATACTGGTCGAGGGTCTCCATGATTTCCTTGGGCTTGGGCAATTGGCTGCGCCCCGAGGCGGCCTTTTCCTCAAGTTCCTCACGGATGATGTCGTTGCACAGCTCTACGCACTCGTCGCAGATGAACACGGACGGACCCGCGATCAGCTTGCGCACTTCATGCTGGCTCTTGCCGCAGAAGGAGCAGTAGAGAATCTTGCCGCTGTCGTTGGAACGGCCCTGCCGCTCGTCGCTCATGCTTTAGATCCTGCTTTCAATACCGTTACGACCCGAGAATAGCACAGCGTTCCGCGCCTGCATCCAGGCACGAAACGCCTTTTCCCCAAAGGAAATGCCAATAATCAGGCAGACTTGACCGATTCAACGCCACGACGGTCGAGCACCGCGTCGATCAACCCGTAATCGCGGGCTGCCTCGGCACTCATAAAGCGATCACGCTCCATGTCACGCTCGATCTTCTCCAGAGGCTGGCCGGTATGCTGAACGTAAATATCGTTCAGCCTGCGACGCAGGTACAGGATTTCCTGCGCCTGGATCTCGATATCGGTAGCCTGCCCTCGTGCACCACCCGAGGGCTGATGGATCATGACGCGGGAATTGGGTAGCGAATAACGCTTGCCCTTGGCCCCGGCCATCAGCAGCAAAGAAGCTGCGCTGCACGCCTGCCCGACGCACATGGTGCTCACGTCCGGCTTGATGAACTGCATGGTGTCGTAGATCGCCAAGCCGGCGGTGACTACGCCACCCGGGCTATTGATGTACAGATGGATGTCCTTGTCGGGGTTCTCCGACTCCAGGAACAGCATCTGCGCCACCAGCAGATTGGCGACCTGATCGTTCACTTCACCGACAAGGAAGATCACACGCTCCTTGAGAAGGCGCGAGTAGATGTCGTACGAGCGCTCGCCGCGGGCCGTCTGCTCGACGACCATCGGGACCAGGTTGAGGTTATGGATCGGATCCATGGCCATGCGTGTGGCTCTCCGGTTGATGGGCCTGTCTCAAGAGTGCCTGATCTAGGGATCAAGCACCAACCGGGCGCATCACTTCGTCGAAGCTCAGCGTCTGCGTGGTGGTCTTGGCATGCTCTGCCACCCACTCGGCGACCTGGTCTTCCATGACGCGGTTTTGCAGCCCAGACATCAGTTGGGGGTCGCTGTTATAAAGTTCAACGACCTTTTCCGGCTCCTCGTAGGTCGAGGCGATGGCCGCCAGTTGCGCGGCCAGACGCGACCGCTCCAGCACGAGGCTCTGCTTGCGGGCGATCTCACCCATCAACAGGCCAGCAATCACACGCTTACGCGCCATCGGCATGGCCGAATCGATCAGCTGCTGCGGCGGCTGCTGGCCGCGCGGTACGCTGCCGGCCGCCATGCCGTGGGCTTCGGACTGCACCATGAGATTGGGTACATCCAGTTCCGGGTGGGCATTGGCCAGCTTCTCGGCGACTTCGCCCTTCAGGCGCGCCATCAGCGTGGCCTTGAGCTCCCGCTCGAGGTTGGCACGCACTTCCTTGCGGAAGCTCTCCAGGTCGCCATCTTCCACACCGAACAGCTTGGCGAACTCGGCATCCACAGCCGGCAGGTTCGGCTGCTGCACCTTGATGATGTTGAACTGAACCTGCGCCGTCTTGCCGGCCAGGTTTTCATTGCGGAAATCCTCGGGAAAAGCGACTTCCGTGGTGAACGATTCCTCGGCCTTGTGACCGGTGAGGGCCTCATCAAGCGCCTTGAACAGCGTGCCCGAGCCGAGCACGCTACCTGCTCGCTCCAGGCCTTCGGCCGGGAAGCGGTAGTCGCCAGCTTGCGCGGTGTATTCGAACATCACGAAATCCCCCTCGACCGAGGCACGCTCGACCACGTCGAAGCTGCGGCGCTGCTGGCGCAGGGTCTCGATCATCTTCTCGATGTCGGCGTCGGTCACTTCAGCCGCCGGCCGATTGATTTCCAATTGGCTGACATCGATCTCCGGAAACTCCGGCATGATCTCGAATGTGGCGGTGTAAGCAATCTCACCATCTTCTGGCTGGCCGGTGGTGTTGATGGCCGGGTTGGCGATCGGGCGCAGCTTTTCCTGCTCCACCGCTTCGCGCAACGTGCTGTTGATCAGATCGGAAAGCACTTCACCGCGAACCTGCGCGCCAAAGCGCTGCTGAATCACCGTGGCGGGCACCTTGCCCGGGCGGAAGCCCTTCAGGCGGATCGTGCGGCCCATCTCCGCAATACGCGCGGTGACCTGCGACTCGAAACGCTCAGCCGGAAACTTCACCGTGAGCTTGCGCTCGAGCTTGCCGACGTTCTCAACCGAAACCTGCATGACGTCTCCTGGATCAATGGGGCGCCCGTCACAGACGCCAGCGGCCCTCGCCGCTTAAGTCAAAGTCAAAACCTCAAAGGAATGAATCCGAGCCCGGACCAACCACTGAAACAGTGGGGTCATGACGGCCAGATGGGCTTCACTCGCCTTTAAATCAGCAGATTAGCGTAACAAGGACCAACTCTGGTGCCAAGTAGGAGGTCCAAAGGGGTGGCGCGTGGCAAACTTTGCGCCGCAGTCTCAAGAGCCACGAGACACGCTTCATCCCCTTTTGCCCTGTAGTAGCTCAATAGAACCACTTCAGTAGACACCCGATGCGATACCCGCAAACCGAGGGCGTGCCGGGAGCACGCCCACACCCAAAAGCACCGCAGACGGACAATTCAACGCCCCGGATAGGCAAGCATAGAGGTCAGCGGCTTCAGGGGCGACCATACGCATCTCGGCGCTGTGGACACTGATGACAACCCGGCGAGGTCCCCGGTTGGCCGAAGATCGACGAGGCTGCGCGATCCGGTGATGGAGGTGAAGCGCGTGCCCCCTCACGCCGGCGAAGAAGACGGATGCAACTCTGTACCAACCACCTGTAAGGCCACCCGGCCGTGCGCGGTTCGCAGCCACGCAGGGCTGGACCGTGGGCATTTGTCATGCCTGGCAGGAAATCCAAGATTGCCTGGCCTTGTCTATCCGTCCAGGATGGTGCGAAAGAAGGGACTCGAACCCTTACGGTGTTACCCGCTGGAACCTAAATCCAGTGCGTCTACCAATTCCGCCACTCTCGCATCGCAATAAACTCCAGGAGGAATCCGCCAACCCTAAGCCAAATGGCCTTGGCGCAGCCCTCACAACTGCCGTACTTGACCAAGGCCGGAGACAGCTGCTCTCAAGCCACCCAGTCTACGTACGCCAAGCTGGCTATTTTATGATTGAGCAGTCGCGCAGCACAAGAAGGCCATGGCGACAAAGCAGTCATGCCCCGCGACCGGGAAGCCATCAGTAACCGACTCACACGCAGCACTTATAACTTCATCATGCGGCGCAATCCGGTCACAAGGTGCAGCGAGTAGGGCAACTCATGACCGAACGTTGGCAGGTCACACCGAAGAGGCATCTCCGGCCTTAACCCGAGCGCGCCATCAAGTGATTGAGCATTACCTGCTCAGGAAGACCAGACGACTCGCGGCGACAGCATCCTGGCGCCCAACCGCCCATTGCGTGATCCAGACTGAGCGGACTCACCCGGGCGGGACATCAGATCATCTATTGCAGCGACTGCCCAACAGGCATCGCACGGAGTCGATGACTTTTTCCCAACGCGGTTTTATGTGGACAACAGCAACCACCTGATACACGACCGCAACCAAATGCCCATGCAGGGTGCCTGATCGAACCTATGAGTTAGCGGCTGTCGGTAACACGCCATACCGACAACCGACTTGCCTAGTCGAGGAGAGCTCGCCAATGACACGGCAATCCCGCTCTTAACCGTATCGACGCAACTTGCGTGCGGCCAATGCCAGGAAAATCACGGTGTAGGCCATCAGCACCAGCACATGCGATAACCGTTCGCCATTCCCCAATCCAACGGCGCTCAGTGCCAATGCATCGAGATGATAAGAGGGCCAGATCGGCGCAAGCCGCTGGATGGGGGACGGCAGCATGGATAACGGGAACCACAGGCCAGATAGGAATGACATCGGGAGATAAATCAGATTGATAACACCAGGCGCCCCCTGCCCCTTGATCATCGCACCCAGCAACAAGCCCAAAGAGCAGAATGGCAACACACCCAGTACCGCGGTAAACAACACGGTCAGCACTTGAGCCGCCGAAAGCTGTACATGCGCAAGGCCAAGCGCCATGCCAATGAGTATCAGCAATACGCCCGAAGCGACCAGCAACGCCATGATCATTTTGCCGAACAGATAGGCGCCGGGAGGCATGGGGAGTGCACGCTTGAGCGTAATCAGCCCTGTATCGCGCTCCAGGGCCAACGATACGCCGAAACCAAAAAGTCCCGGAGCCATCACGCCGAACGTTGCGTAGCTTGCCAACAGGTATCTAGGAGCATCCGGTCCATTGCTATGAGCCAGGAACACGCCGAACAGAAGATAGAACACGGCCGGGAGAAGCAGCGTCGGCAAAAGAAAGCCCGGCATACGCAGATAGCGCGTCACTTCCGATCTTGCTTCGGCCATGTACGCACGCATGACGCGTGATGGAGGCATGGATACTGTCGGTACCGCCAGAGAAACGGGTCTGATATTCATCAGGCCACCTCTTCCATAGGCACATCGGATATGCGGGACTGATCGCGTGTAAGTTCGGTGAATGCCTCGGAAAGCCCGGCGCGATGGACCTCCAACTCGCGCACGTCGGGATCGGCAGCCAACAGCCTGCGAACGACATTTTCAGCTTGCACGGTCGTAATCGAAAGCCGGCCGTGCTCCTCCTTGACCTCGTCAATATCGATGCCCCACTCACCCAACTGAGCCGATGTGACCGATGTCATGCAGCGCACACGTGTATGGAGTACCTTGGCGCGCAATGCATCGACGCTACCCTCGCTTATCATGCGCCCTCGAACCATGACGCAAACTCTATCGGCGAGCGCTTCGGCCTCTTCCAGGTAGTGTGTCGTCAAGACCACAGACGTCCCCTGCGCAACGAGCTGTCGAACCGCTGCCCAGAGCGACTGGCGGCTGTCCAGGTCCATACCCACGGTAGGTTCGTCGAGAAAAACAAGTTCTGGCTGTCCCACGACGGCCATGGCAAATTGGACACGACGCTGCTGCCCGCCCGACAGGTCCGCATAAGGCCGTTTGGCCAGGTCAACGATACCGGCTAGTTGCAAGATATGGTCGGTGGCCAATGGCGCAGGGTAATAGGCAGCAGTCAGGTCGACCAGTTCACGGACACGTAGCGTGCCCTGCAAAACCGCCGATTGCAGCATGACACCGATACGTCGACGCGCGCTGATACGCTGCGGGTCTTCCCCGAACAGCTCGACACGCCCGCCGTCTGCACGAATGAGCCCGAGCAGCAGTCCGATAGCCGTTGTTTTGCCAGCCCCATTGGGCCCAAGCAACGCAAGCAGTTCGCCTGGCCGCAATTCCAGGTCCAGGCCCTCGAGAGCCGTCAGATTGCCATAGCGTTTTATGGCGCCAGCCAAGCGAGCAACAGGATGAACGATGTGATTCATATAACACCTCCCCAGTGTGGCTGCATTCTCGACGCGTGGCCTGGAGGTGTTCAGATGGCATCGTCACTCATCTCGCATGACACATATAACATGCAGTCAGTCCGCAAAAACTTGCCGCATCCAGAGATCACGTGATCCTGCGCGCTAGTATCCATTGCACCCTCATGAAACTGCCTGGGCAGTTCGCCTGATAGCGCCACCGGCAATCAAGAAGGCTTGGACCGGATTCTGCTCAAGGAGCTCGTCCACTTAGGCCGCCCACATCCCTGCCAAAAGCAGCCGGAAGCCTTCCCGTTCGGGGCAATCTCTCGCGGCAGATGCCAGAACCCCTCAGGTTGGCTTTTCAAGCCTTGCTGTAACGCTAAAGCGCGATGGTCGCGGGGAGGCTATGATGACCACCCCAGACCAGGAACCCGCGCCATGTTGATCCAGGGCAAGTGCCATTGCGGCAACATAGCCTTCATCCTTGCCTGGACACCGGAGCCCAAGGAGATTCCCGCGCGCTCTTGCAGTTGCTCGTTCTGCAGCAAGCATGGCGCCGTGTGGACATCCTGCCGGCAAGGAACGCTCGACATCACCGTAGTGGATCCATCACGAATGTCACGCTACCAATTCGGCACCCGGACGGCGCAGTTCCTGACGTGCATGCATTGTGGTGTCGTGCCTGTATGCACCAGCCAGATCGAGGGAAAACTCTACGCCGTCGTGAACGTCAACACCTTCGAGTCATTCGACCGCGCATGCCTGTCGCATGGCCAAGTGGACTTCGACGGCGAAGCCACGGATGCACGCCTGGAGCGGCGACAGCGGTACTGGATTGAGAATGTCCGATACGTCGAAGGCGCCATCGCCTGACGGCACCAGTGCGTCTATGCAATTGCACTACGGCTGAAGCAACAACCGACATCCGGTGACTTACGTAGGCACGGCAAAGACAACATGATGAGCGCTGTCTGCGCACAAAAGAAAACAGGCACCCGGCTTGCGCTGGATGCCTGTCTGAAATTGGTGGGCCGTCAAGGATTCGAACCTTGGACCAATTGATTAAGAGTCAACTGCTCTACCAACTGAGCTAACGGCCCTGAAACTCTAAATTGTACTACAAATTTGTTAAGACCGAAACTGGGGTGGACGATGGGACTCGAACCCACGACAACTGGAATCACAATCCAGTACTCTAACCAGCTGAGCTACGCCCACCATAAAACTTGTAACTGGCGCGCCCGACAGGAATCGAACCTGCAACCGTCGGCTTAGAAGGCCGATGCTCTATCCGGTTGAGCTACAGGCGCAGTGCACATCTGACTGTGCAGAGCGTCCGCTGGTCGGGGCAGAGGGATTCGAACCCACGACATCCAGCTCCCAAAGCTGGCGCTCTACCAGGCTGAGCTATACCCCGATACTTCGAAACCTCATCAAGCTCTCGCAAGTTGAAGCCTTCAAATGCTACGGGTGACGCTTCGCCTAGTCAATCCGTATCGAAGCACACCGAACTTTTATTCCATCGTCCGGTATCGCATGACGATGTACTGTCTTACGACTTGCAAACCGCAGTGCAAGCACTGCGCCTTGCGATAAATGGCGCGCCCGGAGAGATTCGAACTCCCGACCACCAAGTTCGTAGCCTGGTACTCTATCCAACTGA
>NZ_DASVMI010000153.1:0-14821 GCF_036384435.1 Dyella sp. | reverse complement strand
CACGTTGGCGATCGACGAACGCTTCTGGCCGATCGCCACGTAGATCGAGAAGATGCCCGAGTCCTTCTGGTTGATGATCGCGTCGATCGCCAGCGCGGTCTTGCCGGTCTGGCGGTCACCGATGATCAGCTCACGCTGACCACGGCCGATCGGGATCATCGAGTCGACCGACTTGTAGCCGGTCTGCACCGGCTCGTCGACCGACTTACGCCAGATCACGCCCGGCGCGACTTTTTCGATCGGCGAGCTGGTCTTGGCATTCAGCGGACCCTTGCCGTCGATCGGGTTGCCCAGCGAGTCAACCACGCGACCCAGCAGTTCCGGGCCGGTCGGCACTTCGAGAATGCGGCCGGTGGTCTTGGCGGTGTCGCCTTCGCGCAGGTGCTGGTACTCACCCAGTACCACGGCGCCGACCGAATCGCGCTCCAGGTTCAGGGCCAGGGCATAGGCGCCGCCCGGCAGCTCGATCATTTCGCCCTGCATCACATCGGCCAGGCCGTGGATGCGCACGATGCCATCGGACACGCTGATGATCGTGCCCTCATTGCGGGCTTCCGCGCCGAGCTTGAACTGCTCGATGCGGCTCTTGATCAGTTCACTGATCTCGGACGGGTTGAGAGTGGTGCTGGACATGGTCGTATCCTTGGAAATCTAGAAACGAGTTAAGAGGCGTGAGGAGCGAGTAAGAGCGGTGTCGCACTGCTGCGCTTCGCTCCTTTCCAACGTCCCTCTACGCTCTTGTGCTGTTGGGAGGAGTGAGTTGTGGGTCGGAGCGGCATCGCATGGCTGCATGTCACTGGCTTCTCACGCCTCCCTACTCTCTGTCTGCTTTGTTCAGTGCGTCAGCGCGCTGGCGAGTCGCTCAAGGCGGCCGCGCGCGGAGCCATCGATCACTTCGCTGCCGGTATCGATCACCACGCCAGCCAGCAGCGAGGCATCGATCCGGGTTTCCAGTTCGATCTCGCGCTTGAAGCGGCGCTTCAGCGAAGCTTTCAGCTGTTCGGTCTGCGCGGTGTCCAGAGCCATGGCGCTGGTCACCTTGACCAGCAGCTGCGACTCGGCTTCGCGCTTGTAGGTTTCGTACAGGGCAGCGATTTCCGGCAGCAGCGAGAGACGGCCGTTGTCGGCAAGCTCGGCCAGGAACACGGCGAATGGCGACTTGCCATCCGTGCCCTGCGGCAGATGCAATGCCACGAGCTGCTCAGGCAGTACGCGTGGATCGTTGACGAGTTGGACCACGCGCGCGTCCTTCGCTACTTCCGCAGCGAAGGTCAGCGCAAGCGCCCACTCGCCGAGCGCACCGGAGGCACGCGCCACTTCGAAGGCGGCGCGCGCGTAGGGACGAGCGAGAGTGATGGCCTGGGACATGGCTCAGATCTCGGCCGCGAGCTGGTCGAGCATGGCCTTGTGGGCCGACGCATCGATTTCGCGCTGCACGATCTTTTCCGCACCCTGCACCGCCAGACGACCCACCCAGCCACGCAGCTCTTCGCGAGCACGCTGCTGCATGCTGGCCACTTCCTCGGCGGCGGCAGCCTTGACACGGGCCGCTTCGGCCAGTGCATCGGCATGAGCCTTGTCGACGATCTGGTTGGCCTGCTGTTGCGCCTTGTCGATGATCTCCGAAGCTTGCAGGCGAGCCTGCTTGACCTCGGCTGCCGCCTTGGCATCGGCATCCTTCAGTTCGGCGCGCGCACGCTCGGCGGCCGCCAGACCTTCGGCAACTTTCTTCTGGCGCTCTTCAATCGCGTGATTGAGCTGCGGCCAGATGAACTTCGTGGTGAACCAGACCAGGATGGCAAACGACACCATCTGGCCCAGGAAAGTCAGATTGATATTCATGACCTTTCCAAAAACTCCGTAACGCGTGGGACCGCCGGTACGCCGCGACCATCAAGGTCGCGGCGACATATCGCGCTGGCTACTAACGAATTAGTGGCCGAAGTTGCTGATGACCTGCGCGGTCAACGGGTTCGAGAACGCGAACAGCAGCGCCACGGCCAGGCCGATGATGAACGCCGCGTCGATCAGGCCGGCCAGCAGGAACATGCGGCCCTGCAGCAGCGGCACCAGCTCAGGCTGGCGAGCGGCGGACTCAAGGAACTTCGAACCCATGATGGCAATACCCAAGCAGGCACCCAGGGCGCCCAGACCGATGATGACGCCGATGGCGATCGCGGTCATGCCCTGCACATGGGAAATGAGTTCGGCGAGGTTCATTAGTGTTCTCCTGGGTATCGGTATTTAGAGGTTGTTAGATGTAAATGAAGCGAAATCGGGAAAGTGCTTAGTGATGCTCGCGCGCCGTCGCGATGTACACGATCGTGAGCATCATGAAGATGAACGCCTGCAGCAGGATGATCAGGATGTGGAAGATCGCCCACGCCGTATTGAACAGCACGCCTGGCAGGAAGCTGATCCAGCCGGCGAACAGCCCGGCGATCAGCATGAACACCAGCTCGCCGCCGTACATATTGCCGAAGAGTCGCATAGCGAGCGACACCGGCTTAGACAGGTATTCGATCACGTTGAGCGCAAGATTGAACGGGGCAAGGATGATCTTGGCGACCACGCCCTCGGCGTGAAACGGCGCGGTGATCAGTTCCTTGCCGAAACCTAGCGTACCCTTGGCCTTCATTCCGTGCGCCAGCACGATGAAAAACACAGCCAGCGCCAGACCGATCGTGGTGTTGATGTCGGCGGTCGGCACCCAACGGAAGAAAGTGTGATGCGCCACTTCTTCGCCAGCGGCGGTATGCACCGTCCAGCTGGGCAGATCCAGCGGCAGCAGGTCCATCGCGTTCAGGAACGTCACCCACATGAAGATCGACAACGCCAGCGGCGTGACCGTGCGACGGTCGCCATGGAAGGTGTCTTTCACCTGCGTGTCGACGAACTCCACGATGATCTCGACGAATGCCTGCCCCTTGGAGGGCACGCCCGAGGTCGCCTTACGCGCCTTCAGCCAGAACCACAGGCAGAACAGCGCGCCGAGCACGAAGGCCACCACCAGGGAATCCAGGTGAATCTTCATGAAATCGCCATCACCCAGGCTCACCACGTTGTGGTGAAGATGGTGCTGGATGTACTCGGTTAGTCCGCCTTGAGGCTCGCTCGCCATGTCTCAACCCTTGAATCGAAATGCCAGCAGATTTATTGCGTACGCAGCCACCAGCCCCGTGATGGCGGCCAGTGGCGGCAGTTTGTATTGACCCAGGATGACCATCAGTCCCCCGATGATTGCCATCCATTTCAAGACCATACCCGACAACAGTCGGCCCATCGCCATGCCGCCGCCTCCCAGACCCGCGAAGGTCCGCGCTGCCAGGAGCGCGGTCCCCAGCGCCACGACCGCGGCGCCCGCAGCACCCGCGATCGCATCGCGTGGGCCCTGCGTCAGGAAGGCCAATCCCACGATTGCCGCCACCGCAAGCTGCAGCAAGATAATGCGCAGCGCGAGACGACGTCCGGAGGCAAGACTGTTGAGCACGTGTGGTTCCCGCGCGGCTTCGCATCAAGCGGCACCGCTCCGGCAATAGGGCACGGTCCAATCCGAAAAAGTATATCAGCCGGGTCTTTCCCCCCACAAGCCAGCGACGGCGCCGACTTGTGTGCAAACGCAAGAAAAAACCGGGCCTTTGCGGGCCCGGTTTTCCTTGCTGCGTGGCGCAATGCGCCACGCAAGGCGTATGCCTTACTTGGTGACGACGGCAGCGGCAGCCTTCTTGACGGCGGCCACCGGCGCGGCGACGGCGTCATTGGCGGCCTGGTGCTGTTCCTGCACCAGCGCACCGAGCGACTCGGCGGTCTTCTGCGTCACGGCGAAGATCTCCTGGGTCACGGCCACGGCGCGCTCGGCGTTCTGGCGACCGAGATTGGCACCCTTCTCCCACAGGGTACGCAGGCCGTCGGCGTCACGGGTCTCCATCACTTCACTGATGAAATCGCTGGTCACCTGCGCGTGCTTCTCAAGTGCGGCCAACTGCAACTCAGTGACCTTTTCCAGGCCCTGCAGGGCCAGCGACTGCGCCTTGAAAGCGCTATCGGCCAGCTGCTTGGAGAAGGCAAAGATCTGGGAATTGATTTGCTGCGTCATGGCTAGTGTCCCTCATCGGGAGTTAGGTTAGTGACATGAAGCTTAGCAAGTGATTTTGTGCAGCGCAATATAAAAGTTGTAAAAATTTTATCAAATCAAAAAACCTTCATTTGATTCAATGAACTGGATCACACTGACTTATTTTCGCAACGCGTCAAAAATGATCCTTGCTACAGCTGGCGCCTGAGGTACAGGTCTCATGGACCACGACCTTGTCCAGGCCAGGCAGGCTCGGCTGTAACCGCTTGAAGATCCAGCGAGCCAGCATTTCGCTGGTCGGATTCTCCAGGCCTTCGATATCGTTGAGATAGTGGTGGTCGAGCTGCTCGTAGATGGGCGCGAATGCTGACTTGACGTCGGCAAAGTCCATGACCCAGCCCATGGCCGGGTCTGGCTCGCCGCCCACGTGAATTTCGATCCGGAAAGAGTGCCCATGCAGGCGGGCGCATTTGTGCCCCTCGGGCACATTGGGCAGGCGATGGGCCGCCTCGATCTGGAAGATTTTGAAGATATGCATCGGGCTATTGTAGCGCTCCGCCCGACTCGGGTTTTCCCCAGCTAGGCGCCACCACACGGCGACGATAGCGTGTGCCCAAGCCCTTCAAGGCAAGCACCGATGCGCAAACCCCTGATGTTGATGGCTGTTCTGCTGACTATCCCGGCATGGGCCGCGACGCCGCCCGACCCTGGCCTGCGTCGTGCGCTGTTGGCCACGGCCCATATCCGCACGCAAGCCGAACTGGGCCATCCCATACGTTTCGTGGTGCGCGAGTTGAGCACCTCCGGCGACTGGGCTTTCCTGCATGCCAGCATGCAGGAAGCAAACGGCACGGCGGTGGACTACACCGGCACACCCTACGCCGAGGCCGCCTCCCGCGGCCACAAATCGCCTAACTACGCCGCGCTGATGCATGGCGAGCACGGTCACTGGACCATCGTCACCGATAGCGTCGGCCCCACCGACATGGCCTGGCAGGACTGGGCCAGCCGATACCACGCACCCGCTGACCTGTTTCCAATGCCGTCAGGCGAATGACCGGCGGCGACTCCAGGCTCACGGATGCCCCTGCGCCCAATCATCCGCATCAGGGCGGCGCCAGGATGAACGATCCCGAGATGCTTGCCGAGTAGGTGTCGTAGTTGACTTGCTGGTTGCCTGGGTTCGGGTGATTGTTCGAACCGATCAGGGTGACCTTGCCATGATCGTTGCTGGCAACGATCTCGGTGTGCGACTCGCCGTGTGCACCATTGCAGATCCACACGTCACCGGGCTTGGCATCGGCCAGGCTCACCGTATGCCAGCCTTGCGCGCGCAGGCGGTTGTTGAGGTCGCTGACCAGGTTGGTGTGCCAGTTGATCTGCCCCGATTGCTTGAGCATCGCCGAGACGAAGTTGGCACACGACTCACTGGTGTCGACTCCGCTCTGCGTCACCCCGGCCTTCTCAAGGTCGGTTTCGTAGCGTCCCAGGTATTGCTTTGCCTTGTCGGCTGCGTTGGTGCCCTTGGCCGTGCCACTCCCTTGCTGCACGGGCGCTGCGTGGCCGCTGCCGCCCGTGCCAGGTAGATGGATGACCTGCCCCACGCTGATGCGGTTGGGATTGGAAATCTGTGGATTGGCCGATTCCAGCGCGGCCAGCGATACGCCATGACGCGAGGCAATGCCCGACAAGGTATCGCCCGGGCGCACCGTGTAGCTGCTGGCAGGCGTCGACGCGGGCTTGGACGCAGCGGCGGGCGCCTGGTTCGACGTCGTACCCGGGATGCGAATCGACTGGCCAGGGAAAATCAGGTTGGGGTTGGCGATCTGTGGATTGGCCGCACGCAGCGCCGCCAGCGATACGCCATGACTGGATGCAATACCCGACAGCGTATCGCCCGAACGTACCGTATAGCTGCTGGCAGGTGCGCTCTTGCTGGTACCGCTGCCTGGCAGGTGAATCTGCTCGCCGGGATGGATCTGGTTGAAATTGCCGATCTGCGGATTGGCCGCTTCGAGCGCCTTCAGTGACACGCCCTGCCGTTGCGCGATGCCGGACAGCGTGTCACCGGCCTGTACGGTATACGTGCCATTTGCGGGCGCCTTGCCCGACGAAGGCGGCGCTGTCTTGCCACTGCCGCTGCTGCCAGAAGGTGCCTGGTCACCGAACAACGCCGCTTCCTTGGCACGCCGGTTTACCAAGCCCTGCAACACCTTGCCGCCAGCATGCACGTAGTCGCCGAACTGCTTTTGCGCACCGGCATAGTCACCGCGATTGAGCGTGGCCAGCAGTCCAGGATAGCCGTTGGGACCAAGGTTATAGGTGAGACTTACCAAAGCATCGAACTGATTTTGCGTCAGCGGTACATGCACATTCTGGCGCACCGCATTCTCCGCGGTTTGCAGATCCTGCTTGAGATAGGTCTCGGCCTGCTGCTGCGTGATGGTCTGCCCCGGCTGTACGCCTCCCGTGTGGCCGTATCCAATCGTCCATGGCGCACCGCCAGTGCCTGGATCGGGATAGGCCTTGGCGCTGTAGCCTTCAAAGCCCTCGATCATCTTGACGCCGTCCTCGCTGATCGTCATGCCCGATGCCGACGAACCCTTGCCGGGCGCCGAGGCACCGCTTGCACCGGAGGTCGGGCTACTGCCACCGCCAGGCACATGCAGGCAATCGCCAGGATAGATCAGGCTCGGATTGCGAATCTGCGGATTGGCCGCCTCCAGCGCCTTGAGCGACACGCCCAGGCGTTGCGCGATGCCCGACAGCGTATCGCCATGCTGCACGGTATACGTGTCGCCACTGGCGGGAACGGCGGGTAAGGAAGACGAACGGACAGCACCGACTGCGGACATGGGAGCCTCGTGACGAGAGCGGAACAACCGCGTGATGGACGGCGATTGAACACGAGCAGCCAAGCCCCGCCCATCCGGGCTTTCCCCAGCTAGGGAAACACCTACCTAGGGAAAGCCCCAGCTGATTGCCGGACGCGCCAGGCCTATCGTTTGCGCATCATTCGTCAGGAGATGCAGGCGATGTCGCTGCTGCCAGTGTCCGTTCGCAATCTTGTCCCCACGGTGCTCGAAGCGGCTGATCCCGAGCTTGCCGCGGCCACCGAACTGGCCGATGCGGCCACCCATGCATCGACGCCGCAACTGGGTTTCAATCCGCAGTTGTCAAAGCTGACGCAGACCATGCGCGAACTGCCTGCGGCAAACGCCGCACCGGCGAGCTTCGCCAGCCAGCTGGCCGGCACCACGCCCGAGGCCATCGACATGCAGATGGCGCAACTGGCCAGCGATGTCTATGACCCGAGCAACGCTGGCAGCGACGGCTGGACACGCCTGAGCGACGACCAGTTGCGCCAGGCTGGCATCGATCCGTCGACGCTCGAAACGCCCTCCACCGGCTTCCGCGCTGGCATCTACCAGGATGGCAAGGGCGACTACGTGCTGGCGTTCGCCGGCTCCAACGACATCCCCGACTGGCTGAACAACATCTCGCAAGGGTTGGGCCTGCCATCGGCGCAATACGCACAAGCCGCCGCGCTGGCGACCCAGGCCAAGGTGGCATTCGGTGATCAGTTGGCCATCACTGGCCATTCGCTCGGTGGCGGCCTGGCGTCTATCGCTTCGCTGGCGACCGACACGCCGGCTGTCACGTTCAACGCCTCGGGCCTGGACGACAACACGATCAAGCAACTGGTGCCCGATGCCGACGTGGATGCACTCAAGCAACAGGCGGACAACGGCCTGATTCGTCGCTACGCCATCGACGGCGAGGCACTGACCACGGTGCAGGAGAGCACGCCGCTGCCCGACGCCGTCGGCCACAAGATCGAACTGCACGATCCATCGCCGGTCGCCAAGCCGGACATCCACTGGTACGACTGGCTCGATGGCAAGGGTGAAGCTCTGGAAGCCCAGTACGCCATCGACGTAGCCAAGCATCCGATCGACCTGCACATGACCGATGCCGTTTTGGCTGCCATGGCCAAGGACCATCCGTGGACGTCGTGACGACACCGTAGAAGCGATGATGACTTGTCGACACGGGGCGTCGCTGCTGGCGCCCCGTGTCGTTCATGCCCGCGACCGGACAGCATGACCGCGCCACCCATGATCCGTACGTTGATGATGACGCTGCTGCTGGTGGCCGCCAGCGCCAGCGGGAGAGATGCGATGAGCGATGCCGACAAGGTGTTTTCCAATCCACAGACGATGGCACTCGCCCAGGCCGCTGCCGGTGGTGACGTGGCGCGTTTGCGCACACTGGCCACGCAAGGCGCGCACCTGGATGCCACCGGCGACCACGATGTGACTCTGTTGCAGTGGGCACTGCTGCGCCAGGATCTCACCGCAATGAAGGCGCTGCTCGACGCAGGCGCCGATCCCTCGCTGCCCGGTCTTGGTGGCGATACGGTGTTGCACCTGGCGGCCAAGGCCAACGATCCACGCTATCTGGCGCTGTTGCTCGACCATGGCGCTGATCCCAATGCGCCGCACGGCATCACACACGCGCCTCCGCTGGATGCTGCCCTGATGAATCCGCAGAACGACAATTTCGAATTGCTGCTGGTGCATCACGCCGATCCCAATCGCAGCGATCGCATGGGCAACACGCCTCTGCATGTCGCCGCCCAGGTACACAAGAGCCATTGTGTGCTGGCCCTGCTGAAGGCCGGTGCCGATCCTACCCGGCGCAACCAGCACGGCGACACGTTCCAGGTGTATTTCAACATCCTGCCAGCCGGCGGACTCAATCCAGAGGCCAAGGCCACGCACGATGCCGTGCACCGCTGGTTGCAGGAACACCACGTCGCGCTCGAACGCGCGACCTGAGGCTTTCGCAGGTATTGCGTGGCTAGGGTTTTCCCTAGCTAGGGCGTGCCCTAGTTCAGGGAAAGCCCTAGCTGGCAGCGTCAAGCACGACAGCTATCGTCGATGGCACATGCCCCAGGAGTTCGCGCGATGCCTCTCGACGCCGCCGGCGGTGCCCGCCCCATCACCGACAACCTGCCGATCCAGCCTACCAATCCGCATGAGTCAGCCATCGCGACGGCAATACCCGCGCATACGGCATCACCACAACTGCCCTACAACATCCAGGGGCAACAGTTGGCCGCGCAGGCCAGGTTGCCGGTGCCGCAGGGTGGCTTTTCCGCGCAGGTCGAAGGCAAGGACGCCGAGCCGATCGATATGGACATGGCCAAGCTGGCCCAGGATTGCTACAACCTCGATAGCAAGAACATCGATGGATGGACACGACTGAGCGACGATCAGCTCAAAGCCGCCGGTATCGATCCGAAGGAACTGGATGATCCGTCCACCGGCTTTCGCGCGGCGGTCTACCAGGACGGCAAGGGCGACAAGGTGCTCGCCTTCGCCGGCACCGACCCCAAAAGCTTGAAGGACTGGAAGGCCGATGCCACGCAGGCACTTGGTATCGACACGGCGCAGTACAACCAGGCCATCAAGCTGGCAACGCAGGCCAAGGCGGCATTCGGCAACAACCTGGCCATCACCGGTCATTCGCTGGGAGGCGGCCTGGCCTCCGCCGCCTCGGTCGTAACCGATACGCCTGCCGTAACGTTCAATGCCGCGGGCGTCAACAATGCCACGCTCAAGCGTTTCGTGCCTGATGGCAACCTCGACGCCATGAAGAGCCAAGCCAACGATGGACTCGTGCGCCGTTATGCGGTGAAGGGCGAAGTGCTCACCGGCGAGCAGGAGACCGGCGTGGCCAGTGGACTGATCCCCGATGCGATCGGCCACAAGATCGAATTGCGCAATCCGAACAGGCCCAACTGGACGCTTGAATTTCCCGGCATCAACCTGATCACCGACACCGTCACCGGCGGGATGGACCACACCATGGGGGCCGTGCTCACAGCACTGCAACGCGATCAGCCCTGGGACCACAACGGCAACTACCTGCGCGACGATAGCGTGGTCGATCGCATCGCCGACAAGACCGGACAGGGTGGCAGCGCCGTCGCCAAGGCGGTCGATACCGCAACCGACAAGACGGGCGACGCGCTCAAGACCGGCGCGGACAAGGCCGCCAACCAGTTGGACAAGCTCGGCACGCCGGGGCATCTGGCCGGCAACGTGCTGCGCTTTGGCGGCACGGCGGCCAAGGACACCGTGAAGATATTCGGCGACCTGACCGAAGGCGGCATCGGCCTGGGAACGCACCTATTGCAAGGCGCCGAGCAATTCACCGGAGGCGCCATCAAGACCGGCGTGAACCTGTGCAAGAGCGCCGGTCACGCCATCAACAAAGCCATGCCCTGGAACTGGTAAACCGACAGCCGGGTCCAGCTGATGCGGCGCCCCAGGGGCGCCGTTTTTTTCCCTTGGATTCTCTTAAGGTTCCTGTGGCCAGTTCCACAGATACCGCGGTGGCAGGCGGCTGCGGAACTCGGCCAGATCCACGCGCGCAGGATAACGGCCCGGTGTCGATGACGGGGTTGCACGAGCACCACGACGATAACGGCAGCGTGTGCTGCGTGGCCGACGCCGACGACGCATCGCCGCGATCGCAGCCTGCTTGCGGCGCTCACCATCGCGCCGATCATCATCGGCCTGTTGCGTTTCTTCCTGCGGCTGCGCATCGCCCACCTTGGCGTCCAGCCCATCGCCCGTACGTCGCGTAGCCGCCTGTTCGTCACGGCCGATCGCATCGATGCGCCGCATGCGATCGCTTACAAGGGTGAATTCCAGGCTGCGACCAGCCCCCAAATCCACCACGCGCGTTCCACGCATGGCAGCGGCCTGGGCAGCGACGGCCTGAGGATCCACGAAGGCAGGCACTTGCTGCGCCACTGGCCCCGATGTCGCATGGGCACTTCCCATCTGCGCTGCCAGCAGGGCCAGGATCTCCAGCTTGGCCTGATTGGCATCGCCCGGAATCGGCACGGGCGTCCAGTTGGCATACGCAGGCATGGAGGCCAGAGGATTACTCTGCACGGAAGGCAACACCACCTCGGTACGTGCCGCACCCGGCATGGATGGCGGCGGAGGGATCGAATCCGAGTCGCGCAAACGCACCTGGCTGGCGCGCACGGCCACGACTGCGTCGCGCGAAAAAGCGGTCGTAGCCGCGTCGCGCGAGTCAGCCAGCGTCGTGGCAGTACCGGCAGGCGCCACATCATCGCCGGCGACCGGCATGGTACGAAGCGTTGAGGCCTGGGCGGGGGTGGACGCCACCTGCCTGGCCATCGCTGCAACAGGATCATCGCGCTGCGGAAGCAGACGCGTGGAAGGTGATGATGCCGCGATGGGGTCGGACATCCGCGCCGGTGTCGCGACAGCCGATGGAAATACCCGATTCAATACGGCGCTGGCCGTATTGATCACATCCTGTGTCGCCTGTGCGCTCGATGGCATCACATTCACGCTACCGCTGGATACGGGTGTGGCGTAGCTCTGCGGCGGCGCATTGGCCGGCAAGGTCAGGTCCATGCGCGCGGGCGCCAGATCGCTGCTTCCGCCGCCCAGTGAAGAAAGACTCTGCGCGATGCTGCCGATGTGTGCGGGCGGCAGGTCGATCACCTGGCTGAGATGGAGGCTGCTGCCGGCCTGCAGGCCCGGATTGATCGCGAGGATATCGCCGAGCGGCACGTTCAATACGTTCGCCAGGTCGTTTACCGTCGTTCCGAACGACAAGGGGAACTGGAAGCTGAGATTGTCCTGCCCGCCCGCCAGGGGATCGTTGACACCCGGCAGCCCTAACGGGTTGCCGGCATCCCCGATGATGGTCTTGATGCTTGCGCCAAACCCCATGACGGCCTACCCCAACCGCACCGGCTGCACATCCAGGCTGCCCAGGCGGCTGTTGGCGAACCGCTCGATCAGCGCGGGCGCACCCTCGATCATGCTGCGATAGGCAGCATCCGAACGCGTATCGGCGCGTAGCGACCAGCCGGTGTCCGTGCGACTGAGCCAAAGCTGCGTATCGGGCAACAGGCCATCCTTGAGTGTAATCATGATCTCGCGCGACTGTGCCGCGCTGCGCCCCTGGGTGTCGGGCACCAGCAATTGCTTGACGTGGCGTTCGATCAGCTCAGCCAACGCGGGCGCCAGCGACGCCTGGCCTGCGGCGCCAGGCTGCTCGATCGCCTGTTGTGCCACGACCTGCGCCTGATGCAGCACCTGCATGCCGAGGTTGCCCTGCGGGGTCTGTCCCTCGTCCTGGCTGTCCTGGCTGTCGTCCTTGCCACTGCCATCGCCGCCGTCGCGCAAGCGCAAGGCATCGCCGCGCGCCTGCGCCTGATCCATCTGACGTTGCAGCAGTTCACGCAGGAACTGCTCCTGGTCGGGCGCCTGGCGCGCCGAGCCTGCCGCCGTGGCGGTGTCACCGGCATCGTCATCACGCGCTTGGGCATCGTGGCCGTCCATCAGCCGACGAAAACGTTGCACGTCTTCGTGATCGTGCCCAGGCTGCACCTTGTCGTCATGCGATGGCGATGCATGGCGTGATGGCTGGCTTGAGGTGTGTGACGTCGAGGATGACGGAGATGACATATGCATGGCGACCTCAATGCGACCGTTGGCGCAGCAGTAGCTCTTCCAGGTTGTGCTCTTCGCGCCGTTCCTCATGGCCACGCACGTCGCGTAGCCAACCCTGTTTCATTTCATCCACGGCATCGAGCTTGTTGCGCGCCAGGCGCCACGCCTGCGCGGCGAGCTCGGCGGCCTGGCGCGCTTCCTCGCACGTCGCGGCTCGGGCGTCGCGCTCGATATGCCGCTGCACGATGGTGTGATCGAGCAAGGCCAGGTGTCGTTCGTGGCGATCCATCGCGAGCGCGGTCGGTACTCCGCTCTCGAAAAGGGCGGCCCATGAACGCACCGCAAAATCCTCCCGCACCTGGCGCGCCAGCATCAGCGCATCCTCGGCTTCGTCCCACTGATGTTGCGCCTGGGCATGACACTCGCGGCAACGCTTCATTTCCGACTCCAGCGCGTGCAAGCGGATACCACGCACCGTGCGCAGGGGTTCGAGCGGAAAATGGGCGGATTGACGACTCATGCAGACCTCGTGATCCTGCGAAGGAATGAGGAGCGGTCAGCGAGAGCGAATGCCCTATGGCTTATGGTCTGCGTGTTGGCTGCTAAGTATCTGTGCTCGCCGAATGCCACAGGCGAGGGCACCCACGGATACGCGCTCACCGCCCTCCCCTCATGCCTGACATGACTTGCAGGCAACGCAAGCAGCACCATACGCATCGCGCCAACGCAGTTCATGTGCATACTCCGGTCAACCGCGTACGCGTCGCAGCAAATTCAGCGACTTCATGCGTACCCTGTCGCAGCAACTGGTTGATCGCGTCCATGCGTGCAATGGCGGTATCGGCATCCACGTCGCCACCGGGTTTGTACTCACCCAGTTGCAGCAGCATCTCGATATCGCGGTACTTGGCCAGATACCGACGCAGTTGCCCCGCGGCGCGCTGATGCGTCGGTGGCGTTACGCGCGGCATCAGGCGACTGGCGCTGGCCAGGATGTCGATCGCCGGATAGTGATTGGCCTGGGCCAGCCGGCGCGACAGATAAATATGACCATCCAGGATGGAACGCACCTCCTCGGCGATCGGGTCGCTGCCGTCTTCGTCCTCCATCAGCACGGTGTAGAACGCGGTAATCGCGCCCCGCGCATTGGTACCCGCGCGCTCGAACAACCGTGGCAACGCCGAGAATACGGAAGGTGTGAAGCCACGCCGCGATGGCGGCTCGCCCATCGCCAGGCCCACATCGCGCAGGGCACGTGCGAATCGCGTGACCGAATCCATCATCAGCAGCACATTCATGCCGCGATCGCGGAAATATTCGGCAATGGCCGTACCCAGCCAGGCCACCCGGCTGCGCTCCAGTGCCGGGCGGTCGGACGTGGCGACCACGACTACGCTGCGCCGCAGGCCATCCTCACCCAGGCTGTCGTGCAGGAATTCGCTGACCTCGCGGCCACGCTCACCGACCAGCACGATCACGTTCACATCCGCCCGTGCGTTGCGGGCAAGCATGCCCAGCAGCGTGCTCTTGCCTCCACCAGCAACCGCAAAGATACCAGTGCGCTGGCCACGCCCGATCGTCAATGCCGCATCGATCGCGCGCACTCCGGTATGCATCGGCTCGTCGATGGCCTGGCGCTGCAACGGATTGGGCGAGGCGGCATACAGCGGCACACGCTCGACGTCCAGCAATGGGCCGCCTTCATCCAGTGGATCGCCATGCGCATCGATCACGCGTCCCAACAGGCTCAGACCTGCCGGTGCCGTGGCCTGACGGCCCGTGGCCGTCACGGTGGTGGCAGTCGAGATGCCCTCCAGCGGGCCCAGCGGCGTGAGCAAGGTCTGTTGCTGCGACACGCCGACTACCTCGGCAGGCAGGCAGAAACCCGTGTCTTCCTGTTCGAGCATGCATAGTTCGCCGATGGCCGCCCGAACACCCGTGGCACGCACCAGGGTGCCGTAGGCTTCGGCCACACGCCCGACACGTTGCAAGGTGTCGCGCCGGCTGAGTGCGCGCAGCAACGGGTCATCGGCTGCCGCCAGGCGATCTTCAGGCGTCGTTTGCGCGTTCACGCCGACCTCCCGTAGGTTGTTCGGCCGCGGCCAGGATGACTCGCGCCTGTTCGAGCTGTTCGTTGAACCCGGCACGCACCATGCCGCCCGCCGATTCGATCACGCAGTCGAAACGATCCAGTTCCGGATCGCCAATGATCTCGGTATCCGGGGCTGCGGCA
>NZ_DASVMI010000152.1:0-9026 GCF_036384435.1 Dyella sp. | reverse complement strand
CAGCTCTGCCCGACGCACCGTGTCCGGCTGGCCGAACTTGACCTTCCACGCGTAGAGGCTGTGCGTCGTGATGCCCAGCCGCTCGGCCACCTCGGCCACCGAATGCCCGCGCTCGGTCACTTGCTTGACCGCTTCGATCTTCAACTCATCCGTGTACCGCTTCCCACTCATACCGACCTCCTCGATTGCCAGAAATTATGGCTCGAAGGTGTCTACGAAAGGCTGGGCGATCCAGTGCCTGTTGCGGGTCTGTCGGCGACAGATAGGAGGGGGCACTGGAGTGTGCATGGTGAATCCTCCACGCCGGGGGACCCAATAAAAGAGGACGCCGTGAGAGGCCGTTGCGTGCATCCTTCTGAACTTTCCCCAAATTCCGCCAAGCCATTTAACTGGCCGGATTTATCCCTCGACAGGATACAACGGGACATCCGGCACATGCGAAGGCTCCCTTGCCGCACCACGCTTATTCAACCTGCCGCCCGCAAGCGTTGTCATGGGAGACCAGGTCGCCGGCACGGCGCCCATGGCGACAATGCATGGGCGCTGCCGCCACGATTCAAGCGCAAGCCTCGCTGCAGAATGCCCAAAGCACCTTACACCCGCGGAGACCATCGCATGATCCGTACAGTTATCCCCGCCCTTCTGTGCCTCGCGGTCGGCATTTCCGCTCCATTGCACGCAGCATCCTCCACGGCCGGCGCCATCACGCAAGCAGAGCTACTGCAACGCACGCAGCAACTCTACGCCGCCTCCGATGCTGGTGACCCGAAACCGTGGAACGCTTGGTTTGCCGATGATGCGATGGTGTACGACGAAAAAGGCCGGACCATGGACAAGCAGGCACTGCTAGCCGATATCGGGCCAATGCCTGCGGGGTACAGCTTGCATATGCGGGTCATCGATCCACATGTCATCCTGACGCCCGATGCCGCCGCGGTGGCCTACACATGCGACGAATCTGAAACTGCCTATGGCCAGACGATGCATGCCCGCTACCACACCGTGGACACCTGGCTGTTTCGCCACGGCACCTGGCAGATCGCCGCCAGCCAGACAATGCGCTACTACGAAGACCCAAAAGTCGGAACCACCGACCTGGCCAAGTTGGACGACTTCACGGGCAGCTACGAGTTGGCACCCGGCGTCCGCCGCACCGTCACGCGCGAAGGCACTGCCCTGTTCATGCAAAAGGGCGACGGCCCGAAGACTGAGCTACTGCCCGAATCCGGCGATCTGTTCTTCCGCAAGCGCGTGGAAGGGCGGGAGCTGTTCCACCGCGACGCCTATGGGAAAGTCGACGCGTTGGACGAACGGCGCAACAATGAAGACATCGTTTGGAAGCGTGTCCGATAACTCACAATGTCACTGAATGCGTATTCCGGTTCAACTGACCGCATGTCCGACCAGAGCTGACCCAAGTCCAGGTTCCCGCTGATGCCGGTGTGTGATGGTCATCTCGGATGGGCTACGAGCCCCGGTTACGGTGATCGCTGGACAGCATTCCGGCATGGGCTAAACAATGCGCTGGTGTTGAACACCCCCGCTACTGTTGGTCAATCGGCCAACCCGAAAGGTCCGCCGCCGAGAGCGGACATTAGTCTGGCACGTTCTCGGAAGCAAGCAGGCATTACAGCGCTGGCTGGCACCTGCGCAACACGCCTAGCCGGCCAATTCTGATCCCAAAACTAGAATCACCGACTTGCCTAAGCCCTATCATCAGCGCCCCGTGTGTCGTGGTCCCGTTTGGCCCCATGTAACTGAGATGGTCACCGTCCCTTATTTCAATGATCAGATCGCCATCTTTCATGGTGGGCCGAAGTTTGATCTCCCGAATCGATCCATCTGACATGGTTACCGATTTCGTATAGACGTCGGAAAACAAGTCTCCGAAGACGAAATTTTTCCTTACCTCGCCTATGCACACCATGAAGCGTTCTTTTGTTGACACGGGGCAGTCTCCTGTCTTTTCCATTTGATAAGTGAAGATGTTGTTCAACGTAAGACGTCTGACTCGGCTCGAAAGCGGACCTTCCGAGAATATACCGCTCAAATCCCTGTCAACCAGGGTCATCATCAGCGACGCAGTCGGCGCCTATGGAAATCGATGTTTGACCTAACCCAAATTCGCAACCGCGGATTTCGGTCGTGGCTAAACAGCATTCCGGCTTTAGCACTCGAAGCATTAAAAATGCGAGTCATTGTGAAGCGGCCACCTCAATCACCCGGCCATCCCTCGCATCGAGCATGATTGTCACTTCTCCACCAAGGGAGTTTGGCGGCTGACTCTTTTCATTAACATACCAAGTATTACCCTTTCGAATCGCGTCGAAGTGTTCCTGCCACATTTGTTCCGATGGCTCATCTTTCCATGGATTCATCGAAAACCATATCGCATGAGCGATGGCGGTTGCAGCAACCTTATCTCTAATCACTCCCTCTGGAGGCGGAGACCACACGTATTGTCTCGGGGTTGTGCAACCAACGAGATTGAGAAGTGCCGCAATAAGTACGACCGTAACCCGGAGCATTTTCAATGCTGGAACTTTCATCGTTAATTCCTTGACATAGAGAATGGTGCCGCTTCAGCCCCGATCTTTAATTGCCATCCCTATCCAGCAGCAATCCAACCGCAGATATCCACGAGGTGGTGACTCCGATCATTTGGGCAATGGTGCGATCGTCATGGCCTCTGGATCAGAGCAGGCCGATTTCCCTCATCATGTCGACGGGGCGTCACTCACGCCGCTTGGCCCAAATCCTCTGGAATGAACAACCATAGCCCCCTTGCTGCTCGCTCTCTCGGCATATGGAGCGCTCACGCGACATGGCGGACATTCTCACAACGCTCCTTACTCAAACGCCCCACATCACAACTTCGGCCTCCGACGGGACGGCCCCATCTCCCGCCTCTTCGACCGTCAGCTTCAGCCCAAGCCCCGACCGAGGCGCCAACGGGTCATCCATGGCTTTCCCGTGCGGAACTCCACTGCCAGCTTCCAGTATTTGACCATCACGGTGGCGTGGCGATCGACACCCTTCAACCCGAGCCGCTCGGCGATGGCGATGGTGGTCTGTACGCCTTTCGTATCCCTTCGCAGTATTGGCGGCTCCTTGCGCCAGCCCGCATTGATCGAAATCGCGCTATGCCAGAACACCCGCACCGTCGCAGCAGGATGCGGGTTTTTCCGCGGGGGTTATGACGCCGTGGAACTGGCTGTGGTCATGATGCTGGGCGCGCCGTTCGCCTTGTCACTGAACACCACGTAGGCCTGGTTCTGCCAAGCCAACGCGCTCCATCCGTAGAGCGACTGCAACGGTGCCTTGCCGGTGCTGCCGTTGGAAGTGCCCTGCACGGTGTAGTCCACCCAGCGGCCGGTGCTGTTGAGGTAGGTGTGGGCGGTGATGTTGCCGTTGGTGTCGTTCACTAGCACCGCGAGCAAGCCACCGTACACCACCAGGCTCAGCGCGGAGGCGGTCCAGATGGGTTGTCCGCTGGCGCTGCGCACGCTGCCGGCGAGCTGGGTCCAGTTCTTGCCATCGGCACTTTGCGCTATCCGGATGGCGCCGCCGCTGGTGACGTCGGCGTAGGCGAGCAGGAGCGAATCCTGGTACTCGACCAGGCTCACGCCGAGCACGGTACGCGGGTTCACCGTGGCGTTGCCGGCGCTGTAGCGGAAAGTATGCGGCGTGGAAAACGCCCCCGGCGTGGTCGAGGCGCTGAGCGCGATATTGCCGCCGCTGGCCAGCAGGTTAGCCGTGGGAAACGCGAGATACAGGCCCGCGCTGCTCACTTGCGAAGACACCGAGCTTGCGAGGTTGCACAGCGCCACACGCGGCGAGGCCTGGTCGGACACCGGCTGAATCAAGGTATAGGTCTTGCTGTCGTTGCCACTGAAAAGGGTGTTGTTGCTCGGCGCTGTCCAGGTGCCGGTGGCCGCCGACCACGTGGCCTGGTGCAGCACGCCGGAGTCGTCGGGATACACCATGAAGAGCTGCCCCGGCTGCGCCACCACGGCCGGATCGCCGCCCTTGGTGGTGTGGGTGGATTGGCCGTTGAAGCTGATGTCCTTGGAGTTATAGATCTTAAACGCCGGCGCGTCGGTCATGGGTGCCGCCACGTAGTGCAGATGGTGATTGCTGCTATCGCTGCTTTTCTTGCGGAACACTGCCACTAGCGTGTTCTGCATGGCCGGCGTGGCGTCGCTGCCGAGATTTTGGTTACCGAACTGGCTCATCGGGGTGGTGTTGCCGAGGCCGTTATCGGGGTTGGTCACTATGGCGGCGCTGGGCGCGAGATCGTCCTCTGAGCTGCCGATGATGCGATGGCTCTGCCAGGCCATGGCGTGCGCCGGCGCCACGCCGCGGCCCGGAGGCGCGCCGGCAAGGCTGTGCACGCCGCCCGCGGGCGTGCGCCAGTAGGTGGAGACGTAGTAGAACAGCGAGGTCCATTCGCGGCAACGCAGATCGGAGAGCGTGTCGCGCACCAGCGGCGCGCCCGTATTGTCCAGCACGTACAGCGGCGACCAGTTGGCGGTGTCCTGCGCGTTCGTCGCCATGTCGAGATTCGGAATCAGGTTCAGCGCCGCGTTGGGCGCCGATGGATTCTTCGACCCGAGCGCCGATATCACCTCGTTGAGCGACAGCGTCACGGCCGCCTGCGCCATCGTGTAGTTCAGCTGGTTGGGCGGATCATTGAGGCGCTTGTCGCCATACGCGATCCAGGTATTGCCCTTCTGGTTGTGCACCACGAGGCCGTTGTAGGAATCCTCGTCGTGCATGCGCTGCGCGCACAGGTCTGAGGCCGGGTTCGCCGTGTGCAGCGCCTTTCGCGGCGTGCGCAGGTGGCCGGTGGAGAAAAGGTCGGTGAGGAAGTGGCAGGCGAAGGCTTCCATGGCATAGGCGCGCATGTAGTCGCCGCCGGCCGCGGTATCGCACGCCACCGCATGGCCGGCCAGATAGCAGGCCACCGCGCACGCGCCGAAATGATCCCAGTTCACATTGGCCAGCTGCAGGTAGCGGCCCTGCGACATGAACCAAGGCGTGGCCTCCACCGCACCAGTGGCAAAGTTGTAGGCCTTGTCAAACTGGTTGTCGCTATTAGCGGCCGTGTAGGCCTGGGACCACGCATCGTCGGTATAGGGGTGCTGCGCCATGATCTGGTTGGCGCTGTCGGTCACGGTGTCCGACTGCTGCTGCATGATCTGCAGGATCTGCTGCGCTTGGTAAACGCCGTTGACCGGCTTTTCCGAGTAAAGGGAATTGAAGGCCGCGAGAAAGCGCGCCTGCTGATCGCTGGCGGCGGCACCATCGGAAATGGGCTGGCTCGGCACGCCGTAGAAATCGCCGGCGAGGGCCATGACCTGGCCGTAGCTCAGGTATTGACCACCATCTGTGAGAAAGTAGTTCGTGTTCGGCGCCGACTGCGTGAACGTCTTGCCGCTGGGATCGATGAAGATGAGCCCATCGCCCAGCGCCTCATGCTCGGGCGATTCGAACAGCTGCAGGCCGGGGCCAGTGTGCAGCGGATCGAGAAAGCGCGTGTATTTGCGCCTGTCGCGCGCGAACACCAGCGGCGGCAGCGGCTTGGCGGCCAGGGCCTCGATGTCGCTGGCGCTATCGGCAGGCGTGTCGGTGGTGTCGGTGGTGTCGATCATGGGGGGCTTTCCTATGGGTGCGCAAGGACACGGCCGAAGCCTCGATCAGCGCCTTCGGCCAGAATGAATTCGTGTACGAATAGCTTTAGCGGTATTGCCTGAAGGTGGTGAGCAGGATGCAGAACAGCAACACGTCCATGCGCACGCCACCGCGCGTCGGTGTCATCCGCAACGTCTGCTGACAACAGTAAACCGCCGGCATGGCCAACACAATCGGAATGAAGGTCATGACCACCACGGACCAGAGCCATCCGTATTGCGGCTCGCAAGTTATTGCTAAATAGATTTGTGGGATTAATTCGCCAACGGCGAGCGCGACCCAATAACGACGGGGAACGTAAATCAAAGCCGCCAATCGAAAACCGGCGATCAGCACCCAATAGGTAAAGGTCACTTGGTGGAGCAGCTCATAGGCCAAGGCATAGCCGGCCACTGCTGCCCTCACCATTTTGGACAAGCCGGAAACCAGCTCCTTTTCCCAAAGACGAATGATGTCGACCAACGAACTTAACTCGTCATCATTTAGCCGTTCGGCCACATCTAATATCATTTCCTCTTCATCGGTCGGCCCTCTTTCTTCACCAGGCAATACCGCCGTAAGAAAAGCGATGATTCGCGGCCCAATATCCTTAGACCTAGATAGGCAAGCTCTGCTGCATGCATCGAACACGGCCTCGGAGTTGGTCTTGTTCGCCAGCTTCGCCAGCAACTCATTCAATTCGTCTTCCGAAACATCATGGTCCACTTCGAGCCGAACCGCCTCGATCAGCGCTTCGATGAAGCGTCGGGATCGATGCTTTGAGGCCTTGGCGATGGCTAGGCCGATCACGTCGTCTAACATGCGGTCCACGGACAAGTCCCAAGCTTTCCCTATTAACAAACCGCCAATAGACATACAAACTCCCTGTGCAGACCGATTACCCTGCAAGTTAGGAACAATGTAAAAACCTCTGTCGGATCTTCAATCCATCAATTCCGCGATCCCTTCGATCCGAAAATCTAAGGGCACCTCTGCCATCAGGCAATCAATCCGCCGAAGGGCGTCGAGGAATACGTCAGCATTACAGAAGCCCTTCTGCCTTTGCGGTCTTGATCAGGATTTTGGCCGAAGCGCCGTCTGCATGACTTGCTGGAAGAACTCCGGGTCAGCCCGCATGCGGTCGAGCACGGCGTCGACGTCCAGTTCGGCCTTTGGCTTCTCACCCTGCAAGCCCACAAGCTCCCGAAGCCGGTTTTCCCGCTTTTGGTAAAGAGGGCGCAGGATATTGGCCTTTTCTTCCAGGTAGCGATGGGTGGCCCCCGCCACTCGGCTGCCGCCCTTTCCCGCTCCGTGGTGAAGCGCCGCCCCACTGACCAACAGGCGGGCGGTGTGGAGCAAGTCATCGTCGCTGCCGATCTCTCGGGCCAGGGACCTGCGCAGGTCGTGGGCAGTCAGCCCAATGCCCGTCTGCTCAGCCAGGGCAACCAACACACCACGGGGGCTATTGATCGGATGGCCGTGCCCCCGGGACTGAAACACATAACGCCCTGGCGCATCCGGTCGCCATAGTTCGTTGAGGCGTTTGCGCTCCTGCAATATCTCAGCGGCCCAGGGCGTCAACGGCATCACGTCCAAGGCCGCATTTTTGGTGGTGTCCTCGGCCAGCCAGATCAGACGCTTGGTCAAATCCACCTGCGCCCATTCCAGCAGTCGGGTCTCCCTGGCGCGGGTGCCCCAAAGGATCAGCAGAAGGTAGAAATCAACGAGCACGGACAGGTGGGGCTTGATCGCCTTGCTACGGGGGCTGGTGCGGTGGGTGAACACCGCCGGGTCATGCGCGACCTTCTGCATTTCCAACAACGCTTTCAGCCACTGAATGTGGTCGGGCGACGTGGTGTCCAGCGCTTTTCGCACCATCCGATCCGCAGGCCAATCGCTCTCGTGGTTCTGGCGCTACAGCCGAAGCGGCCCCTCATCTCTCCCCACTCCCAGTTTGAGAATCTTGGCCGCGCGCCACCAAGCGCCGTCTAGGTGGCGGTAGATTTTGTCCAGGGTGCCCTTGGAGACCGATTTCGGACCCCAGCTGATCTTGGGCTGGCCGCCGGCGGCCCGTTTTAGCAGTGGGGTTAGGCTTTCGCTGACCACCTCCTCGGTGAGGTGGCCGATGGGCACCTGCCACATGGGCGACTCGTCCAGCCACCGTTGGACCTTGATTCGGTCGGCGGTGCTGCTGTCCCGCAATTTGGGGTCAGCGGTTCGGCGTTTGCCAACACCGACCTCCAGGCGCCCCTCCTCCCCCAACTTGGCTTTGTGTTTGCGCTTGGCCTCAATAAAGTCGGCGAACGCCACCGCCATGGTCAACCGTCGGTGCTCGGCCGCCAGCTTGGTTTGCTTTAAATGATCCTCTCGAACCCGCAGGGGGGCGATGTTCTCCTCCATTGAAACCAGCCATGCACGCGCCCGCTTGCGGGCTTCATCCAAGGTCAGGACCCGGCCAGTGAAGTCATCGGCCTTTCGCGCGCGGCCCATGGCCCGGCGGGTGGACTTGCCCCCCATCTTCCGGCGCACGCACCAGGTGATCGCTCCCGATGTGATGCGTATAAGCAACCCGGCCTGCCCACGCTTTCCACCGTCGCGCACGATCCATTCGGCAGTGCCCGGTGGGGTCGGCTCAAAGAGCGGGCGCCCGGCCTTATTCAATCCGACGATCCGATTTTCAAACGTCAGGCTGTCCACCAACATCTGAGAAAGTTCGAGCTGAACTGCCATATCCGATCCCCGTCTTGGCGAACACCGCTGGATCGATGATACCCCCGCGTACGGCACCCTGATGGCCCCTGATCGAGCGGTTCTTGTCGGGTGGAGAGGACTCGTTCAGTCAATTTTCTCCCGCAGCGACGAGCCACATTTTGCGCTGACCAAGATGATATATCTTGGTTTCAGGGGTTGAGCTTCAACCCAGGCGTAGCGCCACTTACGAGGTAAAAAAGCCTTGACGAGGGGAGCCAACTCCGCTTTAATTGTCGGCTCAACGCCATACCCTGGCCGGGTAGCTCAGTTGGTAGAGCAGGGGATTGAAAATCCCCGTGTCGGCGGTTCGATTCCGTCCCCGGCCACCATGTATAGCAACGACTGAGCCCACTTTTATGAGTGGGCTTTTTCGTTTCTGGCCGCACTCTGGCCGCAGGTGACCTTATCCCTGCCATTTGTAGCGTTTCAAAGTAGAGTTTTTCGGCGAAACTGACCCTCATGAGGAGGCTGTTTTGCTATGAAGAAGACCAAATACACCGAAGAGCAGATTGCGTTCGCCCTGCGCCAGGCCGAGAGCGGCACGACGGTAGCGGAAGTTTGTCGAAAGATGGGGATCTGCGAAGCGACGTTCTTCAACTGGA
>NZ_DASVMI010000151.1:0-4852 GCF_036384435.1 Dyella sp. | reverse complement strand
TCTTCCAACTGTTGTCTGCTTCGCCTTGGGATTTCTTCACTGCCTTGTCGTAGGCAGCCACCCAATCGGTCTTGTCATGTCCCAGGTAAGCGTCGAGCACGCGATAAGTCACGGCATTGAACGCCGCGCCTGACTCCTGGTTGGTCAATACCACCACGCCCAGGTGCTGTTCGGGCACCAGCGTCACGCGCGAAACCATGCCGGGCCAACCGCCGGTGTGCCATACCAGGCGTTGGCCGTGATAATCGGAAAGGAACCAACCCTCGCCATAGCCGGCGAAATTAGGCTTGGTTCCGGCAAGCTCAGGCACAGGCGGCTTGCCAACCTTCATCGGCGTCAACATCTGCCACATCTGGTCCTGGCTTGCCTGCTTGAACAGGCGCTGTTCGCTGTCTCCGTGCCCGGAAATCACGCCGCCGGCCAATTGCACGTTCATCCATTTGGCCAGGTCGTGCACGCTGGAATAAATGCCACCGGCGCCCGAATTGTTCGACCATGCCATGGCCGGCACTGGCTTGAGATCCTTGAAATCGAACTTGGCATGGCCTACTGCCACATCCATCCCCGGCTTGAGATACGTCTTGTCGACCAAAGTTTCATCCATGCCAACCGGCTTGAAGATATGGTTGCGCAGATAATCGGCATAGCTTTCGCCGGAAACATTCTCGATCACCAGTGTCGCCACGGCGAACAGGATGTTGTCGTAGGCATAGGCACTGCGAAAGCTGGTCGCCAGTGGCACGAAGCGCAGGCGCTCGACCACGTCCTTGGTCGTATAGGAGGTCGGCGGCCAATACAGCAGGTCTCCAGCCCCCAGGCCTAGACCACTGCGATGTGCCAGCAGGTCACGAATGCGCATTTCGTGCGTCACGTACGGGTCGGACATCTGGAACCACGGCAAGTGATCGGTGACCCGGTCGTCCATGTTGAGCTTGCCCTGCTCGGCCAGCATCTGCAGCGACGCCGCAGTGAATGCCTTGGTATTGGAGGCAATGGCAAACAGCGTGTGCGCATCCACCGGCTCGGGCTTGCCCTTCTCGCGCACGCCAAAGCCCTGCTCCATCACCACCTTGCCATCCTTGACAATGGCCACCGCGATGCCGGGAACATCGAAAGTCTTGCGCGCATCGTCCACGTACGACCCGAAATCCTGCAACTGCGCAGGCAGTGCCGTATCCGTCACGACGGGCGCGGACGAGGCGACGGGCGTCTGCGCCATCGCGGGGCCGGCGGCCAGGACAACCATCGCGCAGCATCCGGCAAGGCGGGCGGACAGGATTCGTTGAGGCATGGACAGAACTCCAATCGATCGCAAAGTCCGCACTATCGCGGGAAACACGCCGGCGCGCCAGCACCGGCATGCCTGGGCGCTGAACCGGGCAATCGTGTCATCATGTCCCGCCACGTCTGGAGCCAGCCATGCCTTCAAGTGTCCCCGCGGGCGACCTGTTCACCACAACACCCATCGCAAGTCCGATTCGCGTCGGTATTGGCGGGTGGACTTACGCGCCATGGCGGAAGAACTTTTATCCCGACGGGCTGGCACAGAAGCGCGAACTCGAATACGCCAGCCGGCACCTGCGCGCGATTGAGATCAATGGCACCTACTATGGCGCGCAAAAGGCCAGCACGTATGCGCGCTGGGCCGCAGAGACGCCCGACGGCTTCGTGTTCTCGCTTAAAGCGCCACGTTACATCACCGAGGGCAAGCGCCTGGCCGAAGCACGCCAGGGGATTCGCGGCTTCATCGATGGCGGCCTTTCCGAAATGGGCAATCGGCTCGGGCCAATCCTGTGGCAACTGGCGCCCTCCCGCGCCTTCGATGCCAACGACATCAAAGCCTTTCTTGAACTTCTTCCAGCAAGCCTGAACGGCGAACGCCTGCGCCATGTGCTGGAGGTGCGCCATCCGGATTTCCTGTGCGAGGACTATGTGAACCTCGCGCGTGATTATCGGATACCCACCGTTTTCACCGACTCCCCTGATTATCCGTCGCTGGCCGATATCACGGGCGACTTCACTTATGCGCGCTTGATGGCCAGCCAGGATACGATCGCCACCGGCTACCGCGACAAGGACCTCGATACCTGGGCCACGTACGCACTGCGCTGGGCGAGCGGCGAGGACAATCCCCAGTTGCCTCACGTCGCCGCACCGCTTGAGAAAACCACGTCACGCGACGTGTTCGTCTATTTCATCAGTGCCGCCAAGCACCGTAATCCGGCGGCGGCGATGGCGCTGCAAAAGCGCATCGACAAGACAGCCTGACATTCGGAGCACAACGCATGCGCATCCATCGAATTTTACCGCTGATCATCCTCGCCGCGTTGATTGGATGGATGTTCATGCGGCCACAGGCACCCACGCAACTCGCAGCCGATCGCCAGGATCGGCCGACCGCCACCTCAGGCTCCGGCGGCTGTCCCATCCTGCCGCGTTTCTTGCCACAGGAAGCCTTCCAGACGATCAAGCTGATCGAGAACGAAGGGCCGTTTCCACATCGACAGGATGGCGTAGTCTTCGGCAACCGCGAAGGTCTGCTACCGCCACAGGCCAATGGCTACTACCACGAGTACACCGTCCAGACGCCTGGCAGCCAGGATCGCGGAGCCCGGCGCATCATCACCGGCGGAACACCGCCGTCGATCTATTACTACACCGAAGATCACTACCGCAGCTTTCGCTGCTTCCGGGTTCATCCATGAGCATATCGTTCGACATCGATCTCCACGACGCCGCCCGCGACGGTGTCTTCTTCGCCACCCAGGACGACATCGCCGCACTGGATGCAGCAGCGCGGCAGACATCGCTACGAATCGTGCGCGTGGATCTGCACGACTGCACGGACAAAGACTCGGTCATGCGCCATCTCAACGATGCGCTGCACTTTCCCGCTGGCTTTGGTGCCAACTGGGATGCACTGACCGACTGCTTGCGCGACCTCTCGTGGCTGGCCGCCCCTGGTTATCTGATATTGCTCATGCACGGCCAGACCCTGCGTGAGGCTAATGAGGAGGTATTCGACACCCTGCTCGACGTTCTGGACGAGGCGGCCGAACACTGGTTCGACGCCAAGATCCCATTCTTCGCTTTCCTCGCCCTGCCCGAAAGCGCGCTCGACGAAATCGACGCCTGAGCCAGGTGCCCCTCACCCTGATGGGAAGCCCATGGATTTGCGCCCCCACTACCCATCTCCCATCACCAGGGCGTACCTTACGCTCCCCTGCCAACCGACACACGCTACCGCCCCATGCACCTGGACTTCGACCTCGATCGCGACTACGTAGAGCTGAATCAATTGCTCAAGCTCACCGGGCTGTGCGACAGCGGGGGCGCGGGCAAGGCAATCGTTGCCAGCGGTGCGGTGACTGTCGATGGCGTTCGTGAACTGCGCAAGACCTGCAAGATCCACGCGGGTCAGACCGTGCGCCTGGGTGATGTCACCATACGCGTGCGCGAGGCGGAGTAACCGGCCACGCGCCTGCGGCGAATACAGGGATGGAGGGCAGCCCGCCCGATCTCTCACGCTGGAGTGTGCATCATGTCGTTTACGCGCAAACCCCTCGCTGCCGTCCTGATCGCCATGGGTGTGGCAGCCTGCAGTGCACCAGCCATCAGCCGCGATGCCGGCGCGCTGCCCTCACCTGCGACCGATGCGCCGCTGTCGGCTGCACACGATGAGCAGGTGGCCGTCCTGGCAGGCGGTTGCTTCTGGGGTGTGCAAGCGGTGTTTGAGCACGTCAAGGGCGTCAAGCGCGTCCTGGCAGGCTATTCGGGCGGCAGCGCCGCCACGGCGACCTACGACCAGGTCAGCGACGGCGATACCGGCCACGCTGAATCGGTAAAAATCCTCTTCGATCCGGCACAGGTCAGTTATGGCCAGTTGCTGCGAATCTACTTCTCCGTAGCCACCGACCCGACGCAGCTCAACCGGCAAGGGCCAGATGTCGGCACGCAGTATCGTTCAGCCATTTTCTACAGCACGCCGGAGCAGGAGCGCATTGCCCGCGCCTATATCGCCCAGTTAGGCACTGCCAAGGCATTCGGCGACCCCATCGTGACCCAGGTCGCTCCGCTCAAGGCATTCTACCCGGCCGAGGCCTATCATCAGGACTATGCGCGCCTGCATCCGAATGATCGCTACATCGTGGTGAATGATGCGCCTAAGGTCGTCAACCTCCAGCGCTATTTCCCCGATGCCTATCGACCACAGGAACAGGTCGTAAGCGTGCAGTTGCGTTGAGCCCATGCCTCAGGTGAACTGCCCACGCGTCAGAACGATGTAGGGTACGTCGTCCATCTCGCAACGTGCCTTCACCAAGCCATGGGCATGTTCACCGAGGGAATTACACGAGCGATCCGTACCGTCATTGATTGCTGTATGGATGGCCCGCGCACATCTTCTGCACTGATCATCCTGCCGCGCGCATGCGATCGAACGACTGTCCGGCGCACATCCTGGATGCTTCGCAGTTGGTATAGCGATATCAGGCTGCTTGCGGGGAAATCTTCATCGACCTGGCGTGCGAGATGGCGAGCAAATCGCTGCTGTCGTTCCGAACATACCAAGAAAAAAGGCCTGGCCGCCCCTTAAGGCGGCCAGGCCCGATCCTGCGAACCAGGAGAACGCTTAGCGCAAACCCGTTTCGGCGCGAGCAATCACCAGGCGCTGGATTTCGCTGGTGCCCTCATAGATCTCGGTGATCTTGGCATCACGGAAATAGCGCTCCAGCGGCATTTCCTTCGAATAACCCATGCCACCGTGGATCTGTACGGCCTGGTGGGAAATCCACATCGCCGCTTCCGACGCCATCAGCTTGGCCACCGATGCCTCGGTACCGAAGCGGCCACC
>NZ_DASVMI010000150.1:0-1961 GCF_036384435.1 Dyella sp. | reverse complement strand
CCTGCATCGTCCGGGGCTTACGGCGGAACGGTTCGTCGCCAATCCGTGGACGTCCGGCGCACGGATGTACCGCACGGGAGATCTGGTGCGCCGGGAGGCCGATGGGCGACTGCGATTCCTGGGTCGTGTCGATCATCAGGTAAAGATCCGCGGTTTCCGCATCGAGCTGGGCGAGATCGAGGCGGTACTGGCCGCGCAGCCCGACGTAGCACAGGCCGTGGTGGTGGCACGCGATGCCGCCGCCGGGCACAAGCAACTGGTGGCGTATGTGGCGGCGGTCGAGGGTGTCCGGCCCGATAGCACGGCCCTGCGCCAGGCCGTTGCCGCGGCCCTGCCCGATTACATGTTGCCGACGGCCTTCGTGACGCTGGATACGCTGCCACTCACGCCCAGCGGCAAGATCGATCGCAAGGCGTTGCCCGCGCCTGATTGGGACCAGGCAGGCAAACGCATGCCTCGTACGCATCATGAGAACGTGCTGGCCGGCATCTTCGCCGCCGTTCTCGACCTGCCTCTCGTGGGCATTGATGACAATTTCTTCCATCTGGGTGGCCAGTCATTGCTGGCTACGCGCCTGATCAGCCGAATTCGCTCGACACTCAATGTCGATCTCACCTTGGGCGATCTGTTTGATGCGCCCACGGTGGCCAGTCTCAGCCAGCGCGTGGGCGGTTCTTCATCGCAGCGTCTTCCACTGGCAGCCTATGAGCGCACCGAGCAGGACGCGATCCCGCTTTCCCACGCGCAACAGCGCCTATGGTTCATCCAGCAGTTGGAGGGCCCCACTGGCACCTACAACATTCCGTTGGCGCTTGAACTGAATGGTCAACTGGATCAGGCGCAACTGCGGCAGGCACTCTGCGATGTCATCGAGCGCCACGAAATACTTCGTACCTTGCTGGTTGAGTTTGACGGAGTTCCCTATCAGCAGGTCCTCCCTTCGACGCAGGCCATAAGTGCTTTTGCGGAACAGACCGTTGATGCGCTATCCCTGCAATCGGCATTGATTACCGATGCAGCGCACGGTTTCGATCTGGCTACCCAGATACCGCTTCGCACGCATCTGTATCGAGTGCACGACAGCCTGCACGTACTATTGCTGGTGCTGCATCACATTGCCGGCGACGGCTGGTCGCTGGTGCCCTTGGCGCGTGACCTGACTTTCGCGTATGCCTCGCGCTGCGCCGGCCAGCCACCGGCATGGACGCCACTGCCGGTGCAGTACGCCGACTATGCCCTGTGGCAACGCGAATGGCTGGGCGACGAAGCCGATCCGCAAAGCGCCCTTGCCGTGCAAAGCGCTTTCTGGCGCCAGACCCTGGCCGATCTCCCTGGCCAGATCAACCTGCCCACGGATCGCCCCCGGCCCGTGGTCTCCAGTCATCGTGGAGGCGTGGTCAACATCCAGATCGATGCGGCCGTCCACGCCGCCTTGCTGCGTCTGGCCCGTGAGCAGCATGCCACCTTGTTCATGGTGCTGCATGCCGCCCTGGCGCTATTCCTGGGACGCATGGGCGCCGGACAGGACATCGTGATCGGCAGTCCCATCGCCGGACGTACCGATGACGCTCTGGACGACCTGGTCGGTTTTTTCGTCAACACCCTGGTTCTACGCACGGACCTGTCTGGCCGGCCAACCTTCGAGCAACTGCTCGCACGCGTACGCAAGGCAGACCTGGCTGCATTCATGCACCAGGACCTGCCGTTCGAGCGTCTGGTCGAAATGCTCAATCCGGTGCGTTCGCTCAACCACCATCCCTTGTTCCAGGTATTGCTGGCCGTGCAGAACCACACGCCAGCGCCCTTCGAGCTGCCGGGCCTGACGGTCAGCGCATCGACCGTGGATGTGCCGGCGGCCAAGTTCGACTTGAGTTTCAGCTTTACCGAACAGCATCGGGCTGATGGCACTGCCGATGGCCTGGCAGGCAGCATCGAATACGCCACGGACCTGTTCGACGAAA
>NZ_DASVMI010000149.1:0-6415 GCF_036384435.1 Dyella sp. | reverse complement strand
ATCGTGGAGTGGCCTGGTCGCCATGCTGCCCCAACTGGGCTACGCCTGCGGGATGCTTTTCCTGGTGCCGCTGGCTGATCTTTTCGAGAATCGTCGCCTGACCGTCGTAACCCTGGTCTGCTGCGCCATCATGCTTGGGCTGGCTGCCGTCGCGCCTACTGCGCCATGGTTCCTGTTTGCGGTATGCGTAGCGGGCGCGGCTTCCTGCGCTATCCAGATCCTGGTGCCCTTGGCGGCCGCAATGGCCCACCCCGATCATCGCGGTACCGCAGTTGGCAATGTAATGAGTGGTGTCATGGTCGGCATCTTGCTGTCACGGCCTCTCGCCAGCCTGGTGGCCGGCAGTTTTGGCTGGCGCTGGTTCTATGGTCTGTTGGCCGTGATGAACGCCGTGCTCGCCGCGGCACTTTATCTTGGCCTGCCACAACGCCACCCTGACCGTGTCAGTTCCTATCGTGCCCTTTTGTTGTCCCTGGTGACTCTGTGGAGGCGCGAGCGCGTGCTGCGTCGCTATTCGATATCCGCGGGTATCGCAATGGCGGCTTTTACCGCGTTTTGGACCGCTGTTGGCCTGCGCCTTGCGCAATCACCTTTTGGCCTGAGCGCGCATGGCCTGGCTCTGTTTGCTTTCGCCGGTGTGGCCGGTACCGTGGTGGCACCGCTGGCTGGCCGTGCAGGCGATCGTGGCTACAGTATTGCCGGCATGCCGGTTGCTCATACCGTGCTGGCGGCAGGTTTCGTTCTGGCCGGCGTGGCTGGCGCCGGCTGGCTGGGCGTCCATCCTGATCATCATCCGATGTGGTCGGTCGGTGCACTGGTATGCGCGGCTATCTTGATCGACGCCGGTACCGTCGGCGAACAGACCTTCGGCCGTCGTGCTGTCAACATGCTCGATCCGGCGGCGCGCAGTCGCCTCAATGGTTTGTTTGTCGGCACATTCTTCATTGGAGGTGGCGCGGGCGCGCTATCGACTGGTGTGGCTTGGGCTGCAGCGGGTTGGAGCGGTGTGTGCGCGGTCGGCCTGGTGCTTTGCGCATTGGCGCTCGCGTACGACGTGGTGAGCCGTAGGGCGATGTTGGCGTCGGGGATTTAACCGCTGACGCAAAAGCCTTGTCGAGAATCGATATAAGGCAGAGTATGAGGTGATCGAACCATTCAGTGTCGAAGAATGGCCTTACAAGGCGGGGGGTTAAAAAGCAGGACTATCCAGGAAGTAAAGGAGCACGGATTGCTTCGAGGCAATTCTTATTGTAAGTCGTTCGATTTGCTGACGTCGCGCGTAAGTTTTCGGCATGACATCCCTGCGGGTTCCAATAACGATATGGCCCAGGATGCTATGGATCGCCGGAAATTTCAGAACATGGTAGTTACGAAATTTGTCATATCGGTTTCTGGCAGGAAGCCCCTTGGTTGTACGAAAACCCGGGCCTCGCAGATGGAGCAAACAGGCTCAGTCTCAACGCCGCAAGGCAAGCTTGGGCGCTACGGTGCTCCTTGGGGGCGTATCAGCGAGCCGTAAGCCTCCGGGTGAGTCAATGCTCCACATCAATTGGCTCGCCCGGGCTCTCCAGCGCCTCTGTCCACTGCAACGCCGCTCGATAGCGCACTCGATGAAAGCCGTCCGGTAGCCGCTTGGCGGCGCGCTTGGCCTGGGCGGCCAAGGTGGAAATGGTTTCGGCGTCGGTGGGGAACTCATGGTCGATCAATACCGCGCCGACCGATACCGTGGTCAATGGAAAGAAGCGCTGGTTGCCGTGGCGGTCTTCGGCTTCGATGCCGCCACGTTGCCGATCGGTTTCGTCGAACAGTGCCGCTGCCATGGTGTTGAAGCGATCGCGCATCTGCCGGCAGCGATCTTCCCAATCGTTACTCTGAAACAACACTATGAAGTCATCACCGCCGATATGGCCGACGAAGTCGCTGTCATGGCGCAGGTCGCCGGACAAGGCGCTTGCCAGCAGGCGAATCATTTCATCGCCGCGGAAATAGCCGTAGTGGTCGTTGAAGGGTTTGAAGAAATCCAGGTCGAAGTACGTGGTGACGAACGGCCGCTCGGCTTGCAGCAGGCGGTTGAGATGTTCGGTCAACGGGATATTGCCGGGCAAAAAAGTCAACGGATTGGCGTAACGGGCTGCTTCCACGCGAATCTCGGTGACACGGCGGACCAGGGACTCGCCGGTCCCCAGGCCTACGTATATGCCGCCACGCGTGATGACGAAGCCGTCGCTCAGGTAGCGCTGGTCTTCGCCGCGAAGGATATCGGCCATGCTTTGCAGTGATTGCTCGGCATCGCACAGTAATGGCGCATCGTTCATGAAGGCAGTACAAGCCTTGCGGGCGAACAGTTCGCGAGCAAACGGCTGTGCCATGCGCTCGGTGAAGTGGCGGCGGTTGATGATGCCGACCGGGCGACCATGTTCGACCACGGCGATGGCATGCAGGCGATCGTGCATGGAAAAGATCGCCGCGACATGATCGTTGTTCTGCGCGGCCGACACTGCCGGAGCTTCGATCAGCAAGTGCTCGGCTTTCAGCGGACGCACCGAAACCGGACCGCTCAGGCGGGGAGGAACGACTACTTCCTGATCTGCCACGGCGTCGATATAGGCCTGGCCCAGGTGCATTATGGGCATGGGCGAAGGACGTGCCACCAGGAAGCCTTGGGCATAGGGGATGCGCAACTCGCGCAACATGCGCAGATCGTCTGGATGTTCCACGCCTTCGCCAACCAGATCCGAGCCCAGCGTCTCGGCTACCGTGCACAGGGCACGCACGATGGCGAGCTTTTCCGCGCTGCGCGACAGGCCGTTGATCAGGTAGCGATCGATCTTCACCACCTCGGGGTGGATCTCGTTCCACATCTCGAAGTTGGAATGGCCGTTGCCGAAGTCGTCCAGTGCGATCCGGATGCCGCTGGCACGCAGGAAACCCAGGCTGTGGGCCAATTTGGAGGCATCCTCGACGATGTCGCGTTCGGTCAGTTCGATAGTGATGCGGCCGATGTCTAAACCCGGGACGGTCAAGGCCTCGATGACGTCTTCAGGACGCACCCCGGCTTGCAGGATGGCGTGGGCACTGAGGTTGATCAGCAGGCGGCCGCCTGCACCGGTCTGGGCGAACTGGCGCACAATGCAGCGCGCGGCGCCAAGTTCGAAGTCCGCCAGGCGACCGCGAGCACGAGCCAGATCTAAAAGGTCGGTGGGAGTCAGTGCCGTACCGGCCAAGGCAGAGCGGATCAGGCCCTCGTGCGCCACGATGGCATGGGTTTCCAGGTGCACCACCGGTTGGAAATGCGCGGTCAGCGCTTCGGCGGACAACGCCTGATCCAGCAGCGATCGCTCCCGTTCGGCAGCGTCGGACGTGAGTTTGATCATCGCAAGGCTGCGCTCGGATAAGGGCAGGTCTGTCGACAAGTCTTCGGCATCCATCGCCGGAACTTGATGGCGGAGAGCGGTATTCATACAGTGGACGATCATGCGCCGGCGAGTGTGGCAAATCGATGTCATCGGGCTTGGTCTTCATGACAGCCAGCCTTTCGGTCGCCGTTTCACGTGATTGGCAGGGCAAGGCGCTTTATGGGCAAGCTTAGGAGAAGGCAATGCTCGCCATGACGCCGCACGCCAGGCCCCGTTATTCGTGGCCAATCGGTTGCTTTTTCCCCCCACGGGCGCGACTGTGGTCCGAGACATTGACAGGAGACATCCATGAAGCTGGTGACGTTCGAGCGTGATGGGCAGGTGCGGGTGGGGGAGTGGGATGCTGCACAAAACACCGTATGCCCGCTGGCATTTGCCGATGGCGAACCCGTCTACAGCATGCTTGGCCTGATACAGGCCAGTGTGGCGGGTGAGGTAGTGGTTGCCGGCGATGCGCAATCACTTGATGATGCGCGCCTGCTCGCACCGCTGCCTCGCCCGGAGCGCAATATTTTCTGTGTCGGCAAGAATTACCACGCACATGCCGAAGAATTCGCCCGCTCGGGCTTTGACGCGGGCCGGCAGATTAATGATGCGATTCCGGCAGCGCCGATTGTCTTCACCAAAGCGCCGGAAACAGTCATCGCTCATGGTGAGACGATCTGGGCGGCCGAGGGCGTCACCGATGCGCTCGACTACGAGGCGGAGCTGGCTGTCATCATTGGCCAGGGTGGGCGTGGCATTGCCAGGGCCGATGCCATGAAGCACGTCTTCGGCTACACCATCATCAATGACGTCACCGCACGCGACTGGCAAAAGCGCCACCAGCAGTGGTTCCTGGGTAAATCCTTCGATACCTTCGCGCCGATGGGCCCGGCCCTGGTTACCGCCGACGAGGTCGATGGCGCCATCTTGGAACTCCGATGTCACGTCAACGGCGAGTTGCGCCAGCATGCCAACACTCGCGACATGATCTTTGACATACCCACTTTGATCGAAATCCTTTCCGCCGGCATCACGCTTTATCCAGGCGACATTATCGCCACCGGCACGCCGGAAGGCGTGGGCATTGGCTTTCAGCCACCGAGGTTCCTGCGACGGGGTGACCGGGTACGTATCGAGATCCAGGGCATCGGTGTGCTGGAAAACACCATCGGTTGAATATATCGATTGAACAAAGCCATACCGCACGGTGATCGTCGTGCGATATGGCTTTGAGCGTCATATCTCTTCGGGCGGGGTGTCGCCGTCGCGCCGCCGCGCTCGCGCCCTGAACAGGCTGAGCGATCGAGGCGCCAGCGGGAAGTCGCTCATGGCTTCGTAATGCGATGAATTGCGTATCTGCGCATCGGTGCTGAGCAGTACCTGCCAATCGCCCAGGCCTTCGACCTGGGGCATGCTGAAAGACGAGGCATCGTGCCCATTGTGCACGATCAACAACAGGCTGATATCACCACCCATCTGGCGAATGCCTGTGGGACGAGCGCGGCCATCAAGCAGCATGCCCAGACTTTGCCTGGCACTGTCCTGCCAATCGCTCTCTTCCATCATGGCGCCATCGGGTGTCAGCCAGGTCACGTCACGGATATGGAAAGATTCGTCAGGCTCGCCCTTGAGGAATCGGTTGCGCCGTAGCAGTGGAAAGCGATGGCGGAGCTTGATGACGCGCTTGACGAATTCAGTCAGGTCGCTGGCATGCGTGGCAGCCTGCCAGTCGACCCAGGTCAGCTCGTTGTCCTGACAATATGCGTTATTGTTGCCTTCCTGGCTGCGACCGAATTCATCGCCGGCCAACAGCATGGGCGTGCCCTGAGACAGTAATAGCGTTGCGAGCATGTTGCGGACCTGACGACGGCGCAGCGCGCGTATGGTCGAATCCTTGGTCGGACCTTCCGCGCCATGGTTCCAACTGAGGTTGTTGTCCGAACCGTCGCGGTTATCCTCGCCGTTGGCCTGGTTGTGCTTATTGTCGTAGCTCACCAGGTCGTTCATGGTGAAGCCATCGTGCGCGGTGACAAAATTGACCGATGCGTATGGGCGGCGACCACGGCCTTCGAATAGGTCTGCCGAGCCGGTCAGGCGCGTGGCCAGTTCGGCCAGCTTGCCCTGATCACCACGCCAGAACGCGCGCACATTGTCGCGAAAGCGGTCGTTCCATTCGGCCCACCCTGGCGGGAAACCGCCTACCTGATAGCCTCCTGGCCCCACATCCCATGGCTCGGCGATCATTTTGACCTGGCTCAACGTAGGGTCCTGTGCGCAGGCGTCAAGGAAACCGCTGCTTTCGTCGAAACCGTAGGATTCGCGCCCAAGGATCGTCGCCAGATCGAAGCGAAAGCCATCGACTCCCATGTCGCTGGCCCAGTAGCGCAGCGAATCGGTGACCAGTTGCAGTACACGCGCGTGGCTCAGATTGAGTGTGTTGCCGGTACCGGTATCGTTGATGTAACGGCGCTTGTCGTCGGCCAGACGGTAGTAACTGAGGTTGTCGATGCCGCGCATCGACAAAGTCGGCCCCAGTTCGCTGCCTTCGGCGGTGTGGTTGTAGACCACGTCCAGCAGCACTTCCAGTCCGCCCTCATGCAGGTGCGCCACCATTTCCTTGAACTCGTTGATGCTGCTGGTGGCCATGTAGCGCGGATGCGGCGCGAAGAAGGCCAGTGTGTTGTAGCCCCAGTAGTTGCGTAACCCTAGTTCGAGCAGGCGCTTGTCGTCCACGAAAGCATGCACGGGCAGCAGTTCGACCGCAGTAACACCCAGCGAACGGATGTAGTCGATGATCTCTTGCGTGGCGAAGCCAGCGCAGGTGCCGCGCAGTTCTGGCGCTACGCGCGGGTGGCGCATGGTATAGCCGCGCACGTGGGTCTCGTAGACGATGGTGCGGTCCCAGGGTGTATGTGGCCGCAGGTGCCGCCCCCAAGTGAAGGCAGGATCGATCACGCGCGCCTTGGGTACGTACGGTGAGCTGTCTCGGTCGTCAAAACTCAGGTCGGCATCCT
>NZ_DASVMI010000148.1:0-13941 GCF_036384435.1 Dyella sp. | reverse complement strand
TGTACTGGTTGAGCGCCAGTGCAACGGCATCGAAGTCGAGTGTATCGCCTGGAGCCCCCTGAGGTTGCGGCAGCTGTGCCACAGCATCAAGGTAGGCACGGTACCGTTTCCACAGGTCCACGGCCTCGATGGCAGCCGGTTTACGGCCCAGTTGCGAGGCAATGCTGTTCTTGACCATCAGGTCGAGTGTCAACGGAGCGATCTGGTGTTGTGCCGCAAGGTAATAATCGAAGAAATCACGCACTTGACGGGTGTGCGCCAGATGGCCACCTGAGTCGATGGAAAGCGTGGGGATATCCGTATTGGCCAGGGAAGGGGGTATGGCCATCGATGGATCGCGCGGAAGCATCGCCGGTACCGCTGACGACGCTGTGCTCGCGGCGGGGCGTGCGGCCACGGCTGGCTCATACGTGCCATTGGTTTCATGGCGTGTCGCCAGGATCGACGCGATCGCGGCGCAGGCCATGCTCAAGACAATCAGCGCGCCCGCGCGCGACGGGCGCATGCTCAAAGACCCTGGTTTTTCAGTCGGTTGACATGATTGCGAATCACGGTGACCGGGTCTTCGGCATTGGCGCCCAGCACGCCCAATACCTGGTTGACCTCGTCGACGTGGTTCCAGTGATAGCTGGTGCTCAGCACCTGGCCGTACTGTGCGCTGCACACGTCGACCAGGCCGTCATTGGCGCTGGAGTTCAGACTGGCGAGCATGAAGCTGCCGGTAGCAGTCAATGCCAGGGTGGTCGGATCCTTGGCATTGGCGCCATCGAAGGCCCCGCTGACGCTGGTGTCCTTCCCGCCGGTGGTCACGCCGAATATCTTGATTGGCTGGATTGCAGTGCCGGCCCAGGAATACAACAGGTGCTGGTGACCATCAATGGTTTCGGTAGGTGCGCCGCCGCGACAACTGCCGGTGGGGGCCAGTCCCGCACTGGGATAGTCGGCATTGAATTGAGCGGTGCCGCTACTGCTGACCGCTGCCAGCGCAGCCTTGGCATCCTGGTTGGCGTTGCCGCTCAACAGGAAGCCGAAGGCATTGACCAGTGCCGCGACGGCAGCTTCGCCCGCGGGGCTGCTGCCGAGTACGCCCTGTACGAAATCACCGATCTGCGAACCGCGATGCGGCGTGCCGATAGTGGTGACCGACGCCACTAGATCCGGGGCAACGGCAGCCGCATAACGGGCCGTCAGGCCGCCTTGGCTGTGACCAATCAGGTTGACTTTCCGAGCGCCGGTTTGCACGACCACTTGCTGGATATACGCGACCAGTTGTTCACCGCGCCCGTTGGGGCCCTCATCGGCCTGGAAGCTGGAAATGTCGGGCACGAATACCGTGGCGCCATGCGATTGCAGATCGCTTTGAACGCCGTACCAATATGAAACGGCGCCAGCGATTTTCGGCGAGCCAGATAATCCCGTGACCAGCACGACCGGATATTGCGTGGCGTCGTATTGGTCGGTGGCAACCTGCGAGCCTTTTGCGTGCACGGTGCCCAAGCAGGCCAGGAGCATGGTTGCCAGCAAGCCCAAGCGAATCTGGCGGAAAGACTCAAAATCCTTTGTGCGACGTGACGACATAATCCCAGCCTCCTATGCAAAAGATGGCAGGATTTAAGCGCGCTGTATTTTCGACTGGCAATAAGAAAAATCTACTTTTTTTGTAAATCATTTCACTGTTCACAAAATCCACGTCATGGCATATTCATGCGATGGCGTGGCATGGATATTGCGAGAAGCCGTGCGGTGTCCACGGCGGTAGCAGGCAGCGCCGTGAGCTGCCTCGATATACCAACGCTACCGGCCGTCCCCGGGCATGAGGTACCCTTATCCGCTTGTCATCAGACCGGATCGATACCCAGGGCATGCTCGAAATTGCCGCCGAATCATTGCTATGGTGGCTGCCGGACCTGGCCCGCTTCGATGCATCACATCCGTTGCGCAGCATGGTCGTGCGTGCTGATGCGCTGTCGTCTGGGCCGCGGGGATATCTTGGCGGCCTTGAGGCCTTCTTTACGATATCGGGTGGCTTGCCGGCAGCAGCATTGACGCGCGAGCTGCTGGCTGCCGATGCAGGCGATGCCGTCTGGTTGAGCGCCGATCCAGCCTGGATTCAACCTGACCTCAATGGTGCTCGATTGCTGGCCTGCGGACACATGGGGCTATCGATGGACCAGGCGAGCGAGTTGGCCGAACCCTTGTTGCCGCTGTTTGCCGAGGCAGGCATGAGCCTGGAGCTTTCCTCGCCCGATCGTTGGCACGTGCGCCTGCCGGCAGGTTCGACCATACCTGACTTCGTTTCGCCCGAGCGGGCGCTTGGCGAAGACCTTTTCCAGCATCTACCGCAGGGCGTGGAAGGCAAGCGTTGGCGATTGCTGCTCAATGACGCGCAGATCCTGCTGCACCAGCACCCGGTCAACCAGTTGCGCCGCCAACAGGCGCTGCCTCCGGTCAACAGCCTGTGGTTGTGGGGTGGAGGTAGCTTGCCTGGTCGCGTGGAAACCTCCTTACGCGGTGTGATTGGCGACGATGTGCTGCTTGGTGCGCTTGCCACCCGAGCAGGTCTCGTGATGCAACCTCGCACATCCCAGGCCTTGGAGCAGGCGCACACAGGCACGTTGATCGATTTGCAGGACCTTCCCGCCGAAACCATCGCCGAGGCATGGTGGCCAGCGTTGCGAGCACTTGCCGTGCGCCATCGCGTGCTTTTGGTGTTCGCCAGCGGCGAGCGTTGGCTGCACCGTCCCTGGCATCGATGGCGCGCATGGCGCAAGGCGATGCGATGAACTCCGTGCGATTGCAGCGCCGTTCACCCCAGGGCGAATCGCGTGGGTGGAGCGAGCAGGTTCATCCAGTCGTGCAGCGCATTTTCGCTGCGCGCGGCGTGTTCGAGCCGATGCAGGCCGAACATCGGCTCAGCCGCATGCTGCCACCGCAACAACTGGGTGGCATCGATGCAGCCGTGGCGTTGCTGATCGAGGCGATCGCAGGTGATTGGTCGATCGTGATCGCAGGAGACTACGATTGCGACGGCGCGACCGGGACCGCCGTGGCCGTGCGTGGCTTGCGCATGCTCGGTGCGCGTCAGGTCAGTTATGCGATCCCCAATCGTTTCGTGCATGGCTACGGGCTCAGTCCCGCGCTGGTCCAATCCCTGAACCCACGCCCGCAGTTGATCGTCACCGTGGATAACGGCGTGGCAAGCGTGGCCGGGGTAGCTGTAGCCAAGGCGTTGGGCATTCGTGTGATCGTCACCGATCATCATCTTCCCGGCGAGCAACTGCCTGCCGCCGACGCGATGGTCAATCCCAATCTCTCCGGCGATGGCTTTCCCAGCAAGGCATTGGCTGGCGTCGGGGTGATGTTCTACCTGTTGCTGGCCTTGCGTTCGCGCATGCGCGAAAGCGGGGTGTTCGGCGAAGGGATGGGGCCGGATCTGTCGACGTTGCTTGATCTGGTGGCCCTGGGCACGGTGGCCGATCTGGTACCACTCGATTACAACAATCGCGTGCTGGTCGAGGCAGGCCTGCGCCGCTTGCGCGCCGGGCGCGGTTGCGCGGGTATCGTGGCCTTGGTCGAAGCCAGTCAACGCAGTCTGGCGACCTTGTGTCCGAGTGATCTTGGCTATGCCGTGGGGCCGCGCCTGAATGCTGCCGGTCGCCTGGAGGATATGCGCCTGGGCGTGGAGTGCCTGCTTGCCGATAGCGCGTCACTGGCGCGGCGTCAGGCCCAGCAGTTGAGCGCGATCAACCAGGAGCGCAGGGATTTGCAGGCATCCATGGTTGCCGAGGCGGAAGCCATGGTGCGCCTGGCACATGACACGGATGCCACAGGTGTGGCGCTGTATGAGCCGAGTTGGCATGCGGGCGTGGTCGGGCTGGTCGCCTCCAAACTCAAGGAGCGCCTGCATCGCCCGGTCATCGCTTTTGCTCCGGCCAGCGAAGACGATCCCGATGACTTGCGCGGTTCGGCGCGGTCCATCGGCGGTTTCCACATCCGCGATGCACTGGCTATGATCGATGCCCGGCATCCCGGTCTGATCGAGCGTTTCGGCGGCCATGCCATGGCTGCGGGCCTCAGCCTCAAGGCTGCGCACTTCCAGCGCTTCGCCGATGCCTTCGACGGGCTGGCACGCGAATGGCTCAGCGAAGAAGCCTTGCAGGCCATGCTGTATACCGACGGGGAACTTCCGCCCGGCGCGTTCACGCTCGATCTGGCGCGGCAACTGCGTTACGCCGCCCCTTGGGGACAGGCGTTTCCCGAGCCGTTGTTCGATAACGTGTTCGAATGCGCGCAATGGAAAACCATGGGCGAGAAACATCTGCGCCTGAGCTTGCGCGATCCGCGCGATGGTGCGGTGCATGACGCGGTGATGTTCAATGCCTATGACGGTACACCACCGCCGCGTGCGCTGCGTGCCGCTTATGAGCTGGTCATCAATGACTGGCAGGGCAGGGAGAGCGTGCGCCTGCTGCTGCGGCATATCGAACCGGCCTGACGTTTCGATGGCCGGGGGTGAGGTCGCATCATCTGGACCGTGTCGAAGACCTAATCTCTCCTGGCAAGGCTTCGTAGCGTAGTAGATCATGTCGAGCTAGCGACCTAGCGCCTCGCTGCTCGCCCCTGAACCCGACGCGAGACTTCACGGCAACTTCAGTGCGCGGGCGGCAAGTTATCCCCGATGCATAACCGGAGGACGTGCCATGATCGTGCAACTGGGTGATCTTCCTGCTGGCGTGCTGGGCTTCAGCGCGCACGGACAGATAACGGCCCGGGATTATGAAACCGTGCTCATCCCGGACATCGAAGCAGCGTTCGCGCTCAATCGGAAGCTGCGCGTGCTGTTTCACATCGACAACGATTGCACCGGCTTCGATCCGGGTGCGATGTGGGACGACCTGAAACTGGGTTTTCGTCACATCACCGGCTGGGAACGCGTGGCGCTGGTTTCCGATGTCGGCTGGGTACGAACCATGGCCAGGCTATTCGGATTCGCCATGCCGTGCCAGTTTAAGCTATTTGGCGACAATCAGATGGCTCAAGCGCGGGCCTGGATTGGTGCACTGGATGGCTGAGTCCCCCCTTGCGGCAACGCACAAGGTGTGGTGAAGTCGGCGCATGACTTTCGTCCACGCCAACCGCATGACGTACCTCGACGCCGCTATTGGCGCGAACACGGCTGGCCTGAATAACAACGCCAATAATAATCCCCGCATTGAGGGGTGGGCCGGCGTGTAGACGAGAGAAAAGTCACGTAACACGCGAAAAAGGCCCGCCACGAGCGGGTCTTTTTTTTGGTCTTGTAACGCCAACCAAGGGAAATGCAGTCATGTGTGCGATCTTCGGAATGTTCGATCTGCAACCGGGCGATGATCTGGCCGCCCTTCGCCAACAAGCGCTTGAGCTGTCCCAGCGTCAACGCCATCGCGGGCCGGACTGGAGCGGCGTATTTGTCGACGCGGGAGTGATCCTGGTCCATGAGCGCTTGGCCATTGTCGATCCGGCCAGTGGTTCCCAGCCTTTGCGTTCGCGTGATGGCGCGCTGGCATTGGCGGTCAATGGCGAGATCTACAACCATCGCGAGTTGCGAGCGATGAGCGATTACGATTTCACCACGGGCTCCGATTGTGAAGTCATCAATGCCTTGTATCGGCAGTCCGGCGAGCGGCCCATGGCTGAGTTCGTGGCTCAGATCAATGGCATATTCGCATTCGCCTTGTGGGATGGTCAGGCCCAGCGGTATCTCATTGCACGCGATCCCATGGGGGTGTGTCCGCTGTATTGGGGACATGACGGACAAGGGCGTCTGTGCGTGGCTTCGGAAATGAAGTCACTGGTCGGTGTATGCCAGGACGTGGCGCCGTTTCCCCCCGGGCATGTCTACGACAGCCTCGACGGGCAATTGCAGCGTTATTATCACAAACCCTGGCGCGAGCATGCGGCGACCCGGGGCCACGGTTTGGAACCGTCACGATTGCGGCAGGCATTCGAACAGGCCGTACATCGGCAGCTGATGACGGACGTGCCGTATGGTGTTCTGCTTTCCGGCGGCCTGGATTCTTCCCTGGTGGCCGCTTGTGCGGCACGTTTTGCGCGCGAACGCATCGAGGACGATGATCGCAGTGAGGCGTGGTGGCCGCGCCTGCATTCGTTTGCCATCGGCCTGGAAGGGTCTCCTGATCTAGCGGCCGCACAGGTTGCCGCGGATGCCTTGGGCACGGTCCACCATGGTTTCGTCTATTCCTTCTGGGAAGGCTTGGACGCACTGCCGGAGGTGATTCGCCACATCGAGACCTATGACGTCACCACGATTCGTGCTTCGACCCCGATGTTCCTGCTGGCGCGACGCATCAAGGCGATGGGGGTGAAAATGGTGCTTTCGGGCGAGGGCTCGGACGAGATCTTCGGCGGCTACCTGTACTTTCATAAAGCACCTTCTGCCGAAGCTTTCCATGAGGAGACAGTACGCAAGCTCGATGCGTTGCATAGTTATGATTGCCTACGCGCGAACAAGGCCATGATGGCTTGGGGCGTGGAGGCGCGCGTGCCGTTTCTTGATCTTGATTTCCTCGATACCGCCATGAGCATGGATGCCAAGTACAAAATGGCCGGGCAGGGCCGTATCGAAAAAGCCGTACTGCGCGAAGCATTCCAGGGAGCACTGCCCGATTCGATACTGTGGCGCCAGAAAGAACAGTTCAGTGACGGTGTCGGTTATGGGTGGATTGACGGTCTCAAGGCACACGCCGAGCAGGCCATCAGTGATCGGGAGTTTGCCGCCGCTGTCTCGCGCTATCCGTTCAATACGCCAGCTACCAAGGAAGCGTACCTGTACCGTCGTATCTTCGAGCGTTATTTTCCAGGCGAGGCCTGTGCGGCGACCGTGCCCGGCGGTAAGTCGATCGCGTGCTCGTCGCCGGCGGCGCTCGCCTGGGACCCGGCCTTCGCTGCCGCGGCCGATCCGTCCGGACGCGCGATACGCGATGTACATCAACAGGCACTCTCGGCATGAATATCCCCATGGCCCGGAGATAACTCCGGGCCATGTCCTGACACAATCGCTTCCCATTGGTTTTTAACGCCAGAGTTTGCGGGGTAACGGCATGATCGGCCGCAAGAAGCGAGTGGAAGGAACAATATGCAGGCCGCACCGTACCTGGCTGTGTGATTGATCTTGGCTATTGGCTCTGTTCGCAACTGGCCTTGATCAACCTGGCGGTCTTCGCCGTGGCGGCCTCTGCCGCGTGCATGCCGTACCAGCTGCATGGCTCGGCAGCGCGCGCTGAAACGCGCTATCGCAGATGCTCGTGCAATGGGAAACACAAGTGCTGGTTCTTGAAATCCAGTACGAAATCCATGTCCCGCAGTGCACCCGCGCCCAACGTGATCGGCCATGCCATCTGGCTGTCAGTCAACACATCGAAATAAACCTCGAACGGCTGATTGGAGATGGTGAGCTTGATCTTGGCCGATCGGGTATTGGCCTCATGCGTACCGCCGATGTCACCCATGAGTTCCTTGCCGCGATGCAGGGCTGTGGCCTGTTTCAGGGCCTCCGGCGTTCCCAGCAGATAGCGATGAGAGCCGGTATCGAGCATCACCGATTGCCATTGATCCTCGATCTGCAATTGTGGCATCAGTTTCATGCTTTCACCCCAGAAGGTCGAGGCGATCAGCATGGGCGAAGTACAGGTCGGCTGCCCCGATTCGCCATCCGGAGAAATGGTCAGTTTGTCCTTGCTGACACGTACAGTACCGAGCGGCGCTACCAGATTGACGCCGATCAGGGTGATTTGGCGCGGCACGACCAGCACAGGCACGTTGTGCCAAGTGATGTTGCCCAGGCGCAGTTCTTTGAGCAGGCCATGCTTGCCCTGGATGCCATGCGATAGCCAGCCGCCAAACATGGCCTTGTCATCGACGATTTCCACGCCCAGGTCTCGCGCCTGTGCATCGCCGACCACGAAATCGTTGGCGCCGGTATCCAGCATGGCTTCGATGTTGTGGCTGTTCGCCGTGATCTTGAAATAAGGACTGTTGCGATGTTCCTGGTCGATGAGCGCGACCGTGACCGCAGTTTTGGGCTTGTCGATCGATAGCGCGAAGCGCTTGGCTCCGTGCTGGGCAAACGTCTTCATGCCGGCGATCTGACGATCCAGTCCATGACCTTCGAAGCGTTTGATCAGCGCCGCTTCCTTGTCCATGGCGTCCGCATCGCGTCCAGCCAGGCGCAGATTGCCGCTGGCGAATTGTCCGCACATCAACGCGATACCCGGGCGGGTGTCGATGAGCGAGTCCTCGCAGGTTTGTGCGTCCCTGGTCGAGGCATCGAGGTTGTCATGCATGCGCTCGATGACCATGGCAGCCACCACGTGCGTTGCCGCGTCGCTGGATGCCTTGTAGATATCGGCCACTGCTTCGAGGTCACCCTTTTGCATCGCATTGAAAATATGCTGGATATCGATACTTTCCGCGCGGCGATCGTCGAGCCCGGGCACACGCGATGCTTTGGCCGCATCCTGGGCCACCGCGCCCTGGATCCCCATGCCCCATGCCACGGCTACTGCCAGGCATCCGGAAACCAATGTTCCGACTGCCTTTGTCTGCATCATCGTCCATGCCAGATAGGGGGCAACCCGACAAACATGGCCCATAGTGATGATGCGGCCGTGCCTACCGCAGCCAGTCCGGCATCTGCCCGCAAGGGCTGTCAGGTTGCCCTTCGATACGTTCATTGCCAGCGATCTCCCGCGATGCGTGGGCTATCCCGCCCCACTATGGCCCAGGGTCCCTATGGACCGCGGCGGGTCTGCTATCCTACAAGGTCACTATCAGCCATAGCATTCCAATGATCGAGACCAATCCGATCCATGCGCAGATTGCGGACCTCAAGGGCCGCGTCGAATCGCTTAGGGGGTATCTTTGACTACCCTACCAAGCGCGAACGTCTTGAAGAAGTAAGCCGGGAGCTGGAGAGCCCCCATGTATGGGACGATCCGCCCCGCGCCCAGGAATTGGGCCGTGAGCGAGCCCGCCTGGACACCATCGTCAGCGGCATCGACCAACTGACCGCCGGCTTGGCCGATGCGGGTGAATTGCTGGACATGGCCGCGTCCGACGGCGACGAGGACACCGTGCAGTCGGTGGTCGACGATCTGGCCAAACTCGATGCGCAGGTGGGCAAGCTGGAATTCCAGCGCATGTTCTCCGGCAAGATGGACGCCAACAACGCTTTCGTCGATATCCAGGCCGGTGCCGGTGGCACCGAGGCGCAGGATTGGGCCGAAATGCTGCTGCGCATGTACCTGCGCTGGTGTGAATCCCGTGGCTGGAAGACCGAGCTGCTGGAAGCCAGCGGTGGCGACGTCGCCGGTATCAAATCGGCCACCTTCCGCGTGGAAGGCGACTACGCCTACGGCTGGCTCAAGACCGAGATCGGCGTGCATCGTCTGGTGCGCAAGAGCCCGTTCGACTCCGACAACCGCCGCCATACCAGCTTTACCTCGGTCTTCGTATCGCCCGAAGTGGACGATGACATCGACATCGACATCAATCCGGCCGACCTGAAGACCGACGTGTATCGCTCCTCCGGCGCCGGTGGTCAGCACGTGAACAAGACCGAGTCGGCCGTGCGTATCACCCATATTCCCAGCGGTGTTGTGGTGGCGTGCCAGACCGAGCGCAGTCAGCACGCCAACCGCGATCGCGCTATGAAGATGCTGGCCGCCAAGCTGTATGAGCTGGAAATCCAGAAGCGCAACGCCGAGAAGGACGCGCTGGAGGCCACCAAGTCCGACATCGGTTGGGGTAGCCAGATCCGCAACTACGTGCTCGACCAGAGTCGCATCAAGGACTTGCGCACGGGCGTGGAACGCTCCGACACACAGAAAGTTCTCGACGGCGACCTGGACGAATTCGTCGAAGCCAGCCTGAAGTCGGGGCTGGACGCAGGAGCAAAGCGCGTCGACGCATGATTTGAGGAAATGGGAGATGGGTAGTGGGGACGCAGGATTGTGATCCTTTCATGACTTGGAGGCTTGGCAGGAAGCCATGGTGTTGGTCGAACAGATCCATGCCATTGCCTTCCTGCTACCTGTTGAAGAGCGATATGGACTTGCCGGGCAAATGCGGCGGGCGGCCACATCGGTTCCATCCAATGTCGCCGAAGGCCATGCCCGAGGTGAGGCCAGGGATTTGGCGCGCTTTTTTGTCTGCAGCGCGCGGTTCGATAGCTAAACTGGAAACACAGCTCGAATTGTCGGCCAGACTGGGTTCAATGGATCCGGCCCAAAACGAAGTTGCTGTGCGGCAATGTGACAAACTAGACCGTATACGGCGGGGATTGCGCAAATCTCTGGACAACAAGCTCGAAACAGCCGAGCGGAGTTGCGCCCCCACCACCCGTCTCCCACCCCCTAACTACGATTGAAGCGAATGAGCAACGACGACCAGACCACCCAGCCGACCGACGAAAACAAGCTGATCGCCGAGCGGCGCGAGAAGCTCAAAGCGCTGCGTGGGCTGGGCGTGGCATTTCCCAATGACCATAAGGTCGATGCCTTCGCCGGTGACTTGCAGGCCGGGTTCGCCGATAAAGACGTCCATACCGCCGAAGCGATCGAGGCGTTGGGGCGCCGGGTCACGGTGGCCGGTCGCATCATGCTCAAGCGTGACCAGGGCAAGGTCGCCTTCGTGCAGATGCAGGATTTCACCGGTCGTATCCAGTTGTTCATCCACCAGGGCACGGTGGGCGAGGAGACGTTCAAGGCCTTCAAGACCTGGGATGTGGGCGACATCGTAGGCGCCGAGGGTGTGCTGATGCGTACCAAGACCGGCGAACTATCGGTCAAGGTCGATAGCTTGCGCCTGCTGACCAAGAGCCTGCGTCCGTTGCCGGACAAGTTCCATGGCCTGTCTGACGTCGAGCAACGTTATCGTCAGCGCTACGTCGACCTGATCGTCACCGATGAGGCGCGCCGCACCTTTGCGTTGCGCTCGCGCATCATCGGTTACATGCGCAAGTGGCTGGAGGCTGAGCCGCGCCGCTTCATGGAAGTGGAGACGCCGATGATGCACATCATCCCCGGCGGCGCCACGGCTCGCCCGTTCATCACCCACCACAATGCACTGGACATCGACCTGTTCCTACGCGTGGCGCCAGAGCTCTACCTCAAGCGCCTGGTGGTCGGCGGCTTCGACCGCGTCTACGAGATCAACCGCAATTTCCGCAATGAGGGCGTGTCCACCCGGCACAACCCTGAATTCACCATGCTCGAGCTGTACCAGGCCTATGCCACGTACCACGAGATCATGGACCTCACCGAATCGGTGATTCGCGATACCGCCACCCATGTGCTAGGCACTACCCAACTGCAATGGGACGGGGCAGCCATCGACGTGGGCCCGGCGTTCCGCCGCTGGAAGATGGAAGACGCGGTGCTCGAACTCAACCCCGAGATCAAGCGCGAGGAACTGCGTGACCGCGAGACCATGGCTGCGCACGCCCGCCGGCTGGGCGTCCAGGTCAAGCCGGGTTACGGCTGGGGCAAGCTTTTGCTGGAAATCTTCGAGAAGACCGTCGAACACACCCTGGTGCAGCCGACTTTCATTATCGACCATCCCGTCGAGGTGTCGCCGCTGGCGCGTGAGAACGATACCGACAAGGGCATCACCGATCGCTTCGAGCTGTTCATCAATGGCAAGGAGCTGGCCAATGGCTTCTCCGAGCTCAACGATCCGGAAGATCAGGCCGCTCGCTTCCAGGCCCAGGTCGATGCCAAGGATTCGGGCGACGATGAAGCGATGCACTTCGATGCGGACTATATTCGTGCCCTGGAAGTGGGCTTGCCGCCGACTGGTGGCCTGGGCATCGGCATCGACCGGTTGGTCATGCTGCTGACCGGCGCGTCCTCGATTCGCGATGTGCTGCTGTTCCCGTATATGCGTCCGGAAGCCTGATCCCTCGTCAAAAGAGGATTGCCATGAAATGTCCCCAACTGCTGTTTGCCAGCTTGTTTGCCCTGACGTTGATCGCATGTTCCTCTTCCGATCAGTCGGCGAGCGGTACGGCGCCGGGCAAGTCCGCCACGGCGCCGCCCCCGGCCGCCGCGACCACAGCATCGACCACGCCGCCGGCAACGGCGTCCACACCGGCACCTGCCGCAGCGGGTTCATCCGCGGCCAACGACGCGCAGGATGATGCCGTGATCGCCAAGGTCAGCGCCTCGATTGCCCGCAATCACCTGACCTCGCTCAAGCCCGAGTGCATCGACTATCTGGTGGGTGACCGCACCGCCGAGGGCGTGGACGTGGACGTGCACGAGAAGCACGACGAACACTGTGGTGGCGATCCGGGCGTGTCACCGCGGATGTTCTCGTTCCATGTCGATGCCGCTGGCAAGCTCACCACCGATGCTCGCGATATCGCCGATGGCGACATGAAGCCGATCGATTGATACGTGTGGCAAGGTAACCGTTGCCATCGTGTGGCGAATACCTTCGTGACATCGTTACGGAGGTCGGCGCATGAATCGTTCACGTCGGTTTGGCCTGCTGTTGGCAGGCATGATGGCGCTGACCGCGCTCGATGAAATCCATGCCCAAGACATACCGGCCCCAGCTGACCGGCACTTGGTCGTAGTGGAGTTGTTCCAAAGCCAGGGCTGCTCGTCGTGCCCGCCGGCCGAGGCTAATCTCAATGCGCTGGCGGGCCGCTCCGATGTATTGGCCTTGTCGTTCGCGGTGACCTATTGGGACGACCTGGGATGGAAAGACACATTCGCCAGCCAGGCATTCACCGATCGCCAGTGGACTTATGCACGACGCCGGGGACGCGGCGATGTGTGGACGCCGCAAGTCTTCGTTGATGGTCGCCGCGACCTGGTCGGCACCGATGCAGCCCAACTAACCGATGCAATTGCCGAGGCGTTGCACGCACAAGGCGCACGTCCCACGCTGGCTTGGCAGGGCGACACGCTGCATGTAGCCGGTGGCGGTCACCCCAATGCCGATGTCTGGCTGGTGCGCTTTGACCCCCGTACGCAGCAAGTTCCCATTGGCGCCGGTGAGAACGAGGGGCGTGTGCTGCCGCATCGCAATATTGTTCGCCAGTTGCTGCGGCTGGGTACCTGGCATGGCGCCGCGGAGGATTATGTGGTGCCGGCCGCATCGATGGCTGGCCTTGCCACCGCGGCATTCATCCAGGATGGCCCGGGCGGTGCGATCATCGGCGCCTCCATCCAGCACTAGGCACGCCCTGGAGTTGCCCATGGATCGACGCCGTTTCCTGTTCATGACCGCCGGTGCCGCCGTGGCTGCGGCCTGGTTGCCGAGCGCGTGGTCGCAGCGCGACTATGAGCATCCTGGCCAACTGTACGGCGCCTTGCGCGAACAGCCGCACGAAAGCCTGTCGATGGGCGGCGGCACGCTCGATATCGTTTTTGCCGATGGCGCACAGGGGCTTGATCGTGCGCGAGCCAGGGCGTGGATCCAGCGCAGCGCCATGGCCGTCGTCACGTATTTTGGTCGTTTTCCAGTACGACACGTCGGCTTGTTGGTGATCGCAGAAGAGGGCGGTCGTCTGGGGCCTGGCACGACCTATGGTTTTGATGGCTCAGCCATTCGCTTGCACGTCGGGCGTGAAGTCGACGAAGACGCCTATCATCAGGACTGGATGTTGGTTCACGAGATGACGCACCTGGCATTGCCGGAGCTCGGTGACGATCACGCCTGGTTGATGGAGGGTAATGCCACGTATGTCGAGCCGATCGCTCGCGCCCAGGCCGGACAGCTAAAACCTGCCGACGTATGGAAGTGGTCCGTCACGGATATGCCCAAGGGACAACCCGCGGCCGGCGACCAGGGACTTGATCACACCCACACCTGGGGCCGCACTTACTGGGGTGGAGCGGCGTTCTGGTTGCTCGCCGAAGTGGATATCTATCG
>NZ_DASVMI010000147.1:0-39252 GCF_036384435.1 Dyella sp. | reverse complement strand
GCATGGACAAGCGAGGAACCCAGCAGCGAAACGATCGCGGCACTCAGGCGGCGCAATGGCATAACACGTCCTTGATCCGGTGCAATCAGCATTCCTAGCCGATCAGCATAGCTTCGTGCTGTACGCCATGGCATTCATCCGTGTCAGCCTCAAACAAAAGCGACTGAACCGCTCACACATTCGATCAGCAATCGCATCGTTTCAAAGTTTTTTTATGGACAACGTCATCGCGCTCTGCGTTCTGCGCAGGAGCCCATGCAGTCGCTGCCACGCGCTAGGCGGCGGCGCAAACCGACGATTGTGCAATCAGGCCAGCGCAGCCTCGATCGCCTGCATTACGTCGCCCTGTAACTTGTTCAGGGCATCCAATGCATCGAGGTTGTGCGCGAGTTGCTCGACGCGGCTGGCACCGAGCATCACGGTCGATACATTCGGATTGAGCAGGCACCAGGCAATGGCCATCTGTGCCAACGACACGCCAAGCTGGTCGGCGATGGGTTGCAGCTTGCGCACCTTGCCGATGCGCTCGTCGCCCTGGCCCAGTACCTTTTCGCGCAACCACTGGTAGGACGGCATCGCCAACCGCGAGTCATCCGGCACGCCGTCGTTGTACTTGCCGGTCAGCAAGCCTGACGCCAGGGGCGACCAGATCGTGGCGCCCATGCCGAAGTGTCGGAACAACGGCGCGTATTCGCGCTCCACGCGTTCGCGGTGCAACAGGTTGTATTCGGGCTGCTCGACCACGGGCGCATAGAAATGCCCATTTCGTGCAACATGGTGTGCCTCCTCGATCTGCGGTGGCGACCATTCGCTCGTACCCCAGTAGAGCACCTTGCCCTGGCGTACCAGGGTATCCATCGCCGCCACGGTTTCTTCGACGGGTGTATCCGGATCGGGGCGATGACAGAAGTACAGATCCAGATAATCGACGTGCAATCGTTGCAGCGCTTGGTGGCAGGCCTCGATCACATGCTTGCGCGACAAGCCTCGCTGGGTGGGGCGAGGGTCAGCCGTGGCGCCGAAATATACCTTGCTCGACACGCAGTAACTGTCACGCGGAAAGCGTAGATCGGCCAGGACATCGCCCATCAAACGCTCGGCGTCACCGGCGTTGTAGGTCTCGGCGTTATCGAAGTAATTGACACCACGATCGTAAGCCAGCGCCAGCATCTGACGTGCGGTGGAACGATCGACCTGACGACCGAAGTTGACCCATGCGCCGAACGACAGTGCAGACAATTGCAGGCCCGAGCGGCCAAGGCGGCGATATTGCATGTTGGTCATCCTCTACGCGAAAGGAAGGAGTTTCCACTATAAGCGGCCGCCCGTGGACGAAACGTTCGCCCGCCCGCGTCAACGCGCGAGTAAATAGCCCAGCAAGGCCAACACGATGGCGGCGAACACACCGGCGATCACGTCGTCGATCATCACGCCAAAACCACCCTTCACGCGCCGGTCCACCCAGCCAATGGGCCAGGGCTTGCTGACGTCGAACAGGCGGAACAGAACAAAACCGGCTGCCAGCATGGGCCACGAGAACGGCAACCATTGCAGTGGCAGCAAGGCGATCCACTGTCCGATGAATTCGTCCCACACCAGGCTGCGGTGATCATCGACGCGCAAGCGCCTCCCGGCGATTTCACAAGCCCACACGCCAATGACAAACCCGATGCACAGCATCGCGACGTAGGCAGGCACACCCAACCGGTGCAGCCACCACCAGGGAATCAGCGCGGCAAGGGAGCCGAACGTGCCCTGCGCCACGGGTGCCAAGCCTGAACCCAGCCCGCAGGCCAGCCACCCAGCAGGCGATTCCAGCAAGGTGCGACGTTGCTCCGATGTCAGCTTCTTGCGCTCAACGTTCATACGGAGAAGTGTTCCCAGCCGCGCCGGACTGCATCGAGCCAATGCCCTTGTGCATCACGTACGCGCACGCCCTGCCCTTCGACAATACGACCAATGCGCGTGCCGCCACAGCCGAGTCGGGCAAGATTCGCTTGTGTGTCGGCAGCACGCGCTGCCGGCACGGTGAAACACAATTCGTAATCGTCGCCGCCGCCAAGCGCGAAATCGCGTGCACTGACATCATCGAAAAGCCCAAGCATGGCTGACGAATACGGCAACAAACTAGCGTCGATTTCCGCGCCCACGCCACTGGCGACGCAGATATGGCCGAGATCGGCCAGCAGGCCATCCGAAACATCGATGCAGGCATGCGCCATATCGCGCAGCGCCATGCCAGCCTGTACTCGCGGCGTGGGCCGGTTGAGCCGACCGATCAGATAGTCGCCATGAGCCGAGGACTGCACGTTCGCCTGCAAGCAATGTAGGCCGGCCGCCGCATCGCCAAGCGTGCCGGTCACGAAGATCACGTCGCCCGGTTGCGCTGCACTGCGGGTCAATGCCTGCCCAGGAGGTACGAAACCATGCACGGCCACGCTTACCGTCAGGGCGCCTCGCGTGGTGTCACCACCGACCAGTGCCAGCCGGTACGACTGCGCCAACTCGGCGAAGCCCTCGGTGAAACCCTCAATAAAAGCCGGCTCGGCCTGGGGCAACGTCAGCGCCAGCAGAGCCCAGGCGGGCATCGCGCCCATGGCTGCCAGATCGGAAAGATTGACCGCCAGCGATTTCCAGCCGATGTCGGCGGATGCGGTGCCGACCGGAAAGTGCACACCTTCGACCATGCTATCGATGGCCGCCACCAGCTCCTGACCCACGGGCACCGCAAGCACTGCGGCATCGTCACCGATACCCAGCCGCACATCTTCGCGCCCTTGCATGGTGCGCGCACGAATACGCTCGATCAGCCGGAACTCCATACCGGAAGGCGGCCTCAGCCGCGCTTCTCGGTATTGCGCAGTTGTCCGGCCAACTTGTCCAGGACGCCGTTGACGTAACTGTGACCATGGTCGGCGCCAAAACGCTTGGTGACCTCGATGGCTTCGTTGATCACCACGCGGTATGGCACATCAGGCCGGAATTTCAGCTCATAAGCGGCAATGCGAAGTGCAGCACGCTCGATCGGATCGATCTGCCCCACGTCACGATCGATATATGGGGTGAGCGCTTCGTCGAGCACTTCGACGTTCTGCTCCACGCCGCGCAGCAGGTCCTCGAAGTATTCCAGGTCTGCCACTTCCATATCCTGCTCATGGCGGAACTGGTCGATGACCGCGTTCATCGTGCTGCCGCTCATCTGCCAGGCGTAGATCGCCTGCAACGCACGGCGACGAGCGCGCGAGCGCGCGGCCAGATCGATGCCTTCGGGACGCTGGTTCATTACTTCAGCCGCGCGTAGAGATTGACCATTTCCAACGCTGCGATCGCCGCGTCGGCTCCTTTGTTGCCCGCCTTGGTGCCCGAGCGCTCGATGGCCTGCTCGATACTGTCGGTGGTCAGCACGCCGAATGCTACCGGCACACCCGAGCTGTAGGCTGCCTGGGCCAGACCCTTGGCGCATTCACCCGCGACATAGTCGAAATGGGGCGTAGAGCCGCGGATCACAGCGCCCAGCGCGATTACTGCGGCGTATTTGCCGGAATTGGCCAGCTTGTGCGCGGCCAGGGCGATTTCCCAGGCACCGGGCACACGGACCAAGTCGATCGCGTCGTCCTTCACACCATGGCGAACCAGGGCATCTTGCGCGCCGGCTACCAGCGGCTCGACGACAAAACCGTTGAAACGGCCGGCGACGATGGCAAAACGGCCTTTGGGCGTGGCGAAATCGCCTTCGATGATCTTCATGCGGAAACGGGTCCTTGGGGCAGCCGGCCCAATGCGGGCAGGTATTTTACGGGTTTTGAGAGTCAGGCGCTCAGGCAGGGATAGCCTTCAAAGCGCAAGGTGGCCTCGCCGTCCTCAACGGCAAGCCGGGACGGCACACCGAACGGCAGGGTGAATTTGTCCTGGCCATGGCCAAAGGGAAGGCCTCGCAGCACGGGCACCGGGCTGAAACGGCGCAACTGGGCAAACGCCTGATCCAGGTCGTAGCCGTTGTCATAGTCGGCGGGGCGGCAACGGGTGAAGTCTGCCAGGATCAGTGCGCGTTGCCGGGCCAGCACCCCGGACAGGTGCAACTGGTAAAGCAGGCGCTCGATGCGGAACGGTGGCTCTCCCACATCCTCGACAAACAGAATGCCGCCATCGATGCCTGGAAAATAAGGCGTACCAAGCAAGCTGCAGATCACTGCCAGATTGCCCCCCCACAGCGTGCCCTCGACATCCAGGTCAGCCCCGTCGGTCTGCCAGCTCGCGCTGGACGTGGGCGCACGGACGGTCTGCCAGAAATGCGGCAGGGTCAGCTCGCTCAAGGTCTCTGCACCGAAATCCGGCCCGAGCATGGGACCACCAAAGGTCACCAGGCCGCTGCGCGCGTGCAAGGCCATCTGGATGGCGGTGAAGTCGCTGTGCCCTACCAGCAGCGTCGCGCTCGCCGCCAGCCGCTCGCGTAGAGCGCCATAATGAAGGTGCTCCAGCAACCGCGTCGCACCATATCCCCCGCGTACGGCGAGGGCGATGTCGGGCAGGTCATCGACAGTAGCCAGCGCATTGATGTCTCCGGCACGCTCGATATCGCTGCCGGCAAAGCGCAACTGCACACGTTCCAGGACATCCAGGCCGTCCACGACATGGCCGTTCGCACGCAGGCGTTGGACGCCACGGGCCATGGCCGCGTGATCATGGGGATACCCGGAAGGACCGATGAGGCGGATATGGGACATGATTCAGCCGATCGTCTGTATGTGACGCTGCGATCGACGATGACATGCATCCGGCTTGCTTGCTACCGGCCTGCCGTCCTCGCCGACGAAGGTCCGAGTGCTACACATGCTCGATCACCTCAAGTCCGAAGCCCGCCAGGCCGACCAGCTTGCGCGGCGTACCCAGCACGCGCAGACGCTGCACCCCCAGGTCGGTGAGAATCTGCGCGCCCAGGCCGAGCTGGCGCCACTCCTGCTGCTGTGCCTCTTCCGGGGCCTGCTGCGAGGGCTGCCGGGTCAGGCGACGCAGCAGGGCGTCAGGAGTGTCCTCGCCCGACAGCACCAGCAATACGCCACGCCCTTCATCGGCAATGCGGCGCAACGCGGCGGTGACTGTCAGGCCAAGATCATCGCGCTGCAAATGCAGCACGTCGGACAAGGTGTTTCGCACATGCACGCGCGAAAGCACCGGCGAGCCATCATCGATCTGCCCTCGCGATAAAGCGAAATGCAGGCCTTGGCGAATCGCATCACGGTAGGCGATCAGGTGGAACGGACCGAATTCAGTATCGACCTCTTCCTCGTACACGCGCTGCACGGTCTTTTCCGTTTCCAGGCGGTAACGGATCAGATCGGCGATCGAGCCGATCTTCAGGCCATGCTTTTGGGCGAAGACCTCCAGTTCCGGGCGGCGTGCCATCGAACCATCTTCGTGCAGGATCTCGATCAATACGGCCGAAGGCTCCAGGCCAGCCAGTGCCGCCAGGTCGCAACCGGCTTCGGTGTGTCCGGCACGGGTAAGCACACCGCCGGGCTGGGCCGTCAACGGGAAGATATGGCCCGGTTGCGACAGATCCTGCGGCCTGGCATCGCTTTTGACTGCCACCTGGATGGTGCGTGCACGGTCATGCGCGGAAATGCCTGTCGTGACGCCTTCGGCCGCTTCGATGGAAACGGTGAAATTGGTCTGGTACGGCGAAGTGTTGTCGCTGACCATCGGCTTGAGGCCCAACTGGCGCGTGCGCTGCTCGGTAAGTGTCAGGCATACCAGGCCGCGTGCCTCGCGCACCATGAAGTTGATGTCTTCCGGACGCACCATCTGTGCGGCCATGATCAGGTCACCCTCGTTCTCGCGGTCCTCGTCGTCAAGGATCACGACCATGCGGCCGGCGCGGATATCTTCGAGGATTTCGGGAATCGTGTTGAATGCCATGAATGCTGCTCTGATGATTGCGGGGGGTTCAGGCGAAGCCGTGCTGCTTGAGGAAAGCCTCGTCCAGGCGTGGTGACTGCCCCTCACCGGACAACAGCCGTTCCACGTAGCGAGCCACCACGTCCACCTCGATATTCACCGCGTCACCTGGACGACGCGCATGGAACGCCGTATGTGCCACCGTGTGGGGAATAAGGTTCACTCCGAAACGGGAGCCGTTAACCTCATTGACGGTCAGGCTGGTGCCATCAATGCAGATCGAGCCCTTGGCCGCGATGTAGCGCGCCAGCGAGGAAGGCACCTCGAAGGTCCAGCGCTGCGAACGGCCATCTGGCGTCACCGAAATGACCTTGCCCACGCCGTCCACGTGGCCCGAGACCATGTGGCCGCCCAGGCGATCGGCCAGCCGCAAGGCCTTTTCCAGGTTCACTGGATCGCCGGCCTTGTGCTGGCCCAGTGTGGTCAGGGAGAGGGTTTCGTTGGATACGTCCGCACTGAAACCGCGAGCGTCCAGCGTGACGGCGGTCAAGCAGACGCCCGACACGGCGATGCTGTCGCCAAGCTGCACATCGGCCAGGTCGAGTCCGGCGGTATCGACGTGAAGACGTACATCGCCACCGCGTGGCTCCAGCCGGGCAATGCGGCCGACGACCTGGATGATTCCGGTAAACATGAAACGTTCTCCTCGAACAAAAGCAAGAACGCCCCAAGGCTGGAGGCAAACGCATACCGCCACGCATGGCGTCGCGCTGGCCGTCTTCTTTCATCCGGACTGTGGACAACCCGTTGGGGCTGCCTGACCGTCGGCTCCGGCATCGGACCGGATCTGCTGACCTCCCGGCGGGTACCAGGAGCGCTCGCGGGCTCGTGCCTTTACGGGCACCTACCGCCGGTGGGGAATTCCACCCCGCCCTGAAGACGTCGTTGTGGTTTTACCGGCGAGCCGGCCCTGGCGATTCTAGCATCAACCCCAGCCAGGGCCGCCGTGCTGTTTGTGCCTTCTGGCGAACAGCGCGTTGCATCGGCCGTGATCAGGCCGCCTGGGCCATCGCCCGGACCAGATCATCGATCAGCAGGCGCATCGCCGGTGTACGATCCGCGCCCGGTAGCCAGACAAGGTGGATCGGTGCAGGCTGTAGTTGCCAGTCCGGCAACACTTCAACGAGCCGGCCTTGCGCCACCAGAGCATCGGCCAGGTAATCTCCCATGATGCCGATGCCGACACCGGCAACCAGCGCGTCACGCATGGCTTCGACATCGTTGCTGCGCATGACAGGCTCGACACGCACCGAACGACGCTGGCGCTGCCGATGCAACTGCCACAACGTGCCTGTTCGCAGACCGCTGAAAGCGATGCAACGGTGCGCTTTCAGATCGACAGGATCGCCCAGCGGTGGTGCCGACGCGAGATAACCGGGCGAAGCACAGAGGTAACGGCGCATATGGCCTATCGGTCGCGCCACTAGCTGCACATCGGCCAATTGCCCGACACGAATGGCCAAATCCGTCCGTGACGCTACCAGATCTGCGTATGCGTCATCGTAGTGAGCTTCGAGATGAACCTGCGGATGGAGGGCCATGAAACGGGCCAGCAACGGCGCAATGCGATGGCGGCCATAAGCCAACGGCAGGTGCAGGCGCAGGTAGCCTTCTGGTTCACCCTCGCGCGGACGCAGGTCGGCTGCGAGATCGACCATCACTTGCTCAAGTCGCTCGCAGTGAGCGAGCAGTTGCTCGCCGCGTGCAGTCAGGGTGACGCGACGTGTCGTGCGCAGGAACAGGCGCGTGCCTACGGCATCTTCCAGGGACGCAATGCGCCGGCTCAATACCGAAGGTGTACAGCCCGCCTCCCGGGCGGCCAACGAGAAATTGAGCAGGCGCGCGGAAAGCGCGAATGCCCGCAACTCGCGTACACGCGTAGGCGTCAATTCAAATGATTGATTCATAATTTGAATAAATTATATGCCAATTCCATGGATTATCACCGATGTCCTCGGGTATCACCATGACGCCTTTCCCAAGGAAACACGCCATGCGCAGCTATCGCCTCACCGCCATCGGTCTTGATCACCTTGAAAGAATCGAACTGCCCGATCCGCAACCGCGAGCAGGCGAAGTGCTGGTCAGACTGGAAGCCGCCTCGCTCAACTACCGCGATCTCCTGCTGGTCCAGGGCAAGCTCTATACCGAATCGACGCTTCCCGTGGTGCCGATCTCCGATGGCGCGGGCACCGTGGTTGCCGTGGGTGAGGGCGTGCGTCGCTTCAAACCTGGTGATCGCGTGACTACGCTCTACAAGTCACGCTGGCTGGCCGGCGCCATCCGGCCGGAGTGGATACATGCCGAACCGGGTGGACCAAACGACGGCGTCATGCGCGAACTGGCCTGCTTCGACGCCTATGCGCTCGCTCCTGCACCCACGCACTTGAGCGCCGTGCAGGCGGCCACCCTACCCATAGCAGCTCTCACTGCCTGGCATAGCTTGGAGATTTCGCACATCACCAGCGGCCAGAGCGTGCTCGTGCTCGGCACCGGAGGCGTATCGCTGTTTGCGCTGCAATTTGCCCGATTGCGTGGCGCGCGCGTCATCGTGCTTTCATCCAGTGACGAAAAACTCGAACGCGCCAAGGCGCTGGGCGCCGAAGTCGGCATCAACTATGTCCGTCATGGGCAGTGGGCTAGCCTTGTACGGGAGGCCACTGGCGGCCGTGGCGTGGATGCCGTGATCGAAACCGTGGGCGGCTCGACGCTACGACAGTCGATGGAGGCCGTCGCCATGCATGGACTGATCGCCCTGGTCGGCTTCCTGGGCGGCGGCGAAGCCAGCATCCCGTTGTCGCACGCACTGCTAAAGCGCGTCCATTTGCAAGGCGTGGCCGTTGCCTCACTGGAACAGCACGAGCAGATGGTGACCGCGATCGAGCAGACCAGGCTGCAACCAGTCATCGACCGCGTATTTGGCTTCGATGAACTGCATGATGCTTTTGACCTGCTGGCTTCGGCGCGGCACTTTGGCAAGATCTCGATCGATTTTTCGCGCTGAAATGCCACAGTGCTTTGCTGGAGCGACCTCAATCGCGATGCAAGACGCGACGCAGGGAGTCTCTAAAAACCCTCTTGCCGAAGTCAGCGACGGCTAGAATCTACAATCTTCAGGTCCATCGGAGTCCAGCCTGTGGGTCCCGACCTGCGCCGGAACGACGTTGCCTTGAAGCCGTAGGGTCACACGCTCCTACCGCAACGGGATGCTGTCGCTCAAAGGAGAAACGGGAACTACGCGACATCGACCGGGCGCAGACGCAACCGCCAATCGTCGCCTATCTGCCGCTGCTCGATCATGCGCAGCGAACGACGCCGGGACATATCGGTGAGCGCGGGCAGGCCCAGCAGCGGCATGGCGTGGTCGCCCAGCAGCACGGGAGCCACGTAGATAAGCAGCTCATCGGCCAGGCCCGCCGCCACCAGCGCGCCGCAAAGCGTCGGCCCGGATTCGACCTGCACTTCGTTGAAATCCTGCTCAGCCAGGAGCTTCATTGCGGCAGCCAAATCGAAACTGTGTCCTACTTCCGCGGTGACCATGCATTTGACGCTGTCGAAACGGCTGTCGGGCCTGGCGCCTGCCCCATGCAGGATCAGCGTGGGCATCTGGCCATCCAGCACCTGTGCGTTCCTGGGTGTACGCAACAGGCGATCAAGTACCACGCGCGTGGCTTGCGCATGCGGCTGCTCAAGGCGAACCGTAAGACGTGGGTTGTCCGCCAAGACCGTGCCACTGCCGGTAAGCACCGCCGAACTGCGTGCGCGCCAGCGTTGCACATCCTCGCGCGCGGCCACGCCGGTGATCCATTTCGACTCGCCCGTCGCCAGCGCGGTACGCCCATCCAGGCTCATGGCCAACTTGATGCGGACCCAGGGCCGACCGCGCTCGATACGGCTGAAGAACCCGATATTCAGTTCACGCGCGGCTTCGCGCATCAGCCCTGCCTGCACCTCGATGCCGGCGGCACGAAGCCTGGCAATCCCCTGTCCGGCCACCTGCGGAAACGGATCCTCGATCGCAACGACCACGCGTGCCACGCCGGCCTGGACCAGGGCATCGGCACAAGGTGGCGTTCGACCGTGATGCGCGCAGGGTTCAAGGGTGACGTAGGCGGTGGCACCGCGTGCTCGATCACCGGCTTCGCGCAGGGCATGCACTTCCGCATGCGGCTCGCCCGCCTTGCGGTGCCAGCCTGTACCAACCACTTCGCTCCCATGGGCGATGACGCAGCCGACTCGTGGATTGGGTTGGGTGGTGAACAGCCCCAGTTCGGCCAGACGCAGGGCGTGGGCCATATGCAGATGATCGACAGCGGAAAAGAGGGGATCGGCCATGGCGCGCATTCTGGCAGAGCGCCATGGATTTCCATAGCGGCCCATACGCCCGAAAAAGGAGGCCCCTACCCTTTCTTGCTGCGCTTGACCGCCGCCTCGCCAAGCAACGAGAGCTGGAGGTTTTCCAGGCCTGGCAGATCACGTTCGAGCTTTTCGATTTCCTCGCGAAACGCGTGGACATCTTCGAATCGACGGTATACCGAAGCGAAACGCACATAGGCAACCTGGTCGAGCTTCTTGAGCTCGCGCATCACCAGCTCGCCGACTTGCCGCGAGGGCATTTCCCGTTCGCCGCTCTTGCGCAGATCGTTGATGATGATGCGCACGGCATCATCCACGGCGTCGGTAGCGACGGGACGCTTCTGGAGCGCGCGTTCGAAACTCACGCGCAGCTTGCGCTCGTCGAAGCTCTCACGACGCTCGCCACTCTTGACGATGGTCGGCAACTTCAACTCGGCCGTCTCGAACGTATTGAAGCGCTCACCGCATTGCGGGCATTCGCGGCGACGGCGCACGGTGGCACCGTCTTCGGTCAGGCGCGAATCGATGACACGCGTATCTTCGTGCTGGCAAAACGGACAATGCATCGCTGGACGGACCAGGGAGCACCACAATCGGCGCCCCCTCGACCCTGGCTCCTCAACCGTAGACGGGGAACTTCTCGCACTGCGCCGTGACCTGCGCGCGCACCTTGGCGAGCACTGTCTCGTCGGCGGGCGCATCCAGCACGTCGCAGATCCAGTTGGTCAACTCCACCACGTCAGCCTCCTTGTAGCCACGCGTTGTAACCGCCGGCGTGCCCACGCGCAAGCCGGAGGTGACGAAGGGCGAACGCGGATCATTCGGCACGGCGTTCTTGTTGACCGTGATATGGGCCTTGCCCAAGGCCGCTTCCGCGTCCTTGCCGGTGACCTCGCGACCGATCAGGTCGATCAGCATCAGGTGGTTCTCGGTGCCACCGGACACGACCTTGTAGCCGCGCTCGATCAAGGTGCGTGCCATGACCTTGGCATTTGCAACCACCTGCTGCTGGTATTGCTTGAACTCCGGCTCCAGCGCCTCCTTGAAGGCCACCGCCTTGGCGGCGATCACGTGCATCAAGGGACCGCCCTGGATGCCTGGAAACACAATCGACTGCAGTTTCTTTTCGACATCATCGCCCGGATCCTTGGCGATGATGAAACCGCCACGCGGACCGCGCAGGGTCTTGTGCGTGGTCGAAGTGACTACATGGGCGTGCGGCACCGGATTGGGATAGACACCGGCGGCAATCAGGCCTGCCACGTGCGCCATGTCCACGAACAGCCATGCACCGACCTTGTCGGCAATGGCACGGAAACGCGCCCAGTCCATGACCTGCGAATAAGCAGAGAAACCGGCAACGATCATCTTCGGCTTGTGTTCGACCGCCAGTCGCTCGACTTCGTCGTAGTCAACCAGGCCCTGATCGTTCACGCCGTACTGCACCGCGTTGAACAGCTTGCCCGACACATTGACCTTGGCACCGTGGGTCAGGTGACCACCGTGCGCCAGCGACATGCCCAGGATGGTGTCGCCCGGTTGCAGCAGTGCCAGGTAGACCGCTTGGTTGGCTTGCGAGCCTGAATGCGGCTGGACGTTGGCATAGGTAGCCCCGAATAGTTGCTTGAGGCGATCGATGGCCAGTTTCTCGGCAACGTCGACGAACTCGCAACCGCCGTAGTAGCGCTTGCCGGGATAACCTTCGGCGTACTTATTGGTCAGTACCGAGCCCTGCGCCTCAAGCACGCGTGGACTGGCGTAGTTCTCCGAGGCGATCAGCTCGACGTGGTCTTCTTGGCGACGGGCCTCGGCGGCAATGGCCTGGGCCAACTCGTCGTCATAGCCGGCGATCGTGTCGTTCTTCGGGAACATCCTGACCTCTTTCGATGTGGCAAACGGGGATTTAGACCTGAAATTGTAACGCTCGGCGCGGGTTACGGCCAATGGCAGCACTTGCGAGGTATATGTCGTACAGCGTACGGTACACTGTACGCCTGATCAGGGAATCCCATGATGCTATTCCGCAACCGCTTGGCTGGCCTGCTCGTTTGCCTGTGTACGCTCACACTGCCATGGGCTCATGCTGCCCATGCCCCGGCCACCGGGGTGGGATTCCAGACCTTGTCGATTCACGACCGGGTCAACGACGTCGCCATGCCGGGCCTGGTGTTCTACCCTTCTCTGCGGGCGTCGGGCGACACCGTCCGGGGGCCTTACCACATCGCCGCAACCGCCGATGCCCCCGTCCAGGCCGGCATCCATCCAATGGTCGTCATTTCCCACGGCAACGGTGGCTCGGACATGGGACACCATGACCTTGCGACCTACCTGGCCAGTCACGGCTTCATCGTGGCTACGCTCGAACACCCCGGGGACAACTTCCACGACCAGACTGGCGTAGGTTATCCACGTGTCATGGGCGGGCGTCCGATCCAGGTGGCCGAGACCATCGACGCCCTGCTGACCAGCCCGAGCTGGAAGGTATTGATCGACCCAGACCGCATCGGCGTGGCCGGCTTCTCGGCGGGCGGTTATACGGCCCTGATGGTAGTGGGGGCCAAACCTCGTTTCGACCGTTTTATCACTTACTGCAAAAAGTACCCCGGCGACCATGATGTCTGCGATGTCACCCGCCGCCTGTTCGCCTCGGCAGCCAGGCGCGGGCAAACCGATATCGATGTGGCCGCCTTGCTGCAGAAGGACAGCATGCAATGGGGAATGACAGCCGATCCTCGCGTCAAGGCCGCTTTCGTGATGGCGCCGCAAAGCATCGCCTTCGATGCCGCTGGTGCCGCAGCGGTTGATCGCCCGGTGTATCTCTACTACGCCCAGAACGACCACGTACTCATACCCTCCGAGAACGCTGAACACCTGGCGCCCCTGCTGCATACACTGGCCGGCAAGACGATGGTGCCCAAGGCCGATCATTGGGTATTCCTCGCCCCATGCTCGCCAGAACTGGCAAGACAAGCCGCCGTGATCTGCTCCGACCCGCAGGGCGTCGATCGCAGGCAGGTGCACGCCCGCATCCTTGCCGATGCGCTCGATTTCTTCCGCAAGACGCTGCACGTCACGCCCTGAGGCACAAGCCATGCCCAAGGCACTGAGCGAGCAGGAGACCGAATCGTTTCGCGAGCGCATCTGCGCCGTGGCCGCACGGCTGTACGTGGAAGAAGGGCCGGTCGCCGTCACCATGCGCCGCATTGCCACGGAACTGGGCATCGGCACCATGACCGCCTATCGCTATTACCCCAACAAGGACAGCATCATGACCGCCGTGCGCACACGCGGCATGCATCGCTTTTCGCAATGCCTGGAAGATGCGCTCGCGCAACCTGGCGACGGACGAAGTCGCAGCCGCGCAGTGCGCGATGCCTATATCGCGTTCGCGCGCACGAACACGGCCACGTATCGCCTGATGTTCGAATACCCCGAGCCGCGACAGGACGACCCGGCTTACCAGGAGGCACATCGCCGCATGTGGCAAACCATCACGGCGCACGTGGACGCCATGGCGGCCGAAGGCCTGATCGAGGTTGACGCGCCGATTTTCGGCCATCAGATCTGGGCGTCCCTGCATGGCGCAGTGATGCTGGAAATCGCCAACATGCTGCCGCCAGGACAAGACGCGGCTTCCCTGCACACACGCACGGTCACGGCGCTGATCGACTACGCAAGCCCCATACAGACCGCAGTCCGCGATGACTGCATCCCAAGCTAACGCGGCAGCGAAGGCCACGCATCGACTTACCTCGCCCCAGGTGGCGCAATGATCACACCGCTGATGGCCGTGCCTAACGACATGAGCGGGTCGCTCTCATTCCCGGCATTCGAAGTGGCGTGTTTTCATGGTGATGGCGATTGCATTCCGCAGTCGCCATTACCGCATGGAGCACATCACGAACATGAAGCGAACTCTTATTTTCTGCATCCCGGTTGGCGCGGGCGTAGCCATGTCCTTGCCGACCATGGCGCAATAATCCATGCCATGGTCGCGAGCCGTCCCGCTCGACTCATCGGCACTCATGGTCTCTACCACCATGCAGGATGCAGCAGCGGCTATCCCGGTGCCCGACGACGGGAAACTTCCTGTTTTTTTTCACTGCAGCAAGGTGAAAAGATCACGCTCTACGTCAACCATCCCTTAGGCTCTAGTGAACTGCGGATATTCGGACGCTGAGGCAGTGGAAGCCTTTACTGGGCAATAGCCCTTCAAGAGAGGGAAGACGTGCTCTTGTCTGACAAACCGAACACTCCGGAGGATGTTGCGGTCATATGGGGCTGGCAAAAACACGAAAATGCGGAGCGCATCTATATCACCTTTGAGGGTGGCCCTACAGGAACTCAGCAGGCTCACTCCAGATCCTGATCCACCAGGCGCTCTTGCGCTAAGGAGCGCAACAGAAGGCCATTCTTTTGCAGCCCCCCATCAAGGGTTCGCCGAATGAGGCGATCCGGACATTCGATGCGCCACAGCAGACACCATCACATAACTGATGATCATCAACAGCAGCCACGCACCGAACTTGCCTATCGGCACCAGATGCCATTGATCGTGTTGCTGCGGGTAACGCCAGGCCGATGCGAACGTACCCAGGTTTTCGGCTAACCAGATGAAAGCGGCCACCAGGCAAAATCCAAGCAACAGCGGCATACGCCGGTAGCTATGCCGAATGCGAAAATCAATCCATGTCGGCCCGAACATGATCGCCAGTGCGGCAAACAATAAAGGCCGCATATCCAGCAAGAAATGATGGCTGAAGAAATTTGCATAGATAGCTACCGCCAGCACCACAGTGACACGAAACGGCGGATGCCGCGTAAAGCGGAAATCGAAAAGGCGCCATGCGCGGGCGACATAGCTGCCCACCGAGGCATACATGAATCCGGTAAAGAGCGGCACGCCGCCGATACGCAGCACGGCCTCCCCCACCTCCGGATACACCCAGGACCCCATCGCGGTCTTGAAGATCTCCATCAACGTCCCGGTCACATGGAACAGCGCAATGACCATCGCTTCCTGTCGCGACTCCAAGCCCAGGACAAGCAGCCCCATCTGTAGCAAGAACGCGGCAAGCGTCAGGAAGTCGTAGCGGGCCAGCCATGCGTCATGGGGATAGAACGCCCAGGTCGCCAGCAACAGGAACAGCATGCATGCTCCGAACAGGCAAGCCGAGGCTTGCTTGATGCCAAAGCAGACCAGTTCGTGAAGCACGATCGCCCATCGCCCTTCTGATGCGGCCCATCGCGCGGCTGCCTGGTCCAGGGCCGATAACCTCCTCCATGCTGACGCCGCCGCTCCATCCACGTCACTACCTCTCATCGCATGCCTGGCAAGTCCTCGAAGCGTGCAGATAGAGACGGCCTAATCGAGGGACGGTCCATGGCAAAGCGATGGCCTCAAAAGTCTCTTTCCCGAATCCGCTCGTTGACCTGCCGCTTCTGGCCCTCCCCGAACCGGGCTATGCCGCGCCAGAATGGCGAAATACAAGTTATACAAAACCTGAATGATACAAGCAGACTCGCTGGGTGAGCCGCCAGTTCGTCAAGCACATCTCAAGGTTGTTTTCCCAGTAACCGCTTCAGGCCAAGGCTCAACTCGAGGTACCCGCTCGACAGACGAGACCTTTGCAGGCGCCTGCCGCAAGAAAAAACCCCAAGAAGACTGCGAAAACAGGCGAAAAAGCCGGCCATCAAGCGGTCATTCCAGCTTGACGGCCGACCGGGCCAGCACGCGTTCGCCTACGGCAATTGGCATTTCAACCTGGAACTGCCATAGGAAGAGCCTGGCTGACTTATCCCCTCAGCTCTGGCTCTCAGAGAAGGCGCAGACACTCGGATCGGGACCTTTGCATAGATGATAGACAATGCCGAACGGCCCTTCTTGCCGCGACCATTGCCCATTATCACGAATGTTGACGATCACATCGGACGACGCATCGCGTTTGTAGCGCATGTCCAGCATTTGCCCGCCGTCAAGCTGGTAGGAACAGCTATTCAATCGCCCACGCAAGTTTTTTGCCCCATCCGGATAAAACGTCGCTTCCGTGAAACCAATCACGGCGCTAGAGCCTGACTGGCTGATGCCGAGCCAGTGCTGATCGACGGTCGTGTAGACGCCGCCACGATGCTGGATCTGCTCGATTTTCGGGCAGCTTTCCTGCCTGGCGGCAAGTACCTGAAGGGGAAGGCCCAGCATCAGCGCGGCGAATAAAAGGCTCCGTTTCATGAGATCTCCTTGACTTTTATCGTATTGCAGATCCAGCGTATCAGCTCTCGAATTTGGGGCCTGTAAGCTTTCCCCTAACAGCTTGTCGGGCGACTACGCGACCGACTCGAATACACTCACATGGCCACGGCCTTCCCCGACCGACATCTAAAGACTTGCCGTGATCATGGCGGCCCGACGACCTATCAGCGATAATTGTCGATCAACGTCCCATTTTCTTTGCCGGACACGCATATCCGCGGGCCCGAATCCGCCCTTGAGGGAGCGAAGCATGCAGTACATCTACACCATGAACGGGGTCAGCAAGATCGTCCCCCCGAAGCGTCAGATCATCAAAGACATCTCCCTGTCGTTCTTCCCGGGCGCCAAGATCGGCCTGTTGGGTCTCAACGGTGCCGGCAAATCGACCGTGTTGAGGATCATGGCCGGCGTTGATACCGACTATCAGGGCGAAGCGCGCCCGCAGCCGGGCATCAAGGTGGGCTACCTGGCGCAGGAGCCACAGCTAGACGCGGAAAAGACCGTGCGCGAAGCGGTCGAGGAAGGCGTCTCGGTGATTCTCGACGCGCAGAAGCGCCTGGAAGAGGTCTATGCCGCCTACGCGGAGGAGGGCGCGGATTTCGACAAGCTGGCCAAAGAACAGGAATCGCTCGAAGCGATCCTTGCCGCCAACGACGCGCATGCGCTGGAACGCCAGCTCGAAGTGGCGGCCGATGCGCTGCGCCTGCCGCCGTGGGACGCCAAGATCGGCGCGCTCTCCGGTGGTGAAAAGCGTCGCGTGGCGCTGTGCCGCCTGCTGCTGTCCAAGCCGGACATGCTGCTACTGGACGAGCCAACCAACCATCTGGATGCCGAGTCGGTCGACTGGCTGGAACAGTTCCTGCAGAGCTATCCCGGCACTGTCGTGGCCGTCACCCATGATCGCTACTTCCTCGACAATGCCGCTGAGTGGATCCTCGAACTCGATCGCGGCCGCGGCATTCCGTGGAAGGGTAACTACACCGAGTGGCTGGAGCAGAAGGATGCTCGCCTCAAGCAGGAAGCGCAGCAGGAAAAGTCGCGTCAGAAGGCAATCGAAAAGGAATTGGAATGGGTGCGTTCGGCGGCCAAGGGACGTCAGTCCAAGGGCAAGGCGCGCCTGAACCGTTTCGAGGAACTGAACGCGGTCGAGTACCAGCGCCGCAACGAGACCAATGAAATCTTCATTCCACCGGGCGAGCGCCTCGGTCAGGAAGTGATCGAATTCAAAAATGTCTCCAAGTCCTTCGGTGACCGCCTTCTGATCGATGACCTGTCGTTCAAGGTGCCACCGGGCGCCATTGTTGGCGTCATCGGCCCCAACGGTGCTGGTAAGTCGACACTGATGAAGATGATCATGGGCAAAGAACAGCCCGATGTCGGCGAAGTCAAGCTCGGCCACACGGTCAAGCTCGCCTATGTCGACCAGTCACGTGGCATGCTCGACGACAAGCACAACGTGTGGCAGGAAATCTCCGGCGGCCTGGACATCCTGACCATCGGCAACTTCGAGATCCAGTCGCGCGCATACATCGGTCGCTTCAACTTCAAGGGCACCGACCAACAGAAGATCGTGGGCAACCTGTCCGGCGGTGAACGGGGTCGCCTGCACTTGGCCAAGACCCTGCTGCAAGGTGGCAACGTGCTGCTGCTGGACGAGCCGTCGAACGACCTGGACGTGGAAACCCTGCGCGCCCTGGAAGACGCCCTGCTGGAATTCCCCGGCTGCGCGATGGTCATTTCGCATGACCGCTGGTTCCTCGATCGCATCGCCACGCACATCATTGCGTTCGAAGGCGACTCGCACGTGGAGTTCTTTCCCGGCAACTACAACGAGTACGAGGCGGACAAGAAGCGCCGTCTGGGCGACGAGGGCTCCAAGCCCAAGCGAGTCAAGTACAAGAAGCTAGCTTGAAGCAGCTGTTCAGGAGTGAGTTGAGAGGAGTGAGGTGTGAGAGAAAACACCCACTCCTCCTCTTCCCTTCGCGCCTCTCTCTACGAGCAAAAGCGAGCTTTTGATAAGCAGGCTGGAATGAGCATGAGGGAGCCCGTTCCCTGCAACCTGCCTGCTCCTCACTCCTCACCCTCTACCCTCAAGGAGGCCCCATGCACTTCATGCAATCGCTCAAACAGGCATGGGCCACCCATGACTCGCTTGTCTGCGTCGGCTTCGATCCGGAGCCTGCGAAATTTCCGACGCATTTGCGCGAGCACCCTGATGCGGTATTCGAGTTCTGTCGCGCCATCGTCGACACCACGGGCGACCTCGTATGCGCATTCAAGCCGCAGATTGCGCACTTCGCGGCGCTGCGCGCGGAAGATGCGCTGGAGCGACTGATCGCCCACATGCACGCGATGTTTCCCCGGGTGCCGGTGATCCTCGATGCCAAGCGCGGCGACATCGGCAGCACCGCTCAGCATTACGTCACCGAGGCATTCGAGCGCTACCAGGCAGATGCGGTCACGCTCAATCCATACCTGGGCCGCGATTCGATCCAGCCTTTTCTTGATCGCGCTGACAAGGGCGTGATCCTGCTTTGCCATACGTCCAATCCCGGCGCCTCGGACTTGCAGGATCTGAACGTCGACGGTATGCCGCTATATCAACACGTAGCCCGACTGATCGCCCGCGACTGGAACGCGCACGGTAATTGCGCATTGGTGACGGGAGCGACCTGGCCCGAGCAATTGGCCGAGGTGCGCGCTCTGGTCGGCGACATGCCACTGCTGGTGCCGGGCATCGGTGCGCAAGGCGGCGACGTCGAGGCGGTCGTGCGCCACGGCCGCACCGCCGATGGCAACGGGCTGATGCTCAACTCCTCACGCGCTATCCTCTACGCCGGGCAGGACGAAAATTTCGCGCAAGCTTCGCGCGCCGCGACGGTGGCCCTGCGTGATGAAATCAATCGTTATCGCCGCTGATCCGCTGAAACCACTTGCCATCTCCGCAAGCGCGCATACACTGTGCGCGCCTTCTGCCTCACGAGTTCCCCCCATGGACGACGACCCTAGCCCGCTTCAATCCATCGGCTGACTTGTCGTTCTCGCGTATCGCCGGACGGCCAGCCCGTACCGCGATAGCGTTGACCGGTTTCAACGCTCTCCTTGTTTTTCCCGAATGCCCGCGTTCTCAAAGACACGGGCGCGAGAGCGCGCATCATGCATATTTTTCGCTTCGGTCCCTTCGGGGCTCTTGTCTTGCTGCTTCTGGTTCCCGCCGTAACCCACGCGTCCGGCGGCAGTTATCTCGTGGACGATGCATCCACGACACCTGCGGGTCATTGCCAGTTGGAAAGCTGGTTGCAGGTCTTTCGTGACGGCCACGTGGCGCTGACCAGCACACCGGCTTGCGCGAGGGGACCCGTCGAGTTCTCGCTGGGCCTCTCGCGTCTCAACGCTCCGCACGGCGACTCGCAGATGCCTGCCATGAAGTGGCTGGTGCGCGATGGCGGCGATCAAGGCCTGAGCATCGCACTGGATGCCAATACCACCTTCGAGCATGGTCACCATGTGGCCAACAACGCCTACGCGGCCTTTTCGCAGAGCCTGGATGCCACAGGACAATGGACCGCCAATGTGAATCTGGGCGTCGATCAAGTCCGCGGCAACCGATGGCGCGCGCTAGCTGGCGTGGGCCTGGAGTATGCACCCGTCACGGAGGTCAGCTTTCTGGTCGAGCACCTGCGCATCGCTGGCCGCAGTTCGAGCACCCAGGGCGGCGTGCGCTTCCACATCGGATCAAGCAGCCTGGATCTTGTGCTGGGATATAACCGCGACCGTCAGGTTGCTCGATGGGGCACGGTGGGATGGAATATGGCGTTCTGAGTAAGGGCGCGCCCCGGTGCGGCGGCGTCGCTCACTTTGCTCACCGCAACGTCGGCGGCTGCGGCGCCTGTTAAAGAGTAAACAGGGCAACAAGGACGAGCCTGGGCTGCCTTGTTCTTGGCCATTCTCCTCGTGCATCGCAGACGCGACTTCCCAGGTGACGCAGTTGCCGACCTCACATGGGGCGGCTCAACCGCATACGCAGCCGCCGCTCCGCAGGAACCGACAGCCAGCGTTCGACGGCCAAACCCAATAGCCAGCATGCGGGCAAGGCTGGCAGGTACCACGCAAAACCGTAAGGCTCGCTACCGTAGGTCTTGTAGAGGCGCACAATCGTGTACACCACGAACATGTGCGTCAAGTAGATCTCGTAACTTAGACGCCCCCAACTACGAAGCCAGCCCAGGCCCGGCAAAGGACGGCTATCGCCCGCTCGCTCCTGGGCGGAGAAGGCAAGCATCAGCGCCAGCGCAGAGAACGTCAGCACGAGCATGTATCCGTCGCGCAGGAAGTGCCAGAGCCAGCCACCGGCGAGAAACACCGCGGCGATACCCACCCAACCGATGACCTGCAAGGCCATCGTACCCATGCGCGCGATACGCAAGCGCGATGCCAGCCACGCACCGAGGATGCCCGTGGCGATGGCGGCCATGCCCGGCAAGTAAGCTTTTTCCTGCCATATCTCGTTACCTGCCAGGGCCGCATGCGTCCACGGCAGGCTCAGCGCCAGGATGAGCAACAACGGCAACATCACCGCATCGCGCCGCATAAGCAGGCATAGCAACGGAAAACCGATATAGAACACCTCTTCGATCGACAACGACCACAGAACATCCCAGTTGCCGGGCAGATAGCCGGTCAGCCCCTCGTACCAGTTCAGGTATAGGCCCAATGCAGCCGCCACGGCTCCCGGTAGCGATTGCCCCTCGCGGTGGATGACGTAGTCGTCCGCGCCCGCCAGGTGCAGGCCCGCCAGCACCGCGACCAGCGCCAGCAGACACGGGGCGATTCGCGCGAAGCGCCGGCCGTAGAAATGGCGCAGGTCCACGTGCCGGAAGGCACCATAACGCTTGAGCACATTGCTGGCGATCAGGAATCCGGAAATCACGAAGAAGATGAATACGCACTCGTAGCCGTTGAAATTCAGCGCGCGCAGCAATGGCGCCGGCAATATGCCGGCCAGCAACGTCTTCTTGAAGGGAATGCGCAATCCAAGATGGTGCGTCACCACGAGCAGGATGCAAAACCCGCGCAGGGCATCGATGCCTGGATTACGAGCCAGTTTCGCTGTAACGCCGCTGTTTGGTGCAGCCGAATCAAGCCATGTCATGCATGAGGATCGCAAGCTGGGAAGCCTGCCATCATGCAACCAGACCACGCATCACGCCATGGGCTGCATGGATCTGCGCAAGCGATCAGCGACCGTGGATCCAGTAGACATGCACGCCATTGGCCTTGTCTTCGGCACGATGGCCTTCCCGTCCATCGATGACGATGCCCCAGGTGGACCGCAAGGTGCCGGCCTGGATGCGGTCCACCCGCACCGGATCGCCCTTGGGCAGGATGAAGCGCGCCTCGATGACCATGACGCCATCACGCTCAAACACCAGGGTGGCCTGCCTTCCGCCGCCAGCACCCCAGCCTACATGGATGTCACAGGGCACCGGACTGAACACACCGCGGTTATCCAGGCTCCAGCCCTCGGTCTTCTTGAGCAGATCCTCCAGGCGAGGGTCGCTCCAGTCCACGGTGTTGTTCGACGGGTTGGGGGGTTTGTTGAAGTGGCTCATGCCCACGACCATCCATTCACGAATGTCAACGTGACGTCATGGCCGTTCACGCCTTGGTTTGCCCGAGCCTGCGCGTACCACTCCCAGATACCGGTCTGGAGCAGACTCGGTAAATCAAGACTTGTGCCTGGGCAGGCTCGAAACAACATGAACTGGCAAACTCCGGACGGCGTGACGCTGGGGTATCGTCCCGTTCTTGATTTACTTTAGCGCGTTCGACCCTTCAATGCCCAGGCAGCCCTTGCAGCATCTCCTGGGCAAGCTTGCCGTAGTCGCCGTCGAAGTGATGGTCGCCCTTCTTGGCTTCCACCCGCACCCAACCCGGCAATTTCGGCTCGGTACAGATCGTATCCTCAGCTTCGTCGGTGCCGTAATAGCAGACGACCGGCGGGCGACCGTCCAACGCCAGCAAGGGTGGGAGGGCGTCGTAATGCGCGACCGGATTAAGCTTCTGAATCCATTCCTGGGTATGGGTTTTGAACCAACCCTCCCGCATGTAGCCCTCCATTTCGATCTCGAAGCTGGCATCGCGTGTGGGCGACAACAACACGACCTGGGCCAGGGTAGCGCGGGTATCGGAATGCAATTTACCGATGATGGACGGCAGGACGTCAGCGCCAAAGGAGAACCCGATCAGCCAGACCCGCTTCTTATGAAAGGTCGCAAGGTTCTGACGGATCAAGGCATCCAAATCGGCGGCCGACGATTCCACGGAACGCGTGCGCCAGAAATAGCTCAACGCGCTGACACCGAGCACGGGAACACCCCGCTCGCTGAGCTTGCCGCCCAGTTGCTTGTCCAGGTCGCGCCAGCCGCCATCGCCGGAATAGATGATGGCGATGACGTCATCACGACCAGCCGGAGGCACACTGCCAGGCGGCGGCGTGATGACCGTCAACGATTGGGCCATGCCAGCATGATTCCAGGGCTGCCAGAACGCTACGCCGACACCGGCAACGATCAACAGCAGGGCAAACAACAACCACAGGATCTTCTTCATCGACGAACCATACCCGACAAACCACCGGAAATGAGGCTGGCCAGATTGGTCAGCGCCACCGGCAAGGCAATATTGGCCGGCACGGCCAGGTAGCGCGGCTCCCACTCGGGATCGAACTTGTCCTTGTACCTGTGCAGGCCGCGGAAATTGTAGAAGCGTTCACCACGGCCGAAGATCATCGCGCCGAAGCGGCTCCATAGCGTGGCGGTGCGGCGGTTCTGTAAACCAGCCAGCGGCGCCATGCCGAGATTGAACCAGCGATAGCCTTCCTGCTTGGCCCACATCATCAATTGGATGAACATGAAATCCATGATGCCGGAGGTGCCATCGGGCATGTGACGCATCAGGTCCAGCGAGGCCTCTTCCTTGCTCTCGGTCAGGAACAGGTTGGCAAAGGCCACCGGCTCCTCCCCCTGGTAAACCACCGCCATCGGGGTGCGGCTAAGGTATTTCGGTTCGAAGGTTCCCAACGAAAAGCCCTTCTCACGCACTTTCTTGTCGCGCATCCAGGCGTCGGAGATCTGCTTGAGTCGCGGCAACATCGCCGGCACAGCCTCGGTCGGAATGATCTCCAGCCGCAAGCCATCACGGGTGAGCTTGTTGACCGTATTGCGCAACACCTTCTTCGACTTGCCATCCAGGTTGAACTCGTCGAGCTTGACCCGGGCCTCCTCGCCGATCTTGAGCAGGTTCATGCCCACTTCCAGATACAGGTCCAGGTCTTCAGGCCGCACCTGATAGAACAGCGGCCAGCCACCTGCACGCTCGCACAGCTCGCGAAACGTCCAGACCAGCTCGCGACGTGCCTCATCGGAATCGCCGACCGGATCCCCCATGGCAATCCAACTGCGGCCTTCGACGTCGTACATGATGAAGGCCTTGTCCTGGGCATCAAACAACAGCGTCTTGTCACCCATCAACGCCAGATGTGCCTGCGCCGAAGAATATTGCTTGATCAAAGGCGTGGCCCGGGCCAGATCTGCCTCGTCAGGCAATTGCAGCCGGGGCGGCGCCGGCCGGATCAAGGTCGCCAGAGCGAATAGCAGGCCCGCTGCCGCCGCACCCACCAGGGCACGTAGCGCTCGCGGCGCGCCGCCATGGTAGAAACTGAATTCCCACCATAGGTTGCTGCTGTATTCGACATGCTTGTAGCTGAACACCACCAGCCAGCCAGCGCAGCCAAGCACGGCCAGGATGGCGACTATCCAGCCAAATGAGAAGTTGGTGCTGAACAGCGAAGCACGCCGATAGAACAACTGATGGGCTGGTGCAAGACCCAGCGCCAGAAGTGACAGCAGCGTGGCTTCTTCGTAGTCGATGCCCTTGAGCAGCGACAGCACCGCGCCGACCACCAGCAGTACCAGGGTCAGCACATAGGCCGCATCCAACCGGCGTTGCAGGCCCCGGGCCAGGATCAGCAACAGCATACCGACCACGCTGCTGAGCAGATGCGAGACCTCCAGCACCGGCAATGGCAACACGTTGCGCAGGATAGCCATACGATCGGGAATGGCGTTGGTGGCACCGGAAAAAACCAGCACCGCACCCGATACGAGGGTCAGGCCCGCGAAGAACGGTGGCAGCAGGCCAGTGAACCACGGCGACAGCAGGCTCTTGCTGCGCAACCCGCGCACTTCACGCAACAGCACCATCAAGGTGGCCGCGCACAGCGGCAGGAAATAGTAGATCAGACGATACGCAGCCAGTGCGCCCAGGATCTGCGCCTCCAGGCCTTCGTTGCCGGTAGCACCATAGCCGGCCAGCATCACCGCCTCGAATACTCCCAGGCCGCCGGGCACATGACTGATCAGGCCGGCTATCTGCCCCAGTGCGAAGATGGCCAGGAAATGCCCGAACCCGGTGTCCACTTCATTGGGCATCAGCAGATATAGCACGCTGGCCGCCAGCCCCCAGTCCACGGTGCCGACGACAATCTGCCGCAACGCATGGCTGGGCGTGGGCATGCTCACCGGCCAGCGCCAGATACGCAGGGGACGACGGAAACGCAGGCTCGCCGCCATCCAGGCGATCGGCAACACGGTCAGCGCTACACCGATCGGCAGCCGCATGGCGGCGAACGGTAGACTTGCCGGTATCGGTACGATCAGCAAGGTCACGCCGGTCAGTGTGAACAGGCCCAGCCAGAAACTGAGCGTGCAGTACAGCACCACCTTGCCGACCTCAGCCGTAGTCAGACCCGCCTGAATGTAGAAGCGATAGCGGATCGAGCCTGAAATCAACAAGGCCATGCCCAGCGTATTGCTGAATGCATAGCTGAGAAAGGAAATGAAACTGACCTGGGCACGTGGCAGGCGCTTGCCCAGCGAGGCCACGCCAAACCAGTCGTACAGGGTCATGGTCACGTAGCTGAGCGCGGTCAGGATCACTGCCAGTGCGATGCGCCAGTCTGGCAGGCCATGCACGAAGCGGGCGACCTGGTGGTAGCTGACCTCGCTGGCCAGCTTGTGCAGCGCCCACAACGCCAGGCATAGCATGGCCAGTGACAAGGACGGCCCGGCCAGCCTGCGCAGCCACAAGATCATCGCGGCTGCTGGCTTCATACCGATACCTGGATTCGGGGCATCCACCCCAGTGTGCTCCGCCACGCGACTAACGCCTCCACACCATTACAACCGCCGCAGGTCGATGCTGCGAACCGCCAAGCATAGCCGGTAAGACCCCCAGGCGTTTGATCGTGGCACAGTCAAATGACATTCCATGATCGTAAGGCACGGGAAATGCAGGCTGGTACCACCCGCCCATTCACAGACTGGTGGCCGGCTCTCAGGATTTGCCCAACGCCAGTCGGCTGACCCAGCGATAGAGCACGAACATCACAGCGGCAAAGGCGATGCCACCGATCCATTCGGCCGCGACGGCGAAATCGTCGCCAACCAGCGCAAACGGTGCCGCATTGCCTGTGAAAGCCACGATAGCGGCGATGATCACCAGTATCAGGCTTTCACCCACGATCATGCCCGAGGCCAGCAGCACACCCAGTTGCTTGGTGGGCTCGGGCTTGGCACCGCGTTCAGCGCGCTTGTCGAAGAATGCGCCTACCAGGGCCCCGACCACGACCATCAAGGTGGTCGATGTGGGCAGGTAGATCCCCAGCCCCACTGCCAGCGGCGGCAGGCGGACCGAACGCGTGCCCAGGCCGAGCAGCTCATCGAGCACGATGATCACTACGCCGATGATCGAACCCACGCCGATCAGGCTCCAGTCGATATTGTTCTCAATGACACCCTGTGCCAGGGCCGAGATCAGCCCAGCCTGGGGCGCGGCCAACGCCTTGGCGGGGTCAGCCCCGGCTACGCCGGCAAAGCCATAGGCGTGATTGAGCAGGTCAAGCACCGGCGGAATGATCACCGCACCGGCCAGGACGCCGATGACCAACGCCACCTGCTGCTTCCACGGAGTCGCATCCACGAGCTGGCCAGTCTTGAGATCTTGCAGATTGTTGTTGGCGATCGCTGCCACGGCGAACACCACGGCCGTGACGAAAAGCGCGAACGCCACTAGCGCCTTGCCTGCTTCCGGTGGCACGTGCGACTTCACGCCAGCCACCAGCAACATCGCTGCCGCCAGCACCACCAGGATGCCCACGCCCGAGAGCGGGCTGTTGGATGAACCGATCAGGCCGGCCATATAACCGCACACGGCCGATACGAAGAAACTCATCAACACCACGAACGCTACGCCGCCCACTACCAGCGTGGCCAACGAGCCACCCAGGCCGCTGCCCGCACCAAAACTGCCGAGCAGCCAACCGATCGGCAACAGGCAAATGACTGTCACCACCGCCACCATACCGATTGGCATGTCCTGCTCGGTGCGCGCCAGGGTATGCGCGTTGCCGGCCGCACGCACGCGAGCTGCCGCCATGGCGCCGGCCAGGCCGCTAGCCACCGGCTTGACCAGCTTGGCCAGTGTCCAGATAGCGGCGACACCAATCGTGCCCGCGCCAAGGAAGCGCACCTTGTGGCTCCAGGTTGCCTGCGCGGCATCGGCCGCGGCACCTGCCGCATGCGTCAGGGCCGAATAGTACGGCACCGCCCAGCCCCAACCGATCAGTGCACCGATCAGCATCGCCACGCCGACCCACAATCCCACCAGATGACCGACGGCGAACAATGCGAAAGAAAGATTGAAATCGTATCCGGAGACCGCCCCGCGATCGCCCAGCTTGAAGTACTGCGCGACATCGCTGGCAAACACGCGTGTCTGCACCACCACCGCGAACACCGCCGCCACCACGGCCCCCCACACCATCGCCATCAATCCGGCCTTGTTCTCGGCCTCCGATTCCGTGCTCGAGTCCTCGCCACCGCCCACCTTGAGCACTTCGGCACAAGCCACTCCCTCCGGATAGGGCAAATCTGAATTGGTGACCAGCGCGCGCCGCAACGGAATGGAATACATCACGCCCAGGATGCCGCCCAACGCGCAGATGGCGAAGGACGTCCAGTAGGGAAAGCCGTTCCACCAGCCGATCATGATCAGGCCGGGCAACACGAAGATGATCGAGGACAAGGTGCCTGCCGCCGAAGCGATAGTCTGCACGATGTTGTTTTCCTGCACCGTCGAACCCTTCATCGCACGAAGGATTGCCATCGAGATCACCGCAGCGGGAATCGAGGTGGCAAAGGTCAGGCCGGCCTTGAGGCCGAAGAACACATTCGCGGCAGTGAATACCACGGTGATGATGACGCCGAGGATGACACCCCGGACGGTCAATTCGGCGCGGTTATCAGCGACGGGAGGGAGGTTTGCGCTCAATGTAGGGAGTCCTCGAGAGGTCAGCAGCCTGGGCGAAGAGGTAAGGACCGCGTTGGAGCCAGGCTCCAGGCGACCTGAGCCCATCTCCGTCGACCCGCGGCAACCGCGTCCCGACCCCAGCCAGCCCTAGAGCATACCCAGACGGGCCATGAACACAACGGCCCCATCGAGTAAGGCACGCCCTGCCGCGCGGTCTTTTGCACCGCAACGGGAGCTTGGGAGACGGGGATGGGCGGAGGGGGGGGGGCAAGCCCGTGGGCGAGCGGCAAGCCCGAAAGGTCGCTATTGCACACGCGTTCGGCAGCAGGGGCGTGTCTTGCCACCTGCCGGCCGGGTTCATGCAAGCTCAATCATCGGCATTGGGGTCCATGTCCGGGAACAGGACTTCGGTGTAGCCGAATTTGGTGAAATCTGTGATGCGCGACGGGTACAGCCGACCGATCAGGTGATCGCATTCGTGCTGTACGACGCGGGCATGGAAGCCTTCGGCAGTGCGATCGATGCGCTCACCCTTCGGATCGATACCTTCGTAACGAATCAGCGTGTAACGGTTTACCGCACCACGCAGGCCCGGCACCGACAGGCAACCTTCCCAGCCCTCCTCCATGTCCTGGGAAAGCGGCGTGATCACCGGGTTGAGCAGCACGGTCTGCGGCACGGCCGGCGCATCGGGGTAACGCTCCGAATGCTGAAAACCGAAGATGACCAGTTGCAGGTCCACGCCAATCTGCGGTGCGGCCAGACCCACGCCGTTGGCGTGATGCATGGTCTCGAACATGTCGGCAATGAGGGTCTCGAGTTCGGCGCTGCCGATCATCGCCGCCGGTACCGGTGGCGCAATGCGCAGCAGGCGCGGGTCACCCATTCTCAGAATCTGGTGAATCATCGATATCCTTTTCGTACGCGAGTGCAGATTGAAGTTTATTTACCGAACACTTTTTTCAAGAGCGAGGTGGTCTGCTGCGCCGGGTTTTCGCGAATGGATTGCTCCTGGTCGGCAATCGTCGCGAACAGGCCGTCCAGCGTGCGGGTGGTGACGTAGTCATCCAGGTCGATGGAACTCGAACCCTCCTTGCCACCACCGAGCTTACCCAGCGCACCGCCCAGCTTGGCACCGTTGTCGCTGGCGGTGAATGCCTTGTACTTCTGCGTCACTCCGACGCTGTCGGTGGCCTTGGCCACGATGGGATGGATACGCGCGGTCAGCGCGGGCCCGGCCACGCGCCGAAAGTAATCGGTCGCGGCGTGATCGCCCCCGGTAAGGATGCCGCGTGCGTCGCTTAACGTCATCTTGCGGATGGCATCGCCGAACAGGTCGGCCACTTGCGGCACGGCTTTCTCGGCCGCCCGGTTCATACTGAGCTGGAAGTCATCGACCTTCTTGCCCTGCCCTAGCTTGCGAGCCAGGTTGCCAGCCTGCTCCAGCTTGCCCGGCAACGGAATGCGTACCTTGGCATTGCCCCAGAAGCCATCGGTGCGACCGAGCGAATTGATCGCGTTGGTGGTGCCCTTGGCCAGAGCCTCCTTCAGACCGCTGGCCACGTCGCTATCGGGGAGGTTGACGCCATTGGGCTGGCTGGCCGAAGCGTTCTGCTTGTGCTGGGTCGCCGACTTGGCCTTGTCGAGCAGGCTCTTGAACTGGAACGCGGACCCGCTCAGCGGGGCGGCCAGCAAGGTCAGCGCAAATACCGCGCAGGTATATCGATGGGGCACATGCATGGCCAGGGTCCTCCGGGACGTATCGCGAAGGGGCATTTTACGATGCTCAACCGTTATTCGAATGTTGTGATGCTTCACACGGTTACGTGGGCCATTCGACCAATGGCTAATGCCGCAAGAGCCTGCGCGGGATTGACCCGTGTCGGCCACGGGACGAACCTTGTTGACGATTTCCCGGGGAGTTCCACCATGCAAACAACCACTCAAAACGGCGCGGCGGCGAAGCTGCTCTGGGCCGCCATCGCCCTTGTCGGCGCCTGGTGCCTGGGCGTGGTCGCGCTGCGACGCGGCGAACCGATCAATGCCATCTGGCTTGTCGCCGCATCCATTGCCATTTTCGTCATCGGCTATCGCTTCTACAGCAAGTTCATCGCGGACAGTGTGCTGCGCATGGACCCGTCCCGCGCCACACCTGCCGTATTGCGCAACGACGGCCTGGATTACGTCCCCACCGACAAATGGGTGGTATTCGGCCACCATTTCGCCGCCATCGCCGGTGCAGGCCCCTTGGTCGGCCCGGTCCTGGCCGCCCAGATGGGCTATGTGCCCGGAACCTTGTGGATCCTGTTCGGCGTAATCTTCGCCGGCGCGGTGCAGGACTTCATGATCCTGGGCCTGTCGATTCGTCGCGATGGACGCTCGCTGGGCAACATGTTGCGTGACGAACTCGGGCCGGTCGCGGGTGTGGTCGCGATGTTCGGCGTACTGGTGCTGATGATGATCGTGCTGGCGGTGCTGGCGCTGGTGGTAGTCAAGGCGCTGACGCATAGCCCCTGGGGTACCTTCACCGTCGCCTGCACCATCCCGATCGCCCTGCTGATGGGCATCTACCTGCGCTGGATGCGTCCCGGGCGCATCCTGGAGGTTTCGATCATCGGCCTGGTGCTGCTGCTCGCTTCGATCTGGGCCGGCTCCCTGGTGGCGACCTCCAGTTGGGCATCGTTATTCGACTTTGACGCCAAGGCCCTGGCCTGGCTGCTGATCGGCTACGGGTTCTGCGCCTCGGTGCTGCCGGTATGGCTGCTGTTGGCGCCGCGTGACTATCTGTCGACCTTCCTGAAGATCGGCACCATCGCCCTGCTGGCATTGGCTATCTTCCTGGCTGCACCGACGCTGCAAATGCCGGCAATCACCAAGTTCATCGATGGTACCGGCCCAGTCTTCCAGGGCAACCTGTTCCCGTTCCTGTTCATCACCATCGCCTGCGGCGCGGTCTCCGGCTGGCACTCGATCATCTCATCCGGCACGACGCCTAAGCTGCTGTCCAATGAAGGCGAGGCACGCATGGTCGGTTACGGCGGCATGCTGATGGAAGCCTTCGTCGCCGTGATGGCGTTGATCGCCGCATCCTCGCTGCATCCGGGCGTCTACTTCGCGATGAATTCGCCCGGCGCGCTGATCGGCACTACCGTGCAACAGGCGGCCACCACGATCAGCCAGTGGGGCTTCGTCGTCACACCCGATGAATTGTTGAACACGGCCAAGAATATCGGCGAGACCACCATCCTCAGCCGCGCTGGCGGCGCGCCCACCCTGGCCGTGGGCATGGCCCAACTGCTGCATGGCATCCTGCCGGGCGATGGCATGATGGCGTTCTGGTACCACTATGCGATCCTGTTCGAAGCCTTGTTCATCCTGACCACGGTCGATGCCGGCACGCGCGTGGGCCGCTTCATGATCCAGGAGATCGCCGGCCTGATCCATGCACCACTGAAGCAGACCGAATCGTGGACCAGCAACCTGCTCGCCACGGTGATCTGCGTGGGCTTGTGGGGCTACTTTCTCTATCAGGGCGCGGTCGATCCACTCGGCGGCATCAACACGCTGTGGCCGCTGTTCGGTATCGCCAACCAGATGCTCGCCGCCATCGCCCTGATGCTTGCCACTGTGGTTACGGTCAAGCTCAAGCGCGAGCGTTACGTCTGGGTGCCTGGTGTTCCGGCGATCTGGCTGGTCATCTGCACCCTGACGGCGGGCTGGCAGAAGCTGTTCGGACCGATCAGCTTCACCGCCGCAGCGCAGAAATATGCCGATGCCATCCAGGCCGGCAAATTGCTGGCTCCAGCCAAGAACGCCGACGACATGCAGCGCATCATCGGCAACAATCGTGTGGACATGGCACTGACTGGCCTGTTCATGGTGCTGGTCGTGGTCATGGCGCTGTTCGCCCTGCGTGCCATCGCCAAGGCCTGGCGTGCCAATCATCCGACCGCGCACGAGGAACCGTACGTGGCCGCGACCAGCGTGGCGCACTGATCGTAAGGGAAGGAGGCAAGATGAACATCGACCTGCAAGCCATCGGCAAATGGGCAGTACAGACCGCCCGCCTGTGCTGTGGTGTTCCCGACTATGACGTCTACGTCAAGCACCTGCGCGAACACCATCCCGAACGGGACATTCCCAGTTACAAGGAATTTTTCCGGGAGCGCCAGATAGCGCGCTACAAGGGAACAGGCGGACGGTGTTGCTGAAGATGAAGAAAAAGCGGCCGATGGCCGCTTTTTCTTTTGGAGAGAGGAGACGGTCCATGGAGGTGCGTAGATGCACGTTGTTCGGCGCTCAGCTCACGAAATAGCTGCTGCCATCCTGAAACCTGACGCTACCGCGCGGACTTTCGCCCGCACACCCCGTTCCTTGCCTCAATCAGAAATCGCAATTACTTTCCAGATCCGCATCCAGCGCGACATAGATCCGCTGCACGATCTTCTTGTCGCTGCGCGCGAGATAGTTGATGCCTTCGATACCGGCGCATGAGGTCAGGTGCAGCGCATCCTTGCCACGGCCGGCGCGCATGCCGTCCTTGCCGTCATCGATCGCGGCAGCAACATCGCTGGTGCGAATCACCGCCATGGCATCGAAGCCGTATTCATTGTGCGTGTACTGCGCCGGCAGTTGGGTGATGCGGTAGCGATACAGCGCCCTGGAATCGTCGCTGCCATCGATCACCTTCCCATCTTCATCCTTGATCGGCTCACCCAGGGCGCCACCCATGATGGCCACGCAGCATGTGAGCTTGTCCTTGACCTGGTATTGCAGGTCGATGACCGCAGCCTTGTCGATCGTGCTGCGAAAGCTGTACAGGTCGGCGTGACCGGCGGCGTAGCGGACGACGGCCAGTTCATGGCTGCCGGCGGCCAAGGACATCGAAGGCAACAGTGCGGCGATCAGGAACACGAGGTGTTTGCGCATCCGAAGTTTCCCCTGGAAGTGATCTATCCATTCCCGCGATGCACGGCAGCGCCGGCAGCAGGTATCTCTGGAGGATTGTGCATGAACGCCTTCTGCCAGGAAATGGCACTCGCACAAGATGCATCGACACGGCAGAATGCCGCGCATGTCAAACACCGATACGTTAGTCAAGACCAGTAAATTCCTCAGCTTGGTGTTGCGCCACGCGCCTGAATCGATCGGGCTGAGCCTCGATGATCAGGGTTGGGCCGATATTGACAGTCTCACGACCTGTGCCGCCGCACATGGCATGCATCTGGATCGCGACCTGATTGATGCCGTGGTCGCGCAGAACGACAAGAAGCGCTTTGCGCTATCGCAAGATGGCCAGCTGATCCGTGCCGTCCAGGGGCACAGCACGGCGAGCGTCAACATCGATCACGTCGCCAAGACGGCACCAGACGTGCTGTATCACGGCACGGCGACACGTTTTCTCGACTCGATCCGCCAACAAGGATTGCTTCCTGGCAAGCGCCACCACGTGCACCTTTCCGCCGATGTACAAACGGCCATCCGCGTGGGCCAGCGCCACGGCAAGCCGGTCGTACTGACCATTGACACGGCCCGCATGCAGGCCGATGGACTGGCGTTCTTCCAAGCAGACAATGGTGTCTGGCTGACCGCCACGGTCCCGACTATCTACATCTACTCTACCGTCACATCACCAGCCCTGGAATAAACGCCAGCCGAGGCTGGCTATCGAAAACGTGCACGCACGTCCCCATCCCAGGCGATATATTCCCTATTTCCGGCCCAGCCAGGACAATGGCAGGCCTCCAAGCGGTACCTCCGGCCCATGTCCCAATCCCATCCCAAGCCGATCCCGGAGATCGAACCCCAGCACAACCTGGGGTTGCGGATCATCGCGATCTACAAGGCGGTCAAGACGGTCGGCCTCATAGCCATCGCCATCTTCGCCTTCCACCTGGATCGACAGGAGAATTTCGCCAAGTTGGTGAGCTGGCTCGAACATCTGTCGCTGACCGACAGCAACAGCCTGCGCTGGAAGCTCGTTGAAACCTTGCAGGATTGGGGTCCAAGCAAATTCGTGGCGATCGGCCTGGTTGCACTCGCCTACGCGGCAATCTTCGCCACCGAAGGGACCGGCCTGTGGTTGCGCAAACACTGGGCGGAGTGGTTCACCGTGATTGCCACCGGCTCCCTTGTGCCGGTCGAACTCTACGAAGTGATCGAGCACTTCAATTGGATCAAGCTCGCCGTGCTGATCGGGAACGTCGCCATCCTGATCTATCTGGTGCGCATCGCCATCCAGCCTCGCGCAAAAAAGCCGCTCCAAGCGAACTGCCCCTCAGGCTAGACCCCGTGAGGCGGCATGCCGGCGATGGCGACGGCGGCTGATCAGAGCCTGTAGAAAAAGGTGCCCATCGTGCAGCAGACAGGTATACATACCCACGGTGTGCTTGAAAACGAGTGCGTCGCCGATCAGGCCGACATCGTTCCACATAGGAAAAGCCGCGTAGTGTCGACGCGTCGTGATCCGGACGTCTAGCAGAGCGCTCGTCAGCAAGGACGGTAGCGAGCCCCCTGCACACGCGGGCCGCCTCACGGCACCGATGATCGGCAACACAACATCAGGCCAACGACCTGACCGATGTCGCTGGCATGGAAACGTTTGCCGTCGTCGAACAACATCGCCGGGGAAAAAGAACGCGCCGATCAGGAGTCCGGCAAGGCCAAAGAGCAACAGGTTTCCCAGCACGCGCTTCAGGAAATCTGTAGCTTTTCTACTCGCTCATGCTGCCATTCCCGGTGAGTTTTCGGCTGCTCCAGCCCTCCAGGTCTGCGTGTCCAATCACACTTCGTGATGCAGCGTTTCAGTAGAAAACGCAGCCTTGCGTCGCGGTGCCAGTTCCACCAGGTACATGGCCGCGAGCACCAGCACGCCGCCCACCATCAGTCGCCATGTCATGCCCTCGCCACCGAAGGCGATCGCGAAACCGGCAGCAAATACTGGCTCGAGTGTCATGACGATGGCCGCGCGCGTGGCGCTCAGGTGCGCCTGCGCCCAAGTCTGCATCAGCATCGCCCCAGCACCGGCGGCTAATGCCATATAGACGACAGCCAGCCATGCACGGACATCGGGTGGGAGTTGGGGACCGTGCGGCAAGGTGGCCATAACGCACACCGCGCAAATGGCAAACATCTGCACCGTCGACAAGGCAAAGGCGCTGCCTGGCCGCGACCATTGGCCCAGGCCGACGATATGCAGGGCATACAGCAAGGCCGAGGCAAGCGTGATCCATACCCCGAAACCCAGGCTCAATCCACGAAGCGCCAGCACGGCTACGCCACCGGCCGCCAGCAACACAGCGATCCAGGTGATCGAGGGCAGGCGCTGACGTAACAAGATCGTACCGAGCAACGGGGTGAATACCACATACATGCCGGTGGCAAAGCCGCTGATGCTGGCATCGGTATGCTCAAGACCGGTGGTCTGCAACAACTGCCCGATGCCGTACACTACGCCCAGGGCGATACCCTGCCACCACTCACGGAGCGACAGCCGCAGCAGCGGACGCAGGAACATCACCGCCATCGCCGCTGCGGCGATCATGAAGCGCACGGCGAGAAAATCCGCAGTCGGCATGCGACCGACCAGATCCTTGATGAGAAAGAACGTCGAACCCCAGATCGCGGTGACCGACATCAGTCCGATCGTGGCCAGGGCGGCGCCACGCGAAGACGCATCCCTCATGCCGGCGATGCCTGCGACAGGCGCCGCTTTTTCCTCAGGCGCCACCATTGCGCGGGAATCTTGGCGAGAAAATGCGCCCAGATGCCCATCCATACCACGCTGGCCAGCAGCGGGTTGCGTGCCAACGGATCGAATTTGCGAAACCATCGCCACATGCCGCGATGCTTGTGCCAACTGACGAAGATCGGTCGATGGCGGCTGGACGTGCCCTTGCCGTGCAGGACACGCACGTCGCCGGCCAGCCAGACGCCATGACCGGCATCACGCACGCGACGGCAGATGTCCAGGTCCTCGCAATGCAGGAAGTAAGCCTCGTCGAAACCGCCCAGGTGCTCGAATACACCGCGCGGCATCAGCATCAACGCGCCGGAGACCGCTTCGGCCTGGACCAGGCGATCAGGCACTGGCCCGTCGATATTCACCCCTTCGCCGGCACGGCCGAAAAACGTGCGCAAGGCACGCGCGACCAGCGGGTCACGCCGGAAAGACGCCGGGTCGGCCACACCTTGTTCGTCGTGCACGATGGCACCAAGCAGGCCAACCTTCGGCGTGCGTTGCAGATGATCGAGCAGGCGTTGCAACGTGTCGTTTTCGAGCAGGCAATCGGGGTTGAGGATCAGCAGCGCATCGCCATCGGCCTGCCGGGCCGCCCGGTTGATAGCCGGACCAAAACCGAGGTTGGCCCCGTTGTAGATCACCGTGAGCCGGGTATCGCCCGCATGCTCCTGTGCGATCGCCTGTGGCATGCCGTCTTGCGAGTCGTTGTCGATCAGGATGAACTGAAGCGGCATGGTGCAGGCAAGCCCGCGCCGGGCGCATTCGCGCAACGAGGTGCCGCTATCGGCCGATACCACAATGATGCTTACGGCAGGAGGTATGCCAGGACGGGAGATCGAGGTAGTCACCGCGATATTATGGGGGATTGCCCCGTGGCCGAGTATGGCCAATTACATTTGCCAAGACAGATCGCCAAGCACTTCATGCAACGAGGCCGGTATCCCGTCGGTACCGCGTGTCAGCCAGGGTTGTTCGTCGTACCAGCCGCAAAGATCCCAGCCGCGTAACCGATGCACCTTGTCGGCCTGCCTGTCCCACAAGGTGTCGCCATGGCCACCCGGCGTGCTGGCAACGAACCACCGCCCACCGGGACTGAAGCCATGCCGCCGGCTCAGGCCGTCCAGCCGACGCCCCGAGGCAAAGCGATAGCTGCCTACCTCATCGTGATCAGCCGCAAAATCCATACTCGCGCCATCCGGGTCGGCCATGGACTTACAAGCATCGCGCCACTCGACCGGCTGCAACTCGACCATGCGCACGGGCGGCCCGATGGGCGCCATCGCCAACTCCCGCCATTCCGGCTGTACGAAAGCTCGCGACGCGGGCTTGGCGTGCCGTTGCAGCGATTCCATCAGGACGATCAGGGAGAATCCGACCAGCGCCCCCAGCAAGGCCACACCCCAGGCCATCGCATCGCCCCCGAGGGCGCGCTGCAACGCAAATAGCCATCCCGGCAGACCCCAACGAAGCCCACGCCGGCACCATGCCGCCCAGTCTTGATGCCGAGGCCCGAGTAACAGCAACGCGAGAGTCAGGGCGAGCAACAACGGCAAGCCCAGCCACCACGGCAAAAAAGCCAGCACCACCAGCCACAGGCTGCCGACGGCGAAAGGCACGGGAGCTAAACGAATGGGGCGCATGGCGAGAGTGTACGTGAGGCCGCTCGCCTGGCGAGCTGTGAGGCCGACAGCTGCGCGGCCTGTAGAGAGAGCCGAGACTCCTGGCCCGCACGCGCCTTCTCTTTACAGCGCCAAAGGCGCGGCCTTATAGGCGGCGCCAGCCACCGGCCTCACAACGAGCGTCGTGAGTGACTTCACCGACAGTGTCAATCGCCGCACCACACGCGCGCATTCCGGAACATACGCATCCACGGCGAGTCCTCGCCCCAGGAATCCGGATGCCAACTCATCTGTACCGAACGGAATACGCGTTCCGGATGCGGCATCAGGATGGTGACGCGGCCCTCGGCGGCGGTGAAGCCGCTCAGGCCACCCGGCGAACCGTTCGGGTTGAGCGGATAATCTTCGGTGGGTCGGCCTCGATTGTCGACGAAGCGCAATGCGCCGCCGGCCTTCGAGGGACTGCATGCCTGCGGAAAGCTCACGCGGCCTTCGCCGTGCGCGACGGCGACCGGGATGCGCGAACCAAGCATGCCCTTGAAGAAGATACTCGGTGAATCGAGCACTTCCAGCGTCACCAGACGTGCCTCGTACTGCTCGGAGGCATTACGCAGGAACTTCGGCCAGTGTTGCGCGCCCGGGATGATTTCCTTGAGCTGGCTCATCATCTGGCAACCGTTGCACACGCCGAGCGCAAACTTCGACGCATCGGCGAAGAAAGCGGCGAATTCGGCACGCAGGTATTCGTTGTAGAGGATCGAGGTCGCCCAACCGCGACCGGCACCCAGCACGTCACCGTAGGAGAAGCCGCCGCAGGCGGCAAAACCACGGAAGTCGGCCAGTCGCACGCGGCGCTCGGCCAGGTCGGTCATATGCACGTCGACCGCGTCGAAGCCGGCGCGAGTGAACGCCGCGGCCATTTCCGACTGGCCATTGACGCCTTGCTCGCGCAGGATGGCCACACGCGGACGCGCGCCCTTGACGATGAAAGGCTTGGCGACATCCTCGGCCGGATCAAACGAAAGCTTGGGGCTGATGCCTGGATCGGCATCGTCCAGGCGCCATTCTCGCTCGGCATCGGCACTGTGCGGATTGTCGCGCAAGCGCTGCATGGCGTAACTGGCGTCATTCCACGCCGCGAACAGCGTGCTCCAGTTCCACTTGAACAAAGTATCGGAGCCCAGGAAAAGCTTGATGCCGAGTTTTTCCTTCGGGCGCCCGATGCGATGTGACAGACCGGCCAATCCGTATTTGACCAGCAATGCCTCGAACGCTTCACGATTGGCTGCAGCCACCTGCATCACCGCACCCAATTCCTCGTTGAACAAGGCTCGCAAAGTAGCTTCCGCCCAGCCTTCAAGCTGGATCTCCAGGCCGCAACGACCCGCGAATGCCATTTCCAGCAGCGTGACGATGACACCGCCATCGGAACGATCGTGATAGGCCAACAGCAGGCCCGAACGGTTGGCTTCCTGCACCAGGTCGAACAGGGCCTTCAATTGCGCGGCGCTTTCCAGGTCGGGCGGCACGCCGCCGCCACGGTTGAATACCTGCGTGAGCGCAGAGCTACCTAGTCGATCACGGCCGCCACCCAAATCGACCAGCCAAAGATCCGAGTCACCATGGTCCATGCGCAGTTGCGGCGTAAGCGTGCGGCGAACATCATCCACGCGCGCAAAGCCGGTGATGACCAGGGACACCGGCGACACCGTGCGCTGGGGCGTATCCCCGCTCTTCCATACCGTCTGCATGGATAGCGAATCCTTGCCGACCGGAATGGAAATATCCAGCTCCGGGCACAGCTCCATGCCAACGGCCTTGACGGCGTCAAATAGCGCGGCGTCCCCGCCTGGGTGATTGATGGCGGCCATCCAGTTGGCGGACAGACGCACTTCGCTCAATGCGCCAATGGATGCGGCGGCCAGGTTGGTGATCGCCTCACCCACCGCCAGACGCGCAGC
>NZ_DASVMI010000146.1:0-76432 GCF_036384435.1 Dyella sp. | reverse complement strand
ACCACGAGACCAAGGACACGCAGCATGCCGGCCTGCAAGCCCAGCATCGGCAACTGGCTCGTGTATTGCGTGAACTGAAAGAGGCGCACAGCCGAGCGGACGTCACCGAGGAATGGATGACCACCGCGATGGCTTGAGGCCCGCAGTTGCAAACAAAAGGGAGGGCGACAGCCCTCCTTTTTCATAGGCACCATTCATAGGCGCCCGCAGTAGATCAGACAATCAGCGACAAACCGGCAGCTTCAGGGTCTGCCCCACCTTCAGGTGGTGATGCTTAAGGCCATTGCTACGCTCGATCTCCGCGACATCCGTACAGTCGAACTTGCGCGCGATGCTCGAAAGGCTGTCGCCTCGCTTGACGGTGTAGCTTCGCATGGCCGGCACGGACGAGCGCGAGGGCGCAGGCGAGGCCGCCGTCGGACTCACCACCGGCACCACGGCCGTATGCAGGTCATTGGCCAGGATCGGCCAAGGGCCTTCGGCACAGCGCGCCGCATAGACCCGCTCAAGCTGCTTGGGCACTTCCAGGCGCGCGCCTGCTGGCTGGGACATCTGCGGATCAAGCCGCGGATTGAGGTTACGCAAGGTACGGAACCAGCCATCGGTATTGCCTGCCGAGCCCAGGCAGACAGTCAGTTCAGACAGGGATGCAGACCGCTTGAGCACGATGCTTCCCGGCTCGCCATTGACCTTGGGAAAGCGCAGGTTGTAGCTCTCCGGGTGCAGGAAAAGCCACGCGGCGGCCAGCACCGAGGGCACATAGTCACGGGTTTCCTGCGAAAGCTGATTGTAGATCTTCGGGTCATAGAAGCTCACCGACGTGTCGTCTCCCACGATGCGCCGCAACCGCCCCTCCCCGCCGTTATAGGCAGCCAGGGTCACTTCGAGGTTATTGTTGAAAACCTTCAACTGCTCATCGATGTATTCGGCATTGGCGCGCGCGGATGCACCGGGATCGAAGCGGGTATCGAAGCCTCCATCATTGACCAGGCCGAAACGCATGCCAGTGGCGTACATGAATTGCAGGGGGCCGGCCGCACCAGAACGCGACACCGCGTGCACCTTGCCACCCGACTCCTTGGCCATGATGCCGAACAGCAGCGCTTCGGGCAGATCTGCCTTCTGATATTCGGGCCACATGCGGTAGCGCATGAACTGATAGTTGACGTAGGCATCCATCAGTTGTGGGCGCCACTGGGTCAACCACATTTCCAGCGCAGCCTTCACCGGGCCATTCATGGCAATCAGTTCGGACAGTTTCTGGCCACGCAGCAGCGTCACACTGCGCTGGGCCTCAGGCAGGCTTGACGCGCCGGTCTTACCGCCCCCACTCCCCTCGGGGGCGTCATCGCCCACGACGTCGTTATCGTCGCCGGCAAAAAAACTGCCGTCCTTCAGGCGCAACAAGCGGTCGTAGACGGAAAAGACCCGCTGCGGATCGCACCCGGGCGTGGTGCCGCAATGCGCGGAAATGTTCTTCATCTGGTCGAGCGCGGTGTTGAGACTCTGCTCCGATGCCTGCGCATTGCCTTCGCGCGCCTGCTGCAACGCGGTTTCATACCCCTTGCTTGCCTGGTCGAGCTGCGCATAGAGCGTATTGAGCTCAGGCGCCTGCGCCGGCTTGGCCGGACCACCACTGGCACAGGCCGCCAACAGGGTAATGGCCGCAGCAAGCGGCAACATGCGCAGGGAACGAAACGAAACGACTACCGACATCGGAAGCTTCACTGAGGTCAAAGTGATCACCTTACCCGGCGTTCGTGCTGGACTCAACGGGGTAGCGTGACGTCATCGCCAGCCTTGTCCTGGAGAGGGGATATGGGTGGCGAGTGCGCAAAGAGCACGCTCCTGTTGCTCGCTCCGTAAGCTCCGACAACGAATACACGGATTTGCGGCACAAGACAGTCATGCGCACTTGCGCTACCACCCCTGCCTCTCAACCTCTTGCGCACGACACGTCTCGCTACCCGACCGCGCCGCGCCTACAATCGGCAAAAACTTCACAAGGACGCCTCCATGACCGACATCTTCATCGGCCGCAACGACCACGCGAGCGTCGATCTCCAGGCGCAATACGGCAATCGTCACGGCATGATCGCGGGGGCCACGGGCACCGGTAAATCCGTGTCGCTGATGGTGCTTGCCGAAGGGTTCTCGCGGCTGGGCGTGCCTTGCTTCCTGGCCGACGCCAAAGGTGACCTGGCTGGTCTGGCGATGCCTGCCGCCGCGGCTGGCGACAAGCTCAAGGCGCGACTGGACAAGCTCGGGCTTGCGCAGTGGCAACCCCAGGCCAATCCGGTGGTGTTCTGGGACATCTACGGCAAACTCGGCCATCCCGTGCGCGCCACTATCAGCGAAATGGGCCCTACCCTGCTGGCTCGCGTCATGGAGTTAAATGACACGCAGGAAGGCGTGCTGGAAATCATCTTCAAGGTGGCCGATGACCAGGGCTGGTTGCTGCTGGACCTCCCGGACCTGCGCGCCCTGCTGGGCTTCGCGGCGGAGAACACCAAGGATATCTCCGGGCACTATGGGCTGATCAGTGCGCAAAGTATCGCGGCGATCCAGCGCTCTTTGCTCAAGCTTGAACAGGATGGCGCCGAGCAATTTTTCGGCGAGCCCGCGCTGGAGCTGGCCGATCTCATGCGCCAGGACATGAGCGGCCGGGGCGTGATCAATGTCCTGGCCGCCGACAAGCTGATCCTCAAGCCCCGACTGTATTCGACGTTCCTGCTCTGGCTGTTGTCCGAACTGTTCGAGCAGTTGCCCGAAGTCGGTGACCTGGAGCGACCGAAGATGGTGTTCTTCTTCGACGAGGCTCACCTGCTGTTCGATGATGCCCCTCAAGCCCTGCTGCAGCGCGTGGAGCAAGTCGTACGACTGATCCGCTCCAAGGGCGTGGGCGTATATTTCTGCTCGCAGAATCCCGATGACGTTCCTGGCAACATTCTTGGTCAGTTGGGCAACCGCGTACAGCATGCGCTACGCGCCTTCACACCACGTGACCAGAAGGCAGTCAAGGCAGCCGCCGAAACCTTCGCCAGCAACGCCTCGCTGGACGTGGGCAAGGCCATCACCCAACTGGGTGTTGGCGAGGCCCTGGCTTCCACGTTGCGAGACGGCGGCATTCCCTCCCCGGTGGAGCAGATCCTGGTGACATCGCCTACCTCACGCATTGGCGCCATCACCGATGCCGAGCGCGCCACGGTTCGCCAGCGTTCGCCGGTCGGCGGCAAGTACGACACACCGATCAACAGGGAATCGGCTGCGGAGATACTCGCGCAGCGCGCCAGCGAAAAGGCATCGGATGCACAATCGGCAATCAAAAAGGCCCCCGCCAACATCCAGCAAGACAGCGGATGGAGCGGTGTATTGCGTGACGCACTGCTGGGCAACGGACGCAGACAAGGCATGATCGAGGCGATGGCCAAGTCCGCCAGCCGCACCGTGGGTACCCGTATCGGTCAGCAGATCGTACGTGGCGTGCTTGGCAGCATCTTTGGCGGCAAACGCTAACCCCATGGCACGCATTGAGGTTGTCAGCTCCGATGCTTCGCTCGGCCAGCGACTGGGTCGCGCCTGGAGCTATCCGTTACGTGGCGCAGCCCTGGCCACATGTGTCGCACTGACCCTCTCACACTACGTCGCGCTGCTCCCCACGTTTGTCGGCACATTGCTCAATCTGGTGGTGTGGACAGCCACCTGGCGCTATGCCGCCGATTGCCTGCTGCACAGCGCTCATGGCTATGCCGATCCGCCCGACGTCAGCATCGCCGCCGGCGAGAGCCAGGGCTGGATGTTGACCGGCGTCAATTTCGTGGTGTTCCTGCTATGTCTCATATGCGCTGTGCTGTCTCCCGGCGCATTTTGGCCCCTGGTGATCATGGTCATGATGGCGATGCCGGCGATCGACATGTCGATCGCGTTCGACGGCAATCTCCTTCACGCGCTTAATCCATTTACCTGGCTGCGCGTCATGGCCGGGTTTGGCGTCGCCTATCTGTTGCCGGTGATCATCCACGCGGTGCTTGGGATCATGCTGATAGGCGTCGCGTTGCTGGCAACGCACCTGCCCCGGTTCATCGGCATTCCACTGGAAGCCTTCATCGCCAATTACCTGGTGCTACTGGTGTTCCACATCATGGGCAGCATGATCCACCAGCGCCATGACGTATTCGGTTTGACACCCCAGGCCCACGAACTGGCTCGCGCCAACAAACAGGATGCCGACGCGCTGCTGCTGGAAGAAGTCGCCGAACTGGAGAAACACGATCCTCGGCGCGCGATCGAAAAACTGGTCGCACGCATGCAGGATCGCAGTTCGCCCGCTTCGTTGCATCAGGCGTATCGACGCCTGCTCGCATCGCAGAACCTGCGCGACGGACTGCTCGTGCACGGCCAGATATGGATCGCAGCCCTCGTCGCCAATGGCGAATTACGCCGAGCCCTGAGCGTGCTGCAAGAGTGCAGCGAACTGGATCCGCAATTCCTGCCCGATGATCCGGACAACGCGCGCATGGTCATCGATATGGCCACCCGCTCGGGCATGAATCGACTGGCGGTGCGACTGTGCCGCAGCTTTATCGCCACTTGGCCCAGGCATACCTATGTGCCCCAGCATGCCTTGCTGGCCGCGCGCCTGCTCAATGCCCCCCTGGACTTGCGCACGGAAGCCATTGTCCTGCTTGGTCGCGTACAGCCTCAGTGGCCCGACCATCCGCTCCAGGGCGACATGCAAGCCCTGATGCAGACATTGCAGGCCCCCAGGCTGGCCTCCTGATCCGTCGCTTCCATCTTGATCCCCGCACGATCGGGGCCCTGGAGATTTTCATGAGTCGTTGGCGCCCGCCCTCGCCCAGTTCAACCGCGATCATCACGCGTGATGGTTTTGAAAAACTCAAATCCGAACTCGATCATCTGTGGCACACCTTACGGCCGGAAGTGGTCAAGGCGCTGGCGGCCGCTGCCGCGGAGGGGGATCGCTCGGAGAATGCCGAATACACCTATCGCAAAAAGCAGCTTGGCGAAATTGACCGGCGCGTGCGTTATCTGAGCAAACGAATTCCTGTCCTGAAGGTGGCTGAAGGCTCGCCAGGCGACCAGCAGACTGTCTTTTTTGGCGCGACTATCGAACTGGAAAACATCGCCAGCGGGCAGTTGCTGCGCTACCGCATCGTCGGCCCCGATGAGACCGACGCCAAGCTTGGCTGGATCAGCGTCGACTCGCCCATGGCCAGGGCTGTGCTGAAAAAGAAGCTCGACGACGAATTCGAGGCGGAGTTGCCTGGCGGGCGGACAAGATTTCTGGTGGCGGGGATTGAATACCAGCCCTAGCCACGTATTCGTAATATTTTGCGACCACTGCTTCTACGGACGACAGCTGGATTTCTAAGCCACGAGGCCAGTTCAGATCGCAGAGTGTGATACGCATCACATGCAAAATCACCAAGAACATAGCATTTCAAAATTCAATCAATGACTTGGAAAGTATTTTTCAGGCATCAGGCATTCCAGCAAGGCGAGGCATCTCGCCCCCGGCGTCGGCTACCCTGCACTTTACTTGGGCCTGGGGCAGCACTTAATATTTTCAGGGCTGTTGAATAGGCTATTTAATAGCCTCGGCTTCAGGGTGTCACATGACGAAGTGCTCGGTTTCATCAAGAAGCCGACTCCAGTGATGCTCCTGACGTAAGGGAAATGGGGACAAGGAGGATCTAGAGCGAAGACTGCGCTGTTTTCGGTAACAGCAAGACTGATTGGCGGTCGCCCGACGTAAGCCGAATGTGGCGTAGCCGATCCAGTACCCACGAGCAGTTATTGCAGGCCGTTATCGGCCATATCTTTTTCCAGTCCCTGAAGCTCCCTGTCGCCAGGGGACGAAATACAACTATCGGAGACGTTGCATGAAACTACGTGCCATCTTCACCACTCTCGCGCTCGGCGCCGCCTGCATGACCGCGGAGCAAGCTCACGCCTGGGGCGGAGATCCTTGTGAAAGCTATCTATGCATGGCCGGCATGTCGGGCCAGGGATCGGAAGGGTCTGGCTGCGAAGCGGGCCGACAGTCCTTTTTCAGCATCATCATTTACGATGAAGAAGGCATTGATTTCCCGGCAACGCGTATTGCGCGCCAGGAATTTCTGCAAACCTGTTCAGGCTCCTCTTACATGCAAAATTCCGCAATCCTGAACGAAATCATCGCCGAGTGGGGCGAGGTAATCATGTGATGGTCGATCCAGAGCACCAGAGGCTGGACGGATAATCCACAAAAAAAGCGGCCCAAGTGGCCGCTTTTTTTTGTGCCAATGAACTAGCAAATACACAAGAGTGTTTACTTACCCTGTGGGGCCGGCTGCGCGCCCGCCCCACCCGCAGGTGCGGCCATCAACGCGTTCAACTGCGCCTGGTGCGACTCATAAAAAGCCACATTGGCCTGATTGACCTTGGTCTGATCCACGTACTTGGCCGTTTCGGGATCGGTCTTGGCATTGGACGCAATCGCCGCATTCATCAGGGCCAGGTTGGCCAGCATGAAGTCACGCGGGGTGAAGCCATACTTCTTGATCAGCGGACCGATGCGAGGATCCGCCTTGAGCGCGGCGTTGGCCAGGTCATCGAGGTTGTGCACCGATCCTGGACTGGGGGCCTGCTGCGGGTGAATACCCTGGGCACGCGCGTCCTTGGTCGCCGCGAGCAGGCGATTGAAGACGTCCTCATTGAGGTTGTAGCTCTTGATGGCCTGCTGATCGGCGGCCGGTAGCGAATTGGCGGCGCCCTGCGCCAGGGCGCCATGCGAGACGAGCACCGCCAGCGCCAGCAACAGTGCGGTGACGCCGCTGCGGAACGGCTTGGCTCCGTGTGAGAAAAACTTCATCGTAATGGTCTCCCTTGCGTGGGCGGGCAACGGTCCGCCCTTGGTGGCAGCGTACCGTAGCACCGAAAGTTTGAACCGCAACCATGCCAGGAATGGAGGCATGAAGGGGAATCGCGCGAATTTCACGTTGCCATGTAACCCCGCACTAATAAGGTGCTGCCTGTAAAGTATATTTTTCGTAAGCCCTGAGGAAACCCGGCATGCATAGCGCCTGGTCGATGGTCGGAAAAGTGGTTCGCCGAACACTGTCCGGCTTCAGTGACGATGAATTGATGACCCGCGCTGCTGCCCTGGCGTTTTATTCGGCGCTTTCCTTTGCTCCCCTGCTCGTGCTTCTGCTATGGATACTCGCGTCGCTGCGGCCCGAATGGCAGGCTTCGCTGATCAATAATATGACGGGCATGGTAGGACCGCGCGCGGCAGATGCAGTGCAGTTGGTCATTGACAATGCCAAGCAGAAACCCGGCGTGGGCAGTTGGGCCGGTATCGTGGGCCTGGTCGTCACTTTGATTGGTGCTTCGGCGGTATTTGCCCAGTTGCAAGGCGCGATCAATCACGTCTGGAATCTTCGACCGCATCCGGGACAGGCCGTCATGGGGTGGCTACGCTCGCGGCTGCATGCCATCGGCCTTTTGCTATCGCTGGCTTTTCTACTGGTCATTTCTTTCAGCGCAAGCGCCATGATCGCAGCCTTCGTGCACAGCGGCACCATGGCGTGGCAAGGGGTGGAGACGGCGATCTCGCTGTTGATCTTCACCTTCGTGTTCGCCGCCATCTTCAAGGTGCTGCCCGATGCCGTCATCGCCTGGAGCGATGCCCTGCTCGGCGCAGGACTGACCGCGGTGCTGTTCGCTGTGGGCAAGTTCGGTATCGGTATCTACCTGGCAAACTCGAATGTCGGCGGCCCATACGGACCTGCCGGCAGTGTGGTCGTGCTGTTGGTGTGGGTCTATTACTCGGCCTTGATCCTGCTGCTGGGCGCGGAAGTCACCCAGGCTGTAGCTGAAGAGCGTGGCAACCCGATTCGTCCTCGCCCCTACGCGCGCAGCACCGGCGAAAGCGTCTGACCTCAAACATACAGGTCTTCAAGGGCGTAGCCTTGCAAGCGCCTGGCGATATTGCGCGTCCACCTGCCGCAAGCGTTCATCGCGCGCCTTGTCACTGACCCAGCGGCCATGACGCGCCTGTTGACGTTGCAGCGTGTATTCCATATCGATGAAGGGCTTAAGCACCAAATTGTCGGCCGCATCGAAAGCCGCCAGATCGGGAATCCGTGCCAACCGGGCTCGCTCGCTTGCCGCAGCCGCATCGCCGCCCTTGCCGTAGTCGCGCATGAATGCCACCAGGCGTGAACGCAGGGGCTCTCTAAGGCCGTCGCGTATCACCAGCACACCGCAGGGAATTTCCGTAGAACGCCAGATCACGCGCAATTGTCCCGACTCGTGAGGAAAATTGTGCTGGAACAGATCGAGGTCCGGGTTGTTGCTGGTGGCGACATCCGCTTCGCCATTGACTACGGCGAGCATATTGTTCTGATGGTTGCCGATATGCACCGAACGGAAGAACGTATCGGAATTGAGTCCACGCGGTGCGAATATCTGTGCTTCCGGCGCCACATAACCGGTGACCGACAAGGCCTCGCCGCGCGCATAGCGCCACTTACCGGGCTGATTGAGCATCACATCGAGCATATGGATGGGGCTATCGACGCGCACCAGCAGCATCGCGACGTTTCCCTTCGCACCGTCGGAACGAACGAATTGGGCTACGACGTTCATATGCTGGCGAGCGACCGCATCGATAGCCAGCCGTCCGGACAGGAAAGCGATGTCCACGCGCTGATCGGCAATCGCGTTGGAAAGTCCCGCATAGCTACTGACCGAAATGGTCTCTACCGGATGACCGAGTCGGTTCGACAAGTCATCGAGCAAAGGTTTCCATTGCTCGCGTGACTCGGCCGCGCTGCCGATGGGCAGGATGCCAAAATGGATTGCATCGTCACCGCGCGCGGGCACCTCATCCGAGGCCATGACCAGCATAGCCACTAACCAACCACATAAAACTAGCCACACACGCCACCACGTTCGCGCTGCCGCCAGCCGCGTCGATGCCTTGCCCATGATGATCCGTCCCCGCGGCCCCCGCCCCGGTCGTCACCTTATATAGCCCGCTTGCGCCGGTCAGGCAACGGTAAGCGGCGTGGCCACCGGATAGGTGCGACCGGCGCGCAATGGCTGGTAACAGGCAGCGTGATGATGAAAACGCTCCTGCGTATTGTCGCGATGCCAGCCCGGTATGCCAGACAAGGGCAAGGGCCGCAATTCGAGCGGATCGCGCAGCACCCTGCCCTCGCCAATGGCCAGGGCGCAGGCCTGGACGGCCTGCACCATCGTGCTGCCTGCATCGCCTTGGAATACCAGCGCCTTGGCGACAAGCAGCTTGCCTGCGGTCAAAGCGTGCTCAAGCAGGGCATGCCCGAAAACCGCCGCTTCGATGCGCCCATCCTCCCAGGCTCGGCGCTCGCGCCAGAACAGTCCGTGCCAGTCGTGGCTATCCCACAAGGACATCAGCGACCGGTCGCGCACGATGACGATCGCGCCAGCCTCGTCGAAGTGGGTCAAGGCGCACTGGGGACGTGAACGCTGCTTCGGGCCCATGATTGCAATTTGCGCGACCTGTTGCGCATTGAGCGCGCGCTTGACCTGCGGATAGCGAAGCCAGATCAGCGCATTGAACAGATCGTGCCAATTGCTTTCGCGCGTGGCGATATGGCCCGTCTGGGCGATGCGTGCCTCGTAATGCAGGCCGTCATCGAGCAAGGCGCGCGTCTGCGCCACGAAGCGCTCACGCGCCTGGACAGGCCAGCGGGCATTCAATGCATCGACATCAGGCCATGCGGCATCACACAACCAAGCCAGGTATTGGCTCCACTGGGACAAGGGCGGCGATGCAAAAACCGATGCATCGACCGCTTCCCGTGCGGGCGCAACATAGCGCACGACGCACCTGCCGCTTAACCGGCCAGGCGCGCGTGCAGGTCGTGGTCGTCGGCGCTTTCCACGACCACATCGACAAACTGACCCGGCTTCAAGGACTGCCCCTGGGCGATATGCACCACGCCGTCGATCTCCGGCGCATCGGCGGCCGAACGTGCCACGGCACCGGCCGGGCCGGCCTCGTCCACCAGTACCTTGATCGTGCGGCCGATCTTGCGCTGCAACTTGGCTGCGGAAATTTCCGCCTGCACCGCCATGAATTGCTCCAGCCGGTCTTCCTTCAACTCCTCCGAGACCGGATCGGGCAATTCGTTGGCCTTGGCACCATCGACCGGCGAGTAAGCAAACGCGCCGACGCGATCGAGCTCCGCTTCACGCAGGAAATCGAGCAGGTCCTCGAACTCCTGGTCGGTTTCGCCGGGAAAGCCGACGATGAAGGTGCTGCGGATGGTCAGGTCCGGTACCGCCTTGCGCCAGTTGCGGATACGTTCGAGCGTCTTGTCGATATTGCCCGGGCGCTTCATCAGCTTGAGGATGCGCGGACTGGCATGCTGGAAGGGAATATCCAGGTACGGCAGGATCTTGCCATCGGCCATCAACGGCATCACTTCGTCCACGTGCGGATACGGATAGACGTAGTGCAGGCGCGTCCACACGCCCAGCTCGGAAAGCCCTTCGCACAGTTCGGTCATGCGCGTGCGATAGCTCTTCTCGCGCCATGTGCGCTCGGCGTATTTCACGTCCACGCCGTAGGCGCTGGTGTCCTGCGAGATCACCAGCAACTCCTTCACGCCGCCCTTGACCAGTCGCTCGGCTTCGATCAGCACTTCATCGACCGGACGTGAGACCAGGTCGCCACGCATCGATGGAATGATGCAGAAACTGCAACGGTGATTGCAGCCTTCGGAAATCTTCAGGTAGGCGTAGTGCTTGGGTGTCAGCTTGATGCCGGTATCGGGAATGATGTCCAGCAGCTTGTTGCGCTTGGGCGGCAAGGCACTGTGCACCGCGCTCATCACGCTGCTGTAGTCCTGGGGACCGGTGATCGCCAGTACATCCGGATAGGCCTCGCGGATCAGTTCCGAACGCTTGCCCAGGCAACCGGTAACGATCACCTTGCCATTTTCATGCAGCGCCTCGCCGATGGCATCGAGCGATTCCTGCACGGCTGCATCGATGAAACCGCAGGTATTGACCACCACGGCATCGGCTGCATCGTAGCTGGGCACGATCTCATAACCCTCGACCTTGAGCTGGGTGAGGATGCGTTCGGAATCGACCAATGCCTTGGGACAACCAAGGCTGACGAAACCGATTTTCTGCGTGGACTGGGACATGGCTGGCTGGCGAGGAAGCTGGCGGGCAATCGGCGATTATAACCTGCTCGGCAACGCAGATTCGGCCTAGCCCGCTATCCATCGCCGTTTCACCGCCCTGGCACTAGACTTTGGCGTCTCGCCACGCAGGAGACTCACCACATGGGCAGGCGCATCCATCTCAACACCACACGCATGCAATGCATTGGCGCCTACTTGGCCGAGCCGACGGAAAAGCCCAGGGGCGGCATCGTGGTGATCCAGGAAATCTTCGGCGTGACCGCGCATATCCGCAAGGTGACCGACCACTTTGCCGAACTCGGCTATACCGCCATCGCCCCGGCTTTCTTCGATCACCTGGAGACCGGCCTGGAACTGGGCTACGACACGGCAGGCACGGAAGAAGGCAGGAAACGGGTGGCCGAACTGGGCCTGGAACGTCCCCTCGAAGATGTCGCCAGCGCCGCCGAAGCGATCGCCTCGGCCGGCCGCATCGGCACCGTCGGCTACTGCTGGGGCGGCACAGTGGCCTTGCTCGCCGCCTTGCGCCTGGGCCTGCCTTCGGTGAGTTACTACGGTGCGCGCAACCTGCCGTTCCTGGGGGAGACGCCCAAGGCACCGGTGATGTTCCACTTTGGCGAGAAAGACCGGAGCATTCCCGCCGATGTGGTGGAAAAGCATCGCCTGATGCTGCCGCAGATGGACGTGTTCACCTACCCGGCTGACCACGCATTCAATCGCGATGTCGGCCATGCCTATGATGCGTCAAGCGCAGCACTGGCGCTGGAACGTACCATGGGCTTTTTCGACAACTACCTGCACGCATGACTCCCTTCGAACTCGATCCGCGCTTGCGCAACGACACTTGCCACATCGCCTCATGGACGCTTTGCGACGTGCTGCTGATGAATGATGCGCGCTTCGCCTGGCTCGTGCTTGTACCGCGCAGGCATGGCATGAGCGAGATCGACGACCTGTCGCCGGATGCGCAAGGCCTGCTCTGGCACGAGGTACAACGGGCCGGTGCCGCGCTACGCATGGTCGCTCCATGCGACAAGCTCAATATCGGTGCGCTGGGCAATATCGTTCGCCAGTTGCACGTGCACGTGGTGGCTCGATGCGAGGGAGACGCGGCATGGCCAGGCCCGGTATGGGGCAGCGGCCCCGCGCAGGCTTATGATGAAAAGGCGCTCGATGAGCGCATCGCGTCGCTGAAAGCCTGCCTGACCGGCTGATCTGTAAAAAAGCCAGGCAAGCCGGATGGCAGGCCGGGCACTTCAGCAAAGGCTTTGTTGGATCTGTCGGCGCCATACCTGGGGACAGGTAGACGCCGACGGGAAGGGCTCGATCAGTAACCGCGACCGGGGCTGCTTGGGCTGCTCGCTTCCTTGCCCTTCATTTCATCGTTCTGCTTGACAGGCGCATGGTAGTCCTCAAGATCGCGGGCCTTCGTATCGACCGCATTCATGCGCTTCAAGGTGCCACCGTCGTCGTAGTAGACGGTGAAACCGTAATCGAGCTGCATGCGCGCCATGAATTCCAGATGCTGCTTGCGGATCTTCGAGTCGTCGCTGCGCACCAGCAATACCGTCTTGGGCAGACGGCCCTGGTCTTTCAGGTAGGCAAAGTGGCTACCCGTGTCGAGCGCGGACAGCGCTGCACCATCGACCAAGAACTGGCCGCTCTTGTAGGCCTGGATGGTCATGTCGAACTGACCCTTCATCTGGTCGGTGGCGATCTTGGTATCGCCACGATGGCAACCAGCCAGGACCAGCATGCTGGCCAGCACGATCGCCCCGGCGATCCGGGTCAGCAGCGTGGAAAAACGAATCATGCGGATCTCCTGCATTCAATGCGGTAAGCGTTGTAACGAAACGTCGGCAAGTGTAGCGCCGCCCGGGCACCGTGCCGCGTTGCCGGGCAGAACACGTTCAGCTCAGGTGCGAGGCAGGGTAACGCCTTGCTGGCCCTGGTATTTTCCACCGCGATCCTTGTAACTGGTCTCGCACTCTTCGTCCGACTCCAGGAACAGCATCTGCGCCACGCCTTCGTTGGCGTAGATTTTTGCGGGTAACGGCGTCGTATTGGAGAACTCCAGCGTGACGTGGCCTTCCCACTCCGGCTCCAGGGGCGTCACATTGACGATGATGCCGCAGCGCGCATATGTGCTCTTGCCCAGGCAGATCGTCAGCACCTTGCGAGGAATACGAAAGTACTCCACCGTGCGTGCCAGGGCGAAGGAGTTGGGCGGAATGATGCACACATCGGCTTGCACGTCGACGAAACTGGTCGGATCGAAGGCCTTGGGATCGACGATGGTGGAGTTGATGTTCGTAAAGATCTTGAACTCGCGTGCGCAACGCACGTCATAGCCGTAACTGGACGTGCCATAGGACACCAGTTTCTGGTTATCACGCACCTTGACCTGTCCGGGTTCGAACGGCTCGATCATGCCGTGCTGCTCCGCCATGCGGCGGATCCACTTGTCCGATTTAATGCTCACGCGTGCTCCAGGATGGGCAGGTGGCCGGTCATGGCCGGCGCAAAAAGACAAAAATAACGGAAACTGCCAATCATCCGCCAGCCGGTGACGGACATGACGCCATCAACGCGCTCAGGACCGCCTGCACGCTTCGGCGCCTGCCAGGGTCATCCAGCACCGACGCACAGTCGCATCCAGCCCCCGGCAACGGGACAGGGAGTGGCTCGGCCGCAAGCATGTGTGCCGACATCGTCAACAGCACCTCACGCAAGGCCGCTTGCGCATGGTGGGATTCGCGCCCGGACGTATTGACCTGCAAGACAGCCTTACCCGGAAACTCCAGGCTACCGACCAGCCAGTCGAGCAGGTTCTTGAACGGCCCAGGGATACCATGGGCGTATTCCGGGCAAGCGATGAGCAGGACATCGCTCACCGCGACCGCCTCGCGCAATGCCGCCACGACAGGTGGCAGCGGCTCGATCTCCTCGTCGGGATTGAACAACGGCAACCGGCCCAGCCCGTCGTGGATAACGATGTCCAGTTCCGGCGGCGCCAGCTCGCGCGCCGCCTCCAGGAACGCCCGGTTAGCCGATACCTTGCGCAGGCTGCCGCACAAGCCCAGCACCCGCCGGGGCTCCACGCTCACGGCGCGCCCTGGACTACGATCTTGCCAAGGCCAAGCGACTTGTTGCGTGGTTGCCGTGACAGGCGGCCGGCGGCGTTTCGCGCAATCTCGCGATAGCGCGCGGCCAGGTCGGAATCGGGCATCGCCGCCACGGTCGGTGTACCACCATCGGCTTGCTCGCGGATACGGATATCCAGCGGCAACGATCCCAGGTAGGCCACGCCGTATTGCTCGGCCATGCGCTGACCGCCGCCCTCGCCAAAGATGTGTTCCTCGTGGCCGCACTGCGTGCACACGTGAGTGGCCATGTTTTCCACCACGCCGAGCACCGGAATCTCAACCTTTTCGAACATTTTCAAAGCCTTGCGCGCATCGAGCAAGGCGATATCCTGGGGCGTGGTCACAATCACCGCTCCAGCCACCGGCACTTTCTGGGATAGAGTCAATTGGATGTCACCCGTGCCAGGCGGCAGGTCGACAATCAGGTAGTCCAACTGCTCCCAGCGCGAATCGTTCAGCAATTGGAGCATGGCCTGGGTCACCATCGGGCCACGCCAGATCATCGGGGTTTCCTCATCGACCAGGAACCCGATCGACATGGCCTGCAAGCCGTGCGCGGACATGGGAATGATGGTCTTGCCGTCCGGCGACTCGGGCTTGCCCGAGATGCCCAGCATGCGTGGCTGGCTGGGGCCATAGATGTCGGCATCCAGAATGCCGACCCGTGCGCCCTCGGCCACCAGCGCCAATGCCAGGTTGACCGACACGGTGGACTTGCCCACCCCGCCCTTGCCCGAGGCAACGACGATGATGTTCCTTACATTGGAAAGCGGCGCCAGCGTAGCTTGCACCTTGTGCGCATGGACGCGGCTTCCCAGGGATACGGCGGCCGAGGCGATGGCCGGATCGGCCTCCAGCGTAGCGCGAACCTGCCCGACCAGCTCTTGCGCACTTCCCTCGCTCGGATAGCCGAGCTGGATGTCCACGGAAACGCGATCGCCATCGACGCCGACTGCGCGAATATCCTCGCCGACCGGCTTGCCGGTATGGGGATCGATCAACTCGCCGAGCAGGCGGCGTACCAAGGCTTCACTGGCCTGTGTCATGAGTTCGGGAACATTTGGGGGACGGATCGTCCATTATGCCAGCCCGGTGCCTGCCGCATTGCAGCTTGACCCTCCGGACCGGGCTGGGCAGGCTCGATCCGTACTCTTTCGTACGGATCAAGAGGATGTCCATGAAAGCAACGCTTCGCCTAGCCACGCTCGCCGGATTGCTGCTGGCCGCAGGTCTGAGCCATGCCGCCGACAACAGCCCGGTGGGTACCTGGAGAACCATCGACGACACCACGCACAAGCCCAAATCGATCGTCGAGATCTCCGAGGTGAATGGCCAATTGCAGGGCAAGGTGCTGCAAGTACTGCAATCGGATGAAGGTCCGCATCCGGTCTGCAAGGCCTGCGACGGCGAGCGCAAGGACAAGCCGATCGAAGGCATGGTGATCTTGTGGGGCGTCAAGCAGGACGGCGACGTGTGGGATGGCGGCAAGATCCTGGACCCCAAGAACGGCAAGACCTATAAGGTCAAGCTGCAAACCACCGAAGGCGGCAAGAAGCTCGACGTGCACGGCTACATCGGCTTTTCGCTAATCGGGCGCAGCCAGATCTGGGAACGCCAGGAGTAAGGCCTTTTCGAAGGAGACCGGCCAGGACCTGGCCGGCTCCCGCTCAGGCATCGGCCCGATGCACCGCGACCCCCCGGGCGATGAAGGCGTTAACCAGCGATGGTTCGGCGTCATGTTCCACCACCAGGTGCTGCACATCCTGAACACCCGCAGCTCGATGGTTCGCGACGGTTCCCAGTTTGCCATCGGTCACGACAACCACGGTTTCGCCGCAGGCCTCGATCATCGCGCGCTTGAGCAGGGTTTCCTCGCTCTCGAATCCCCACAGGCCCGTCTCGGCGTCGATGGCACAGGCGCCCGGAAAGCACAGGTCCGCGCGAATGCGCTGGATTTCCAACAGTGCCTGCGCCCCCATGGTGGCGCCCGTGCGCTGATCCACGCGTCCGCCAATCAGCAGGATGTCGAACCCCTCGCGTTCCATCAGGACCTGCGCGATATCAGGAGCATTGGTGATCACGGTCAGGCCAAAACGCTCAGGCAACGCTTCGGCAATGGCCGCGTTGGTGCTACCCGCATCGATAAGCAGGATCTGTCCGCGGCGCACCAGCGTCACCGCTTTGCGCGCGAGAGTCTGCTTGCGCGCCGTATCCTCGTGGCGTCGCTGCTTGAGCGGAGTGCCGCCAGGCGGCAGTGGCAGCGCACCGCCGTAGACACGTTTGCATAATCCCTGCGCGGCAAGTTCGCGCAGGTCACGCCGGATGGAATCCTCCGACACCTCGAATTCCGCAGCCAGTTCAGCGGCGACCACGCGACCGTGACTTCGCAGCCGCTGAACAATCCATTGCTGGCGCTCCTGCGGCAAGGTATCCCCACCGGCCGTGATGTCTGCGCTGCGTGGCCTAGCCATGGTCTACCTCTTCGGCGGTCAACAAATTCAAGGCCAACAATCGATCACGCAGCGCCGTGGCATCGCGAAACCAGCATGCTTGCATGCCCAGGGCGGCAGCGGCCTGTACGTTGCGCTGGGCATCGTCGATATACAACGCCCTGGCCGGGTCGATGGCATAGCGCGAAAGCAGTCGCTGGAAAATCTGCGGATCGGGCTTGATTAGCCGCTCATCGCCCGACACCACGATACCCTCGAACCATGCCAGGAAGGCAAAGCGTCGGCGCGCCACGGGGAAGGTTTCGCCGGACCAGTTGGTCAGCGCATACAGGCGTACGCCCCTGCGCTTCAAGGCTGCCAGCAATCGAACCGTTTCCTCGATCGCATCGCCCAGGGTTTCCTCCCAGCGATGCCAATACGCAGCGATGCGCTCGGCGTGCTCCGGATGCCGCGCACTGAGGGTCGCCACCGCCTCGTGCCAGGGGCGCCCTGCGTCCTGCTGCTCATTCCACTCACCGTTGCAGATGTGGGCCAGGAAGTGCTCCATGGCCTGCTCATCGTCGAACAACTGGCGATACAGATATCGCGGATTCCAGTCGATCAATACGCCACCGAGATCGAATACGACGGTATCGATATTCACGGAGTGATTCATCGGCGCACGATCCTCGCGGAAGCCGAAACCATAGCCAGGATACCCGCCAGGAAAACCATGCCCCAGGGCAGGCTGGTCGCATGGGCAATGAAGCCGATCAGCGCCGGACCGCTCAGCATGCCGGCGTAACCCAGCACCGTGACGGCAGCCAGGGAAATGGCCGGGCTATTACCAGGAAGGCGACCTGCGGCACTGAACATGACCGGCACGATGTTGGATGCACCCAGTCCGATCAGGATATAGCCAACCATGGATGCCGCCGACCAGGGCAACGCAGCAACCGCGGCAAAACCAAGCGCGGCCAGGCCTGCGCCCAAGCGCACGACACGCACCGGCCCGAGCCGCGCGATCAAGCGGTCACCCGTGAGCCGGCCGCAGGCCATCGCCACCGAGAAACACGCAAAGCCGACGCCCGCCGCACTCGCCGCCACGCCGCGAAAATCGCGCAGGAACACCGCGCTCCAATCCAGCATGGAACCCTCGGCCATGAAACTGGCAAAACACAGCATGCCCAGGAGCAATGCCATGGCTCCAGGCATGCGCATGGGAGCCTTGGGCGCATCGTCATGCACTTCGTCGAGCAGGTGGTGCCGCTGTGTCCAGACAATGAGCGCCAGCAGTAGCGAAATGACCGGAGCGACCGCCAATAACGGAGCCCCGACCGCCAATAAGCCACTGACAACCGCCGCTCCCGTCAACCCACCCAGGCTGAACAGACCATGGAATCCGGACATCAGCATGCGGCCATCCAGGCGCTCCACCTCGACCGCGTGCACGTTCATCGCCACATCTACGGCACCGAGCGTCACGCCAAAATAAAGCAGCGCTGCCGTAAGCAAGGGAATGCTCGGCGCCCAGGCCAGCCACGGCATCGCCAAACACACCAGCGCACAGGACACCAGGATGACACGGCGGTTGCCGAACCGATGGCTCAACCACCCCATGAAAGGCATTGAAGCCATCGAGCCGCCACCGAAAGCCAACAGCATCAGGCCCAGTTGCGCATTGTCCAGGCCGAGGCGGGATTTGGCATAAGGCACCATGGGCGCCCAACTGGACATCGCCATACCGGCAAGCAGGAAGATCAGTCGGGTGGCACGTCTGGCTTCCTTCAAGGGAACAGCCGGCAAGGCAGGAGATGCATGAGGGGAGATCACGTCAAGACCTATATATACCGCAAGATTCGGAATAAATATAAACAAATACGCATAAACGTGCAATCGCAACGACTAGCCTCCCGTTGCTGACGCAGGCATGCTTTACCACCGCCGGGGAACAGGACGCCCGAATGCCAAGCATCTTTACGCACGCTGCCGTACCACTGCTGCTTGGCGGCGTCGCGGGCCGTAAATGCGTCAGCGGGCGCCTGCTCGCGACCGGCGCCATCGCGGCAATGCTGCCCGACGCCGACACGGTCGGTTTCAAACTCGGCATCGCCTATGCCAGCGATTTCGGACACCGTGGCGCTGCGCATTCAATCGCTTTCGCCCTGGCTGTCGCCTGCCTGGCGGCGGCATCGCATCGCTTATTGCTCACCACACCATGGCGGGCATTCGGCTTTGTCGCCTTGGCTGCCTTGTCGCACCCGCTGCTCGATGCATGTACCAATGGCGGACTCGGTGTGGCACTGGCCTGGCCGATGGACGATCATCGGTATTTCCTCCCGTGGCGCCCCATCGAAGTCTCACCGATCGGCGCCCGTTTCTTCAGTGCCCGCGGGTTGGTTGTGATCGGTTCGGAGCTGACATGGGTGGTGCTACCGACCGCCGGACTGGCCGGACTGGCATGGATCGCAGGGCGTCGACGCGCCGCGCGCCGACAAATGCCGCAACGCCGCATGCCATAATGAAACGCTAGCCACACAGCGAACTGGATAATGTCTCGTCGACTTCTCGTCACCCATGCCCTGCCCTACGCCAACGGCCCCTTGCACCTGGGACACATGCTTGGCTATATCCAGACCGACATCTGGGTACGCGCACAGCGCATGATGGGCAACGAGACCATTTTCGTAGCCGCCGACGACGCACACGGCACGCCGATCATGCTGGCGGCCGAAAAGGCCGGTAAATCCCCAGAGGCGTTCATTGCCCAGATCCGCGCCAGCCATGAGGCGGATTTCGCCGCATTCCATTTCAGCTACGACAACTACCACACCACGCATTCGCCCGAGAATGCCGAACTGGCGTCGTTGATCTATACACGCCTGCGTGACAGTGGCCGGATCGCCAAGCGCACGATCCAGCAGTTGTACGACCCGCAGAAGGAAATGTTCCTGCCTGACCGCTACATCAAGGGTACTTGCCCGCGCTGTGGCACAGCCGACCAGTACGGCGACAACTGCGAAAACTGCGGCGCCACCTATGCGCCCACCGACCTGATCAATCCCTATTCGGTGATGTCCGGCGCTACGCCAGTGTTGCGCGATACCGAACATTATTTCTTCGAGCTATCCAAGTTCGAGGCGTTGCTGCGCGACTGGTTCGACGGCAAGTACACCGGCGGTAAGCCGGTCATGAACAGTGGCGTGACCGCCAAGCTCCATGAGTGGCTGGAAAGCGGCCTGCGCGACTGGGACATTTCACGTGACGCGCCTTACTTCGGCTTCCCGATTCCCGATGCGCCGGGCAAGTTCTTCTATGTGTGGCTGGACGCCCCGGTGGGCTACCTGGCCAGCTTCAAGAACCTGTGTGATCGCACAGGCATCCGCTTCGACGATTTCCTGGCCCCCGGTAGCGGCGCCGAGATGCACCACTTCATCGGCAAGGACATCATCAACTTCCACGGTCTGTTCTGGCCGGCGATGCTGCACGGCGCGGGCCTGCGCGTGCCCACCGCACTGCACGTCAACGGTTACCTGTCGGTCAACGGCGCGAAGATGTCCAAATCGCGCGGCACCTTCATCATGGCCCGCACCTACCTGGACGTCGGCCTCAACCCGGATTTCCTGCGCTATTACTTCGCCAGCGTGCTGGGCGATACGCCCGTGGACGTCGATCTTGACCTGAAGGCCTTCGAGGAACGCGTCAATTCACACCTGGTTGGCAAGTGGGTCAACATCGCCAGCCGCACGGCAGGTTTCGTGCAGAAGTTCTTCGAGGGCCGGCTCGCTGACGCTTTCGGCGAGGAGGAAGCCCTCCTGTGGCAAGCACTGCTCACGCAGTACGACGATATCCACACGCTGTACGAAAGTGGCGAGTTTGCCGAGATAACCCGGCGCTTCGTCAGCATGGCCGACTTGGTCAACGGCCATATCGCTACCAAGGCGCCCTGGGTGCTGGCCAAGGACGATACCCGCCGCGTTGAACTGCATCAGGTGTGCTCCTTTGCGCTGGCGGCTTTTCGCCTGCTCGCCGGCCTGCTCAAGCCGATTGTTCCAGCCACCGTCGAGGCAGCCGAGCACTTCCTGGGAGCGCCCATCGCCAGCTTCGACGACGCGCGCACCCCATTGCACGGCCATACCGTCAACCCGTTCGAACCGCTCCTTGCGCGCATCGATCCCAAGCACGTGGAGGCCATGGTCGAAGCGTCACGGGAGTCATTGGGCGAGGAAGCGGCTACACCTGCCGCCAAAACCAAGGAACCTGCAAAACCCATGACCTCCAATACCACCTCCGAGCCGGCGGCCACTGCCACTATTGGAATCGACGATTTCGCCAAGCTCGACCTGCGCATTGGCAAGGTCCTGGCCTGCGAATTCGTCGAGGGCTCGGACAAACTGCTACGCTTCGAGCTCGATGCCGGCACGCTCGGCAAGCGCCAGATCTTCTCGGGCATCCGCGCTGCCTATGGCGAACCGGAAAAACTGATCGGCCGCAACGTCGTGTTCATCGCCAATCTGGCCGCACGCAAGATGCGCTTTGGCGTGTCCGAAGGCATGATCCTTTCAGCGGGGGAAGGCGGTAGCGACTTGTTCCTGCTCGACGCCGACCAGGGCGCACAACCAGGCGCGACCGTGCGCTGATCATCTCGTTCACGGGCGCCGCAGTCGAATACACTGCGGCGCCTTTCGTTTTTTTGCCCAGCCAGGATGCTTAGCATGTCACCGATTCGTCAGTTGTCGTTTGCCCTGATCCTGCTCGCTGGCACTGCCGCCATGCAAGCCAGGGCCGAATGTGCCCAGGCCGCTGCTATCGTGCAACACGCCTACCCCAATGCCACCGAGGGCGACAATGGACACTACGAGGCCGGCGGTTACACCCTGGCCGTCCCCGGTGACGGCTATAACGACTCGCACACCATGATCTGCAAGACCTGGCCTGCGCATCCGGAGCTCACGCTTGCGGCCGTGCCCTTGATGCAGTCCAGCACGGACGACGAAAACGCCGGCGATCTGGATGTACTCGTGCTCGACAGCGCAAGTCAGAAAGTGCAACAGCGGCTGCGCTTGAAGCATTTCATGGATGACGATGCCATCCGCATCGAAACCATCGCTTTCGATACCGCGCGCTACCAGCTTGCACCTGGCATCCTGGCATTCGGCGTTCGCAAGACACTGGAAGGTAGCTCACACGTCAATCCCTTCGAGGAAGTCGATCTTTCTCTGTATGTCATTGACAACGGCAAGCTACGCGCGGTAATCGATGGCGTGGTGGTATCCAAAAGCAACGGCGAGTGGGATGGCAACTGTGCTGGCACATCCACCGACAGCAAATCCGTGCTCAGCATGTCCAAGGACAACAGCCATGGCTTTGCTGGCATCGATATCGCCACGACCACGCAAGAAGCCAGCAGCGAACTGGACAGCCAGAAGCAGTGCCAGGACAAGCTGGGCAAGTCTCGCCGCGACCAGGTGCATCTCAGCTATGACGGCCAGAAATACGCGATGCCCAAGCATCTGGTACCGATATCGTGAATTCGCTGGTCGATCGCATTGATGCTCTGCTGCCACAAACGCAGTGCGAGCAGTGCGGTTACCACGGCTGCCGTCCGTACGCACAAGCCATGGCCGACAACCAGGCGTCCATCAATCGTTGTCCCCCCGGCGGGGCGGAGGGCATCGAACGATTGGCGGCACTGCTCGGTCGCCCGGCACTCCCCCTTGATCCGGAACATGGTGTCGAAAAGCCACGTCAACTTGCCCGTATTGTCGAAGCCGACTGTATCGGATGCACCAAGTGCATTCAGGTATGCCCAGTGGACGCCATCGTCGGGGCCGCCAAATTGATGCATACCGTCATCGCCGATGACTGCACCGGCTGCGAACTATGCGTGCCGGCGTGCCCTGTCGATTGCATTGCCCTGTTGCCCATGCCCGAAGCGCAGATCGACCTGCCGCATGCCGATAAGGCCAGGGCACATTTCCAGCGTCGCGAGGCTCGCCTGGAAGGGCTGCGCACCCGCCGCGATGCCGAGCTTGTCGCGCGCAAAGCACAACTCGATTCGCAGACCAATCCCGTGCTGGCAGCGCTCGCCCGAGCACGGATGAAGAAGGACTCGTCCCCGTGAAGCGCATCGCCATCATCGACATGTTCTCGCGTCTTCGCGAACTCGACCCGCACCCGACCACCGAACTGGATTACACCTCCCCCTTCGAACTGCTGGTCGCAGTCGTGCTCTCGGCACAAGCCACCGATGTCGGCGTGAACAAGGCAACCAGGAAGCTTTTCCCCGTCGCCAATACACCGCAAGGCATCGTTGACCTGGGCGAAGAGAAGCTCAAGAAATACATAAGCACCATTGGCTTGTTCAATGGCAAAGCCAGGAATGTCATCGCGCTTTCGAAGATCCTGGTCGAGCAGTACGACGCGCAGGTGCCCAACAGCCGGGAAGCGCTGGAGGCCTTACCTGGCGTCGGGCGCAAGACAGCCAATGTCGTATTGAATACGGCATTCGGTCATCCGACCATTGCCGTGGACACACACATCTTTCGTGTCTGCAACCGCACCGGCCTGGCACCGGGCAAGGATGTCCGCGCCGTTGAAGACAAACTGGAAAAAGTGGTGCCTGCGGAATTCAGACAGGATGCACACCACTGGCTCATCCTGCATGGCCGTTACGTGTGCAAGGCACGCAAGCCGGAGTGTCCGCGCTGCGTGATCCGTGACCTATGTGCATTCAAGCCCAAGGTGACCCAGTAAGGAGTGCGTGAATCAGGAGTAAGGAGCGAGAGAAAAGCGCGACCCGGCGAGGCTGCTGGATGCCGGGCTCTCCTCTCACTCCCCACTCCTCTTCACTTACTCCTATAAAAGCGGGCTTCCTCAGGCAGCGCTCTTCTGCCCTTCGACCCTGCGATTGAGCTCCGCCCAATCCACGATCAACTCACTTCCCTTCGAAGCGGCGCTCCGCCCCCAGTCCCGCAACAATTCGAGACAGGCCTGGTCGATGTGATGCAAGCGATCGAGCACCACTTTCAGGCGCGTATTAGGAGGCACCTGCTCAAGCGTACGCGCCATGCTGGGCACCTTGAGAAAGGTCGCCGAACCTTCCAGGCGCAACGAGGCCAAGCCTGGTTCGTTGCGATCCTGGTCAAGACCAATCTTAAGGCGCGAGGAAAGCAACGCGAGGCGGAACAACGAGGCTGCGAAGCCGATGATCACGCCGGTCAGCAGATCGGTCGCGACAATGGCCAAGGTCGTGACCACATAGATCGCCGCCGTGCCCTTTCCATAGGCCGCAAGCGACTTGATCTGCATGGGATTGACCATTTTGATGCCTGTGTAGACCAGGATGCCTGCCAGGCAAGCCACCGGGGTCATGCGCAGCAACCAGGGCAGAAGCAAAGCAAACACCATGATCCACAAGCCATGCAGGATGGTCGCCATACGCGTGGCCGAACCGGCCTGCACGTTGGCTGCGCTGCGCACAATCACACCCGTCATGGGCAACGCACCCAGCAAACCACAAAGAAGGTTACCCACGCCTTGTGCGGTCAGCTCCTTGTCGTAACGCGTGCGAGGACCATCATGCATGCGATCAACGGCTGCTGCGGAAAGTAGTGTTTCCGCACTTGCGATGAAAGCGAACGTGACAGCGGCAATCAACATGGAAGGCTGCAGAGCGTTGGTGAAATCACCCAGGCCAGGCAGGCTGATCGTAGCCAGCAGGTTGGAGGGTACATCCACCTTTTTTACGTCCAATCCCATGAGTTGCACCGTGGCCGTCAGGATCACCACCGCAAGCAAGGCACCCGGCAGGAATCGCAGGCGCGCGGGACGCAACTTCTCCCATGCCAGCATGATGGAAATCGTCGCCACGCCGACACCGAATGCCGCAAGGCTGCCAGCGCCTTCGATTTCACGCATCGCGTCGAACATGGCCGTTGGCCACGCCACGAAGTTCTCCAAGCCACGTGCCTTGGGAGTGGCATCGATCAGCACATGCATCTGGGAGGCGAGGATCAGGATACCAATGCCGGACAGCATGCCCGCGATCACCGCAGGCGAGGTCATGCGAAACCAGACACCCGCACGACACAAGCCAGCCACGATCTGGATCAGGCCCGCCATCAGCACGACCGGGCCGAGCGCCGCCGCACCATGCTCGCGCACAAGCTCGAACACCAGCACCGCCAGGCCCGCGGCTGGACCGCTGACCTGCATGGGAGAGCCAGCGATCATACCGACGACAACACCGCCGATCACACCCGTGATCAGCCCGGCTGCCGGCGGCATGCCGGAGGCGATGGCAATGCCCATGCACAAAGGCAGGGCTACGAGGAAGACGACAACCGAACCGAGCAGGTCTCGTCCAAACAGGCCTTGGGAAAAATAGGCGCGCATGTGATGTCCTTAAGCGGCGTTCGCCGCTGCGACTCGCAACGAAAATCGAGCATGCGGCGTCGCATCCGGAACGTTATCGGACTGCGGATCAAGCTTGACGAAACGCCCTTCATTGGCATCGAAGGCCGAGATGTCAGCATGCTCGATGTCGTAGATCCAGCCATGGATATTAAGGCTGCCAGTGGCAATGGCTGCCGCCACGGACGGCAGGGTACGCAGATGCTCAAGCTGCCCGACTACGTTTTCCTCGGTGAGTCGGCGCAGGGTTTCGGAATCGGTCATGGTCGCGCCATGCTCGGCAACAACGTAACGGGCAACATCCGCATGCTTCAGCCACGCTTCGACAGATGGCTTGTCCTGCAAGGCGGCCGGATTCATCAGTGCCTTCATCGCACCACAATCGGAATGACCGCAGATCACGATATGCGCGACACGCAGAACCTTGACTGCATACTCGATCGCCGCCACCACACCGCTGACGTGCTGGGCATACGGCGGCACGATGTTGCCGATGTTGCGATAGACAAAGAGCTCGCCAGGCTGTGCGGAAAAGATCATCTCCGGCATCACGCGCGAGTCGGCACACGTAATGAACAACGTATGCGGATTTTGCTTGTCGGCCAGGCGTTTGAAGAGCTCTCGCTGCTGCGGAAATACGTCACGACGGAACGTATCGAAACCTTGGATGAGTCGTTTCATGGTCGGATATCTCCAGATAAAAGGATGAAAATGCCAGCGCTTGAGCGCAGGCGATGCCCATCGGCGACGCGCGATGCGTCGATTGATGAAAATCAGGGAAGTACGGAGAAATGGTGACCACGATCACTGCGCACCATAACGGCGCATCGAGGTGTCAGGTCACAACTTGGGTTCGCCTCGAGTAAGGTACGAACCGACCGCCTGTCAGGAGATGGAAGGAGGGCGCGGCATCAGAGAGGTATCGTGATGAAAACCGAGGCACTCAAATGGATGAGGTTTTGCATCCGGACGCTGTTGTAAAGCCACCTGGAAGCCATCTGGCACGATGGCCGGCTCTTCGAGGTTGCCGCTGTCATCGCTGCTGGAGCCCAGGTCGTCGCTCGCCTGGGCATCGTCTGGCTGATCCAGCAGCGCCACGACCGCACCCACCGAAGATGTGCCATGCAGTGAGGTAGCCTGTGCCAGGGTCGCCATCGCCAGCATCATGCCCAATAGGCATGCGAAATACGGCAACAGGTGGCGGCGGAGATAAGGCATGGGGTGAAACTATCGAAAAGATGCCGAGTTAGGCAAGTCCAATACTGAAAAGTTCCATAACAGAACCCCGTTGATCCACACCAGCCCATGCCACCCAAAAAGGACATAAGCTAGGCAAAAGCCTGGCATCCAAGAATAGGATGGCGCGGCTCCGCTCGAGCCATAACACTTATACAGCCATGCACATCCTGCTTGTGGAAGACGACACCGAATTGGGAGAGGCCATCAAGCACGCACTTGAGCATCAGTCCTATGCGGTGACCTGGCTCAAGGATGGCCGGCAGGCCATGGCGGCGTTGGCCGACGGGGCGATGGACCTGGTACTCCTGGATCTCGGCCTGCCGGGCAAGGATGGATTGGACGTATTGGCCGAAGCCCGGCGCGACGGAGTAAAGACGCCCATCCTGGTGATGACCGCCAGGGATGCGCTGGAAACCCGCATTCGAGGCCTGGATCTAGGTGCCGACGATTACCTGGTCAAGCCCTTTCACTTAGGTGAGCTGGCCGCCCGCATCCGCTCCCTGACCCGGCGCGCGCAGGGCCTGGCCGACAACCGTGTCGAAGTCGGTGGTCTGCGCCTGGACTTGGCCACCATGGAGGTGCAATTCCGTGACCAGAGCATTACCCTCACCCGCCGCGAGTTCTCGGTGCTGCGCATCCTGATGGAGCGCGCCGGCCGCATCGTGCGCCGGGAAACACTGGAAAATTCGGTCTATGGTTTCGATACGGTCGTCGATCGCAACGCCATTGAAGTCCAGGTCCACTGGCTGCGGCGCAAACTCAGCGCGGATGTGATCCACACCGTGCGTGGCATTGGCTACATGATCCCTCGCGATCCTCGATGAAGACCGCCAGCCTACGGACACGACTGACTTGGTTGATCATCGCCGTGCTGGTGGTGGTACTGATCCCACTAGGCACGATTAGTTATCGTCGCGAGCAACGCGAAATGAACCAGTTGCTCGATGGCCGCCTGGCCCAGGCCGGACGAACCCTCGGCACCCTTATCGCCTATAACCAAGGTAGCTACCCCGCAGCGGCCTCATCCACGGGCCTGACATTGCCCAGCGATGTCCAACATGGCAGCGTGGTGGTGTCGGTCCATCCCCGCAATTACGAGCCCGAAGTCGGCTTTCAGGCCTACGACCCCCATGGGAGGCTGATCGCTGCCACCGCCAATCTGGCCGACCTGGCGCCCCCGCCCCCCGAAGAGCGCGGCTTTAGCGATTTGCACCACCATGATCATCGCTGGCGTCTTTTCACGCTCAAGAATCGCTTTGGGCTGGTGATCCGCATCGGCGAACGCTATGACAACCGCCGGGACATCACGCGGGGATTGATCCTCGAACACGGGCTTCCCTTACTGATCGGCCTGCCCCTGCTGGCCATTCTGGTCAGCCTTGCCGTCAAACGAGGATTACGCCCACTGGACCTTCTGACCCGCCTGCTGGCCAAGCGCACCCCCGGTAGCCGGCGCACGATTTCGATCGAACGCACGCCGCGGGAGATCAAGCCGCTGATTGTGACTCTTAATCAACAGTTGGAACGGCTGGAGGACGCCATCGATCGCGAACATCGTTTCGCCAGCGACGTCGCGCATGAGTTGCGCACGCCATTGGCCGCAACCATGATCCATCTGGAAAGCGCGATCATCGCCGAAGACCCTGAAGAAATTTCCTACACGCTCAAGAATGCCCGGCGCAGCCTCGCCCGCCTCGGGCGGCGTATCGAGCAGATTTTGGCCATCGCGCGACTGGAAGCTGGCGCAGCGTCACAACAGCGCATGCCGCTGGACCTGATCGTCATCGCCACCGAAGTTGTCGAGGAACTGGCACCGATCATCGCCGAAAAAGATATCTCGCTCAGCCTCAACCACGATGAACCGGATTTGCATGTCTCCGGGCACGAAGTCGCCTTGACCGCCATGTTCCGCAACCTGGTCGAAAACGCCTTGCGCTATGCGCCCTCGGGAGGTCAGGTGGATATCGCCATCGCTCGCGTCGACGGCAAGGCGGTTATTGATATCAGTGACGATGGCCCAGGGATTCCAGCCGAACGCAGGGAAACGGTATTCAAGCGATTTCACCGTGAAAGCGAAGCCACCTCGCAGGGCTTCGGCCTGGGCCTGAGTATCGTGCAGCGCGCGGTGGAACTGCATGAAGCGACGATCTCGCTACTCGAATCGCCCGGCGGCCAGGGACTGCTGGTACGTATTCGCATGGATGCCCTGCCAGCCTGATCGATAAGATCGACCGTCCTTTCCTGCCATGCCATGGAAAGGTATCGGCCTGACCGGGTGACTGGCCCGGGGCCCCAAAAGGTTTCCACAAGCATCCCCGCCGATGATGGTTCTGGGCGCTTCTGCCCGACGCAAAGCCAAGTGTTATTCGCGATGAACCCGCTCTCCACGATTCGACACGCCGACGGCAACTCCTGTGTCACATCCGCGTCATGCAGGCATGCTGAGGAGCCCAAGGCATGCTAGCCCTCGTACGCATAGCCCTGTCCCGCCCGTACACGTTCATCGTGCTCGCGCTGGTCATCCTGATCGCCGGCCCGTTGGCCGCCATGCGCACGCCGACGGATATCTTTCCCAACATCGGTATCCCGGTCATCAGCGTGGTGTGGTCGTACAACGGCCTGCCCCCGGACCAGATGTCTGGTCGCGTGATTTACTACTACGAACGCCAGCTGACCACGGCGGTCAATGACATCGAGCACATCGAGTCGCAATCGCTGCCTGGCGTGGGCATCGTGAAGATCTTCTTCCAGCCCGGCGTCGACATTCGCACCGCGACGGCCCAGGTCACCTCGATCTCTCAGACCGTGGTCAAGCAGATGCCTCCCGGCATCACGCCGCCACAAATCCTCAACTACAATGCCTCGACCGTTCCGGTGTTGCAGATGGCACTGTCCAGTACCGAGCTGAGCGAAGCCAACATCCGCGACATCGCGCAGAATTTCATGCGCCCTACGCTGATCTCGGTGCCCGGCGTGGCCATCCCGACTCCTTACGGCGGCAAGCAGAAGCAAGTCACGCTGGATCTCAATCCGCAGGCACTGGCGGCCAAGGGGTTGTCGGCACAGGACGTCGGTAACGCGCTGAGTGCACAGAACCAGATCATTCCCGTGGGCACCGCCAAGATCGGCACCTACGAATACCACGTGCAGCTCAACAACAGCCCAACGCTTATCGATGAGCTCAACCGCTTGCCGATCAAGACTGTCAACGGTGCCACGATCACTATTGGCGACGTGGCTCATGTGCGCGATGGCGCGCCACCGCAGAACAATATTGTACGCGTGGATGGCAAGCGCGCAGTACTGATGCCTGCCTTGAAGAACGGCAATGCATCGACGCTGGACGTGGTGGCCGGCATCAAGAAACTCCTGCCACTTATCCAGGAGACGCAGCCGAAGTCGCTGAAGATGAACCTGCTTGCCGACCAGTCGTTGTTCGTCAAAGCAGCCATCACTTCGGTGGCGCGCGAAGGCATCATCGCCGCCTTGCTTACCTCGGTGATGATCCTGCTGTTCCTCGGCAGCTGGCGCTCGACCGTCATCATCGCGTTGTCGATCCCGCTATCGATCCTCTCGGCTATCGCGCTGCTGGCGACATTCGGCCAGACATTGAACGTGATGACGCTGGGAGGACTGGCACTGGCCGTAGGCATCCTGGTCGATGACGCCACGGTAACAATCGAAAACATCAATTGGCATCTCGAACAGGGCAAGGATGTGATGACGGCGATCATGGACGGCGCCAAGCAGATCGTGACGCCAGCCTTTGTGTCGCTGTTGTGCATCTGCATCGTGTTCGTGCCGATGTTCATGCTCAACGGCATCGCCGGCTTCCTATTCCGTCCGATGGCCCTGGCGGTGATCTTTGCCATGGCTTCCTCGTTCATCCTGTCTCGCACGCTGGTGCCGACACTGGCGATGTTCCTACTCAAACCGCACCATACCGAGGGCGGCGACGGTGACCATCCCGAGGATGCCTACCTCAACCATCACGAGGGCGACCAGCATCCACCACGCAAGCGCAACGCGATCGTTGCCGGACTTGTCCGCTTTCAGCATGGGTTTGAACATCGCTTTACGCGAATCCGCGATACGTATTACGCCACACTCGCCGTAGCACTGGAAAACCGCAAGCGCTTCATTATCGGGTTCCTGTGCTTCGTGCTGGCTTCATTCGCCCTCGTGCCGACCCTTGGACGCGATTTTTTCCCAGCCATCGATTCCGACTCCATCGCCATGCATGTTCGTGCGCCGATGGGTACGCGCGTGGAAGAAACCGCCGCCGAATTCGATCGCATCGAACACGCCGTCAGGCAGGTGATACCGCCCGATCAGTTAGAAACCATCATCGACAATATCGGTCTTCCGTTAAGCGGCACCAACCTGGTCTACAACAGCAGCGGCACCATTGGCCCGCAGGATGGCGATATCCAGATCGTGCTCAAGGATGGCCACCAGCCAAGTGCCGAATTCGTCAAGTCGCTGCGCGAAAAACTACCGCATGAATTCCCTGGCACCAGCTTCGCATTTCTGCCTGCGGACATGACCAGCCAGATCCTCAACTTTGGCGCGCCGGCTCCGCTGGATGTTTCCATTGCCGGCCGCGATCGTAAGGGTAATGAGCGCTACGCTTTGGAAATCCTCAAGGAACTTCGCAAGATTCCCGGCATTGCCGACGTGCGAATGCAGCAGAGCTCCAGCTATCCACAGCTCAACGTCAACGTTGATCGCGTTCGCGCCGATAGCCTGGGCATTACCGAACGTGATGTCACGAACAGCATGGTCGCCTCGCTGGCCGGCAGTTCGCAGGTGGCCCCAGCGTTCTGGCTCAATCCCAAGAACGGCGTGTCCTACGCCATCGTCGCAGCCACGCCACAGTACCTGATGGATTCGATGTCCGACCTGACAGGCCTTCCGGTCACCTCGTCCACCCAGAAGGCCACGCAGATTCTTGGCGGCCTGGCCAGCTTCACGCGCGGGCCCAGCGACGCGGTAGTCTCGCATTACAACATCATGCCGGCGTATGACATCTACGCGACCATCCAGGGACGTGACCTCGGTGGCGTGTCCGGCGATATTCAGAAGGTGCTCGATCGGTTCGCCGGTACGCGCCCGAAGGGAACGCTGGTCAGCCTGCATGGGCAGGTCGGCACGATGAACGAAGCTTTCGGTGGCTTGATCTTCGGCCTGATCGGTGCGGTGGTGCTGATCTACCTGCTGATCGTCGTGAACTTCCAGTCCTGGCTCGATCCGTTCGTGATCATCACCGCCCTACCCGCCGCGCTTGCGGGCATCGTATGGATGCTCTTTCTTACCCATACGAGCCTTTCCGTACCGGCATTGACCGGCGCCATCATGTGCATGGGCGTAGCTACCGCAAACTCGATCCTGGTCGTGAGCTTCTGCCGCGAACGCCTGGCCGAGCATGGCGACGCGGTCAAGGCTGCCATGGAGGCCGGCTTTACACGCTTCCGCCCGGTCTGCATGACGGCGCTGGCAATGGTCATCGGCATGTTGCCAATGGCGTTGAGCCAGGAGCAGAACTCGCCCCTGGGCCGCGCCGTGATCGGCGGTCTCATGTTCGCCACCTTTGCCACGCTGCTGTTCGTTCCGGTGATCTTCTCGATCGTACATGAACGCAAATCACCCGCACCCAATCAACATCGCCTCATCGGAGATACCCCTCATGTCGCATGACGCCACCGCCGCGCTTCCCGGGCGTCCGCCGCGCCTGCGCCTGGCCATCACCATCGGATTGGGCCTGGCTGTGGCTGCCGTGGTTGCCGGTCTTTCCTATCGCTCTGTCGAGTCGCACGATCTCAAGCAATGGACGGATGCGCAGATCACCCCTACGGTGACGGTGATCGAGCCGTCCCACCACAGCGGCGTGCAGAGCATGACGCTGCCTGGACATCTCGACGCCTGGATCAGCGCACCTATCCATGCGCGCGTCGGGGGTTACCTGAAACATTGGAGCGTGGACATCGGCGACAAGGTGAACGCCGGCGATGTCCTTGCGACCATCGACACGCCCGAGCTCGATCAGCAATTCGAACAGGCCAAGGCCGAACTCTCACGCGCACAGGCGAACGTACGCCTGGCCGACACCACAGCCAAGCGTTGGCAGAACCTGCTCCAATCACGCTCGGTGTCCAAGCAGGAGGCCGATGAAAAAGCCAGCGAAGCGGAGACAGCCCGTGCCAACGCGCTAGCGGCCAAAGCCGATGTGGATCGCATCGCCGCGCTGGAGTCGTTCAAGCGCATCGTCGCCCCGTTCGCCGGCACCGTGACCAGCCGCAATACTGATATTGGCGACCTGATTACCGCCAATAACAATAGCGGCAAACCGCTGTTCACGATCGCCGATACCAACAAGATGCGCTTGTACACGGAAGTGCCGCAGAGTTTCGCCTCGTCTGTCACGCCCGGCATGAAGGTCAAGTTGCTCGTGTTGGGCCATGGCGGCGAAACCGTCGACGGCACTCTGATCGGTAACTCCAACGCCATCAACCAGGCATCAGGTACATTGCTGGCGCAGTTCCAGGTCGACAACCCGCGCAAGGATCTTCTGCCCGGCGATTTCGCCGAAGTGCAACTGCCGCTGGCCGCCAACGAGAAAACGGTCACCGTACCTGCCACTACCCTGCTGTTTCGTGCCGCCGGCCCACAGATCGCCGTGGTGGGCAAAGATAATCATGTGGTACTGCGTGACGTGCACATTGCGATGGATCTGGGTGATCGACTGGAAATCGACCACGGCCTGGAGCCAGGCGACCGTGTCGTCGACCACCCTTCCGATTCGCTGATGCAAGGCGACACGGTGCAAGTTGCTTCAACCGTGAAGGATGAGCCGGGCCATGCCAAAGAACATTGATCGCGCGCTGCGTCTTCTTCCCCTGTCGCTGCTGCTCGCCATGAGTGGCTGCTCGCTCGCACCAACCTATCAAAAACCCGGAGTCGGCCCGCTGCCCGAAGCCTTCAAGGGTGCGGCCGCCCCCGAGGGATGGACGGTAGCCAAGCCTGGCGATGACACCACCCGGGGAAGCTGGTGGAAAGTCTACGGCGATCCAAAGCTGGATCAGCTTGAAGATACGCTCGACATCAACAACCCCAACATTGCCGTGGCACTAGCGCGCTACGATGCTTCGCGCGCCTTCGAGCAGCAATTGCGATCGGACCAAATGCCGCACGCTGGCCTGATGGCCAGCCCGACCAACGACCGGCAATCGGATAATCGCCCACTGCGTGGCGCCAACCAGCCCAACGAATACGACACGCGCACCGTGCAATTGTCAGCCATCTATGAGCTGGATCTGTGGGGGCGTATCCGCAATGAAGTCGCCGCAGGCGCGGCGCAAAGTGAAGCGGCAGGGGCAGACCTCGCATCGGCCAAACTCAGCCTGCAAGCCCAGTTGGCGGATCTGTACATCCAGCTCCGTGGCTACGACGTGGAAGCTCGCATCATCAAGGACTCGCTCGATGCCTATCAGCAGGGCCAGCAGATGACGCAGCAGCGCATGGAGGGTGGCGTATCGTCGGGCCTGGATGTAGCTCGCGCCAACGCTCAGTACGCCGATGCGCAGGCACAGGCATCGGATCTTCGTGCGCAACGGGCATTGACCGAGCATGCCATCGCCGCCTTGATCGGACAGCCTGCGTCGAGTTTCTCGCTCGCGCCGCAGACCACGGCGTTGAGCATTCCGGCCGTGCCATTGGGCGTGCCTTCCACGCTGCTGCAGCGCCGCCCCGATATTGCCGCGGCCGAGCGACGCACGTATGCGGCCAATGCGAATATCGGAGTAGCGCGCGCGGCCTTCTTTCCGACGCTCAGCCTCAGCGCAGCTTTGGGCTGGCAGGATGTCGGTCATGGTAGTTTCGTCGCCAAGGGCAACCGGTTCTGGGCACTGGGACCACTGGCCTCATTGAACCTGTTTGACGGCGGCCTGCGGCGTGCCCGGGTCGCGCAGGCGCATGCCGAATTCGATGCCGCATCCGCGCAATATCGCGCGGTGGTACTCACCGCGTTCCAGCAGGTCGAAGACAACCTGTCGCTGTTACAGGAACTCGGCCAGGAAGCCATGCAGGAAGATGCCGCCGCCGATGCCGCCAAGGAATCGCAGACTCTGGCGACCAACCGCTACATGGAGGGTGTCGTGAGTTACCTGGATGTGGTCAGCGCGCAGACCAGCGCGCTACAAGCCGAGCGCAGGGCTGAACTGGTACGCACGCGGCGCCTGCAAGCGAGCGTAGATCTGATTCGAGCACTCGGTGGAGGATGGCAGTCACCCGACGACAAGGGCACCGAAGTATCTTCACGCTGAGGCGCATTCGCGCCTCACGCCACAGCACACCCGAATCAGCCAACGCTCCGCCGGAGGCCTCCAGCGGAGCGTTTTTGCATGACGTCTACGCACTGTGCCTGTGGATGCATGCCGGCAACGCCGATCCTGCACTCGCTGAGGCATCGAAGCCAAGCGTTTGACCTGCCCAAAGGCCAGACAGCAAAACGGCGGGACGAGCCCGCCGTTTTTCCATCCCTGGGTCGAACTCCCTTCCGATATTCGGTAAATCAGAACGGATAGTAGCGGAAGCTGGTGAAGAACATGTCTTCCTTGGCTTTCGGAGCGCCACCCACGCCTTCGAACGCTTCGCGCTCGGTGTGCGAATACTGCGCACCAAACTGCGCCTTGCCGAACTTGCCCTGGTAGAACTTCCACCAGAAGCCCATCGTGCCCTGCCAGATTTCCTTGGTGTTGCCTACGCAGCTGCCACCCTCGGTGTTGCAGCCGGCGTTGTTGTACAGCGGGTTGCCGATACCGAGCGGAACGCCGTTGTAGTCGAATGCTTCCTTGTCTTCGCGCTCACGACCGCCAAAGGCATAGATATCCCAATCCGGCGTGGCATGCAGCGTCAGTCCCGCCAGCAGCATGTTTTCCTTGATCGGCGCGATCGAGCCATTGGGACGGAACGTCACGTCAGGCAACTGCGCGCTGCCATAGCGGCCAATGCCTCGACCCTGCATGCCCGAGAACTGGAAGTCCAGCACCTTTTCGACCAATGGCAGGATCACCCCGATACCGTAACCACCGCCATACACGTTATGGTTGCTTGTGCCCTGGCCGGGCGTGGCGTAGCGGTTGTAGAACGCGCGGCCGATGCCGAAGATTTCATAGTGGCCGTAACCCGGGTCGGCGGCCAGCTTCACCACCACATCCGGAATGTGGTTGAGCGAGAGCGTATTGGCCGCATCGAAGCCCGAACCTGCAGCGATGTTGTAAACCGGCTGCACCGGCGCCTTGGACTGATTCGGGCTCACGCCGAACGTGGTCTGCGGATTTTCCAGCGAGATACCGAGCCACCAGGTCTTGTCGAAATCCTTGACCAGGCGGATCTGCGTCTGGCGAGCCCAGGTGAAGCCCGGCAGGTACTGGGCATCGATCTGCGGCGGTGTCAGTTCAGTGCGGGGAGTGATGCCCTTGCTGTTGAGCGTCAACAGCGACCAGTTCTGGCCGGCCAGCAGGTGCAGGCCCGGATTGTCCCAGTCGATAGTCATGTAGACGTTGCGCTCGCGCGGGTTAAACGAGTTGCTCTCGTTCGAGTTCGCGGTCTGGGCACCACCGATGAAGTCGGCCTCGATGTAACCGGCAACATGCGTATCCGGACTCACGTCACCCTGGGCGAGCAGCGAGACGCGGCTCTGGCGGGCGCTGAAGCGCGTTTCGGCGGCATGCCCGGCGACGGAATTCTTGTACGGGATGGCGTTGTAGCTCGATGCGATATCCGCGCCTTCGTTATGCGAGCGATAGATCGTTTCGGCTGCCAGGAAGCCACCCAGCGTGATGTTCACGCCCTTGTAGGCCAGCTTGTCGGAAGACTTCTTCACCTGAGCCTCGGTCGCAGCCTGCTGCTTCTGCACCGCTTCGATGTTCTGGCCGTTGGCTACGTTGATGTCCGACTGCGCGTCAGTGCGCTGCTCCAGCTCCGACACCTTTTCCTGCAGCGCCTGCAGTTGGGCCTTGAGCGCCTCGATTTCGGCGTTCTTGGAGGCCGCATCAGAGCTCTGGCTGGTGGTGTGGGTCTTCTTGGCCGGCGCTGGTGCCGGGTCCGCGCAGACGTGGAAACTGGTAACGCCCAAACCGGCAGCAATGGCCACCGCGAGCAACTTGGAACGCATGGAGTGTACCCCTATGGTGAGAAAGCCCTGACTGGACGGCCGCCGTCGTCGTATGTGTATGGCCGTCCAGGTTTTCGAACATGCGTTAGGATGAAGTTAGGTGTTTACGGTTAAATGCAGTTGATGTGACAGATCCAAGACACCGTAACCACCACGACGGCTGATATGCTTGGCCGATGGAGATAACCAACAACAGCATGGCTAACCGCCTGAGCGACCGCTTTCGTGGCTTTCTGCCGGTGATCGTGGACGTGGAAACCGGGGGGTTCGATGACCAGCGCGATGCGTTGCTGGAGATCGCCGCGGTCACCCTGGGCATGGACCAGGAGGGTTTCATCCATCCTCATCCGGCCGTGTTCGCCCATGTGGAACCCTTTCCGGGCGCCAACATCGATCCGCGCTCGCTGGAGATCACCGGCATCGACCCGGACAACCCCTTGCGCGGCGCCATGAACGAGCGCGCGGCACTGGATCACATTTTTAAAACAGTGCGTGAGTCACTACGCGAGCACGACTGCCTGCGCGCGATCCTGGTCGGACACAACGCTTCCTTCGACCTGGGCTTCCTGAACGCAGCAGTGGAACGCACAGGGCACAAGCGCAATCCGTTTCATCCCTTCAGCACTTTCGACACGGTGACCCTGAGCGGCTTGGCTTACGGCCAGACGGTACTGAGCAAGGCCGTGCAGGCGTCAGGCCATCCCTTCGATGCGCGCGAAGCGCATTCGGCCATTTATGACGCCGAGCGCACGGCGGAGCTGTTCTGCACCATCGTCAATCGCTGGCGCCGACTGGAGCTGTTCGAGCGCGAGCACATCGGGCTGGACGTGCTATGACGGGCATCCGATTCGCAACATATTGCGAATCGGTGCTTTTTCCCTTTGTCGGCCTGTCCGTGGTCATGGGCCATGTGCCGATTTCACAAGGAAAAATGACAGTCTTGCTCGACTTGTCATAAAGATGAAACATTCAACTCATTTCATTGCAACACAGCCCGCATGAAATAGAGGGCGGGCGGGAATCCCCCGTTGCCTTCTCATACCAGGAGCGACCGTGTTGACTACTTCATCCATGACCCGCATCGGTGCCGCCGTTGCGTTCGCCGCCACCTCGATGTTCGGCATGACGGCTCAGGCCACCGATATCACCGGTGCCGGCTCGAGCTTCGTCTACCCTGTGCTGTCGAAGTGGTCCGCCACTTACGCCGAGAAGACCGGTAACAAGCTTAACTACCAATCCGTCGGCTCCGGCGCCGGTGTAGCGCAGATCAAGGAAGGCACGATCGATTTCGGCGCGACCGACGCCCCGCTCAAGGCCGAGGATCTGCAGCAGTTCGGCCTGGGCCAGTTCCCGGTCGTGGTCGGCGGCATCGTGCCCGTCGTCAACGTCGCTGGCGTCGAAGCCGGCCAGATCAAGCTCGATGGCCCCACCCTGGCCGACATCTTCCTCGGCAAGATCACCAACTGGAACGATCCGAAGATCGCCGCGCTGAATGCTGGCGTGAAGATCCCCGACGGCAAAATCACTGTCGTGCATCGTTCGGACGGTTCGGGCACCTCGTTCAACTTCACCAACTACCTGTCCAAGGTCAGCACCGACTGGGCCAGCAAGGTCAAGTTCGGCACCGCCGTCGACTGGCCGACCGGCGTGGGTGGCAAGGGCAACGAAGGCGTGTCGCAGTACGTCAAGCAGATCAAGGGTTCGATCGGCTATGTCGAGTACGCCTATGCGGTCAAGAACAAGATCACCTGGGTAAACATGAAGAACTCGGCCGGCCAATTCATCGCGCCGAATGCCAAAGCCTTTGCTGCCGCCGCCGCGACCGCGGACTGGGGTTCGGCCAAGGACTTCAATGTGATCATGACCAACGCCCCGGGCGCCGAAGCCTGGCCGATCACCGCCACCACCTGGGTGGTGATGTACAAGAAGCCCAAGAACGCCGAACACACCAAGATCGCTTTCGACTTCTTCAAGTGGTCGCTGGAAAACGGCCAGCAGGAAGCCGCTTCGCTCGACTACGTGGCACTGCCCGATACCCTGGTCAAGAAGATCGAGGCCTACTGGTCCTCGGACTTCAAGTAAGTATTCTTCGCCGCCGGACGGGATGTCCGGCGGCAAGCAACGCGGCCGCCCCTCCCTCATAAGGATCGGGCGGCCTGTCGTTGAAAGAGGCCATGGATACGCGCCCCTCCACCCAGGTGCCGTAAGTCGCCTGGATCGTTACAAGCCTTAAGAACAAAGAAGCATTGAGGGATCCCCATCTCATGCAAGCCGAACAGAGCAAGGCCGCTCCCGTGATTGCTCCACCTACCGAGCGCGCCGTTCGCGACGCACGCAATGACAGCCTGTTCGGCGCATTGCTGATGATCTGCGCCTTGCTCGTGTTGGCCGCGCTGTTAGGTGCTGCCGGCGCCACGCTCTGGGGTGGCCGACACGCCTTCGGCACCTTTGGCTGGCATTTCCTGGTCAGCACCGAATGGGATCCCAGCTCGGATACTTACGGCGCACTGGTACCGGTCTACGGCACCATCATGACCTCGTTGATCGCATTGCTCATCGCCGTACCGGTGAGTTTCGGCATTGCGCTGTACCTGTCGGAAGTCGCGCCGCCATGGCTCCGCACGCCGGTCGCCTCGGCCATCGAGCTGCTGGCGGGCATTCCATCGATCATCTACGGCATGTGGGGCCTTTTCATTTTCGCGCCCTTCTTCGCCGACCACATCAAGCCCTGGTTGGCCAATTACCTGGGCGACAAGCCCGACGATGGCCATCCGAGCTGGGTTGCCAGCCATACGTTCCTGGGCAAGCTGTTCGGCAGCGATTATCCATTCGGCGCCAGCGTGCTGACGGCCGGCATCGTGCTGGCCATCATGATCATCCCGTTCATCTCCTCAGTGATGCGCGAGGTTTTCCAGACCGTGCCGACCCGCCTGAAAGAGTCGGCTTATGCACTGGGCTCGAGCACCTGGGAGGTGTCATGGGACATCGTGCTGCCCTATACACGCTCGGCGGTGATCGGCGGCATTTTCCTCGGTCTGGGCCGCGCGCTGGGCGAAACAATGGCGGTGACCTTCGTGCTCGGCAACGCCATGCAATTCTCGCCCTCCCTGCTCGACCCTGGCGCCTCGATCGCATCGACCATTGCCAACCAGTTCAGCGAAGCGGCCGGTCTGCAAAAGTCCAGCCTGATGGCGCTGGCATTCCTGCTGTTCGTGGTGACCTTCATCGTGCTTCTGATCGCACGCATGATGCTGCGCCGCCTCGCCCACAAGGAGGGCCGCTGATGGCCGGCAACCAGTCACTTTACCTGAGCCGCCGCATCAAGAACGTGGTGGCACTCAGCCTCAGTACCCTGGCCACACTGATCGGCCTGGTGTTTCTGGCCTGGATCCTGTGGGAAACCTTGCGCCAGGGCATCGGCGCGCTGAACTTCAAGCTCTTCACCAAGATCACCGCCTACGGCGAGGATGGCGGCCTGCTCAATGCCATGGTGGGCAGCTTGATCATCAACTTCATCGGTATCGCGATCGCCACGCCGATCGGGGTGATGGCTGGCACCTGGCTGGCCGAATACGCCAACCGCACCAAGCTGGGCGAAACGATCCGCTTCCTCAACGACATCCTTCTGTCGGCACCCTCGATCGTGCTGGGACTGTTCGTCTACACCATCGTGGTGCTGCCGACCACGGCAATCACCAGCGGTTCGACCACGTTCTCGGGCTTGGCCGGCGGCGTCGCGCTCGCCCTGATCGCGCTGCCAGTGATCGTGCGCACCACCGACGAGATGCTGCGCCTGGTTCCGTCCACGCTTCGCGAAGCCGCGCTGTCGCTGGGTGTGCCGCAGTGGAAGCTCACCGTCAACATCCTGATTCGCGCAGCCCGTTCGGGCATCATCACCGGCGTCCTGCTGGCATTGGCGCGCATCAGTGGCGAAACGGCACCGCTGCTGTTCACCGCATTCGGCAACAACTACATGACCGCCAACCCGATGGACAAGATGTCCAGCCTGCCGCAGGTGATCTACCAGTACGCCAATGATCCGGGGGAGACGATGCATGCCATCGCCTGGGCCGGTGCGTTCGTGGTCACCATGTTCGTGCTGCTGCTGAGCCTTGCATCCCGTCTGGTCCTTTCCCGCAACAAGGTGTCCCATGACTGAGCCCGCCGCCGCCGGCATCCAACCGCAAGCGTCGACCCCAACGGCGCCGACCAAGATCGCCGTCAAGGACCTGCATTTCTACTACCAGGGTTTCCATGCGCTCAAGGGCATCAACATGGAGATTCCAGAGAAGAAGGTCACCGCAATCATCGGACCATCCGGTTGCGGCAAATCCACACTATTGCGTATTTTCAACCGCATCTACGCCATCTATCCGAAGCTGGAAGCCAAGGGCGAGATCATCCTGGACAACGAGAACATCCTTGATCCTCGCTATTCCATGAATCGCCTGCGTAGCAAGGTGGGCATGGTCTTCCAGAAGCCGGTGCCGTTCCCGATGACCATCTTCGAGAACGTCGCCTATGGCATCCGCCACCACGAGAAGCTTTCGCGTGCCGACATGGAAATCCGCGTCGAGCAGGCCCTGCGTAGTGCCGCGCTGTGGGACGAAGTCAAGGACAAGCTCAAGCAGAATGCGTTAGGCCTGTCCGGCGGCCAGCAGCAGCGCCTGTGCATCGCCCGCGGTATCGCACTGAAACCGGAAGTATTGCTATTGGACGAGCCCACCTCGGCGCTCGATCCGATCGCCACCGGCCGCATCGAGCAACTGGTGGAGGAACTCAAGAACGAGTACACCATCGTCATCGTGACGCATAACATGCAGCAGGCTGCACGCTGCTCGGACCTGACCGCCTTCATGTACCTGGGTGAGCTGATCGAATTCGACCGAACCGAAAAGATCTTCACCAAGCCGAGCAAGAAGCAGACTGAAGACTACATCACCGGCCGGTTCGGTTGATGCGCCCCTGTCCTGACGAGATCACATCATGAGCGGTAGCAGCAAAGAACACATCATCAAAAGCTACGACGACGAACTGACACGCCTGACCGGTGAAATCGTGCGCATGGGCGAACTGGCTGCCAGTCAGCTCGAATCGGCCATCGACGTCATCGAGCGTCGTGACGAACGCGCCGCCCAGGCCGTGGTCAACAACGACGACGCCATCGACCTGCTCGAACAGGAAATCAGCCACGACGTGGTGCGCCTGCTCGCTTTGCGTGCACCCATCGCCGGCGACTTGCGCAACGTATTCGCCGCGCTGCGCATTGCGGCCGATATCGAACGCATCGGTGACTACGCCGCCAACGTCGCCAAGCGCTCGATCCCGCTTTCGCTGGTCGCGCCGATTGCGCCGACCACCGGCCTGGCCTACTTGGCCGAGCTGGCGGCAGCCGAAGTGCGCGAAGTCTTGCTGGCCTACCGTGATCGCGATGCCGAACGCGCCTATCAGGTGTGGAAGGACGATGCGACGCTGGACGAAGCCTATACCGGCTACTTCCGTCAATTGCTGACGTACATGATGGAAGATCCGCGCAACATCACGCCCTGCACGCACCTGCTGTTCATGGCCAAGAACATCGAGCGCATCGGTGACCATGCCACCAACATCGCCGAGAACGTATGGTTCCAGGTGCATGGCGAACCGCTGACGGCCCAGCGTGCCAAGAAGGATTTCACCTCGAATCCGGAAATGACCAAACTGGGCGATCGCGACTGAGGGGAGCTTCGAAAATTCATCCCATCCGTCGTCCCGATGCAGGCCGGAATCTGATTGACGCTGCCTTGATGGAGCGACATGGCCCGGATTCCGGCGCTTGGGTCTTCCCGAGTATTGACCAGCGACGAGCCACAGCCTTGGCTCCAACTTGTAGCCGGAAAGGTGGCGAGGTATCGATCACACCTTGCCCTGTTCATACAGCAATCAATCCACCCGCAATCTCGCCAGGATCGACAGGTCCGTGCCGTCGAAATCCGTCGAGCGGGTGACATCGGCCCAGGCTTCGGCCTCCTGGCGACGTACTGCGTCGGCCTGATTGAACACGTGCTGGGCATCGCTGCCTAGCAGCAGGTGCGTAGGCACGGATTCCCGGCGCGTCAGGTCGACAATGACCTGTGCAACCTTGGCTGGGTCACCGATCTCATGACCCACATAGTGTTGCAGCAGTTGCTGGATCGCTCCTACGCTGGCCTGGTATTCCGGGAGCAGTTCGGGGGCATTGCCACGTGCGTTATAGCCCCAATCCGTGCGCATGCCACCGGGCTCGACGGCAACGACCTTCACACCAAAGCCTGCCGTCTCTTTGGCCAGCACTTCGGTGAATCCGCCCACGGCCCATTTGGCGGCCTGGTAGGCACTCATGCCGGGCGTGCCCATGCGCCCACCTACCGATGACAACTGGATGATGTGACCGGCACGCTGCCTGCGCATCACCGGCAATGCCGCGCGGCTCAAATTCACCACGCCGTAGAAGTTGGTATCGATCTGCGATCGAAAGTCTACTTCGCTGGCCTGTTCGAACGGGGCCAGATGGCCAAAGCCGGCGTTATTGACCAGCACGTCCAGCCGTCCAAACGCGGCAACGGCCGCCTCAACCGCCGCCTGTGCCGCCATCATGTCGGTCACATCCAGCATGAAGCTGGCCAGGCGATCGCCATGCACCGCCTTCAGATCGTCAAGGCGACCTGGATCGCGCGCGGTCGCCAATACGTTGTCACCAGCAGCCAGCGCCGCTTCGACGATAAAGCGGCCCAGGCCGCGCGCACTGCCTGTGATCAACCAAGTCTTACTCATGATGCGAGTCCTCGTTTTTAATGAGCATGTACTTACTCATTTAAATAAACCCAAAAAAAACGCCCTATCAAGTACGGGCGATCCCGGTCCAGAAAATCTCGAAGCCCGAACGCTTGTAGTGCTCGTGCTTGCGTGGATGCGCGGCGATGAAATCCAGCGTCGTGTCGGCGAGCGCATTCAACACGGCGTACGCATATCGGATACCCTGCCCACCGGCCATATGACTGGCGAGGTCCTTGTCCTGCAGCTTGCGGATCGGACGAAATAGCGAATCGCCGCATTGACGACTCTCGTCCGATACCCTGTCCGATGCCTTGAGCTGGCGCATGGCGCGCAGCTTGTGCGGATGAGCCGCGCCCCAGTCGATCAGCCGGCTCCATACGTGCCAGCTGCGCTCACGGGCATCGGCCTGGGCCGGATAACCATCCGTCAGAACCCTGGCCAGGTCTTCTTCGATGCTCAAGAAAAGCTGGTTGAGCAGTTCGTCCTTGCTAGCGAAATAGGTGAAGAGCGTGCCCTCGGAAACGCCCGCGGCCTTGGCGATCCGAACAGTCGGCGCAGCCGTACCCACGGTCGCTACCAGTTCAGCGGCAGCAGCCAGCAGGGATTCGCGTTTTTCCTCGCTGAGTGGACGGGCCATGGGATTAAATGAGTAAGCACTTGCTCATAGAGTAGTGACAGCCAGCTCTGCTTTCAAGGTCTTGCGGGGGAGTCCGGGGCGGCGGATGGGTAACGGAGCACCCCGCCACGGCCCGGGGCGCTTCCAGTCGACGAACGTGCTGCCACAAAAGGGGAACTCATCGCTCGCACGAGCTTGCGCCTCCACGACATATCCCCCATCTGCAATCCCCAGCTTCATCAGGGGCTGGTCAGCTTCAGGCCGACGATGCCTGCCAGTACCAGGCCCACACAGGCCAGCCGCATCGGTGTGGCCGGGTCCTTGAACAGCACGATGCCCGCGATGACGGCACCGACCGCACCGATACCCGTCCACACCGCATACGCCGTACCAATCGGCAATTGCCTGCTCGCCACCGCGAGCAAGATCACGCTGATGACCATGGCACCGATGGTGCCAACGGTCGGCCATGGGCGGGAGAAACCCTCAGAGTATTTCAGGCCGATCGCCCAAACCACTTCGAACAGGGCGGCGATGACCAGGACAATCCACGACATGACGGCAAACCCTCTTGCATACAGGGCCGTCCCCGCGAAATGAAAACACCATGGGGTCGTCCCCGAGGGAGGCCGCGTGCGCGACCTGTCGTCATTCTAGGCCAGGGCGACACGTGCTGGATGCGGCATGGTGTCGCCCCGATCGATTACCAGGCTTGCGTCTTGTGTCCCGCCGCCCGGGCCTGGCGCCTGACTCGCACGCCACGCACGATGCCGAATACGCTGATGAGCACCCACGCCAGTTCCATGAGGAAAGCCGAGGTATTGAAGCTGCCGAACATCAGCGAAATGATCACACCACCGGCACCGAGCGCATTGATCACTTGATAGACCAGGCCCGTGCCATGCAGCACGCGCATCTGCAACAGCAAATACGCCAGCAGCACCAATACAACGCCGATGTAACCGGCCCAGTCGTGCCACAGAACGTTGCTCATGCCAATCCTCCTCGTTGACGCAGCGCCTCGAACAATACGATGCCAGTGGCTACCGACACGTTGAGACTTTCCATGCTGCCAGGCATGGGGATGCGCGCGACAAAGTCGCATGTCTCGCGCGTCAGGCGGCGCATGCCCTCGCCTTCGCTCCCCATTACCAGCGCCACGGGGCCTTTCAGGTCGATGCCATAGATCGATGTCTCGGTGTCGCCGGCCAGGCCAGTGATCCACACGCCAGCATCCTTGAGCACGCGCAGCACGCGCGCAAGATTAGTTGCCGCGATCAATGGAACGCGGTCGGCGCCGCCAGCCGACGCGCGCCGCACGACCGGAGTCAGGCCTACGGCGCGATCCTTGGGCACGATCACCGCGGTCACTCGGGCGGCGGCGGCACTGCGCAGGCATGCACCGAGGTTGTGCGGATCGGTCACGCCATCGAGCACCAGCACCAACGCTTCGCTGCCAGCCTTGGCGAGCAGGTCAGGCAGATCGGACTCGCTGGCCGTCGGAGGGGCCTCGTAGCGCGCGATCACACCCTGGTGGCGCGCCTCGCCGGCCAATCGATCCAGTTGCTCACGCGGACGCTGATGCACGGCAATCTTCAAGCCGCGCGCACGCTCGGCCAGTTCCTGTACACGCGGATTGCGCTGGCCGATTTCGACCAGCACTTCGCGCACACGTTCGGCGTCATTGTTCAATGCGCCATCCACCGGGTTAATCCCGGCGATCCAACTATCGCTCATCGCTTGCCTTTGGGTTTGCCCGACCGCTTGGCGGTCTTAGGCTTGCTTGTTGCTGACTTGCGGGCTTTGGCCGCACGTTTGACGTCGTCCTTCTTGGGCTTGGCGCTCTTGCCGCCCTTCTTGGGCGCGGACACGCCGCCATTATCGCGCGCCATGGCTTGCGTGGGAGCAACACCGCGCCCCTTGGGCAAGGAGTAGCGTTCGCCCGCCGCAGCGTAGTCATAGGCACGCCGCGGCATACCGGGCGGCGCATCGCTCGAAGCGGCATGCTGCGGCACAAGGCGGAAATCGATCTTGCGATCTTCCAGGCTGGCACGCAGCACCTGCACTCGCACATGATCACCCAGGCGGAACTGCGAACCGCTGCGCTCGCCCTTGAGCAAATGGCGAATCGGATCGAAATGGTAGTAATCATTGGAAAGCTGGCTGATGTGTACCAGGCCAGAGACCTTCGACTCTTCCAGTTCAACGAACAGGCCGAATGACGTCACGCCAGTTACCGTGCCGTCGAACTCACTGCCCACATGCTTGGACATCCACGCACACTTGAAGCGCTCGTCGACGTCGCGCTCGGCCTCTTCGGCACGACGCTCGCGCTGGGAGCAATGGACGGCCATGGCTGCCATGTCGCTCGGCGAATAATGGTAGGCGCTGGGCTTGCCCTTGCCAATCGCATAACGGATCGCGCGATGAACCAGCAGATCCGGGTAACGGCGGATCGGCGAGGTGAAATGCGCATAAGCCTCCAGCGCCAGGCCAAAATGTCCTCGATTGTCCGGCTGGTAGGCCGCCATGCTCTGCGCGCGCAACAACACCGATTGCACCAACTCACGCTCGGGGCGATCCCTCACCTTGGCTAGTACCGCCGAGAAATCAGCCGGCGTGACCTGCTCGACCGGCGGCATGCGCAACTTGAACTCGCGCAGGAACTGTTGGAGATCCTCGTATTTCTCTACCGGCGGCGGCTCATGCGCGCGAAACAACGCGGGAATCTTCTTGCGTTGCAGGAACAACGCCGCCTGCACGTTGGCCGCGATCATGCACTCCTCGATCAGCTTGTGTGCGTCGTTGCGCTCGGTCGCGCCCATCGACATCACTTCCCCGGTCTGGTCGAGGCGGAATTTCACTTCCGGCGTTTCGAAGTCGATCGCGCCACGCTGCTTGCGCTGCGCGGCCATCGCCTTGTACAGCGCGTGCAGGTTTTCAAGCTGCGGCAGCACGTCGGCCACTTCGTCGCGTGCCTGGGCATCTTTCAAGCCCACGGCCTGCCAGACCTTGTCGTAGGTCAGGCGTGCGTGCGAGAGCATGACGGCGTTGTAGAACTTCGACCGCGTGACCTCGCCATCCTTGTTGACGTGCATGTCGCACACCATGCAAAGCCGCTCGACTTTGGGGTTGAGCGAACAGATGCCATTGGAAAGGGTCTCCGGCAGCATCGGCACCACGAAGCCGGGGAAATAGGTCGAGGTGCTGCGCTCATAGGCTTCCTTGTCCAGCGCACTGCCTACGCGCACGTAATGCGATACGTCCGCGATCGCCACGACCAGGCGAAAACCACCACCGCGCTTGGGCTCGGCATACACGGCATCGTCGAAATCCTTCGCATCCGCCCCGTCGATGGTCACCAGCGGCAAGTCACGCAGGTCCACGCGCCCCTCGCGCTCGGCCGCGGTCACCTGCGGCTCGACCTCCGCTGCGTCGCGGAGCACCTCGGCGGGCCACTCGCTGGGCAGGTCGTGACTGGCAATGGCCATCTCTACCAGCAATGAGGGTTGCAGTCGTTCACCGAGCACCGTGCGGATCGCACCCAGCGGGGCCCGGAAAGCCGTCGGTGGATCGGTGATTTCCACCACCACGATCTGCCCGGAATGGGCACCCTGCTCCTTACCTGGCGGAATGATGATGTCCTGATGCAGGCGACGATCATCAGGGGTCACCATGGTGACCCCGTTCTCTATCATCACGCGCCCGACCAGGCGCGGTGAGCGACGCTGCAACACCTCGACGATAGCGCCCTGGCGGCGCCCGCGTCGATCCAGGCCGACCACGCTGGCCAGCACGCGGTCGCCATGCAGCACCTGGCGCATCTGGTGCGGAGACAGATAAAGATCGTCCCCTCCTTCGTCAGGTCGCAGGAAACCGTAACCCTCGGCATTGGCAATCACCACACCAGGGATAAGATCCAGCTTGCGCGCCGGCGCATATGCGCCGCGACGGCCGAGCAACAGCTGCCCGTCGCGCACCATCGCATTCAAGCGCTTGCGCAATGCATGCAGCGAGTATTCGTCATCCAGTTGCAGCGCTGCGGCGATGGCCGCCTCGGCCAGCAACTGGCCGCGCTCATCCAGCAGGGCGAGGATGGCTTCGCGGCTGGGAATCGGGCGCTCGTAGCGCTGGGCCTCACGTTCGGCCTGCGGATCGACGATGCCTGCCTCGGGCTGCGGGAGTTGGGGAAGCTTGGGCAACTTCGATGACCGGGCGTTACCTGCCTCGGTCTTGATGGGCGCCGGACGCGCCGAAGCCTTGGCAGGCTTGGCCGTGCGCGAGCGCTTTTCCTTGGTTTTTTTGGTCACTTATCCGCCTTGGGATGAGGCATGGCCTCAATGAAGAGAATCATGCGATGAAAAAAGAATAAAAGAATAGTTGACAAGACCCAGGTCAATACCTAATCTACGCGGCTCACGCAGCCCGAAAGGCGAAGTGACACCTGCCCAGGTGGCGGAATTGGTAGACGCACTAGTTTCAGGTACTAGCGGGTAAAACCGTGGAGGTTCGAGTCCTCTCCTGGGCACCAATTGTAAACGAAGCCCGCAGCGATGCGGGCTTCGTTTTTTCGTGCATTCACTTTTCTTGCGACTTGATGTGGCGCAGGGACGCATGCCGCCTTATGCGCAAGGGGCCGTCAGCGAGGGCACGCCGCCACCGCCCCTCCTTAAACACGCGATGTACGCAAGCAGTTCGCTGCGTTGAAGATCCACGCAAGTTTTCGGGCGCGCGCCCTCACTATCGAACTCTCGGCGCCCTTGCCAGCGTCCCCGAGGCCGACCACAGCAGAGATCGCCACGCCGGTGAGACCGGAGTCGACAGGCCTGCAAACCCTGGCGGAACGACTTATAATCAAGTCTTCGCAAGCTCGCGGTGGGAGAAGCGGGGAAACCCGCTGCCGAAGGCGCAACGCCCGTAATCGCTCAGGCTCCCATACCACCGTGCGCGAAACTCTGGAGAGACCGGTTCAATCCGGCGCCGAAGGGGCACGAAGCGCCAGCGCTTCCAAACTCTCAGGCAAAAGGACAGAGGGGCGCCCCGCGCACGGCACGTGCGCTTGTCTTCGGATGCCCTTCAATCCATGAGCCAGAACTCCACTCCCTCCCTGCGTGAGCTCGAGCACCACGGCGCGTTCATCGAGCGCCACATTGGCCCCAACGACACCGAGATCGCACAGATACTGCGCACGGTCGGCTACGACTCGCTCGAAGCCATGACCGATGCCATCGTACCGGGCAAGATCAAGTCGCCCGCACCACTGGCCCTGCCCCAGTCGGTGACCGAGGAACAGGCGCTGGCCAAGATCCGCAAGATCGCCGACAGGAACCAGGTGTTCCGCAGCTTCATCGGCCAGGGCTACCACGGTACGCTGACGCCCAACGTCATCCTGCGCAACATTCTGGAGAACCCGGCCTGGTACACGGCCTATACGCCATACCAGGCAGAAATCTCCCAGGGCCGCATGGAAGCGTTGATCAACTTCCAGACCATGGTCGCCGACCTCACGGGCATGGACATCTCCAATGCCTCGCTGCTGGATGAAGCCACCGCCGCCGCCGAGGCCATGACGCTGACCAAGCGCTCGGCCAAGTCCAAGTCGAACGTATTCTTCGTTTCCAGCCACGTGCACCCGCAGACGCTGGAGGTGCTACGCACGCGCGCGGACGGCGTTGGCATCGAGCTTCATGTCGGCGACGACGATGAAGCACTCCATGTCGACAGTTTTGGTGCGCTACTGCAATACCCCAATACGTTCGGCCAGATCGGCGATTACAAGGCGCTGACGGACGCCGTGCATGCGCGCGGCGGGCTCGTGGCCGTAGCCACCGACCTGCTGGCTCTCACACTGATCGCCTCGCCGGGAAGCTGGGGTGCCGATATCGTGGTCGGCAACAGCCAGCGCTTTGGCGTACCGTTCGGTTTCGGCGGCCCTCACGCCGCTTATCTGGCCTGCCGCGACGCCTACAAGCGTTCGATGCCGGGCCGCCTGATCGGCGTGTCCATCGATACCGAAGGCAAGCCGGCCTACCGCCTGACCTTGCAGACACGCGAACAGCACATCCGCCGCGAGAAGGCTACGTCCAACATCTGCACGGCGCAGGTGCTGCTCGCGGTCATGGCAAGCATGTACGCCGTTTATCACGGACCCGATGGACTGCGCCGCATTGCCACGCGCGTGCATCGCATGACGGCGATCCTCGCCGCCGCGCTGCGCAACCAGGGCATCACGGTGGGCCCGGACTTCTTCGACACCCTGCACATCGTTGGTATCGACGCCGGGACCATCCATACCAAGGCCAGGGCCGCGGGTATCAACCTGCGGGCGATCGATGCTGGCAGCATCGGCATCAGCCTGGATGAAACGACCACCCGCGACGACCTCACCGCGCTGGCCGGTATCTTCGGCGCCACGCTGGACATCGACTCCCTCGATGCATCCACGCCTGATGCCTTGCCCGCCGCTCTGCGCCGACAGGGTGCGTTCCTCGAGCATCCGGTGTTCAACACACATCACAGCGAGCACGAACTATTGCGCTACCTGCGCTCGCTGGCCGACAAGGATCTGGCGCTGGACCGCACCATGATTCCGTTGGGCTCGTGCACGATGAAGCTCAACGCTACCGCCGAGATGATCCCGGTCACCTGGCCCGAGTTCGCCAACGTGCATCCGCTGGCCCCTGCCGAGCAGACCCAGGGCTACAAGCAGTTGATCGACGAACTGGAAGCCATGCTGGTCGAATGCACCGGCTATGACGCCGTGAGCCTGCAACCGAACTCCGGCGCGCAGGGCGAGTATGCCGGCTTGCTGGCAATCCGTGCCTATCATCGCTCACGCGGTGAAGACCACCGCGATATCTGCCTGATCCCCGAGTCCGCCCATGGCACGAACCCGGCCTCCGCACAGATGTGCGGCATGACGGTCGTCGTGACCAAGTGCGACAGCAACGGCAACGTCGATCTCGACGACATCCGCGCCAAGGCCGAGAAATACTCCGACCGCCTGGCCGCACTGATGATCACCTACCCTTCCACGCACGGCGTGTTCGAGGAAGATGTGGTCGCCATCTGCGATATCGTCCACAAGCATGGCGGTCAGGTATATACGGACGGCGCCAACATGAACGCGCTGGTTGGCCTGGCCAAGCCTGGCAAGTGGGGCTCGGATGTCTCGCACCTCAACCTGCACAAGACCTTCTGCATTCCGCACGGTGGTGGCGGCCCCGGTGTGGGTCCCTGCGCCGTGAAGTCGCACCTGGCGCCGTTCCTGCCGCGCAGTCTGGGTGGCGAAGGGGACGTCGGCATGGTCAGCGCCGCTACATTCGGCAGCGCCAGCATCCTGCCGATCAGCTGGATGTACATCACGCTGATGGGCACCGAAGGTCTGCGCAAGGCCACCCAGGTAGCCTTGCTCAACGCCAATTACATTGCCAAGCGACTGGAAGCGCACTTTGAAACGCTATATACCGGGCGTAACGGCCTGGTAGCCCACGAATGCATCCTCGACCTGCGCCCGATCAAAGACAGCACCGGCATCAGTGCCGAGGACGTTGCCAAGCGACTGATCGATTTCGGCTTCCATGCGCCCACGCTGAGCTTCCCGGTGGCCGGTACGTTGATGGTCGAGCCAACCGAGAGCGAATCGCTGCATGAGCTGGATCGCTTCATCGACGCAATGATCCAGATTCGCGACGAAATCCGTGCCGTCGAACAAGGCAACCTGGACCGTGATGACAACCCGCTGCGCAATGCACCACACACCGCCACCATGGTGACGGCCAGCGAGTGGACGCATGCCTATTCGCGCGAACTGGCCGCATTTCCGCTGCCGAGCCTTAAGGTGCAGAAGTACTGGTCGCCAGTGGCTCGCGTGGACAACGTCTATGGCGACAAGAACGTGATGTGCGCCTGCATCCCGATCGATGCCTATAAGGAAGAAGCCGAAGCCTGATCTTTCAGGTTGCCATGGAGCCCCGCTTCGGCGGGGCTTTTTTGCACAGCGTCCAACCAACACATCTGGACAACACGCTGCATACAATGGCATAGCCGTGCTCGATAGCTTCACAACTGAAGTCATAACGACAACCGCGCAACGTCCGCAGGACTCATTGGGTCAAAACCCGCACATAAGGCTCAAGGAACTAGCCGTAAGCTTGACGCAAACCATTTCGTCAAAACGATGAAAACGATTCCACGCACGGACATTTAGACATCCAATTAGAATTATCCACTTATTTTCAGATACAAAAGCAGACACAACCAACAACACAAATAAATAATCATCTTTTTTATCTCGATTGAAATACCACGTCACAAAACAAATTTTATTCGCACCTGTACATTAACCGCTCGTCGCCCGGCGACGAAGCGAACAGGGGTAGCGTATCGCGCGATGACGCCGATAGGCTTCAGGGACGACTTTCCTTTCCTTGTCGTAAGGAGTCGTTGTGATGATCAAGCTCTGTATCGGAGGACGTATCGCACGCTATGTCGCAGCGGTACTGTGCCTCATCGGCATCATCCTCGCAGGTGTTTCCACTGCCCAGGCGGCCGGCATGCAATTGACGAAAGTCGGCCAACTCAGCGCCGCACGCAAACCCCAGGGTGTACCGGATGATTATGTGGTCACACCCAATGGCTATTTCTCCTCAAGCTGCGTCGTGACCCTGCACAAGGGCGATCAGTTGCAGGCCAGCGGCATGATCAAGCGCGTGACGGGTGTGATGGAAAAACCCGCACAATGCACGCAGCCCAACTACACATTGCAAGGCGACCGCATCGAAGCCAATGGCCAACGCTCCCTGCTCAACAGCAAGACGCCACCGCCAGAGCAGAGTGGCTGGGTGGAATCGGCCAACTACAGCAGCTCCACGCCGATCGGTCGTATCGTCGCCACATGGACCGTGCCTTCGCAACCGTCCAATCGAGGCGACCAGGTGATCTATTTCTTCCCTGGCCTTGAGCAATTGCCCAATGTGCAGTCCATCCTGCAACCGGTACTCGGCTGGAATGGCTATGGCGACAAGGCCTGGACACTGGCGAGCTGGAATTGCTGCGTAGACGGCACCACGTTCCATAGCGACCCCATCTCGGCGAACGCGGGTGACGTCGTTGTCGGCGATACCTATTCCAATTGTGGCGCAGGCGTGGCCTGCTCCAGTTGGAATATCGATTCGCGCGACACCACCACCGGCCAGACCAGTTCGCTGACTACCAACCCCTATGCCGACCTGAACTGGGTTTTCGGCGGGGTTCTGGAAGTCTACAGCGTGGCGACCTGCGACCAGTATCCTGGTGGACCTATCACGTTCAGCAACATCCAGGTCTACGATCGCAACAACAACCGCGTCTCGAATCCACCCTGGCAGGGTTCGGATACCTCAGGCATCAACCCGCAGTGCAACTACGGCATGCAGACATCGGCAACGTCCGCGACGCTGTCCTACTGATCGACCAGGAAGCCGCACGGTGTATCGTGCCGGCTTCTCGCGCATCAAAGCAAAAAGAAAGGCTCCCACCAAGGGAGCCTTTCCATGACGAGAAAGGAGTAAAGACTCAACCGCCGTGCTTTTTCAACCATGCGTCGATGGCCGGTAGGCGCTCGTTGCGCACCTGGATGCGGTACTGGATGTTGGCAATCACAGTATCGGCGCCACGACGCGAACTGGCAGCGATGTACTTGTCCGAGAACGCCTTGACCTTGTCGATAGTGGCCGGGTCCAGCGAACGGTTGGCCAAGGCAGGGTAGTAACGCGCCGTGGAAGTCGAGTCGACCTTCTTGTCCACTTGATCCTTGTGTGTCACCGCAAAGTCAAAAGCCATCTCCGGGTGATTGAAGGACACACCGCTGATCATGCCGCTGCTGTTGGTCGCACCCGGCTCATCGGTCAATGCCAGATCCAGTGCGCGCTGAGCCAGTACCTTGTCGCGGGCGATCGACAGCAGACCATACAACTGATCCTTCACCAGAGGTGTTTTTTCGGCCTGCGCCATGGCGTGCAGGTGATCCCACGTCGTCACATCGGCATTGCGTGCAACCACGCCCAGGATCGTGCGACGCAGTGCCGCCGGCATGGCTGCCGGATCCTTGTCCATGGCCTGAAACCGACGATTGGCTTCCTTGATCACCGCCGCGTCCCCTAACGAGCCCAGGGTGCCGATCAGGTCGTTACGCAGAATCTTGACCGGATCGGCTTCATCGGCGCGGGCCTCCCAGCCAATCTTCTTCAGTTCCGGAGCAAGCTTGGCGATGGCAAACTTGCGCAAAGCCTGCTGGCGTGTCGTGTCCCCGGTGTAGTAGCCATCGAGTCCAGACAGGTCGCTGGCGATCTCTTCCCATACCTGCGGCACGGCATCGACCGATGTACCGGCGATCAGGTCAAGTACGTCCGATGCCGGCTGCTGTCCAGCCATGCCCAATGCCCAGGTATTGTCCATCACACCGAGCTGGTCGATCGGCTGGAGCTTGGCAAAGCTGCCCTTGAGCGCATCGAATTGCTCGCGAACGTACAATGTGCGGTAGTAGCCACTCTGCCCCGCGTTGACGATCACCGGACCACAACCGGCCACTTCGAGCGTGGCATGTCCGCCACTGACCAGCGTGCGCGACGGCTGGCCGCCGATCGTCTGCGCTATCACCGGCACATGCCAGGACAAAGACTGCTTGCCTGGACGATCACGCGTGAACTCGGACTGGCTCAACTGCAAGGTCGTCTTGCCTGCGCTGCATTGCACCGATTCAACCTTGATCATCGGGATACCCGGCTGCAAGGTGAAATCGTGAGCGACCTGGGTAACCGGCTTGCCGCCCGACACAGCCTCGACCTCACGCCACAAGTCATCGGACACCGTGTTGCCGTATGCATGTGCCTTGATATAGCGGCGCACGCCATCGCGCCAAACGTCTGGTCCCACGTACGCTTCGAGCATGCGGATGACCGATTCGCCCTTGGAATAGGTGATCGCATCAAAGGCCTGGCTGGCCTGCTCGACCGTATCGATCTGCTGCACCACCGGGTGCGTGGTAGCAATGGCGTCGCGATTCATCGCCGCCTCGCGCACGCCCACGGCATCAAGCGAGGTATGCCATTCCGGGTGCAGCTTGGCGGTGGTGCGTCCTTCCATCCAGGAGGCGAAACCCTCGTTCAGCCACAAGTTGTCCCACCAGCGCATCGTCACCAGGTCACCAAACCATTGGTGCGCCATTTCATGAGCCTCGACCAGGAATACGCCCTGTTTATCGGCCTGCGTCGATACAGTCGGGTCAAGCAACATGGAATATTCGAACGTGAAGATCGCGCCCCAATTCTCCATGGCGCTGAAGAACTGGCTGCTGCCTGGCGCGGCAACGTTGTCTAGCTTGGGCAGTGGATAGGGCGTACCGAAATAGTCGTTGTATTCGGCCAGGATCTGCTTGGCCGAATCGAGCGCGAAGCCTGCCTGGGATGCCATGCCCTTCTGCGTCACCACGCCTACCTCGGTGTTACCCGCCATGGCCGTAGTGCGCTCGAAATCGCCCAGGCCGAAGAAAAGAAGGTAAGTGGACATTTTTGGCGACTGCTGGAAGTTCACCGTCACCAGCCCGTGGCCAGCGTCCGTCTTATTGGCCGCAGGCATGTTGCTCACCGCCATCTGCTCGGCGGGAATGGTGGCATGCAACGAGAAGGTGGCCTTGTAGTTGGGCTCATCCCAGGAGGGAATGAATCGACGCGCGTCGGAATTCTCGAACTGCGTGTAGAGCGCGCGCTTCTTGCCGCTTTTGGTGTCGTAGTCGAGCGCGAAAAGACCATTGGCCTGTGTGCCGATCTTGCCCGAGTAGCTCATCGCCAGCTTGTACGCACCGGTGGCGACCGGCTTGGCAAAAGTGAAGGTTGCCGTCTGATTCTGCGCATCAATGCTGACCTTGGGCGCAGGCAGCACCTTGCCCTCGGCCGACGTCAGGGTCACCTGCGAAAACGTCATGTCGATTGCGTTCAGCGTGATGGCATTCGTCGCCTTCAGGACATCCACGTCCACGATGACCTTACCGTCAAAGGTCATCGACTGGGCATGCGGCGTCACCGCGACATCGTAATGGGTCGGACGCAGGTCGCGCGGCAACTGGGTCACGGCCTGATCGGTCGTGACGGGCACGGCTGGCTGCGCGACGACCGGAAGAAGGGGCGCCCCCGCCAGCGCAAGAACAATCGCGGAACCCAGATAGCTAAGACGCATGATGACCCTCGAGGTGAAGATGGCCGGAACGGCACGAAACGTCCCAGCATGACCGATTCATCGCGGCTGGCCATATGCCATTGGCTGGGCCGCGCCTTCCGCCGGACCTTCAGCAGGTTTAGAGTGCGATCATCAGCGGAGAAAAACTTGGACAATTCATCCAGCGGCAGCCTGGTCTGCGTCGGCGTAGGCATTACCCTGGGCTCACACATCAGTCCGCTTGCGCGCAGTCACATCGAAGGAGCGCAGGTAGTCTTCACCGGCGTGTCGGACGCCGTGGTCGAAATGTGGCTGCAGCAAATGAACCCCGATGTGCGCAGCCTGCAACCGTTTTATGGCGAGGGCATACCCCGGATGGAAACCTATCGGCGCATGGTCGAAGCCATGTTGGCCGAAGTACGTCTGGGCAAGAAGGTCTGCGGGGCGTTCTACGGGCACCCAGGCGTATTCGCGTGGGCTCCACATCGCGCGATCGCGCAGGCTCGCCTGGAGGGCTTCGCGGCCCATATGGAACCGGGCATCTCCTCCGAAGACTGCCTGTACGCCGACCTTGGCATTGATCCGGGCCAGGTAGGTTGCCAGCATTACGAAGCCAGCCAATTCATGAACTATCGCAGGCAGGTCGATACCTCGGCATGGCTAGTGCTATGGCAGGTCGGCGTGGCCGGCGACAGTGCGCAAGCTCGTTTTGCCACCGGACCGGCGTACCTGGAACTGCTTGTAGAGGTGCTCGAACGCCACTATGGACCCGAACACGAAGTCATCCTTTACCAGGCCGCGACGTTGCCCATCCAGGTGCCGCGCATGGATCGACTGCGCCTTGCCGACCTGCCCCAGGCCGCTACCGGCATGGGAGACACCCTGGTGATCGCGCCGGCTCGCCCACTCGATCCGGACCCGCAGATGCGGGCGCGTCTAGCCGCCCTCGGCTCGTTACAATAATCGTACATTTGCGCAATGTTTTACGCTGTTAAAGATTATCCCTAAAATCGTCGATACATAAGCCGGGATGGGGCTATGATGTCCACAAGGCGGGCAGGTCTACCCTATCCTGGCAAGACAGACGACAATCGATTCAACGAATTGACTATCGGGGGGATAGTTACCATGTCCAACGTCATCGAATTTCTGGAGAAGATGGGGCAGAACGCCATGCTGCGCCAGGCTAGCCACGAGCAGATCACCAACGAACTTGCCAAGGCGCAGGTGGAAGCCTCGCTGTGCGAGGCGATCCTGGCCAGGGATGCCGGCCAGTTGAAGGATCTGATGGGTTTGCGTCCGATGTTCTACATCCAGATGGATGAAGAAGACCAGGACGAAGAACGCGACGACGAGGAGCAGGCTCCCAAGCAAGTCCGGGAGACCGATCGACTCGTTGCAGCGCTTCCCTGAGCCCAGGCCCGGTCCGGCAGGATGCCCAGGCATTTGCTACGCGCTGCATTCCTTGCGCTGAGCCTGGTGACAGGCTCAGCGCAAGCATCGGTGTTCATGCCCGGCGACCTGTCCCAGCAACTCGAACAAGCCGACAGCATCAAGACATCGCGTCATAATGATTTCGTCGAGGAGCTGAAAGATCTCGACAATCACATCAACGAGATGACGCAGCAGGAGCGCTCATACCTGCACTACCTGGAGGCCTGGCAAGTGGCCTTCAGCGGCAAGTACGGCGAAGCCACACCGTTGCTTGACGAAATCGCCACGCAATCGAGCGATGCCACGTTACGGCTGCGCGCCAATGCAACGTTGATCAACATCCTGGGGATATCGCATCACTACGAGGATGCCTTCAGGCATCTCAATCAGCTTGCCGATGAACTACCCAACGTGAAGGATCGCGTGGCTCGTTTCCAGGGCCTGGGTGAAGCGGCGCAATTGCTGATCGGCTCGGGGCAATACGATCAGGCCGTCAACTACGCCGATCAGATGTTGCAGGAAATCCCGGCCGGTGAAAGCACCTGCAAAGCACGCTTCTTCAAGTTGCATGCGCAATTCCACGGCGGACAGCCACAGCCGGTCGATCCGCCGTTCCAGGAGGGCGTCGATGCATGCATGGCCTCGCACGAGCCACTGGTTGCCGATGCACTGCGCGTGGATATCGCCGCCACGTTGATCGCGCACGATCACGCCAAGCAGGCCATCGACCTGCTGCAGTCGCGCTATCCCGACGTGCAGGCCTATCACTATCCGGTGCTCCTGGCCCGCTACAACACGCTGCTGGCACGCGCATATTTTGCCGTTGCCGACGTGGCGCAGACCGAACAATTCGCCAACGCGGCGATCGCCGGCAGCATCAAGAACGAATACACCGAAGAATTAAGCACTGCTTACTCCCTGCTCTACCAACTCGCGCTCAAGCGTGGTGATATCCAGGCCGCGTTGAATTTCCATGAGAAATACATGGAAGCGGACAAGGGTTACCTCAACGACATCACGGCCCGCACGCTGGCTTATCAAATCGTCAACCAGCAGTTGAAGGCCCGCAAACTCGAAGTCGATGCGCTAAGCAAACGCAATCAGATCCTGCAACTGGAGCGGCAACTGGACGTCAAGGCGGTGGAGACCAGTCGCCTGTACATCATCCTGCTGATTACGGTACTGGCTTCCATCGCGCTGCTTCTTTATCGCATCAAGCGCTCTCAGCTTCGCTTCAAGCGCCTGGCCCAACTGGATGGATTGACCGGCATTTTCAACCGCCAGCACTTCGTTGAAGCCGCTGCCATCGCATTGCGCCAGGCCGAACGCGCGCGTCGTCACACCTGCCTGATCCTCATCGACCTGGATCACTTCAAGCAGATCAACGATACCTACGGTCATGCCGCAGGCGATCGTGTATTGCAATCGGCGGTCGCCGCCTGCCGCCGACATCTGCGACCGGGCGATCTTTTTGGACGCCTTGGCGGTGAGGAATTTGGCATCCTGCTTTCCGAATGCGCTACCGCCAACGCATTTGATCTTGCCGAACAACTGCGCCAAGCCGTGTTGTCGTTGCGCGCAGAGGACGACAATCCACGTACGTCGATCTCCGCGAGCTTCGGCATTTCCTGTTCCGAGCGCGTGGGACACGCATTGCAGAACTTGCTGGTCGATGCAGACCATGCGCTGTATCGCGCCAAACATAGCGGACGCAATCGCGTGGAATCGGGCGATACCATCGTCCGTCCCGAGCCGGTTCGTCCAAGCCATCCAGGCCCCATGCCCGAACCGCCGCCCACGGCAATCCCGGAACCGGTCGGCTGATCCAGCTGTGTCATGCAGCCGTGTTTGTACGTCTATTTGCCGGGCGCGCCAGGTACCTGCTGCAATGCTCCCACCGTGACGTGACCTGTCCAGCCGTCAAAAACGGCGGCGGCCGTCTTGTCGATGCGTGCCACCATCGACTCCTTACGCTGGCAACTGTTGCCTTCGAGCGGGTCGTCCAGGGTGGCCTCGTCCTTGTTGGCCTGCGATAGACCTGCCATGCAATACGTTTCAACGTTCTTGAGGCTGGCCATGCCGTGTTCGTAGCGCTCCTGCGCCCGCCTGGCGGCCACGTCATCGGCGTAGGTGCGACGCATGTCCACGAGCAGCGCATTGGCCGCATCTTTGTCTCGCTGCGAACTATGGGCCAACACATTGTTGTAGTCGCCAGCAAATTTGGAATCGGGGCGCTCCGAGGCAAGGGCAAGCCAAGCCAGCGCCAGCGGGCGATTGGCCGGCTGCTGGTCGCCATTGAGCGCCATGATGCCCAACACATATTGAGCGGGCTTGCTCGCCCACGACGCGGCTTCCTTGAAGTAACGCTCGGCGTACCGGTATTTGTGCTGGCCATAACTTTGAACCGCCAGGCAGTAGTAATAATCGGCGGGTACAAACTTCTCTTCGCCGATCACGCAGACCTGCCTGGACAAGTCAGAATCGCTAGGCGCTGCCGTCGTCGAAGGCGTCGCCTGTGCCCAGACAATCGCTGGCACGACCAGTGCCCATGCCAGCATGCCCAGTGCCTTATGACCTTTCATCGTGCACACTCCCGCTGTCCATGCGCAAATGATAACGGGCATGCGACGCAGGGACTTGTCGCACGAATTTGCGGACCTTCTGCATGGCATTCCGCCTCCGAAGGATTTGCCAGCGTCCCGCAAACGGGGGCCTCCATGCCATATCGCAAAGCCCTGCCCTGCCTGTTTACCGCCACGCTGGTCACCGGCAACCTGGCAGCCACCATAGACCGGCACTACTTTTTACCGTGCAGCAGGCGCGCGATATCATTGCAGGCACACGCAAGATCGTCTCGCCTCGCGGCATCGACACCATGGTGAAGATTCCCGTCAATGGCACCGGGCAATGGCTGTCGATTCGCGGTCACGACGACCGCAATCCCATTCTGCTTTATATACACGGCGGCCCCGCCGCGCCGGAGATGCCACTGGCGTATACCTTCCAGTCGCCATGGGAAGATTACTTCACCGTCGTGCAATGGGATCAGCGCGGTAGCGGCAAGACCTACCTGGCCAACGATCCACAAACCATCGGACCGACACTGAGCATTCAGCAGGTCACCGACGATACGACCGCGGTCGTTCAATATCTACGCAACACCTATCACAAACGGAAAATCTTCGTGCTCGGACACTCCCGGGGAGCGTACCGGGCTTGCGCCTGGCTCAGTCGCATCCCGACTGGCTTTACGCGTACATCGGCGTAGGGCAAATGATCAACACACGGCAGAACGAAGTGGACGGCTATCGTTTCGCACTTCGGCAGGCCAGGGCAGATCATAATCGCACGGCTGTCCAGGCACTGGAGAATATAGCTCCTTATCCTGCATCCGACGGCTCGCTGGACATCGCCAAGCTTGGGATCGAACACACCTGGTCCAGTTATTACGGCGGCCTGGCGTATGGTCGCCATGGGTTCCAATACCAGGCCGATACCGAGCAACTCTCGCCTGATTATACCGACCAGGACTTGGATGCCATCGACAAGGGGAGCGCTCTGGCTTTCCAGCACTTGATGAAGCCACTGGCCGCACTCGACTTCACCTCGACCACGCACTTTGCCTGCCCCGTACTGTTCTTCGCCGGCCGCCATGATTACGCCGTGTCGCACGAACTGGTGGCCCGCTGGTTCGCCACGCTTGATGCGCCCTATAAGCGCCTGGTCTGGTTCGAGGACTCGGCTCACATGCCGATGCAGGAGCAGCCGGGCCGCTTTCTCATGCACCTGGTGGATGATGCCCGCCCCTTCGCCGTGAACGCCGGCAATGCCGCGCCAGGGGAACAGGTTCCATAGCCAAAGGGCTTCACGCGCCGGAAAGCGCCTTTCGTCGCCTCCAGGGCAGACTCGTCACCTGGGCGCTTCATCGCCCTCGGCGCAAGGCTATGCTTGCCTCATCGCAAGTCGGGGAGTCAACGTGAAAAGCTTTTTCTTCATCTGCCGCATCCTGCTGGCCTGGAGCGCCGCCTATCTGGCGATGACCGTTCTACTGCTAGCCAATATCCATGCCAACAACGATGCACCCCTCGTGTTTTTCTGGATATGGGTGATCACGGCCATCTATGTCACCGGCAGCGCGATGTCGCACGTACGGCGCGTGAGGTTGATTACTGGACACCTGGATGCAGGTGTCACCGGCAATCGCCAGCGTCGACAGATCGAGATTCCGCTCGATGCCACCGAGGCATTTGACCTGCTGGATGCCGCGATCCGCGAATTGCCTCGAACCGAGGAAATTGAAAGTGCGCGTGACAGCCTGCAAATTCGCGCCAAGGTCAAACGCCCACCGCTCTACAATCGATGGCGCATGTTTCCGTTCTCCTATTTCCATGCCGTACGCAACCAGATCCTGGCGACGGTGACACCCGGTGATGGCACGGGCAGCGTCACGCTGATCTGTGAGCCGGAGAGCGGGGCATGGAGCGACTGGTTCCGTGTCGACGATGCCACCAACCTGGAAAATGCCGAGGCGATCACTCGCGCCATCAGCCGACGGATCGCAGAACGACGCCTGCGCGAACGCAAGGAAGTCGAGCAGACCTCAGTGGAAAAGGAACTGGCCATCGCCCGGCTCAACCTGCTCAATGCCCAGGTAGAGCCGCACTTTCTCTACAACACCCTGGCCAGCGCGCAATACCTCACCCGTCATGAGCCCACTCGCGCGGATGACATGCTCGGTCACCTGATCCAATACCTGCGCCTGTCGCTTCCTCGCACCGGCCCCTCCGAATCGACGCTGGGCGAAGAATTGGAACGCATCCGCTCTTACCTTGAAATTCTCAAGATCCGCATGGGTGCCCGGCTCGCCGTGCAGGTCGATGTACCAGAGAGCCTGCATGCCACGCCCTTGCTGCCGATGATGTTGCAGACGCTGGTGGAAAACGCGATCAAGCATGGTCTTGAGCCCAAGACCGGCGGTGGCACGGTATGGATCTATGCCCGCCGCGATGGCGAAGCGGTGTCCATCACTGTCGCCGACGATGGGCAAGGCTTTGGCGCTACGAGCGGCGGCACAGGCGTTGGCCTCAAAAACCTGCGTGAACGGCTACGCCTGGCCTATGACGGCAAGGCCGCGCTTGCAGTCGTTGCCAACATGCCAGCCGGCGTGGCTGCCACGATCACCTTACCGGCTATCCGGACGGTCCATCTCCATGCTTAAAGCGATCATTGCCGAAGACGAACACCTGTTGCGCGCCGCTTTGTCGCAACTGTTGCGCGATACCTGGCCCTCGTTGCAACTCGTGGCGGAATGCGAAGACGGTGCAAGCGCGCTTGAAGCGATTGCCGAGCATCGCCCTGACGTTGCCTTTCTCGATATTCGCATGCCCGGCCTCACCGGCCTGGAAGTGGCCACGTCGGCCATGGAGCTTCCCGCGCCACCACAGATCGTGTTCACCACGGCATACGATCAATATGCCATCGATGCCTTCGATCGCGGCGCGGTGGACTATCTGCTCAAACCCATCACAACCGAACGCCTTGCCGCCACCATGCAGCGTATCCAGTCCCGTATGGGCTCAGGCTCGGTCAGTCCCGCGCAGTTGCATGAACTGTTGCGCCAGCTTGGAAACACCAGCCATCAACGCAAAACACCCGCGTTAACCTGGGTTACCGCCAGTGTCGGCCGTGAAACGCGTTTGATCATGGTCGACGATATCGCCTACTTCCGCGCGGACAACAAGTACACCGTTGCCATGACGGCCGACGGCGAGGCGCTGCTACGCACCCCCATCCGGGAATTGCTCGGCATGCTGGACAACCAGGTCTTCAAGCAGATCCACAGATCGACCATCGTCAATGTAAGAGCCATCGCAGCGGTGATTCGAGACGATGGCGGCAAGGGCATCCTACGCTTGAAGACACGCACGGAAACACTCACCGTCAGCCAACCATTCATGACGATCTTTCGAAATATGTAAGGAACTTCACATGATCAAGATCATGGCCATCGTCTATTTCCTCACCGCGCTCGCCGGCTGCAGCGGCGAAGACCGAAGCATCATGACGCGCTCATCAGTCAACGGCGTGGATCAGATCTACAGCAAGGTGCACATTCGGGCAGGCACGACCACCTTCGCCTGCCTTGATAGCATCAGCGGCAGTTGCCATTACGCTATCTTCGACTGTGCGCTGGGGCACTGCCAGGAGCAACCGTTGCGCATGCTCGCCGTAGTCGCCGGGACCGAACAAGATGTTCGGGATCTGCCTGCGACCATCCAGGTCTGCGCGCGCGGCGACGATACGGCCCAGACCGTGAATTGCCTGCGGCCGCAATAATGGGAAGGCACGCCCGATCGGGGTACCTTCCACGTTTGAAGCCCATCAACGGCGACGTTTGACCGGAGTACCCGGTGCAGGATCCGGTGCTCCGCGTGGTGCATGCGGACTCTTCCAGGACCCGCTATGTTCACCCGAACGTTTCTCGTCTTCGAGTGCATCCCGATCCAGGGCTCTGCCGCCACTCTGGTAGGTCGAGCCTACTTTCGGCTCGTCCAATGCCTCCACATCATGAACCAACGAGCGTGCATTGCGATTATCGAAACCATGATGAGGCGCCTTGTCGGCCCCTGCGGGCTTGCCATTGCCTTTTGAGGCAGTGGACGACTTCAATGGGGATTGTCTCTGCTTGGATTTAGCCTGTGACTCGTTGGCCGATGACTTGCGTGGCACCTGCTGCTGATCCGGTGGCGTGAGGTTCATACGACGGCCATCACCGCCTGCTCCGCCAAAACGATCTGCTTCACTCATGATCTGGCTCTCCGTCGACAACACCAACTACATGATGTGACACGCCAGGTCAGGGCGATGTGCATGCAAGCTTGCGATCATCCATACAAAAGCAAACGAGCGCTACGATGAATCAACCGCCTTGGTGGCCGAGCAACCCATGGCTGCGCTCGCTGCATCGCCAATCAGGGATGCCTCACCGTGCAAGTTGTGATTTCCTGCGCGCCGACACATCCGTCGGATAGGACTCCCCCATCGCCTGGAACAGCGCCGCCGTGTCGGCCAGCCGCACTGCGGTCGTCTGGATCGCTGCCACGCGCGCATTCTGGTAGCGCTGCTCGTTGGACAGGGTCACCGGGTAAGCCACCGCGCCAAGGCGATAACGTGACTGGCTCTCGGCAAAGGCATCCTGCGCTGCAGCGGCAGACGCTTGCGCGGCCTGCAAGGCATGTCCGTCCTGTTCCAGCGCAACCAGCGTATCGGCCACGTTCTGGAATGCATTGAGCACGGTCTGCCGATACTGCGCCATGCTGGCGTCGTAACTGGCAATCGCCGCCTTGCGCTCGGCTATCAGGGCACCCCCATGGAAGATCGGCTGGGTCAGGCTCAGGCCTGCGCTCCAGATGCCCGATCCGGCGCTGAACAGGGCCGAGTCCTTGAAAGCCGCCGATCCCTTGGTCGCCGACAGTGAAATATGTGGAAACAGATTCGCAGTCGCCAAGCCAACGCCCGCGGAGGCCTCTCGTAGCGAAGCCTCCGCGGCCAGCACATCCGGCCGCTGGGCAAGCAGATCCGATGGCAAACTCACTGGCACATTTTCGGGCACGTGCCATGCATCCATCGGCAACGGTTCTGGCGCCTGGTCCGGCGTACGTCCAAGCAACACGGCAAGCGCGTGCCGTACGCGCAGCGACTGCGCACGCAACCCAGGCAGGTTGACATCGAATGCATCGGCGTTCTGCCGGGCATTGAGCACGTCATCATGCGATGCGGCACCAAGTGCATACGCCTTGCCTACCAGGTCGGCCTGGGTATGTGCGAGTACCGACAAGCGCTCGCTCACGGTGAGCTGCTCGGCGAGCGAGGAGGCATTTACGGCGGTAATGACGATATTGGCTGCCAGAGCTCGCCGCGCGGCGTCGAGTTGGAATGCCTGCTCATCCATGCGCGCAGCGGCTTGCTTGATGCTATAGCGATCCGCGCCAAACACGTCGAACGTGTAATTGAGGCTCAGTTGCCCGGCATACACGTTGTAGAGGCTGGTCGGCGGCCCGAAGCCCGGAAGACCTAAGGCGCGCTGGCGGGTAACCTGACCCTGCGCGTCCAGCGAGGGCAACATCGTGTCACCTGCCTGGGCGCGGTATTGCTGGTGGACGGCCTCCAGGGTATGCCGGGCGGCATCCAGCGAAGGATTGTTCTTCAAACCTTCTTCCACCCAGGCATTCAACGTATCCGAGCCATAGGCACGCCACCAGTCGGGCACAATGGGCGCACCGGGCCGCACCAGCGCCGATGCGCCATCTCTGGTGGAATCTTCCTGCACGGCATAATGCTGTGGCGAGGGTATGGCAGGCGGCCTGGTCGGAGGTGCGAACGAACAGCCGGCCGCCATCACTGCCAAGGCCAATGCACTCCAGCGCATGGATGAAAACCGGGACCGGATCATGGCGTCACCTCTTTGGCCGGCTCATCGGCACGCACGCGGAACCAGGCGGCATACAGCGCCGGTAAGTAGAAAAGCGTCAGCACTGTGGCCACCGTAATGCCCCCCATCAGGGCTGTAGCCATGGGGCCGAAGAAGTTGCTGCGCAACAACGGAATCAGCGCAAGTACGGCAGCGGCGGCAGTCAGCGTAATCGGTCGGAAACGACGCACGGTCGCACCGACAATCGCTTCCCAGCGCGGATGTCCTGCCGCGATATCCTGCTCGATCTGATCGACCAGGATCACCGAATTACGCATGATGATGCCGAACATCGCGATCGTGCCAAGCATGGCTACGAATCCAAACGGCTGGCCGAACAACAGCAGCGAGCCGATCACGCCGATCAAGCCCAACGGAGCCGTCAGCACCACCATGAAGGTACGCCCCAGGCTCTGCAATTGGATCATCAGCAAGGTCAGCACGGCAATCATCATCAACGGCATCTGCGCGTTGATCGAACCCTGTGCCTTCGCATTCTGTTCCACCGAGCCACCCACTTCGATCCGGTAACCCACCGGCAGGCTGGCGCGCAGCGACTGAAGTTGCTTGTCCAGGTCGTTGGTGACATCCAGGCCTTGCGCACCGCCCAGCACATCGGCCTGCACATTGATTGACGGCTGGCGATCACGTTCCCAGATCACACCGTATTCCAGGCCATAACGCACATGGCCCAACTGACCGAGCGGAATGGCGGCACCTCCCGGCGTGGGGATGGCCAACTGTTCGATCTGATCGGGATGCACGCGGTCTTCCCGCGGCGCACGCACGTCCACCGCGATCAGCTTGTCGCGCTCGCGATACTGGCTGACCGTCACGCCCGACAACGACATGGCCAGGAAATTGGCGACGTCCTGCGAGGTGATACCCAACTGCCGTGCGCGGGACTGGTCGATTTCAAAGCGTACCGAACGCTCGCCGGGCTCATCCCAATCGAACTGCACGTTGGTGGTACGCGAATCCTTACGCATGACACCGGCGATTTTCTCCGCAATATCGCGCACTGTGGCGATGTCATCGCCATTGACACGGAACTGCACCGGAAAGCCTACAGGTGGGCCATTCTCCAACCGGCTCACGCGGGTGCGCACAGCGGCAAAATCATGACTGAGAATGCTATCGAGGGCATGGGCCAGTTTTTCGCGCTGGTCGATGTCCTTGGCGGTAATGACGAACTGAGCAAAGTTCGGCTGGGTCAGTTGCTGATCCAGCGGCAAGTAGAAGCGCGGCGCGCCGCTACCGACGAAACTGACGTAGTTGGCGATCTCCGGCCGCCCTGCAATGGCCTTCTCGAAGCGTTTGACCTGGCTCAACGTAGCGTCGAAAGACGCCCCTTCGGACAGGCGCAGATCCACCAGCAATTCAGGGCGATCGGAACTGGGAAAGAATTGCTTGGGCACCAAACCAAAACCCGCCAGGGCGACCACGAAGGTGAGCACGGTGGCACCAAGCACCACAAAGCGATAGCGCAGGCAGGCATCGAGCCAGCGCCGGAAGCGGCGATAAAACACCGTGTCGTAGATCTCGATATCGCCCTCGTGATGCACGATGGCGGCAGCCTGGGCGCGACGGCGTTCGTTCCAAGCCTGCGGCATCCAGCGCGCCCACCACTCATGACCAGGCTTGGCGCGTGCGTGATGCTCGGGAAGCATGTGATAACCCAGCAGCGGAATCACGATCACCGCGGCCAGCCACGACACCAGCAAGGCAATGGCCGACACCTCGAATATGGAGCGCGTGTACTCTCCGGTACCTGACTTGGCCAGCGCTATGGGCAGGAATCCCGAAACGGTCACCAGGGTGCCGGTCAACATCGGAAATGCCGTGCTGGTATAGGCAAACGCGGCTGCGCGCATGCGGTTCCAGCCTTGCTCTAATTTCACCGACATCATCTCGACCGCGATGATCGCATCGTCCACCAGCAGTCCCAGCGCCAGCACCAGGGTACCCAGAGACACCTTGTGCAGGCCAATGTCGAAGATATCCATGCATAGCGCGGTGGCCGCCAGCACGAAAGGAATCGAGATGACCACCACCATGCCGGTGCGGAATCCCAGGCTGAGCAGGCTGACCAGCAGCACGATCGCCACGGCCTCGGCAACCGACTCAAGGAAATCATCCACCGAATGCGCTACCGCGTGCGGCATGCTGGTAACCGGATGTAGCGTCAGGCCGGCTGGCAAGCGCTTCTGCAAGCCTGACGTCGCCTCATCCAGCGCCTTGCCAAGCTGGATGACGTCGCCACCTGGCTGCATGGTGACGCCAATACCCAACACAGGCTTGGACATGAAGCGCACCTGCTGGCTAGGTGGATCGTCATAGCCGCGCCGGATGGTGGCAACGTCGCCGAGGCGAAAGCTGCGATCGTTGATACGCAACAGGGTGTTGCCCAGGGCATCGAGGTCGTCGAACTGGCCGGAAGGCCGCACATAGACACGATCGTCGGCCGTGGTGATGACGCCAGCGGACGCCACGGCATTCTGCTGGTTGATCGCCTGTGCGATCTGCTGTGGACTGATGCCCAGCTTGGACAGGCGCGCATTGGGAATGTCGATGTAGATGTGCTGGTTCTGGTCACCGAAATAGTCGACCTTGGCGACACCCGGCACACGTAGCAATTCGGCACGCAACTGGTCAGCATAGTCATGTAACTGGGCCGGCGTGAACCCGTCACCCTCAAGCGCGTACATGTTGGTGTAGACGTCGCCGAACTCGTCGTTGAAGAATGGTCCCTGCACGCCTTGCGGCAATTGCGCGGCGATGTCGCCGATGTTCTTGCGCACCTGATACCAGGTGCCTGGCACGATCGATGCTGGCGCCGAGTCCTTGATGTTGAAAAAGATCAGCGATTCACCAGGACGCGAATAGCTGCGCAGGAAATCGATCGACGGCGTCTCCTGCAATTTACGCGAGATGCGATCGGTGACCTGCTCCTGGACCTGTTTGGCGTCGGCTCCGGGCCAGAACGTCTGGATCACCATCACCTTGAAGGTGAACGGCGGGTCTTCCGACTGCGATAGCCGGCTATAGGAAAGCATGCCAAATACCGCCACCATCACCATGGCAAAAAACACCAACGGGCGGTGACGTAACGCCCATGCCGAAAGATTGAAACGCCCCTCCTCGCTCACGGTGCGTCCTCCGGGTGCGGCGGCGCGATAGCTTGCACTTTCTCGCCAGCGCTGACGGCATGCACGCCCTGCATCACGACCTGTTCGCCTGCTTGCAGGCCTTCACTGATCTGCACTTCGTGCTCGCCATAACGCGTGACGGTAACCGGACGCAATTGCAACGTGGATGTCTTGGGATCGAGCACCCATACCGCAGGCCGGTCTCCCTGGTGAAACAAGGCGGTAACAGGCAGGTTCATGCCCGTCGAGGCGCCACCGGGCAGCGACACCTCGGCTGTCATGCCGAGCGGCAGATCTTGACCGTTGGCATCCAGTGCCAGCTTGACGCGGTAGGTGCGTGCCTGGGCATCGGCAGCCGGCGATACGTCGCGCACGTGGCCTGAAAACACCTTGCCCGGCAAGGCCGGCAGGCTGACCGTCGCGTTTTGTCCCACCTGGATGCCAGCGATGCGATCCTCGGGGACATCAAAAAATACGTCTCGCTCACCGGACCATGCAAAACCGAAGATAGCTTGACCAGCCGCCACGACTTGGCCGATCTCCGCCTGCTCGCTGGTGATACGGCCTTCGCGATCGGCAACAAGCGTGGTGTAACGCGATTGGTTCTGCGCTAGCGCCACTTGCTCACGCGCCTGGTCCCGTGCAGCCAGCGCCGATGCGTAGGCATCGTGGGTCTGGTCGAGTTGCAATTGGCTGATGAGGTTCGCTTTCGCCTGTGCCTCGTCACGCTCGCGCTGCTGGGTGGCAAAAACCAGGCGGTGCTCGGCCGCCGCCAGTGTCGCCTGCGCGGCGGCCTGGTTGCGAGAGGCATCCGCCGCGTCGATCTGCGCCAGCACCTGGCCCTTCTTCACGGTGTCACCCAGCTTGGCCTGCCTTGCAACCAGTTGCCCGGGCACGCGGAACGACAGCGGCATTTCGTAGCGTGCATGGATATCGCCGGGGAACCGCACGGTTGCACGACCATCGGTCGCTTTCACCGGCATCGCGATCACTGGCTTGACCGACGCGGCGGGTGTGGTCGATTTACCGCAAGCCGATAACAGCGCAGCGGCAATCGCCAACGGTAAGGCAGCCCACAGCCCGAAACCCGCCTTGTGCGGGGAATTACGCTTTTCCACAAGCCACTCCTGGGAGGCGCGCCCCTGCGGCGGCCACGTGAATACAGTATCGCACTCTAATACATGATTGTATTTGAATTCAAACAGGCATTCAGATGCACCTGTCCAAGGCCGTGCTAGGATGCCTGCATGCCACGCAAACGATTGACCCGCGAAGAAAGCCGAGATCAGACTCGCGAGCGCCTGCTCGAAGCGGGCGCTGCGGTGATCGCGAAAAAAGGATTGGCTGGCAGCAGCGTGGAAGACATCGCCGCACATGCCGGGTACACCCGCGGCGCGTTCTATTCCAACTTCGGCAGCAAGAACGACTTGTTCATTGACTTGCTCAAGCGTGACCACGCCGACATCCAGGAGAGCATGCAGCAGATCCTCGATGCCGGCCTGTCGAAAAAGGATCTCCAGACCAGGCTGGCCGAGTTCTACGTGCAAGCCTATTGCGGCGAAACCAGTTTCGCGCTCTGGGCGGAGGCCCGGGTATGCTCCCTGCGTGACCCGAAGTTTCGCGCCCGCCTCAATGCGCTGATGCTGGAAAAGCGCGACACCATCGGACACTTCATCGAGCTGTTCTGCAAGGCAATGGACAAGCAACTGAACGTTCCGGGCCGTGACCTGGCTTTCGGCATGATGGCCCTCGTCGATGGTGTGCGCTTCTTCAATGTCTGCATGCCCAAGGAACTGCCTGAGGAAAACGCAAAAGACGTCTTGCACACTGTGTTTGCAGCGTTATTCTTCGATTGATGCACAACGCCCAACTTGGCTGCGTCGCCACCGAAGGAGACGGGTGGTCATGAGCGAGGGCTCAGTGCCAGAACTTTTCGAAAATTGCCAGCAGCAAAGAGCACGCTCCGACATATCTTCCTCGGCACGACCACGGCCGCCATCGCGTCGAGCTTGATCATCGCAAGCGCTGGATCTGGGCCGGTTTGTCAACCATACGTTTAGTTTCCGGGTCCGAGCCCACAGACCATGAAAGAAAAAATCGTCATCTTCACCGGTGCTGGCGTCAGCGCGGAAAGTGGATTGAAGACGTTTCGCGACATGGGTGGGCTGTGGGAGCAGTACGCTGTGGAACAGGTGGCCTCGCCGAAGGGTTGGGCGGCCGATCCGCACCTGGTGCTGCGCTTCTACAACGAGCGTCGCGCGGGCGTGCTTGCCGCCGAGCCAAATGCAGCGCACCTGGCCATTGCCAGGCTGGAAGACGCTTTCGATGTCGTGGTCATCACGCAGAACATCGACGACTTGCATGAGCGCGCCGGCTCAACCCGGGTATTGCATATGCACGGCGAAATCCTCAAGTCACGCAGCACGGTCGATGCCAATCTGATCTATCGCATGGACTCACCCACGATTGCATGGGGCCAGCTCTGTGAGAAAGGCAGTCAGTTGCGTCCCGACGTGGTGTGGTTTGGCGAAAACGTACGTTACCTGGCCGAAGGCACGCAGCATTTCGTCGAGGCATCACGGGTGCTGGTCGTCGGCACGTCGCTGACGGTGTATCCAGCTGCCGACCTGGCCGAGATGGCGCCTTATGATGCGAAGAAATACCTGGTCTCGCCGGAACGACAGAAGATGCCGTACGGTTACCGGCACCTCCTGGGTACGGCCACACGCATCGTGCCGCACATGGTCGAGCAGTGGCTGGCCGGCAAGGAACCTGCTCTCGACGGCTAGCCGGTCCTGGTCACTTGGGTTTCTTGCAGCCCCTGGGGAATTGCCAGACCCCATGATCGCCTTGCAAGGTCAACGTGGCCTTGCCGGTGATGTCATGGTCGCACTCGGCGGAAGCTTCCAACTGGGTGGGGGAAATCCAATGCGGTGCATCCAGATCGATGGCCACCTGGTCATCGGCACCGATAAGAATGCTTTCGCCCTTCCATACTTGCTTGCCGTCGATGGAGTAGATATCCCACAGCTCGCCATCCATGCCGTCATCCTGCGAGCGGGCAAGGTACAACCGACGATCCGGCGAGAATGCGACTGCGAAACCGCCTGGCTGCGTCTTGCCACTCGACAGCTCATACAGCGTGCCACTGCTTGACTCGCTGGTAGCACCACTGACCAGCGCAAAGCCCACGGCTGTGCCGCAATAGGTATGAACATCACCGCCGGCCTCGTCATAAGGCGGTTTGTCCTTGAGCACGACCGAGGTATCGTCCATGTGCAGTCTGAGCTCGTGTTTGGACACCCGCTGCACGATGCCTTTCATCTGTGCGATCAACTTGGCTTCCTTGGCCGGCGTATCGACGTTGTCGCAACTGAGCGACGAAACGCCGGTCGGGACGAACGACGATGGCGCCGAATGTGCAAAGGAGGATGTTGCGGCAATGGCCACTAGGAACAAGCTATATCCGCAAGGGTGCTTCATGCGTTGCCCTTTGATTCCTGAATGTCGCAGTGGCCATGCCCCTTCCATGACCGACACGACGAACACATCAGCGCTCGTGTTCGATCTCGTGAATGATATCCACAAATGCCCGTAAACCCGCCGGGAGCAGACGATGGCTGGGGTAATACAAGCAGAAACCGGGAAACGGAGGCGTCCAATCGGTCAGCACTGGCACCACCTCGCCACGGTCAATCGCGGGCTGCACCGTGTCGATCCACACATACGCCAGACCGAACCCCCGGGCCGCCGCCTCCACCATCAGGTCCATTCTGTCCAGAATAACCGTACCGGGCACATCCAGGCGCAATTCCTGTTCGTGACGCTCGAATTCCCAACGGTACATCTTGCCGCTGGGCAGACGCATGCGAATGCAGCGATGGTTGAACAGGTCCTCCGGGACAGCTGGTGTACCGTGGCGGTGCAGGTAGGCCGGCGAAGCCACCACCAGGAATTGCATCGCACCGCCGAAGGGCACCGCCACCATGTCCTGGGGCACTGCCTCCTTGAGGCGTACACCGGCATCGAAACCGTCGGCAACGATGTCGATCAACCGGCCCTCCGTAATCAGTTCAAGGCGTATATCCGGATGGCGTTCCAGAAAGGTCGGGATGATCCGCCGCATCAGCACGGGAGCGGCTTGCTCGAGCATGTTGATACGCAGGCTGCCCGACAGCTTGCCGCCGAGTGCGGAGACATCCAACAGGGTCGCGTCTAGCGCATCGAGGATGGGGACAAGGCCACGGAAGAGGCTGCTGCCGGCTTCGGTCGGCGCCACGCTGCGCGTGGTTCGGTTGAACAGCCGCAGCCCCAGCCGGTCCTCCAACGCACGCATCATGTGGCTCAACGTGGACGGCGACATGCCTAGATCATCGGCAGCACCGCGGAAGCTGGAATGGCGGACGATCGCGGCAAACGCCGTCAGTTCGGCCAGAGTCGGTCGTGTATTCATGGGATTTCACCACTAAGTCATCCCATTCTAGGGCATAGACCCATCAATTCAGGATTTCTATAGTGCATCGCATCGCAGCGAGGCCAGCCACACAGCGCCGGCCCCTGCCCTCAGCTACCGTCGGCAAGCCGTCTTGCCGATTCTTAACCGCTTAAACCCGGAGATTTCCATGCAAACCAAAGCCTATGCGGCCCAGTCCAGCAGCACTCCGCTGGCACTGACGACGATCGAGCGCCGTGAACCTGGCGCCAAGGACGTCGCCATCGAGATCCTTTATTGCGGCGTATGCCATTCAGACCTGCACACCGCGCGCGGCGAATGGGCTGGCGTACGCTTCCCGTCGGTGCCGGGCCATGAAATCATCGGACGTGTCACCTCGGTCGGTGGCGATGTGAGCAAGTTCAAAGCCGGCGACATCGTCGGTGTGGGCTGCATGGTCGGCAGCTGCCGGGAGTGCTCGTCGTGCAACCACGACCTGGAGCAGTATTGCCGTGGCCCGAACGGCTTCCAGGGTACCTATAACGGCTGGGCTCATAGCAGCGACGAGAACACCTACGGCGGCTACTCCGCTGCCATCGTGGTCGACGAGCACTTCGTGCTGCAGATCCGCCATCAGGAAAGCGATCTGGCCGCTGCCGCTCCGCTGCTTTGCGCTGGCATCACCACCTGGTCACCACTGCGCCACTGGAATGCTGGCCCGGGCAAGAAAGTGGGCGTGGTGGGCATCGGCGGTCTGGGTCATATGGGCGTCAAGCTCGCCCGCGCCCTGGGCGCGCATGTCGTTGCGTTCACCACGTCGCCGGACAAGCGCGAGGCCGCGCTGGCCCTGGGAGCCCACGAGGTGGTGGTGTCAAAGAACGCCCAGGAAATGGCTGCCCACACCGACAGCTTCGACTTGATCCTGGACACGGTGGCGGCATCGCACAACCTCGACGCCTTCACTAGCCTGCTAAAGCTCGACGGCACGCTGACGCTGGTCGGCGTACCCGAGACACCGCATCCATCGCCCTCGGTGGGTGGCATCATCTTCGGCCGCAAATCGATCGCGGGCTCACTGATCGGCGGCATCGCCGAAACGCAGGAGATGCTCGATTTCTGCGCCGAACACGGCATCGTGTCCGATGTCGAAATGATCAAGATGCAGGATATCGACAACGCCTACGATCGCATGCTTAAAAGCGACGTGAAGTATCGCTTCGTCATCGATATGGCGACGCTGTAACAAGAGCAAGCGCCATGGTCACGCCGGTCGGCATGACCATGGCCTTGGCCTGGCCTGTTATTGCTCCGGGTCCTGGAGCTTGCAGCCAGGAGGCAGCGGCGCCCAGTTCCAGGTGTCACCCTGCTGCACCAGTTTGACCGTGCCACGCATTTTTCTGGCGCATTTGATCGAAGCTTCGATGACATCTGCCTCGTTCCAGTGGATGTTGTCGAACACCGTGCTGGTATCATCGTAATGATCGATCAGGCTCTCGCCTTCCCACAGCTTCTTACCGTCGATGGTGTAGAGCGTCAGGATTTCCGCGGCAACCCCATCGCCTTCGGTGAAAGCCAGGTAATAGCGACGATCCGGCGAAAAGAGCACCTTGTAGCCGGCGGGCTGCTCCTTGCCCGAGTCGAGCCGATATAGCGATCCCAGCCATTGGGAATCTCCGTAATGGCTGACCAGCACGTAATCGAGCACTTTGCCGCAATACGTGTACGACTCGCTGCCCGCCTGGTCATAAGGCGGCTCTTCCTTCAGGTGAATCGCGTTACGGCCAACATGCAGCACAAGCTCGTGTTTCGAGGGCCGCGTCGCGATGCCTTGCGATTGGTCGATCAGCGCCTGTGCGTGATCATCGCTCGGGCATTCGATCGTGACTGGTTCGCTCCCACCAGCCATGGCCGGACGCACGAATGAGGCGACCACAAGCAGCGCAAACGCGCATCCGTAGAGCACTCGCATGACTTCCCCTTGCGCAAGATTTTGTCTGCAAAAATCATAACATCTTGCGCCAATACCACGTGGACAGAAAGACCGCTTCAGGCCCTCCCATGACAAGGTCTACGGACTTGAAGGAGCCTTAAAGAACTCGCTTATCCATCGCCCCCGCAAGCTCAGGCTTGCGACCTGGCCTTGATCGAGCAACAGGCGCCGGAGGCAGCCTTGGCAGCCCTTCGCCGGGTGGCTACTTCGATGAACAATTTTCGAAACTCCCTGCAAAAGCCGTCAAGCCACCGCGTTCAGGCCTAACGAGATATTCGATTCAGGAGGGGCGAACGATGGGATAACGCCAGGAAGGCTCGATACGTCTCCCTTGAGCTCGCCATAATGCGTATGACCACGAGTATCGGTATAACTATTCGTGCCTTGCGCGATCGACTGGGTACTTTTCTGGAATACCAGGAAACCCAGGGCCGAATTCACGCTCTGGTGAAAATCGATCGGAGCACCCGCCGAGGTGACATAGCTGCCTTGCGGGTCCATGCCATTGAGCATCTGGGTACCGGCCCGCTGGAACATGCTCATGAAGTAAAAGCTGCTGTCGGCCAGTTGAGACACTTTCGCCGTGTCCGCGGCAGATATCGATTTGCCACCCGAGCCCGCTTGCCCCCAAAGCAAATAGCTTTGTGTGGCATCGTCGTGGAACGTGTCAACCGCGTCGAGCAGGCTCTGATTGCCGTTGAGCGTCTGCTGCAACCATGCCTTGTCATGATCGTTCAAGGTGTT
>NZ_DASVMI010000145.1:0-2066 GCF_036384435.1 Dyella sp. | reverse complement strand
TGTGCTACCCGATTCGCCTGGCTCACGGTTACTGGCAGGGCACCGGCGACCACCAGCCCTTCGATGAAGCCTGGCGCGATGCGATGCGCACGGTGGTGCGCACGTTCCGCGAACAGCAGCGCAAGCATGGCCCGGGCCCTTACCAATTCCAGCGCACGTCGATGAATCCCACCGAGTCGCAGTTCCTGCACGGCTACGGCAACCCCACGCGACCGGTGGGCATGATCCATGCCATGTTTCGCCCTTCGGACGATGCCACGCTTTATCCATTCAATATCCCCGGCAACCTGTTTGCGGTCACCTCGCTGCGCCAACTGGCCACCATGCTGCGCAATCTGTTCCAGGACGAGGCTCAGGCCAGCGAGTGCGAGGCATTGGCAAACGAAATTCAGCAAGCCGTGCAGGAGCATGGTGTCATTCGGGATGATCAGGGCGATCTATGGGCGTACGAAGTGGACGGCTATGGCAACAAGTTGTTCATGGATGATGCCAATGTCCCCAGTCTGCTCGCCCTTCCCTACCTGGAAAGCTGCAAACTCGACGATGCGCGCTATCAACGCACGCGCGCGGCGGTGTGGAGTGCGCGTAATCCATACTTCTTCAAGGGAAGCGCCGGCGAAGGCATTGGCGGCCCACACGAGGGCCTGCGCATGATCTGGCCGATGTCCATCATGATGCGTGCCTTCACCAGCAGCAACGAGGCCGAAATTGCCCAATGCCTGCGTGCACTGAAGGCTACCCACGCCGGCAGCGGCTTCATGCACGAAGCCTTCGATCAAGATGACACGGCCACGTTTACTCGCTCCTGGTTTGCCTGGGCCAACACCTTGTTCGGCGAACTGATCGTCGAGACAGCACAGAAATACCCCGCCGTCCTGAGGCGGGCCTGAAGTCAGCACGTCTAGTCACAGGGCATGCCGCTTCGACGGCATGCATGGGTACCTTGTAAGGAGTCGAGCATCATGGTCACGCGTCGTCGGTTCATCCAGGGCATGGCCGCCCTTTCCGTCCTGGGCAGCCAGGCGGGCACGTTGCCCGCTTTCGCCGCCGCTGCCACTGGCAAGAAGACCGCGCTGGCCGAGGGGGTCTTGCGCCACGTCGACGTCTTCGTAGGCACCGGCGGGCACGGCCATACGTTCCCCGGCGCGACGATGCCGTTCGGCATGGTGCAGCTCAGCCCCGATACCTACAATGCGCAATGGGATGGAAGCTCGGGCTACCACCAGGGCGACGGTTCGATCATGGGCTTTTCGCACACGCATCTGTCCGGCACGGGTGCCAGCGACATGCTCGATGTGCTGGTGGTGCCGGCGATCGGCGAAGTGCGATTGCAGCCGGGCGATCGCCAATACGATGGCGTGAACTATCACTCCCGGTTCGATGGCGTACGCCCAGGCGCGAACGAACCGAAGGGCTACAAGACCGGCATCAAGGGCTATCGATCGCGCTATACGCAGGAGCAGGCCCACCCGGGCTACTATCGCGTCCAGTTGACCGACAGCAAGGTATTGGCCGAACTTACGGCCAGCGAGCGTGTCGGGCTTCATCGCTATACGTTCCAGGAAAGTGATGCACACTTGCTGGTCGACTTCGCGCACGGCTTCCAGGACGACCCCAAGGAGCCAACCCGCATTACCGATGCCAAGCTCAAGCTGGTCGGTAACGACACCCTGGTGGGCTCACGCGTGGTACACCAATGGGCGAATGGGCGCCATATCTATTTCGCGCTGAAGGTTTCGCGCCCCTTCCGCAAGGCGACGCTGTACTCCAACGATACGGCGTTGGGTGACGGTACGTCACAGGTGGACGGCACGAACCTCAAGGCCGCCCTGTTCTTCGACAAGGCCAATAGCACACCGTTGCTGGTCAAGGTCGGTATCTCGGGCGTGGATGTCGAAGGCGCCTTGCGCAATATCGCGCGCGAGGTTCCCGAATGGGACTTCGAGGGCGTGCGCAAGCAGGCCGAGGCAGCATGGGAGCACGAACTGGCGCGCATCCATATCGATACGCCATCGGACGACATCAAGCGCACCTTCTACAGCGCGCTGTATCACACCATGCTGGCT
>NZ_DASVMI010000144.1:0-28305 GCF_036384435.1 Dyella sp. | reverse complement strand
CAGGCCAGTGCACGAGAGCACGAGGACGCGCGCCTGCTGGGACGCATCAAGCACTTCTGGCTGGCCAGCGGCGGCGTGTACGGGCATCGCAAAATCACCTGCGATTTGCGCGAAGCCGGCGAGCGGTGCAGCCGCCACCGGGTGCGTCGGCTGATGAAGCGCGAAGGTCTGCGGGCCCAGATCGGTTACGGCAGCAAGCCGCGGCACCGGGGCGGCCCCGTTGGTGGGGTGGCCAACGTGCGGGATCGGGAGTTCGCGCCTACGAAGGCTGGTTGTACCTGGCGGCCGTGATGGATCTTTATTCGCGTCAGATCATCGGCTGGGCGACACGCCCGCACATGACAACCGACCTGGTGCTGCAGGCGCTGTTGGCGGCCGTGTGAAAGCGCAAGCCAGGCCCCGGGGTGCTGGTTCACTCGGACCAGGGCAGTCAGTTCACCAGCGATGACTGGCAGTCGTTCCTCAAAGTTAATGCTTCTTTTTTGGTCCAAAAAATGCCGGCCACTACAGTTGCGCTTGCCATGAACCGCCCAGGCCATGTCGCCAATTGCATCGCGAATGAATTCGCTCCTAAGGCGTGGCAGGCATCCTGTGAGCCTCGAAAAATCTCTCATCGGAATGGTGGTTGTGACGATTCTTCCGAGAGTCCTTGGGGACAATCCTGCGCCAGGCCGGCCCGGTCAGCTTTGTGAAGGCCGTCACCTTGTAGGGGAAGGTCTTAGCCGCTTGTCGGCACTTTCCTGCCGCTCGTCGGGTGCCCTCTAGGCCGGGACCGAGACTGGTCCCAGAGTGCAGGGTAGGGGCATCCATAGGGGAATCCCAATGAGGGTTTTATCGCGGCAGCGAGGTGTCTCGCTGATCGAAGTACTGGTGGCCATCGTCATCTTCAGCGTGGGCGTGCTTGGCTTGGCCTTGCTGCAGATCAAGGGTGCCCAGTTCACCAAGCAGGCAGGTGCGCGTAGCTACGCCATCATGCAGGTGCGTAGCCTGATCGACGCCATGCGGGCCAATCCCACCGTGGCAGTGCTGCCGCAGAAGGCGGCCAATCCGGCGGCGCCCACAGCGACGGAGTGCCCGTACTGCTTTGCTGGTTCCACGCCGCCGACGCTGGTCGATTGCTCCAGTGTGTGCACGCCTTTGCAAACGGCCAATAACGACCTGAGCCTGTGGCTGACTCGCCTCAAAAGCGTGGCGCCGGGCCCGTCGGGAGGCAATCTGGCCACGGTGACCTGGAATGCGTCGCTTGGTCAGTACCAGGTGTCGGCAAGCTGGTCGGGAGGCTCGGTGGATAGCAAGACGGCGACCTCCGCCAGTGACGATCTCACCTATACCTTGAACTACATGCCATGAAGCGAATCGAGTCGATGTCGCCGCGATCCCGGCAGTTGGGTGTGTCGTTGATCGAACTTATGGTGGCGGCCCTGCTGGGCCTGATCATCGTGGCCGGACTGATCCAGGTGCTGATCGCCAACCGTCGCGCCTACCAGGTGCAGCAGGGCAGCAATTACCTGCAACAGAATCTGCGTTTTGCCAACGACACCATCAGTTGGTCGGTGCGTATGGCCGGTTTCTGGGGCGGTGTCGCGCCCAACGAGGTCACCGGCCTTACCACCAGCAGCGGTGCGACGCCGTGCAGCGATGCCTGGCTGCTGTCGGCGCAGGGCGGCCTGGGGTCGGGCGCGGTGCAGGGCGCCGACGGCGCCGCGGCATTCCCGTATGGCAGTTGCGTGGCTGCGGCCAACTACGTCAAGGGCAGCGACGTGCTGGTGCTGCGTTATGCCGATGCCGATCCCTGTGCGGTCGATACCGGCGCCACAGCCCTCAACACCAGCACCTGCCTGCCTGCATCGACCTATTACCTGGCGGCCAATGTCGGCCAGACGGGCCAGATATTCAAGGCGGGGGCATCGGTGCCGACATTGCCTGGCAGCACGCATCGCTATGTATACCCGTATCGGGTGGACATGTATTACCTGCAACCGTGCTCGGATAACGGCGGCGGCAATTGCACGGCCACCAGCGATGGTGGCACGCCACAGCCCACATTGATGCGCATGAGCATCGTCAATGGCAAATTCCAGGCGTTCCCGATCGTCTCGGGCATCGAGCAGTTGCAATTCGAATACGGCATCTACGTATCCAATGGGGCGCAGAACGAAGTGCCCTCGATCAAGCAGTACAAGACAGCCGCGCAGATGACTGCGGCCGACTGGCAAAACGTGTTGGCGGTGCGCATGACCATGGTGGCACGCGGTCGCGAGCGTGACCTGTCCATTCCACAGGGTGGTACGTTTGCATTGACCGGTACGTGCAGCTACACGATCAGCACAGCCGGTGCGTTCACCCTGAGCAGCACGAGCGCCGATTGCGATGGCTTCACCATGAACGGCCTGACCCGGCCGGACCAGTTCGTTCGCACGGTGCTGCAACAGACGGTGCAGTTGCGCAACATCAGTCGAGGTGGATGATCATGCGACGTGACCGCTTTCCGATGAATCGCCGAGGGCAGCGCGGTATCGCGTTGTTCATTGGCCTGACGTTCCTGATCGTGCTGTCGGTAGTGGCGGTGATCGCCATGCGCGGCACGTTGACCGAAATGCACATGGTCAACAACGTCGCCGTACACGAACAATTGTTCGAAGTCTCCGAGTCGTTGCGCGATGTGACGGTATCGCTGTTTGACGATCACACCTTCAACCGCGGCTGGCCTTCCACGATGACTGGAGGCACGCAGCCACAGGCCAACTACAGCACCTATCCGATCTGTGGCGTCAAGCCAATCGGCAGCAACGGCGTGAGCTGCGACATGCTAAAGGCCGTATCCATCCGTCAAGATGCGGCGACCGGCGCGGTCAACCTGTACCAGATTCCCTATCAAACGGGCGAGCTAGCCTATGACCCTGGCACATGGGTCAAGAACAGCAAGCCGGATGTGACGATCACCAGCTGCGCCAGTGGTACCTGCACCAGCGGTGGCACCACCAGCATCTGGGTTCGCCCGGACGGCACCGGCCTGCTCGCCGGGTCATCGGCTGGGCAGGAAATGGGCTATCCGGGCCTGGGCGCCGGCACGACTGGCGGCAGCGCCGCATTGTTCTTCGAGATTCTCAGTGTGGCCAGCACAGGTGGTACCGGTCCGACGGACGCCGCCGCGACCAAAGCCATGACCCTGACCCAATACAAGCAGCGCATCGCCAACTGATGCCAAGATCTTTTCGAGAGACGAGCCATGAGTCGACTCCCTGACAACCGCCCGCATCGCGCTTGGAACGCCTCCTCGCGTGCGCTATGGGCCTTGATGCTGCTGGGCCTGGCCTTGCTATGGACGCAATCGGCCTGGGCTGATACCGCGCCAGGCGCGCCGGGCGCATCCATCGGCCTCAACCGCAATAACAAGCTTGCCGCAGGCGGTGACTACACGGCATATCCCACGCTCAATGCCAGCGCGGTACCACCCCTGGTAATGCTAGTGATCTCGCGTGACGAGCAGTTGTTCATCAAGGCCTATACCGACTACACCGATCTTGATGGCGATGGTGTAGTCGACACCACGTACAACAACAATTTCAGTTATTCGGGGTATTTCGACCCTAACCTCTGCTACCAGTACGGGACTGCCAGCTACAAGGCGAGTGCGGCAGCGTCTGGCACCAACAACCATCAGTGCAACGGCAGCACGTGGAGCGGCAATTTCCTCAACTGGGCCACGATGAGTCGCCTGGATGTGCTGCGCTTCGTGCTTTACGGTGGCCTGCGTTCGACGGACACAGCGACCACCACGGTGCTTGAGCGCGCGCCGATTCCGAACGACCTGCATGCCTGGGCCAAGGTCTATTCCGGTAGCGACATCAACAAGTACACGCCGTTCACCACGACGATGTCGTTCTGTAACGCCACGTTTGACGACAATGGCAACTACAGCGTCAACGGTTCGCCACGCCTGCGCGCCGCGCAGGGCGTGTTTACCGAGTGGGGTTCGACCGCGTCGCAGCAATGCGTCTGGCAGACCGGTTCGAAGCCGTCCAATGGTGCCAGCAACTGGTTCGATACGCCCAACCAAGTCAGTAACGGCGGCAGCCAATACACGGTGCGTGTGCAGGTGTGCGATCCGTCCTCGACGGTGCGCGAGAGCTTCTGCCAGGCTTATAACAGCAGCTCCTCCACCAGCTACAAGCCGGTCGGGCTGTTGCAGCGTTATGGTGAAAACGGCCAGATGCGCTTCGGCTTGTTGACCGGTAGTTATGGCGATCCGCGATCCGGTGGTGTGCTTCGCCGCAATATCGGCAAGCTCACGGGCAACGTCACCAATACCGATTGCGGCACCGGTGACGAGATCAGCCAGCAGACGGGTGTGTTCTGTCCCAATTCGCTGAGCGCTGGTGCCGAAGGCATCATCAATGCACTTAACCGCTTCAACATCGTCAACAACCTGGCCAACTGGAATGGCATCTGGTCTGATTGCAATACCTACGGTATCAACAACCGTACCGGCGGCAACGGCCAGTTGAAGAACCCCGGCAAGGGCAGCTATCTGTGCAGCGCCTGGGGTAACCCGCTGTCGGAAATGTATGCCGAGTCGCTGCGTTACATCGCTGGCGGTACCAGCGGCACCACGCAATTCATTCCTGGCACTGACCTGACCGGTTTGCCCGCGGCGACCTGGCAGGACCCTTACGGCAATGACAGCAGTGGTACCCCGCGCAATCCCTACTGCGCACAGTGCAGCATCATTGTGCTGTCCACCGGCTTGAATTCCTTCGACGGCGATGAGGTCAATAGCGTTACCGTGCCCAACCTCGGTGCTAGCGCGGGTGCATCGACCAAGAAGGTCGGTCAGCTCGAGGGCATCAATGGTAGTTATCTGGTGGGCCGCTCGCTGGACAATCTGGTGGCCGCGCAGTCCACCACGTTTGGCCCTGCCCAGACCGGCGACGCCAGTCAGGTGGGTACCGATGCCAATACGCATGAAGACATTTGTACGTCCAAGACGGTGGACGATCTTTCGCTGGTGCGCGGTATCTGTCCGGATATTCCGTCGCAGGAGGGCAGCTACCTGATCGCCGGCCTGGCCTATCAGGCGCGTATCACCGATCTTCGTCCTGGCTTGAAGACGCCCAGCGGCGCAGCCAAGCCCACGAGCGTCATCAACAATGTCACCACATACACGGTGGCGCTGGCCGAGAACCTGCCCAAGTTCCAGATCCCGGTCAGCGGCGGTTCGCTCAATATCGTGCCGATGTGCCAGGCCAACAACAACGGCGGAGCCGTGGCCAGCACCTCCGACTGGCGCAATTGCTATCTCGGTAACGTGACCATCGGTCCGAAGACTTCGATTATTTCGCCGAACTACACCTATGGCCGCCCGTTGCTCAGCGATGGCACGGCCGGTTCGTACTCGGTGACCTGGGAGGACTCCCAGTGGGGTAACGACCACGATCTCGACACGCAGGTGATGATTACCTTCTGCGTGGGTAGTGCCTGCAATCTCACCACCTCCAACCACGGTAGTTATAACGGCTACGACATCTGCTGGCGCTCTAATTCCAGCGTTTGCGGCAGCAATGGCAAGCCCTCGGTGGGCAGCGATACAGCACTGGTGCGTATCGAGCATTTGTCGGCCTATGCCGGTAATGCCATGCTCGGTGGCTTCGCCATCACCGGTTCGAACAACGATGGCGTCAAGCGCGATCTGCTGCGCCCCGGTGGTTCGGACAATTCACTCCTGACCCAGGTAGCCAACCCGCCCTCGAACTGGGTGGTGCCCCAGGTCTATTCCTTCAAGGCCGGCTCGGCGGTGGCCAAGAGCCTGCAGAACCCGCTCTACTACGCGGCCAAGTACGGTGGCTTCACGCCCACCACGGCAGCCGATGGCAGCACGATCAACCAGCCTTGCGACAGCACCACGTCGCCGTCCTGCACCACGTCCAACTGGGATCGCGTGGACAACAACACAGGACAGCCCACGGCCGCTGGTACGGGCGATGGCTTGCCGGACAACTTCTTCCCGGTACGCAACCCGGCGCAGTTGGGTGCGCGCCTGGCCGACGTGTTCAACAAGATCCTGGCCCGCTCGGGTTCGGGTACGTCCGCCGCCGTGGTATCCAGCACCGCGGGCGGTAACGGCCTGACCTACCAGGCGCTGTATCAGGCCCAGCAGCAGAACAAGGATGGCAGCCAGAAGGTAGCCTGGACCGGTGCGCTCAATGCACTGTGGACCGATACGCAGGGTCGCTTGCGCATGGGTGGCTATAGCGTGGGCGGCATTCCGACACTGGGTACTCCGGCGCAGAGTCCGATCGTGGTGTTCTGTACCACCACCACTGGTGAGTCGCGTTACCAGACCTTCACCGACGACAGTGCACCCAGTTCGATCGATTCCTCCAACTGCTCGGGCCAGACGCTCGATACGTTGACGCCGGTGTGGTCAGCGCAGTCGCTGCTCGATGCCAAGACGTACAACACCAACACGCAACGCAGTTACAGCTCGGTGGCCGGCCCAAGCGGCGGACGCTACATCTTCACCTGGATCGATGCCAACCACGATGGCGTGGTGGGCGCCGGTGAGCAGGTGCCGTTCGTCTGGGGTGCCACCGGCTTCAATGGCACGGGTACGTGCTCGGGAACCACCTTCACGGGCAATTTCCGCTTCCTCAACACATGCAGTGGCGTTGGCGCGCAATCGCTCGTGAATTGGGTGCGCGGCACCGAATACGTCGGTTCCGATGGTAAGCCCGATGCCAACTGGCGCTCGCGTACGTTGGACACGCAGGTCTATCGCCTGGGTGACATCATCAATTCGACGCCGCTGGCAGTCAGTACCCCGGCCGAAGCCTTCGACCTGCTTTATAACGACAGCAGCTACGGCCAGTTCAGAGCGGTGTACCAGAACCGTCGCCAGATGATCTATGTCGGCGCCAACGACGGCATGGTGCATGCGTTCAATGGCGGCTTCTACGATTCGGCTGACAACCAGGTCAACCTGCAGCCGCTCAAGTGCAGCAGCGCCGGTTCGTGCTCGGCTGACACCAGTTACACCGCGCATCCGCTCGGTGCGGAAGTGTGGGCTTATGTGCCTGGCAACCTGTTGCCACACCTGCGCTGGATGGCCGATCCGCAGTACAACCATATGTTCTATGTGGATGGCACGCCGATCGCCGTCGATGCACGCATCTTCGCCGTGCCCAGCGCTGCCTGCAGTGCCAACGACCAGACCCAACAGTGTCATCCAGACGGATGGGGTACGGTTTTGATCGTGCCGTTCCGCTTCGGCGGTGGCCCGATCAGCGTGGATACCAAGCTCGGCGCCAACAACGTCACAACGCAGAACTCCTTCTCCGCGTACGTGGTCATGGACGTGACCAATCCGGAAGCACCGCCGGTGTTGTTGGCTGAACTGCTCAATACCGGTGCGACCGATACCGCCAACAACAGTTGCACCAGCAAGGTGGTGTCCTGCACGGACCTGACCCTGTTGACCAGCACCTATACCTCGTCGGTGCCGGCGGTCGCGATGTTCCGCCCGGCAGGCATGGCCAATCCCAATCCCAGCAAGTTCTTCCTGTTCACTGGTTCGGGCAGCACCGACAACGGCGGTGTGGGAGCTGTGGAGGGTGGCAATGCAGGTTCCAACGCATCGCTGAAGCTGCGTGGTTTCGATATGGCGACGCTGGCGACCAATGATCCGACGCCCGTGACCTGGGGCAGTGGCAAGCAGGCGGCCAACTACACCAATGTCGGTAGCACGTCGGCCGGTGCCAACAGCTTTGCCAGTGACCTGATTGCTTCGGATTTCAACCTCGATGGCATAGCCGAATCGCTTTACTTTGGCAGCTCGCAAGGTACGGCCAATTCGTTCTCCGGTTCGATGTGGACAGTGGATTTTGCCGGTAGTGTCGATCCCAAGACCTGGACGCTGCGCCAGCTTGTCTCGGGCGTTGCACGCCCGGTGACAGTGCGTCCGACCTTGGGCGTGGATGACCAGCAGCGGCCGATGGTGTTCTTCGGTACCGGTCGTGCCTTCACCAAGGCCGACCTCAGCGACAAGCAGCAGCAGATCATCGCCGCGGTGGTCGACAAGGGCGGTACCTACGCGCTCAATACGCTGTATGACGTGACCAATATCCAGGTCAATACGGATAACACCGTCACTGGCGCACCCTCTTCGGTGAACAGCGAAGGGACGTTCGCACAGCTGGTTTCCACCTATCCGGGCTGGGTGGATTACCTGAGTATCAAGAACAGCAGCAACCAGAGTATCCCGGCCGAGCGTGTGATCAGTGCGCAGGCATTGTCGGGCGGCGTGTTGCTGACGGCGACCTACCTGCCGGGTACCGATACCTGTACTGACCAGGGGCAGGGGCAGCTCTATGGCATGGATTACAAGTCGGGGACTTCGTCGAGTGGCTTGCTTGGCTTCCTCGGCACCTCGACCAAGGGGGGCTCGATCATCGCCAAGTCGATCTCGCTCGGTGCGGGTCTGCCGTCACAGCCCAGCCTGCACAAGGGTGGATCGCAGGCCAACGGTGCTCAGCAGTTGCGCGTCTGTGTGCAGACGTCGAGCGGCGCGATCATCTGCCATGATGTGACGCCATTGCAGGGTATCAACAGCGGCGAGATTTCCTGGCGCGAACCGGTGGACAAGTGAGGAAGGCAAGCATGCATCGTCGTCAAACGGGTTTTACGCTGATCGAGATCATGATCGTGGTGATCATCGTGGCCGTGCTCGCGGCCATTGCGATCCCGCAGTACCACAAGTACGTGATACGCGCGCGGCGTACCGATGCCACGCGTGCCTTGCTGGACTTGGCCGGGCGTGAAGAGCACTACTTCTATTCGAAGAACACCTATACAGGAACCTTGACCGATCTGGGCACGGATGCCACGGGCCTGGCAGGGCAGTACTACACGCTGGCGATCAGCAACGTCGACGCAAAGAACTTCACCATCACGGCAACGCCGGCAGGAACGCAGGCAACGGAGGATAAGGAATGCACGTCCATGGCCATCAATCGCCAGGGCCAGCAGACCTTCACCGGTACCGGCACCAAGGCCGGTTGCTGGGGTAACTGACGATGCAAGCCGCACGCGCTCCCTGGCGGCTGGTCACCATGCTCTGGTTGCTGCCGGCCATCGCATCGGCCCAGCAGGTCTACAAATGGACCGATGCCTCGGGCACGGTGCATTACGAAGAGCATCCGGGCGGCAAGCATGCGCAGCGGATCCAGTTGCAAGGGGGCGTGGATACCGCCGCGACCGCCAGCGCCGCCAGCGTGCCGGCACCGGCCAGTTCCAGCGGCGCACTGGACCGGCTCGACCAGGCACAGCGCCAGCGTCTGTGCATGGTCGCCAGGGACAACCTGCGTCGTATCGATGGGCAGGCGCCGATCGTGGATGGATCGGATGTGCAATCGGCGCGCTACATGAGCGACGACGACCGCCTCAAGGCGCGGGGCGATGCCCAGGCGCAGATCGGGAGCTATTGCGATGCCAAGTAAACCCCGCCGTTTTCCCAGCACCTCACAGGCTGGCTTCACGCTGATGGAATTGGTCATCACCACGGTGATCCTGGCCATCCTCACGGCCTGGGCGATGCCGAACTTCCGCGACTTCATGCGTCGTAACAACGTGACGTCGCAGGCCAACAATGTGCTGGCCGACCTCCAGAACGCACGTACCGAGGCCATCAACCAGCGCAAGCTGGTGTCGATCTGCCCGAAATCCTCGACGTCCACTGACGCGGACACGACGTGTGTGGTTGGCAGCACCAATTACGACGGTGGCTGGCTGGCTTATACGACGATCGGTGCAGGCACGGCCTATGCGGCAGGCACGAGTGGCTACGATCTGCTGCATGCTGGTGCCGGGTCGCCGTCGGTATCGATCCGCTCCGATCAGGGGGTGTTTACCTTCAACTCGCGTGGCGAGCTGTCGGACCAGCTCCAGCATGTCATCAACGTGTGTTTCAAATCGACCTCGGGGCAGGCGGGCGCGGGTAGCAGCACCGCCACGGTGCAGGGCAAGACCATCATCATTTCCCCCACGGGGCGCGCGATCGTGCAGGACCTGGCCGTGGGCGGCGCCTGCGCACCGGGCACAACCTGAGCGCGTGTCGCTCAGTATTGGCCGATGCGTTGGCTGAGAGCGGAATCACGCCGCGTCGGTTGCGCGATGGCTCGCCGGATGGCGCTTTCCGGCCCACATAGCGTAAAGCGCCTGCGAGCACGGGTGACCGCCGTGTAGAGCAGTTCGCGCGAAAGCACCGGGCTTTGCTCGTCGGGCAAAACCAGGGCGGCGTGATCGAATTCCGAGCCTTGCGACTTGTGCACGGTAATGGCGAATGCCGTGTCGTAGCCGCCCAGGCGTGCCGCAGGCAACAGGCGGATCGCGCTGTGGCGGTCATCGTTGCCGGCGACCCGGAATGCCACGCGTAGCGCCATGCTGCCATCGGCACGCGCTACCCTCAGCGCGATGCCTACGTCGCCATTCATCAGCCCCAGGCTGTAGTCGTTGCGATTGATCATCACCGGGCGTCCTTCGTACCAGTCATGTTCCCGATCGATCAATCGTGCGGTATGCAGCACTTCGGCGATGCGCTGGTTCAGCGCAATCGTGCCTTGCTCGCCATGGCGCACCGCGCAAAGCAACTGAAAGGCCTCGAAGCTCCCAAGTACCTGTTCCGCCCAGGCGGTGTACGTTTCCAGGGGGGCATCGCTTGACGGACGTCCTTGCGCCAGCACGCCCAGGTAGTGGCCATAGCCGCGGTTGCCATCGAGCACAAGGTCGGTGAGCGAAAGGCGATCCCATTGCGCGGAAGACAGCCAGTGCAGATCCGGAAGCGGGGCATTCAGCGTGGCCATCGCTGCATCCGGCTGATCGCGATGGATATGCCGGGCCAGTTGGCCGATACCGCTATCGGCACCAAAACGATGACTCTCGCGCAGCATCACGATGTGCTGATCCAGCGCACGCGCATCGTCGCGCTGCCACGTTGCGATGTCATCACCCGTTGTGTGACGCAACCAGTCGATCGTGGCGGGTGCGTAGTGACCCTCATCGGCGCGTGCGCACAAGTCGCCCAGTAATGCGCCAGCCTCCACCGAGGCGAGCTGGTCCTTGTCGCCCAGCAAGATCAGTCGTGCCGAGGTCGGAAGCGCAGCGAGTACCGCGGACATCAGTTCGATGTCGATCATCGACGCTTCGTCGATCACCAGGATATCCAGATGTAGCCGATGGCCCGCATGATGGATGAACCGGCGTGTATCCGAGCGCGAGCCCAGCAAACGATGCAAGGTCGTGACTCGGGTGGGAATGGCGGCGCGAACGTTTTCTTCAACGGGTAGGGCGTTCACCTGCGAGGCGATCGATGCATTCAGGCGTGCGGCCGCCTTGCCGGTAGGTGCCGCGAGCCGGATGCGGAGTGGCTGCGGATGCTGCTCAAGGCGCAACGTCTGCAACAAGCCTAGCAGGCGCACGACGGTGGTGGTCTTGCCGGTGCCCGGTCCACCGGTGATTACGGTGAATCGCTGCCTGGCAGCCAGCGCGCAGGCGATACGCTGCCATTGCGGTCCGTGGTCGCCAGGAAACAGTTGCAAGAGTTGGGCGCCCAGATTGGCCGGTGGGTCATCCGGGCCATGCATGCGTGTTTCCAGCGCGGCGGCCACAAAGCGCTCGTGATCCCAGTAGCGGCGCAGGTAGGCACGTGAGCCATCCAGCACAAGGGGCGTGCCATCGTTGTCGCGGTCGGACACCACGGACGATCGTTGCAGATCAGCGGCGATGAGGGCCAGATCCAGGTGGTGCAGTGCTGCTCGCCAGGCGGCGGGCAAGGATTCGCACATTGCGGCGAGTGCACGCAGATCGAGATACAGATGGCCATCGGCCACCTGTTGGCTTACCAGTGCGCCGATCAGCGGTGCGATGATGTCGCCGGGTGGTTCGTGCGTAGCAAGAAACTGTGCAAACGCGGCATCCAGCGGACGTAGGCTTTGGCTGGCCAGTGCTTGTTCGAGCAGGGCATCGAGTGAGATTTCAAGCGGCATGGCTGGATGCTCCTCCGGCAAACAACGCATCCATCGCTTCAATCAATGCACGCGGCAGTCGTTCGTTGTGCACGCCATGATCGGTGCCATCCACGCCGCGCAGATACAGGTACATCACGCCACCGATATGCCGATCGTAATCGTAGCCTGGCAGGCGCGCGCGTAGTTGGCGATGCAACGCCAGGGTGTAGAGCGCGTATTGCAGGTCGTAGCGCTCGCCCAGCACGGAGTTGCGCATGGCATCGTGCGTATAGGCTTGGGCGTCAGGTCCGAGCACGTTCGATTTGTAGTCGATGACGTAGTACCGTCCCTTGTGTTCGACGATCAGGTCGATGAATCCCTTGAACATGCCGTGGATACGTTCGGCATCCAGGCGTTGCCGCGCGCGTTGGTCGAGCGTGTGCGACTTGACCAGCTGATCCAGTGCGAGGGTATCGACCCGGTGCGCCTCGATCCAGAATTCCAGCTCGGCGTAGTATTGATGCTTGCTCAACCCGGCCAGGGCCATGTGCCCGCCGTCTGGCAAGGGCAGGCTGATTTTCAGGAGGTCGATCAGCCAGGTGGCCAGCATGGGAGCGTGGTGCGTCCAGCCCAGTCGTTGTGCTCGCTGAGCTATCCACTGTTCGAGAACGTCCTGTTGCAGAAGGGCGGCGTCAAAACCACGCTCGGCTACCCACTCGAACATATCGTGCAGGAAAGTGCCTGCGATGGCACCTCGTTCGAATGCGTGGATGCCTGCCGGTGCTGATCGCTCTCCTGCCACGGCGGCCAACGTCGCATCCGCATGGACTTCGTTGAGGTTGTCTTGGGCGGGCGTTTCCGGTGCCGGTAAGGTGTCATGGCCTTCCGATTCCACATATTTCAAGCCGCTATAGCTTGCGATGCGCCACTCCGGGATGCGTACACCTTCGTAGGGCGTGGCGTGCCGCATGATCTTTTGATCGGGCTCGCGTGGCCGATAAACGGAGGTATCGGCGATCTCCGGCAAGGTCTCCACGGCGATCGAGTCCGGATGGTCGTGCCAGGTGCCAAGCAGGCGCGGCAAGTCGCGCGGTTCGATGATTGCGCCCCCTGACAGCAGATAGCCCAGCGCCGAGCGCTGCAAGGCCGGTGCCTTGGCATGGCCGACGCGATGGACGCCTATGCCCAGCCAGCAGGCATGGCGTGCGCGCGTCAGGGCGACGTACAGCAAGCGCAGGTCTTCCTGCGCCTGTTCGCGCGCGCTGGCCTGGCGTGCTGCGTCGTCGGCATCGAGATCGGCGATGCTGCGGCCCTCGGCATCGTGCCAGACCACCATCTGGCTGTTGCTTGCCTGGCGTGCCGTGGCGATGAATGGCAGCATGACCAGGGGATATTCCAGGCCTTTGGATTTATGGATCGTAATGATCTTGATCAGCGCATCTTCGCTTTCCAGCCGCACGATCTGCTCTTCGCTGGTATCGGCAAGCATGTCGCGCGATTCGGCCATCCGCGTCCCCAGGTAACGGATCAGCGCGCGTTCGCCATCCAGGCTCATGGCGGCGTGCTGCAACAGTTCGGCCAACTGCAGCAGATTGGTCAGCTGGCGTTCGCCATCGGGGCCTGCCAGTAAACGTGCAGGCAGGTCGAATGCGTGCAACAGCTCATGGGTCATGGCCAGCACGCCATGGCGTACCCAGTGCTGGTGCAGGCGACGAAAAATCTCTCCGCAGGCTTCCCATGCCAACTCGTCGGCATTGAGCCTGTCCAGCTCCGCATAGCTTCGACACATGGACGGTGTCGCCAGTGCCGCACGCATGCCGCGATCGGAACCCGGCTCCGCGCATGCCTGCAACCAGCGCAATAGATCGTCGGCCTGTGCAGAGGCGTAGACCGAATCGCGATCGGAAAGGAATACGCTTTTCAGTCCACGCCGCCGCAGGGCGTCGCGCATCAGCGCGGCCTCGCCGCGGCTGCGCACGAGAATGGCGATATCGCCTTGTTGCAGCGGGACGAGCGAACCATCGGTGGATTTGAATCCACAGTGGCCTTGCGTCGCCGCATCAAGCCAGGCAATCAGTTGTGCCGCCGCATGTTCAGCCATCGCATGACGGAATACCCCCACGCTCATTGGCTCGTCGGTATCCAGCAGTGCAAAGGTCAGCGCGGGTACCTTGCGGTCTTGGTGGATAAAACGTTCGCCACGTCCCTTGGCCGCCACGGGCTGAAACGGCAGGGTCGCGCCGAAACCGAATGCACCGTCGGCATGGGTGTCGCCATGCACGAAAAGTCGATTGACCGCATCGACCATGGCATCGGTCGAGCGGTGATTGGTGTCGAGCGTCCATATCGGGGGTATCGCCGCATCGCGGGCACGCAGGTACGTGTGGATGTCCGCGCCACGAAAGCTGTAGATGGCTTGCTTGGGATCGCCGATCAGCAATAGGCCGCAGTCGCGTCGCTCACCGTAGATGCGCTCGAAAATACGCCATTGCAGCGGATCGGTATCCTGGAATTCGTCGATCAGGGCAACAGGGTAGTGCCCGGCCAGTGTCTGGGCCAGCCGATGTCCGCTGTGGCCGCGCAGCGCACGATCCAGGCGCTGCAACATGTCGTCGAAACCGATCTGCGAACGTTGTTGTTTGAGTGCTTCCAGGCGTGCGCGTACCCACGGTGCGGCATGCGCGAGGATCATCGGTTCCAAGGGAACGGCCTGTTCGCGCAGGAGAGCCCAGGTTTCGATCGCTTCGAAGGCTTCACTCATCGGCGGCGCATGGCCTTTCTTGGTCGCCTTGGCAAGCCGGCCCTGCGTGTAGCGTTGCAGTGTCGTCTCGTCGATCGGACCGCCGGTTGTCCAGGCGCGAAGGGTTTGCAGCTCCTGCTCGACGGCAGCAGGCTTCATCATATTGGCGTTGAGGCTCCCTGCGCGTAGCGCTTGAAGCACGGTCGATTCGATGCTCTCGATGTGGTCGCGCCATAGCGCTTGGGCACGGCGAAGTGCATCGCGCTCGGGTGCAACGATGTTTTCGATGTACTCACCAATGTCGTCGACGGGCGGCAAGGGCTTGCCTTCCAAGCGCAGGCTTTCATCCGGTTGCGCCAGCAGGGGACGAAGCGCGCGTTGCAGTTCACGCGGTGATCTCCAGAAGCCGCGGATGCGTGCGGCACCGTGGCTGTCCAGTGGGAAGAACTGTCGACGCCAGTAGTCGCGGATGACCTCGGCCTGCAACTGGGTTTCATCGGCTTGCGCATCCTGCGCGAAGGCGTATCCGCTGTCGAAGGCATGTTGCTGCAACATGCGCTGGCACCAGCCATGGATGGTGTGGATGGATGCTTCGTCCATCCATTGTCCGGCATGGTCGAGGCGACGCGCGGCGATGGCGCGCGCCTGAGGATCGGCGTAGCCATCGAGTAGCGATGCCAGCAACGCGTCTTGCGGTGGTGTCGTCGCGCGAAAGGCGGCTGCGGCCTCGGCCAGTCGCGCGCGGATGCGCTCGCGCAGTTCTGCCGTGGCAGCCTTGGTGAAGGTCAGCACCAGGATCTGATTGGGCAGCAATGGCTCGGCCGCGCCGTCACCGTGGCCGAGCACAAGGCGCAGGTAAAGCGCGGCAATGGTCCAGGTCTTGCCGGTACCTGCGCTTGCCTCGATCAGGCGAACGCCCTTCAAGGGCAGCGATAGCGGGTGAAGCGGCGCGCTCGTCACGATGTGATCTCTTCGATCACGCCATCGACCAGCGCGCGATAGAGCGGTAGGCAGGCCTCGAATCCGGCCCGATGCATGGCGTCGAATCCCGGCCAGGCGCGCGCCAGATAGGCGTCGCGCTGCAGATCGCCCATGCCGCCGAACTCGCTGCCCTCGTAGGCCAGGCGAGCGGCTTCCATCGGCGATTTGCCGTTATGTTCGGCTGCGAGCCAGGCGAACGCGGCGCGTGCCGAAACCGGGAGCGGCTGGGTCAATCCTTGCTGCATGGCGGCGACGAGGTGCTGCAATTGTCGTTCGGCCGCGATTGGATCACATGCGGCCATGACTGGTTGCGCGTCGATGCCGATGACCTGTGTCGTCAGTGCAATGCCTTGCGCATTGGCCGCCAGGTGCACCACCCAGGCGGGGATCAGTTTTTCATGACGCAACGACTTGCCTTCACGCAGGCTGCCTTGTACCCAGGTCAGCCGTCGGTATCCGCGATCCTGGATGCGCAGTCCGTCGAGCCAGTCTTCGATGCGCCATCCATCCACTAGCAGCCGTATTTCACGTGGCTCATCGAGGAGGGGATAGCGCGCCAGGGCTTCGTGCCAGCGGATCGACAATGCGCTGGCCTGCTCGTCGAGTTCAGCCTGTGCCAGGCTGCCGAAGCCTCCCGGAGGCAGCGCGCCTTGTGCGCGCAAGCGATAGGCCGCGGCGGCAATCGCCTCGCCTGGAGATGGCGATTGCATGGCCACGTCGAGCAATTGTCGTTCGGCCTCGTAACGTTCCAGGCCAGTCAGCACGAAAGGCTCTTCGTCGGCGACATCAGGGTCGGCCTGATCGAAATACACCTTCAGCCGCTGCTGGAAGAAATAACGCACGGGCTTGGCAAGGAAGTCGTACAGCGGTGTCAGTCCAACGGCAGATTCGGGAGTCACCTCGGGCAACGGGGAGGTTGTCCCGGCGGGCAGCGCCTGCCGCGCGCTTTCCCATTCGCGTGCATAGGTGCCGAGAGGCGCTGGTGACTGCGCATCGAAATAGCGCCGGCTGAATGCCTGCAACGGATGCATCGTGGTGAGTGCAGGTAATACCGATAACGACTGGTCGTGCCAGCCTGCGGCGATATAGTCGCGAAGCTGGCCGACCAGCACCGAAGGCGGCATCGAACTGTTGTCGCGCTCGTTCAATCCCATCCAGCTGATGTGCAGCGTTTCGCGTGCGGACAGCAACGCCTCCAGGAACAGATAACGATCGTCTTCGCGCCGCGAGCGATCACCCGGGCGCGCCAGCCCCGGCAGCGTCATGAGGTCGAAATCCACTGGTGCGGGGCGACGCGGGTAGTCGCCATCGTTCATGCCGAGCAGGCAGATCACCCGGAAGGGAATGGCACGCATGGGCATGAGCGTGCCGAAACCGATCGCGCCACTGACGAATCGTTGGGAGAGGCGATTTTCATCGATCGCCGAGAGCCAGTGTTCGCGCACGATGGGTAGCGGTATGGCTTCATCCAGTTGCGCTTGCGCGCAGGCATCGCCGAAGGCCTGCAAGGCATCGTCGAGCCTCGCCAGCAGGTCGCTGTCACCGCTGTCTTGTCCAGGGTCGAAGCAATCGGCGAGCAGTTGGCGCAGTCGCTGCATCCACACGTGCGGCGGAGCGGGTTCGCGCATGATGTGCCAGTGCCGTGCCAATTGATCGAGCAACTGGCGCAGCGGCCCAACGATCGCGGCATCCAGGCCGCCTACGTCCCCGAAGGCTGCGATGTCGCGCCAGACTACGCCGTCGCCAGTGGCATAACCCAGCAGCATGCGACGCAGGCCAGCCTGCCAACTGTTCTGTTCGATCGGGGGCAGATCGAGACTGCCTACCTGTTCGGCATCAAGCCCCCAGCGTACGCCCGCGCCTTCGATCCAGCGGCGCAGTTGCGGCAGTGAGGTTTCCTCGATGCCAAAACGCTGCCGCAGCGCAGGCACGTCGAGCAGGTCAAGGATCTCGCTTACCGCGAATCGCGAATCGGGCAACGTCAGCAGGCGCTCCAGTGCAACCAGCAATGGCACGCCGCCGCGGTGGCGCTGGTCTGCGACCGCGTAAGGCAAATAACGTGGATCGTCGCGGCCTATGCGTCCGAAGACAGCCTGCACGTGCGGCGCGTAGGCCTGGATATCGGGCACCATCACCATCACGTCACGCGGTGCCAGGGGCGTGCCGGCCTGGCTGGCCTGCTCGAACAATGCCAGCAGGCGGTCGTGCAATACCTCGACTTCGCGCTGGCGATTGTGTGCCACATGGAAGCTCAGCGACGTATCGTCGCGGTGCCATGGCTTGCGACGCTCCGGTGTCGCCGGTAACGGCTCCAGGTCGAGGATGGCTTGCTGTATCTGGGCCAGCAGTGGGGCATCGCGTGTGGCCCCGACATCGGTGAACAGATCGATGCCACGATTCCATGACGCAAGCTGCCGTCGGTAACGCTCGGGTTGGTCGAAGGCATCCAGCAGCCGGATAAAGTCACGCCCCTGCTTGCCCCAGGCCGCCAGCAGGGGATTGGCGTGCAGGTGCAGATCTTCGAAGCGTGGCTCATCCGGGAGGCCGGGCTTGCCAAGGTGGCGTCGCTGCGTGCTGCGAAACAATTCGCGCTCTTCGATGATGTCGGCCCAGTAGTGCCGGCATGGATTGGCGACTACCAGGAATACCTGGGTAAAACGTGCCAGCGCAGTCAGTGCTTCGAGCGTCTGCTGGGGGAGTGATGACATGCCGAAGACCACCACGCGGCGTGGTAGACCAGCAGGGCGTTCAGGCAGGTTCGCCATCTGATCGACGAAGGCGCGATGGACGGCGGCGCGATGGCTGTGGCGCAATGCCGCTGGCACGTCGTCGACCAGCCGTTGCCAGAGCCGGGCTTGCCAGTGCTGGTCCGGCGGCAGCGCAGTGCTGCGTCCGCGCCATTCGTCGCGCAACTGCCCGATACCGGCCTCCCAGTCGGCTAGCCAGTCTGCCCGGTAGACCTGGTACTGATCGAACAGGTCGGCGATTCGCTCGGCCAACTGGAAACGGCGATCCCAGTCCCCCTGGCCGAGGAAATCGGCCAGGGGGCGAAAATCCTCGTCATGAAGCAGGTCGGGCAGCAGGCGTAGCAGCCGCCAGGTGAGGCGTGACTTGTCGAAGGGCGAGGTGGCCGGCACGCCCGCCTCGCCTAATGTTGCCCGGTAGGCCGTCCATAGGAAGCGGCCGGGCAATTGCATGTTCACGGCGGCGCTGATACCCAGGCCACCCTGGTCCGGCGCGCGGGCAAGGGCAAGTTTCAGCCATTGGGCAATGCCATTGCTCTGTACCAGCATGACCTCGTCTTCGAGCGGGCGCAGTGGCGCCCTGGCCAGCCACGCCGCCAGCAGATCACGCAGGTCTTCCAGGCGATTGCCGTGGATGACCATCAGGCCTGGTTCGATCGGGGTGCCCAGGGGCAGCTCGAGGGTGGTACTCATGCAGTCTCGCCGGATTCAAGACCCGCATTGTGGCGGTTCGGGCGTGGCCTGTCGCGGTCATCCGGTTATCTGGCTGTCACACAGGCTGCATAGGCTAGTAGGCTCCATGAACCGTGACTTTCACCTTTGGGGTAGTCGCCTGGTTCGGCATGGCTCTTTTTCACCATACAGGCGGGCAGGGGATGGTGTTGCCACGCGGCGTGCTTGTGCTGATCGGCTGCACTGCCCTGGCCAGCGCTTCTTGTGTTGCGGAAATCTTTCAGGACGCACCCCATGCGGCAGTGGCCAGCGAACAATCGGACGGGCGCCAGGGATTCGACATCCCTGCACAGGCGCTCATGACCGCGCTGCGCCAGTACAGCGAGCAGACTGGCGTGTCAGTACTGTTCGATGACAAGCTCGTCCGTGGTCACGACACACACGGGGCGAGCGGGCGGTATTTGCCACCCGAAGCGCTCGACCAGCTCCTGGCCGATACCGGCTTGGTCGCACACTACGCCTCGCCCATGGCCTTCACCTTGATGGCGGCCGAGTCGCCGGAAACCGCATCGCCGCCCGTCGACGATGCCAGCGATACGGCGATGCCCGAGCGTTTTACCGCGCAGCTGCAAGCGAGCCTGGTGAGCGCCCTGTGCAGCAGTCCATCGACCCAGCCTGGGCGTTATCGTCTGGCCTTGCAACTGTGGCTGGACGCCTCCGGTGCGGTTACGCGCACGAACCTGCTTGGCAGCACCGGTGAGTCGGCGCGCGACGCACAGATCGGACAATTGGCTTCCGCGATGCACCTGGGGGACGTGCCATCCAGCGTACCGCAGCCGGTGACGATCCTGTTGTTGCCGCGCCCGGCATCGCATCCGTTCGATTGCAGTCGCCATCGGGCGGGCTGACGCGATGAATACCATGACCATGCTCGGCCTGTTCATGCAGCGGCAGCAGGATCTGCGCCGTCGCCTCAAGCGCCGACTCGGTTCAGATGACCTGGTCGACGATGTATTGCAGGAAACCTATCTGCGCGTCGAACGCATGGACGAAGCGGGCGGTCAGGCGCGCAATCCCGACAGCTACCTGTTTCGCATGGCATTGAACGTCGCCGCCGACCAACGCCAGAGCGATGGCCGCTTCCTCACCGGCACCGAAGTGGAGGAGCTGCTGCACTTGGCGGATGATGCCCTGGACCCGGCCCGCGTGGTCCATGCGCAGTTGGAAATGCAGGTACTGGAGCAGGCCTTGGCCGAGCTGACATCGAGGCAGCGGGCGATCCTGATCGCCGCGCGCGTAGAGGAGGCGCCACACCAGGAAATCGCCGCGCGTTTTGGCATATCCGTGCGCATGGTGGGCAAGGAGCTGCGCAAGGCACTGGAATTTTGTGGCGAGCGTCTCGATCGCAAGGTCATTCAGCGGTTCGGTCCAGGGGCAGGAAACGAGTCTTAAGGTCATGGCAGTCGAACTTTCCTCCCGTACCGGACCCGATCCGCGCATCCAGGCGCAGGCACAAGCGTGGCTGGTGCATCTGACATCCGGGCAGGCCACACCTGCGGATGCGGAAGCGTTTCGTCAGTGGCTGGCGCAAGACGCCTCGCATGAGCGAGCCTTTGTCGAGGCACGCCTGTTGTGGGACGGCCTCGGCGCCGCCGTGGCGTCGCAACCTCAGCGCCAGGGGCACGGCGTGCGCTGGCAGCCGCGGCGACACTCAGGCGAGCCTCGCATGAGTCGTCGTGCTTTCCTCGGCGGCGCGCTGGCCGCTTCGGCGGCGGCCGTCTGCCTGCTGGCCATACGCCCTCCCGCGCGCCTGTGGCCGGGCGTGGGTGAATTCGCGGCCGACTACCGCACCGGTACCGGCGAACAGCGTCAGGTGGATATTGCACCGGGCGTGACCGTACAGATGAACACCCAGACCACCATCAATCTGCGCAAGACCGAGAACGGCCATGCCGCGATGGAATTGCTGTCGGGCGAAGCCCAGGTCGTCACCGATGCCACGTTGTTGCGTCCGTTTACGATCTACTCCGGGGCCGGCAAGGTACGCGTTTCGGTCTCAAGCCAGTGCAACGTGCGTTGTACGGGGCCGGCTGTCCAGGTGATCTGCCTGGGCGGGCAGACGGCTGCCGAATGCGGTGACGATCAAGTCGCCGTGCAGGCCTCCCACGAGGTGCAGTACGACGGCCAGGGTGTGGGCGCGCCAGTTGCTGTCGATCCCCAGGTCGCCCTGGCCTGGCGCCAGCGGGTGCTGATTTTCGACAACCAGCCACTGGCCGAGGTGGTCGATGAGATCAATCGCTATCGACCCGGCCGTATCGTGCTGATGGACAAGCAATTGGCTGCTCGCAAGGTGCATGCGCGCTTCATGCTCAACCAGCTCGCTGATGTAGCTACCTTGATCCATGACGCCTATGGCGCACGCGTGACGGCCTTGCCCGGCGGTATCGTGTTGCTGAGCTGAGGCATTCAAGGCTCGCTCGCTCTCCAGTCAACGCCACGACTGCAACGTCCCGCCTAGCCCTGGGGAGGTTCCTTTGCGGGTGTTGCCGATGCAGCCGTGGCGCGCGCGCACTCTGTCTTTTTCCAATGACGCTTTGATGTCACGCCTGAAAGCTTGTGGTCTTTCGGTGAATTTTTCATGACATCGGTTCAGTCGCGTTCGTGACGGGCCGTCTTCCCAAACAATGGAATGGACAAGCGACAAGGACGTCCGTTCATCGAGTGCCGGTTGCCTTGGCGGCCGGCTGGGGGAAGAGCAGATGGTTTATCAGGCGGCTTCGCACAGCGCCCCTGTCGGATGCGCGGGCTTCAATAGCGCGCGTCCCCAAAGCATGGGCGGCACGACATCTGGTTGTCGCCATTTGGTTATCGGTGCGGCGCTAGCGTGGTGTGCCAGCCGGCAGCGGATGCCGGCGCTACAGCGGGTGATCGGATGAGCAGAGCAATGACCGCCGGCGCAGTGCTGCTGCGCCGTTCGCTTGTGCTGGCCCTGGCCATGACCGCCGCGCCATGGCTGCATGCGCAGCAGGCTACCAGTACGCCTCAGGTCCAGGCGCCTGCGAAATTCGACGTCAACGAGTACCTCGTTCGTGGCAATACCGTACTCGACAGCGAAGCCATCGAGTCGACGGTCGAGCCATTTCTTGGGCCTGATCGCAGCATGGACGACGTGCACTCTGCACGGGATGCCTTGCAGAAAGCCTATCAGGACAAGGGCTATCAGTCGGTGGTGGTCGATATTCCGCAGCAACAGGTCAAGAACGGGGTGATCCTGTTGCAGGTGCTGGAAAACCGCATCGGTCGCGTGCACGTGGAGGGGGCGAAATACCATTCGCCACAGGAGATCCGCGATGCGGTTCCTTCGCTGGCTGAAGGGACGGTGCCCAATTTCAGCGCGGCGCAGACCGAACTGGCGCAGGTCAACAGGCAAGCCGGTCAGCAGGTAGTGCCGCAGCTCAAGCCGGGCGCGTTGCCGCAGACGATGGACGTTTCGCTCAAGGTCAATGACACCTATCCGCTGCATGCCAGCGTGGAGGTCAACAACGACCATAGCCAGGACACGCCCGAATTGCGCACCATCGCGACGGTAGGTTACGACAACCTGTGGCAGGCAGGGCACGCGGTGTCGCTGACCTATATCGTCGCGCCGCAGGATCGCCATGCCGCCGAAGTCTATGCGTTGTCCTACCTGGCACCGCTTGGCAATGACTGGAGCTTGCTGGCGTCCGGTTACAAGTCCAACAGCAATGCCAATATCGTGGGCGGCACCACGGTGCTCGGTCGTGGACATGCATTCAGCCTGACGGCGACACGCCAGCTGCCGACGTTGGGTCAGTACACACAGTCGGTTTCGTTCGGTGTCAGTCGCAAGCATTTCGACCAGAACACGACCCTGGGCAGCGATACCTTGCGTTCGCCGGTCACCTATTGGCCGTTCTCGTTGACTTACAGCGGCCAGCGCGTCACAGATAAATCATCCCTGGGCTTCAGCCTTGCCGGCAATTTCGGCGCGCGCGCCGCGGGTAGCAGTCGTACCGAATTCGATAGCCAACGCTTCAAGTCGCATTCGGACTTCGCGTATTTGCGTGCCAGCTTCAATTACACGCGACAGTTGATTGACGACTACGTGCTGGCATTGCGGGCCGATGCGCAGGCTTCGGATTCGCCGCTGGTATCGAGCGAACAGTTTGCCGCTGGCGGCGCAGGCAGCGTGCGTGGCTATCTATCGGCGGAGAACACCGCGGACAACGGTGCCATCGGATCGGCCGAACTGCGCAGTCCTTCGATCGCTTCGTGGATCGGCGGCCCCGTGGACGAGTGGCGCTTTCATGTCTTTATCGACAGCTCGCGTCTGCTGCTGATCAGTCCGTTGGCGGAACAGAAGAGCCGTTTCACCTTGTTCAGTACCGGCATTGGTACGCGCTTTGCGTTGTATGGCGCGATCAAGGGCGAAGTGGAATACGCCTATCCGCTCAAGAATGGCGTACGCACCAAGGCACACGATGGCCAATGGCTGTTCAACATCAAGGCCGGGCTATGACGCTCCGGACGATGGCACATACCCCCTTACTTTCGGATAGAGGTCCAACCGTCATGCGATTCCTGATCCTGGTCTTTGCGCTATGCCTGGCGTGGCTGCCGCGCATTACGCTCGCGGCCGATGCGGGCTGGTGGAACGACGACTGGTCGTTCCGCAAGTCCATTACGCTCGACACGAGCCCCAAGGGGGGCAACCTGTCGCAAGCTCCCGGGCGCATGCCCATGCTGGTTCGCCTGCATTCGGGTAACTTCCAGTTCGATGGCGTGGCACAGAATGGCAACGACCTGCGTTTCATCGCCGCCGATGGCAAGACGCCCCTCAATTACCAGATCGAAAGCTTCGACCCGGTCATGGGTGTGGCGCAGATCTGGCTGGATGTGACCGATCTGCCGGCCAGCGGCCAGCAAACCGTGTGGATGTACTACGGCAACAGCAAGGCCCCCGCGCAAAGCAATGGCGCGGCGACGTTTGATCCGGATTATGGCCTTGTCTATCACTTCAACGACATTGCTGGTACGCCGCCGCATGACGCCACCGCTTATAACAACAATGCCCAGGCCGGCACGTTGCGCATGATCGACGGCGGTGTGGTGGGCAAAGCTGCGCACTTCGATGGCAATGGCGTGGTCACGCTGCCGGCAAGCGCATCCCTGGCCGTTGCCGCAGGTGGCAATTTCAGCTATTCCAGCTGGATCAAGCTCGACGCACTGCCCACGACACCGGTGCTTATCTATGCACATCGCCAGGATGGCAAGGCGTTGCTGATCGGTCTTGATGCCGGTGGCGCTCCGTTCGTGGAGGTTGATGGCGATCAGCCGCAGCACAGCCAGGCAGGTGAGCCGTTGAAGGCGGGGCAGTGGGCGCATATCGCGGTAACCGCGGGCTCAGGCCATGTCACCTTGTACGTGGATGGCAAGTCGTATGCGCAGGTATCGGCAGCGTTGCCGGCCCTGACGACACCCGCCACGGTGGGTGGGGATACCGCCGATGCGCCTGCTGTCGCGGGTGCGCCAACCATGGGGCGTTTCATTGGCGACATGGATGAGTTGCGCTTGTCGCGTACGCTGCGACCGGCTGCATTGATCGAAGCCGATGCGCTGTCGCAGGGCGCCGAGTCGAAACTGGTCCAGTACGGCGAAGACGAGAAGAAATCGGGGTTCGGCTTCGGCTACTTCGGCATCATCGTCAAATCCGTCACTGCCGATGCCTGGGTGGTAATAGGCATCCTGCTGGTGATGGCGCTGATTTCTTGGGTGGTGATGTGGCAGCGCGGACGCTATGTGGGAGAGGTCACGCGCGCCAACGATCGTTTCCTGGAGCGCTTCCGGGCGCTGGGCACGGACCTGCTGGGCATGGCCGCCAACGAGGAGCAACCAAAGCTGCAGCGGGAACTCGGCAATTCCTCGCTGTTTCGCCTGTATGAAACCGGTGCCAAGGAAGTCTGGCGTCGCCGTGACAGTCACGGTCGACTGGTGATCGCCTCCGAATCGATCGAAGCGATCCGCGCGGTGATGGATTCGACGCTTGTGCGAGAGAATCAGCGCTTGTCGCGTTCGATGGTGTTGTTGACCATCGCCATTTCCGGCGGTCCTTTCCTGGGCCTGCTCGGCACGGTTGTCGGCGTCATGATCACCTTTGCCGCCATTGCTGCGGCCGGTGACGTCAACGTCAAAGCGATCGCTCCAGGTATTGCCGCGGCATTGCTGGCGACCGTGGCGGGTCTGTTCGTCGCGATCCCGGCCTTGTTTGGCTACAACTACCTGCTGACGCGAAACAAGGCCGTTACCGCGAACATGCAGGTCTTCGTCGATGAGTTCGTCACTCGCTTGGCCGAACTGCATCGCGATGTCGAGAGGCCCGAACCCGAACGCGCGGTCGTGGGCTGAGGGAGAACACATCATGCATGTTCAGGACGACGACAAGCCTTACGACGACATCAACATCACGCCCATGCTCGATCTGGCGTACGTGCTGCTGGTGATCTTCATCATCATGACGACCGCATCGGTGCAGGGTGTGAAGGTCAACCTGCCCAAAGCCAGTGCGTCGGTGAGCCTGGCCAAGCCACAGACCAAGGCCATTACGGTTTCCGACAGTGGCCAGATCTTCCTGGATGCCTTTCCGGTAACGCTGGGAGAGCTGGAGCAACGTCTGCGTACGCAGAAAGCCGTGACCCCGGATTTTCCGGTCATCGTCAAGGGTGATTCCAATGTGCAGTACCAGAAAGTGGTCGACATCCTCGATCTGCTTCGTCGCCTGGATCTGTCACAGGTTGGCCTAGTGACGGGCCGGCAACAGTCGTCCTGATCGCGAGGGAGCGAATTCGATGGACGAACAAAAGACAGGGTGGCAACGCTGGCGCGGTCGATTGATCGCGCTGGTGGTGATGGTTGTGGTGGGCGTACTGATCTGGCGTTTCGCTGGACATGAGGTTGGCGTGCGTCGATCGGCGCCGCGTATCGCCACGATCACGCCATTGCCACCGCCGCCTCCACCACCCAAGGAAAAGCCGCCGGAGCCCAAGAAGGTCGAGGAGACCAAGCAGGAGATTGCCAAGCCCAACGAACCGGTCAAGCCCGTCGAAGCGCCCAAGCAAGCTCCCGACTCGCCCAAGCAGATCACGATCGACGGCCCGGCACAGGCTGGCAACGACTCGTTCAACATCGGCGCCGGCGACGGCAGCGGCATGGTCGGCGCGGGAGGCGGCAATGGCAGCGGTGGTGGTTCGTACGAGCAGTTTCTTGGCTACGCCTTGCAGCAGGCGATCCAACGTGACGATCGCACCCGCCGCCTGGTGTTCGATGTGCGCGCCAGCTTGTGGATCGATGCCCAGGGCACGATCACCCGCATCACGCTGGATGGATCGAGTGGCTCGCCCAGCACCGATCAGGCGCTTGTCGACGCATTGCAGGGGCTGCATGTCGACACACCACCGCCACCGAAAATGACCATGCCGATACGCGCAGCCATGCGCGGGCGGCGACCGATGTAAGCCTTTTCATTTTTCATTCCATCAGCCACGGCAGTGTGCCGCAGCGGAGAAACCCATGAAGTCATCGATCGTCAAACCAGGTTCCAGGCGCCTGCATCGCCGTGCGCTTTGCCTGGCCGTCAGCCTGCTGCTGGGCGGTGCCGGCGCGGGCGTGCAGGCACAAGATGCCGCGCCATCGACGAACGCCACGATCAACCTGATTCGCCTGATGGTGAAAAAAGGCCTGATCACCCAGGCCGATGCCGATGGCCTGCTGGCGCAGGCGCAGGCTGAAGCCACGCAAGCTTCGCGGCAGCAGGCGCAAGCCAATGCCACCGCCAACGATGGAGCGCAACCGGGCGACGTTCGCGTGCCCTACGTGCCACAAAGCGTTCGCAACCAGATCAAGGAGCAGGTCAAGGACGAGGTGATCGCGCAAGCCAAGAGCGAGCACTGGGCCGAACCCAATGCACTGCCGGAATGGCTCGACCGGATCAGCTGGTCGGGCGATATCCATGTGCGCGACGAATCATGGCTGTTCAGCCGTAGCAATTCGCCTTTCTTCATTGACTACGGCACGCTCAATCGCAATGGGCCATTCGACCTGAGCAAGATAACCCAGGGTGTTACGCCGCCGATCTTCAACAGCCAGCAGGATCGATTGAACATGCTGCGCCTGCAGGCGCATATCGGCATGGATGTGAAACTCGGCGATACGATCACGGCGGGCATCCGCATCGGTTCAGGTAATGACAATAACCCGGTATCGACCACCCAGACCCTGGGCGGTGGCCTGATCAAGAAGAATATTTGGCTCGATCGCGCCTGGATCGCCTGGAAACCCAATGACTGGGCCAAGGTGTCGGCAGGTCGTTTCGCCAATCCGTTCTTCGCGACGGACCTGATCTATTCGAACGAACTGAATTTCGACGGTATCGCTGGCCAGTTCAAGCTGCCGTTCAACGATGCGCTCGATACGTTCGCCACGGTCGGTGCCTTCCCGATCGAATTCACTGGCAACGATACGCCATCGCAGGGCCTGGGCACCGAGAAAAACCATAGCAACGACAAGTGGCTGACGGCAGCGCAGATCGGTGCCACCTGGCAGTTCGACCAGGACATGAAGTGGAAGGTCGCGCTGGCCTATTACTACTTCGATCATATGCGCGGACAGCTTTCCTCGCCATGCGCGCTCTACACGGGCATCAATTTCTGCGATACGGATGACACTGCGCCGCAATACATGCAGAAGGGCAATACCGTCTTCCTGTTGCGCGACATCATCCCCGACCCGACCAACCCGAGCAATTATGCGCAGCCGCAGTTCGTTGGCCTTGCTTATAACTATCGCCTGCTCAATGCCACCAGCCAGTTCGACTTCCTGGTGGGGCAGACGCCGGTGCGCCTGCAAGCAGACTACGTGCGCAACATGGCCTATCACGAAAAAGACGCTTTCCGTTACCCGAATGGGCTGGGCGCGCCGGTCAACAATTACCAGAGCAGCAGCGATCCGAACGTGACCGGTCCTTACAAGAGCGGCCCGGTAGGTTGGATGCTACGCGGCATCGTCGGTACTCCCAATGTCTCGGCGGCCAACGAGTGGAACGTCTCGCTTGGCTACAAATACCTGCAACCTGACGCGGTGCTCGATGGCCTGA
>NZ_DASVMI010000143.1:0-15582 GCF_036384435.1 Dyella sp. | reverse complement strand
AACTACAGCGCTGCGTTCGCTGGCATGGTGCCGGCCACCAATCCGCGCATCGTCGGCGTGGTGGTGATCGACGATCCGAAGAAGGGCAGTTATTACGGTGGCCTGGTGTCTGCGCCGGTATTTGCCAAGGTGATGAGCGGTGCGCTGCGCCTGCTGGATATCCCGCCGGACAACATTGGCCGCTGGTATGCCGGCGGCCCATTGCAGGGTACGAACGGGCTGGCTGGCACCAAGCCGCCCACGTCGCCCAACATCGAGGAAACGCCGGTCGAGGAAGTGCCGGACGAGGGGGAGACGCCATGACGGCGCACCGTCTCGACCAGTTGCTCCAGGGCATCGCCGACACCCAAAGTGCCGGCGATATTGTCGTTTCGGGGCTCAGCCTCGACTCGCGTCAGGTGCGCCCTGGCCATGCCTTCTTTGCCTTGCGCGGCACGCGCGAGCACGGTATCCACTTTGCCGCCGGCGCCGTCGAGCGTGGCGCGCAGGTGGTGCTGGCCGAAGGACCGCAGGTGGACGCCGCGCCGTTGCGCGTGCCGGTGCTGTGGATCGACAACCTGCATGGCCGCGTGGGTGATATCGCCGCGCGCTTCTTCGGCGAGCCGTCGCAGTCGCTGGCGGTGGTCGGCGTGACGGGCACCAACGGCAAGACGTCCACCGTGCAATTGCTGGCGCAGTCACTGGAACAGCTTGGCCATCGCGCCGCGACCATCGGTACGCTCGGCGCCGGCCTGCATGGCCAGCTGACGGAGGGTGAGCGCACCACACCCGATGCCATCCATGTGCAGGGCTTGCTGGCGCAGTTCCGTGCCGATGGCGCTACCCATGTGGCGATGGAGGTGTCCTCGCATGCCCTGGAGCAGGGGCGTGTGGGTGCGGTGCATTTCGCAGTGGCTGCCTTTACCAACCTTACTCGCGATCACCTCGATTATCACGGCAGCATGCAGGCCTATGGCGCCGCCAAGGCGAAGCTGTTTGCCTGGCCGGGCCTGCACACGGCGGTGATCAACATCGACGACGCGTTCGGCCGCGAACTGGTCGATACGCTGGCTCCCGACGTGCAGATTTTGCGCGTGAGCGCGGCGGGTGATAGCCATGCCGATATCGTTGCGACGTCGGTGGTGACGTCGTCCGAAGGCCTGGCCTTCGTGCTGCGCACGCCGTGGGGCGAGCGCCCGCTGCATAGCCATCTGCTGGGTTGCTTCAATGTCGCCAACCTGCTGACCGTGGTCGGTTGCCTGGGGGCACTGGGTGCGCCGTTCGAAGGCATCGTGGCTGCGGTCGAGGCGATGCAGCCGGTCAACGGACGCATGAATCGCCTGGGCGGTTTCGCTGGTGAGCCGCTGGTGGTGGTCGATTACGCACACACTCCTGATGCTCTTGAGCAGGCACTGACGGCACTGCGCGCGCATTGCGCCGGGCGATTGATCTGCGTATTCGGTTGCGGCGGCGATCGCGATGGCGGCAAGCGCCCGGTGATGGGTGCCATCGCCGAGCGGTTGGCCGACAGCATCGTGGTGACCGACGACAATCCCCGCAGCGAAAGCGGGGACGCCATCGTGGCGCAGATCGTCGCCGGCCTGACTCATCCGGAGCAGGCGCGCATCGAGCGTGACCGCGAGGCGGCAATCGGCTGGGCCGTGGCCCAGGCACGCTCCGGCGACGTGGTGCTGGTGGCTGGAAAAGGCCATGAAACCTATCAGGAAAGCGCTGCCGGCAAGCGGCCTTTCGATGATTTTGCAATCGCCCGCGCGGCGCTGGAGGCACGCGCATGATGCGGGCAACGATGATGGCACTGTGGACCCGCGGGCAGCTCTTTGGCGCGGACGTGGAGATCGGTGGCGTGGCCATCGATACGCGCAAGCTCAAGGCCGGCGACCTGTTCGTGGCGATCAAGGGCGAGCGCGTGGACGGTCACGACTACGTACGCCAGGCCGCCGAAGCCGGTGCCGTGGCGGCGCTGGTTACCCGCAAGGTCGATGCGCCGATCACCCAGGTGGTGGTCGACGACACCGAGCTGGCATTGGGTGATCTGGCCAGCGCGGTGCGTGCGCAGCGCGACGTGCGCGTGGTCGGCATCACCGGCTCCAATGGCAAGACGACGGTAAAGACGCTGGTGGCGTCGATCCTGTCGCGCCATGGCCGCACCCATGTCAATGCAGGCAATTACAACAACGAACTGGGCCTGCCGCTGACCTTGCTGGCGATGCCGCAGGACACGCAATTCGCCGTGCTGGAAATGGGTGCGGGCAAGCCGGGCGACATCGCGTATCTGGCTGCCATCGCGCGGCCAGATATCGGCCTCGTCAACACCATCGCGCCGGCGCATCTTGAGCGCATGGGAAGTGTCGAGGGTGTGGCCGAAACCAAGGGTGCGCTGTATCAGGCGCTGCCGGCCGATGGTGTGGCGGTGATCAACGCGGACGATGCGTTTGCGAGCTTCTTCTCAGGGCTTGCCGGCACGCGCCGCCAGTTGCGTTTCGCGCTCGATCACAAGGCCGATGTCGGCGCCGACATCGTCGAACTGGGTGTGGACGGCTCCACCTTCGTGTTGAGCACGCCAGTAGGCGATGCGGAAATCGACCTGCCGTTGCCCGGTCGGCACAACGTGGCCAATGCGATGGCCGCTGCCGCCGTGGCGCTGGCGCTGGATGTTCCGCTGGACACCATCGTCGCGGGCCTGGAGCAGGTGCCGCCCATCGCCGGCCGCCTGCGTGCCGAGGACATGGGCGGTTGGCTGCTGATCGACGACAGCTACAACGCCAATCCCGGTTCAGTGGGCGCGGCCATCGACACCTTGGCCCTGGCCCAGGGCGAACGCTGGCTGGTGCTCGGTGACATGGCCGAACTGGGGGCTCATACGCGCGCCATGCACGCCGGTATCGGCGCGCATGCCAGGCAGCGCGGCATCGATCGCCTGTTCGCCGTGGGGCCGCTCAGTGCGGCTGCCGTCGAGGCATTTGGCGGGCAGGGCACGCATTACACGGATAAACAAGCATTGGCAAAGGCATTGAGCGACGCCTTGCATCGCGGCGTCACCGTTCTGGTGAAGGGATCGCGCTCGGCAGGCATGGAACAGGTGGTGGCTTCGTTGCGCGACGCGACGGCAAAGGAGGGCAACCATGCTGCCTGAACTGGCCGAATGGCTGTCGAAGTACTTCACGGCCTTGCATCTTTTCCAGTACATCACGTTCCGCACCATTGCCGCGGCACTGACGTCGCTGGCGATGTCGCTGATGATGGGGCCGTGGCTGATTCGCAAGCTGGCCGCGCTCAAGGCCGGGCAGGTGGTACGCAAGGACGGCCCGCAGACGCATCTGTCCAAGGCCGGCACACCGACCATGGGCGGTGTGATGATCCTGCTGTCGGTGGCCGTATCCACGTTGCTGTGGACCGACCTGGCCAATCGCTACGTGTGGGTCGTGTTGGCGGTGCTGCTGTGCTTCGGTGCGATCGGCTTCTACGACGACTACAAGAAACTGGTGCTCAAGGACAGCCGTGGCCTGGCCAGCCGCTGGAAGTACTTCTGGCAATCGGTGTTCGGTTTGGCCGCGGCGCTGGTGCTGTACTACACGGCGCCGCATGCGGTCGGTAGCCAGCCTGTCGCCGAGACGGCGTTGTTCCTGCCGCTGTTCAAGCAGGTGGCGTTGCCGCTGGGCCTGTTCTTCGTGGTGATCGGTTATTTCATCATCGTGGGTTTCTCCAACGCGGTGAACCTGACCGATGGCCTCGATGGCCTGGCGATCATGCCGTCGATCCTCGTGGCCGGTGCGCTGGGTGCCTTCGCTTACCTGTCGGGCAATGCCGAGTTCTCGCGCCACCTGCTGATTCCGGTGATTCCCGGTGCTGGCGAACTGGCGATTTTCTGTGCGGCACTGGCCGGCGCGGGGTTGGGTTTCCTGTGGTTCAACACGTATCCGGCCCAGGTGTTCATGGGTGACGTCGGTGCCCTGGCGATCGGTGCGGCGCTTGGCTGCGTGGCGGTGATCGTGCGCCAGGAAATCGTGCTGCTGGTGATGGGCGGTGTGTTCGTGATGGAGACGGCGTCGGTGATGTTGCAGGTGGCCAGTTTCAAGCTCACCGGCAAGCGCATCTTCCGCATGGCGCCGATCCATCATCACTTCGAACTGAAGGGCTGGCCCGAGCCACGCGTGATCGTGCGTTTCTGGATCATCAGCGTCGTGCTGGTGTTGATTGGCCTTGCCACGTTGAAGGTGCGTTGACGCCATGATCTTCGATAACGACCAGGCAAAACGACGACAGGGACCACGCGGCAAGTTCGACATGCCGCTGCTGGTCGCACTCGTCGGTCTGGCCAGTATCGGCCTGGTGATGGTCACCTCCAGTTCTATTGCAGTGGCCGCGGCCGATGCGCACCTGGGCGAGTTCTACTTTCTAAAGAAGCACCTGCTATTCCTGGGTATTGGCTTCGTGCTGGCGGGGATCGCCATGCGCACGGAGTTGAAGTTCCTGGAAAAGAATGCGTTCTTGCTGATGCTGCTCGCTTTCAGCCTGCTGCTGGCGGTATTCCTGCCGTTCTTCGGCATGCGCCTGAATGGCGCGCGGCGCTGGCTGAACCTGGTGGTGACCAGCTTCCAGCCGGTCGAGGCCGTCAAGCTGATCCTGGTGATTTATATCTCCAGTTATCTGGTGCGTCATCGCGAGAGCGTGGAGACACGCTTTCTTGGCCTGTTCAAGCCGCTGATGGTGGCTGGCTTGTTCGTGCTGTTGCTATTGGCGCAGCCGGATTTCGGCTCGGCCACGCTGATGATTGCCGTGGCGATCGCCATGGTGTGGCTGGGCGGTGCGCGGCCGATCTTCCTGCTTGGCATGGGGCTGCCGCTGATGCCGCTGCTGGGCGTTGCGGCGACCAGCGAAAGCTATCGCATGAAGCGCTTGACGTCCTTCATGGACCCATGGAAAGACCCCTTCAACGATGGTTTCCAGTTGACCCAGTCGCTGATGGCGATCGGTCGCGGCGAGTGGACGGGCGTGGGCCTGGGCCAGAGTGTGCTCAAGCTGTCGTATCTGCCTGAAGCGCACACCGACTTCATCTTTGCGGTGATCTCCGAAGAGCTGGGCCTGACCGGCATCCTCGTGGTGATGGGTCTGTTTGCGCTGGCCGTGGGCCGTGGGCTGTACATCGGCTTGCAAGGTGTAGAGCTCAACCAGCGCTTCGCCGGTTATGTCGCCTTCGGCATCTCGCTGATGCTGGGCTTGCAGACGATGGTGTCGATCGGAGTGAACCTGGGCGCGTTGCCGACCAAGGGCCTGACGCTGCCGCTGATCAGTTACGGTGGTTCGTCCATCGTGCTGACCTGCGCGATGGCAGGCGTGTTGCTGCGCGCCACCTACGAAATCAATCGCGCGCTTGATGCTCGCCAGATGGCGACGCGCGTGCCTGCCGCGGCTGTGCCCGATTCCCGGGAGGTGGCGGTATGAGGGCCACTACGTATCCAGGCGGGATGGGGGAAAAGCCGGCAAGCTTGCGGTCGTTCGCACGTCTGTGTGCTTCGATGTTCGCTGTCTCTCATCAGGGCGACTCGTCTCCGGCTGAGGGCTCTTCCCCCAGTCCCGCGTCCCGCGTCGCGCCTGAAACATCCGATCTTCGCCCCGTCCTGATCATGGCTGGCGGTACGGGTGGTCACATTTTCCCCGGTCTGGCCGTTGCCGAAACGCTGCGTGCGCAAGGCGTGCCGGTGGTGTGGCTGGGGGCCAACGGTGGCATGGAAACCCGCGTGGTGCCGGCGCAAGGCATCAATTTGTACACGGTGCCGGTGGGTGGTTTGCGCGGCAAGGGCCTGAAGACGCGCTTGATGGCGCCTTTCATGTTGCTGCGTGCCTTGCTGGCTTCGATGTCGGTGTTGCGTCAGGTCAAGCCGCGCAGTGTGTTGTCGATGGGCGGTTATGTGGCCGGTCCCGGCGGCATCGCCGCGCGCTTGAGCGGTACGCCGCTGCTGGTGCACGAGCAGAATCGCGTCGCCGGCTATACCAATCGCAAGCTGGCCAGCCATGCGCGCCGGGTGATGGCGGGTTTTGCCGATGTGCTGCCCGGCGCGGTTTGGGTAGGTAATCCGGTGCGGGCGGCGATTGCTTCGTTGCCTGCCCCGGTCGAACGCATGGCCGGTCGTGGCGATCGTGCGCGCCTGCTGGTGCTGGGCGGCAGCCTTGGTGCTCGCGCCTTGAATAACAGCGTGCCCGCCGCGCTGGCGCAACTGGCGGTCGATCAGCGCCCGCAGGTGTTGCACCAGTGTGGCGCGCGTGGCGTGGAAGAAGCCCGCGAGGCCTATCAGAAGGCGGGTGTCGAGGCCCAGGTCGTGCCCTTCATCGAAGACATGGCCGGCACGTATGCCTGGGCGGATCTGGCCATCTGCCGCGCTGGTGCCCTGACCCTGGCCGAACTGACTGCCGCCGGCCTCGGCGCGGTGCTCGTGCCGTTTCCCCATGCGGTGGATGACCACCAGACCCGCAATGCCGAGGCGCTGGTCGCCGCGGGTGCGGCCGAATTGATTCAGGAGCGCGATCTGGACGTACAGGCTTTGGCGCAACGCATTGAAGCGTTGCTGGAAAACCGCGGCAAGCTGATCGCGATGGCCGAGGCCGCGCGTACGCTGGCCAAGCCCGATGCCGCGCGCGTGATCGCGCAGGCATGCATGGAGGTGGCCGCATGACGCCGCGTCGACTCCATGCCCACGAGGAACTGATGTCCACGTTTCAGCGGGTGCACTTCATCGGCATCGGCGGCGTGGGCATGAGCGGCATCGCCGAAGTGCTGCATAACCTCGGTTATGCGGTCTCGGGCTCCGATCGCAGCCACTCCCCGACCGCCCAGCGCTTGCAGCAACTGGGCATTACCGTGCACGTGGGGCACGCTGCCGAACATATCGGTGACGCCGATGTGGTGGTGACTTCCAGTGCCATCGGTCAGGACAACCCGGAACTGGTCGCCGCTCGTGCGGCCCGTATTCCAGTGGTGCCGCGCGCCGAAATGCTCGGCGAGCTGATGCGTTTCCGTCGTGGTATCGCCATTGCCGGCACGCATGGCAAGACCACCACGACGAGCCTGGCGGCCAGTGTGCTGGCCGAGGCCGACTACGATCCGACGTTCGTGATCGGCGGCCAGTTGAATGCCGCCGGTGCGAATGCACGCCTGGGCACAGGTCAGTACATCGTGGCCGAGGCAGACGAGTCGGACGGCTCGTTCCTGCTGTTGTCGCCGGTGATCGCGGTGGTGACCAATATCGACGCCGACCATCTGGAGAACTACGGCGGCGATTTCGCCCAGGTCAAGAAAGCCTTCGGCGATTTCCTGCATCGTCTGCCGTTCTATGGCCTGGCCGTATTGTGCGTCGACGACCCGGAAGTGGCCGAACTGGCCAAGAGCACGACGCGCCGCGTGATGACCTACGGCATCGACACGCTCGATGCGGACGTGCGTGCATCGAATCTGTCGCAGAGTGGCTTCGAAATGCATTTCGACCTGCACCTGCCCGGTCGCGAGGGCAGTTTGCCGGTCACGCTCAACCTGCCGGGTCGCCACAATGTGCTCAATGCGCTGGCGGCCGCCAGCATCGGCTGGCAGCTCGGCGTGGAGGCCGAAGCGATCGCACGCGCGCTTGCCGGTTTCCAGGGTGTAGGGCGTCGATTCCACCGGCGCGGCGATATTGCCCTGGACAAGGGGCATGCACTGCTGGTGGACGATTACGGCCATCATCCGCGCGAACTGGCCGCCGTATTTTCCGCGGCGCGTGGTGGCTGGCCGGATCGCCGTCTGGTCGTGGCTTTCCAGCCGCACCGTTACAGCCGTACGCGTGACCTGCTCGACGACTTTGCCAACGTGCTGGCCGATGCCGACGTGCTGGTGCTGACCGAGGTCTATCCGGCCGGCGAGGCGCCGATCGCCGGCGCCGATGGCCGCGCCCTGGCGCGCGCGGTGCGCGCACGCGGCAAGGTCGATCCGGTGTTGATCGATCATCCGCGCGAATTTGCCGAAACGTTGCCGACGCTGGTGCGCGACGGCGATCTGTTGCTGCTGCTTGGGGCCGGCGATATCGGCTCGGCAGCCGTGGAACTGGCCAATGCCGGGCATTTGAGGACAAAGAAGTCATGAAGACGATTACCGATCCTGCCCAGTTTGGCCGTGTCGCCGTGGTGTTGGGCGGCAGTTCCGCCGAGCGCGAGGTCTCGCTCGATTCCGGTCGCGGCGTGCTGGCGGCGCTGAAGGCGCGCGGTGTGGATGCGCATGCCATCGATGGCATTCCCGCGTTGCTCGACGCCGTGCGTGCCGGGCATTTCGCGCGCGTGTTCAACATTCTGCATGGCGGCGGCGGCGAGAACGGCGAACTGCAAGGTGCGCTGCAATCGTTGCGCGTGCCATTCACCGGGTCGGGTGTGCTCGGTTCGGCGCTGTCGCTGGACAAGGTACGCGCCAAGCAGGTGTGGCTTTCGATGGGCCTGCCCACGCCCCGCTACAAGGCCATCCCGCGTGGTGCCGATGTGCACGAAGCAGCGCGCGAGATCGGTTTTCCGTTGATCGTCAAACCCGCCTGGGAAGGTTCCAGCGTGGGCGTGACCCGTGTGTTCAAGGCATCGGATCTCGATGCCGCCGTGGAACTGGCGCGCCGTTATCCGGGCGAGCTGCTGATGGAAACCCTGATCGAGGGCGATGCTCACGAAGGTGGCGAGTTCACCGTGGGCATTGTCAACCGCCAGGTGCTGCCGACGATCAAGATCGTGCCCAAGGGCGAGTATTACGACTACAACGCCAAGTACATCGCCGAAGACACGCAATACATCTGCCCCGGGCTGGATGGCGATGCCGAACAGGCCATGCGCGAGCTGGCGCTCAAGGCTTTCGACGCACTGGCTTGTTCCGGCTGGGGGCGCGTGGACGTGATGCGCGACAAGCACGGCAAGAACTGGCTGCTGGAAGTGAACACCGCGCCGGGCATGACGTCGCACTCGTTGGTGCCAAAGGCTGCCAAGGCCGTTGGCATCGATTACGAGACGCTGTGCTGGCGCGTGCTGGAAACCAGTTTCGACCGCGAGGGAGGTCACGCGTGAGGGGAATGGCCCGCCTTGTTGCCTGGTGCCTGGCGATAGCGCTCGTCGCGCTGCCGATCGTCGGTGTGCTGCGCGGCTGGTTCGCGGTCAATCGCTGGCCGGTGACGGAGCTGACCGTGCAGGCCGAATTCAAGCACGTGACGGCCGAGCAGGTACGCAGCGCGGTGTTGCCGAGCCTGGGCAAGGGCTTTTTCGCGCTGAACCTCGACGCCGTGCAGCAGTCGATCGAACAGCTTCCCTGGGTGGAGTCGGTGGAGGTGCGCAAGCACTGGCCCGATACCTTGCTGGTCCGTATCTACGAGCGCCAGCCGTTCGCGCGCTGGAACGGTAACCAGCTGATCAGCCGCCAGGGCGCAGTATTCGATGTGCCTGAGGCTGGCGCGGGCGACGGCTTGCCGGATCTGCGCGGCCCGGATGCACGCCTTGCCGAAGTGGTGAGCTTCTACGCCGAGACGCAGAGAGCGTTCACCAACACCAAATTGAAAATCACCGGCGTTGCGCTCACCGAGCGCGGCAGTTGGAGCCTGACCACGTCCAGCGGCGCGCAGATCTTCGTCGGTGATCGTGACCAGGCCGGTCGCCGCCTGCGCCGTTTTCTTACCGTTTATCCCCAGCTGATGGCAGGTCACAACGACGTCTTTGCCTACGCCGATCTTCGCTACACCAACGGATTCGCTGTGCGATGGCCCTCGCCCGCGACTGCCGCCAATGCCGGAACGCCTCGCACATGAAACCCAGGAACGATAAACAGCTCGTCGTCGGTCTCGACATCGGCACCTCGAAAGTGGTGGCGATCGTCGGCGAGTACGAACCGGGTGAACCGATCGAGGTGATCGGCATTGGCACACACGTGTCGCGCGGCATGAAGCGTGGCTCGGTGGTGGATATCGAATCGACCGTGCACTCGATCCAGCGCGCGGTGGAGGAAGCCGAACTGATGGCCGGTTGCGATATTCGTTCGGTCTATGCGTCGATCTCCGGCAGCCACCTGGAGACGAAGAACTCGCACGGCACCGCCGCGATCCGCGACCGCGAAGTGACCCAGGGCGATCTGGAGCAGGTGCTCGAAGCGGCCAGCGCGGTGGCGATCCCGGCCGATCGCAAGGTGCTCTACAAGGAATCTCAGGAATACCGCATCGATGGCCAGGACGGTATCCGTTCGCCGGTAGGCATGAGCGGCGTACGCCTGGAAGCGAGCGTGCACCTGGTCACGGGCGCGGCCGCCGCCGTGCAGAACATCAGCAAGTGCATCCAGCGTTGCGGGTTGTCGGTGGATGAACTGGTGCCTTCCTCGGTGGCCAGCGCCAAGTCGGTGCTGACTGACGACGAACGCGAGCTTGGCGTGTGCCTGGTGGACATCGGTGCCGGTACCACCGATATCGCCATCTATACGCAAGGCTCGATCCGTTACACCAAGTCGCTGCCGATCGGCGGCGACCAGGTCACGAACGATATCGCGTACGGCGTGCATACACCGACTGCACACGCCGAAGAAATCAAAATCAAATACGCGTGTGCGCTGGCGCAACTGGCGCACGCGGAAGAAACCATCCAGGTACCGAGCGTCGGTGATCGTCCGCCGCGTCGACTGGCTCGCCAGTCGCTCGCGCAGAGCGTGCAGGCGCGCTACGAGGAAATCTTCGAAATGGTGCAGGACGAACTGCGTCGCTCGGGCTATGAAAGCCTGGTGGCAGCAGGTGTCGTGCTCACCGGCGGCGCCTCGCGCATGGAAGGCGCGCTGGAACTGGCCGAAGAGATCTTCCACAAGATGGTGCGCATTGGTGTGCCACAGCATGTGAGCGGCCTGGGGGAAGTGGTTTCCAATCCGCTGCATTCCACGGGTGTTGGCTTGTTGCTGCATGGCTCGCGCGCCGGCAGTGGCGGTATGCGCAGCAGCGGCATGGGTGGCGGCGGCATGGGCGGTTTCATCGAACGCCTGCGCGGCTGGCTGGCAAAGAATTTCTGAAGTTTTGGAATCTGACGACGCTGGATGCGTCGCAGGGGTGAAGGGACATAACCCACCACCACGGGCCCGGCAGGAGGTGTCGGATCCGATGGTTAAAACGACAACTAAGCTCTCTACGGAGGACGGGAAATGTTTGAACTTATCGAAAAGCTGGCACCGAATGCGGTCATCAAGGTCATCGGCGTGGGTGGCGGCGGCGGCAACGCCGTGGCGCACATGCTCAATGCCAACATCGAAGGCGTCGAGTTCGTCGTCGCCAACACCGACTCGCAGGCCATGAAGAGCTGCGGTTCGCGCACGCACCTGCAACTGGGTGGCAACGTCACCAAGGGGCTGGGTGCGGGTGCCAATCCTGAAGTGGGCCGCCAGGCTGCCCTGGAAGATCGCGAGCGCATCGAGGAAATGCTCGAAGGCGCGGACATGGTGTTCATCACCGCGGGTATGGGTGGCGGCACCGGTACGGGTGCAGCCCCGGTCGTGGCACAGTTGGCCAAGGAGAAGGGCATCCTCACCGTGGCGGTGGTGACCAAGCCGTTCCCGTTCGAGGGGCGTCGTCGCATGCAGGTGGCGATGAAGGGCATCGAGGATCTGTCCCAGCACGTGGACTCGCTGATCACCGTGCCGAACGAGAAGCTGCTCTCGGTGCTGGGCCGCGAAGTGACCCTGCTCAATGCCTTCAAGGCTGCCAATGACGTGCTGCTCGGCGCGGTGCAGGGCATTGCCGACCTGATCACGGCCCCAGGCCTGATCAACGTCGACTTCGCCGACGTGCGCACCGTCATGAGCGAAATGGGCATGGCGATGATGGGCTCGGGCACCGCTCGCGGTGACGATCGCGCCCAGGCCGCGGCGGAAGCCGCCATCAACAACCCGTTGCTGGAAGACGTCAACCTCAATGGCGCCTGCGGCATTCTGGTGAACGTCACGGCCGGTCCGAACCTGACCATGCGCGAGTTCGACGAGATCGGTCGCGTGATCCACGACTTCGCCAGCGAAGATGCCACCGTGGTCATCGGCACGTCGCTGGACCCGGAAATGCAGGACGACGTGCGCGTGACGGTGGTGGCCACCGGCCTCAACCGCAACGTCGCTCGCCAGCAGCCGGCGCGTCCGCAGGTTGCCCAGCAGGTCGAGATGCGCCAGCGCCCGCGTCCGGTCGTGTTGCGTACCGGCACCGGTAACGAAGTGGTCGATTACGCCCAGCCCGAAGTGGTCGCCAGCAATGTTCGCAATGAACCGCAGAACACCAAGAGCGCCGATCCGAGCTTCGACTACCTGGATATCCCGGCGTTCCTGCGTCGCCAGGCTGACTAAGGGGCATCGTTGCGACCTCGCCTCCGGACGAGGTTGAACGGCGGCGCCTGGTCGGGCCGCCCCTCACCCCAGCCCTCTTCCCCCGCAACAATGGGGGAGAGGAAGCCCGTTGCGCGTAAGGATGAGACACGCGGCGGTGGCCTTGTCTCCCCCCGTGTGGCCGGGGAGGGCCGCGCCGTGTAGCGAGCATGATCGGCAAAGGCCTGTTCCGTTTCGTCAGCGAGGCCTGTAGGCGTCAGGTATGGGTGCGGCAGTGAGAGAAGTTGGGTGAGGGGTTCGGGCTTGGGCAGAGCGCCGAGATTGGAAAAAGAATCTTAGAAAAAAGTGAACAAAAGAGAGAACTGACTGTCAGTAACCTGTCGTGACGGGTTTCTGGAGTGATCCGGAGCCCGGGCCAGCCCTTTGCAGGGCAGGCAGGTCCGCTGACGCAGTCCCAGCTAACGCTGTTTGTTAGGTGAACGCTTTTGGAGACTGTGCGTTTTCGGAAGACGCATGATGGGTGGCGTAGGGATTACGCCACTCGGTCCGGCGCTGATACCGGTATTTCCCGTCCCGGTATCGGCGCCGAGTCGACCGCTAATCCATTGATGGAATTGAGTTTTGTGTCTGGTCGTGGCGAAATGACTTTCATTCACAGATGAAAGAACCATGAAAGCGCGAACAGACTGTACGGTACGGTTTGCTATTTTGTTGGTTAAGACTGTGTTAGCATCCGTACCCTGTTGGCTGCTGCCCCTATAGCTAGGTACTTAAAAAATGATCAAGCAGCGTACGCTCAAGAACATCATTCGCGCCACTGGCGTCGGTCTGCATACCGGCGACAAGGTGTATATGACGCTCCGTCCAGCTGCGCCGAACACGGGCATCGTGTTTCGTCGCACCGATCTTTCGCCGCCGGTTGATATTGCCGCTCGTCCCGACAAAGTGGGTGATACGCGGTTGTCGACCACACTGGTCAATGGCGATGTACGTGTCTCCACCGTCGAACATCTGTTGTCGGCGATGGCAGGCCTTGGCATCGACAATGCTTACGTCGACCTGTCGGCACCCGAAGTGCCGATCATGGATGGCAGCGCCGGTCCGTTCGTGTTCCTGCTGCAATCGGCAGGTATCGAGGAACAGTCGGTTGCCAAGCGCTTCATCCGCATCAAGAAGCCGGTGAAAGTGCAGGAAGGCGACAAGTGGGCCAGTTTTGAGCCTTTCGAAGGCTTCAAGGTGGGCTTCTCGATCGAATTCAATCACCCGATCATCAGCAAGCGCACCTCGCGTGCCGAGATCGATTTCTCCACGACCTCCTTCGTCAAGGAAGTCAGTCGCGCACGTACGTTCGGTTTCATGCGCGATATCGAAATGCTGCGCGAACACAACCTCGCGCTCGGTGGTTCGATGGACAACGCCGTGGTGCTCGATGACTACCGCGTGTTGAACGAAGATGGTCTTCGTTACGAAGACGAATTCGTCAAGCACAAGATCCTCGACGCGATTGGCGACTTGTACCTGCTCGGCCACAGCCTGATCGGTGCGTACTACGCGCACAAGTCCGGTCATGAGCTCAACAACAAGCTGCTTCGCACGCTGATGGCCGATGCCTCGGCATGGGAAGAAGTCAGCTACCAGGACGATCCGGCGACCTCGCCGATCTCCTACGCCCATCCGGCCCAGGCGATCTGATTCGCCAAACGGGTTGTTGTGAGGGTCGGCAAGAAGCCGCGCCTGTGAGGGTGCGGCTTTTTTGTGTGGCCATGAGGCGGGGCCGGGGCGGAGGCGCACGTTCGACAGCGTGTCGCCACCCCAAGCACGCCAATTCACGCACGCCAGCCGCTGTTCTTACCGGCAGGCGGCATCCTCAGCCTGCTGTTACAGGGCAGGCGCCCGGTTGGTGGTCTTTCGCCTGCTCACCAAACGGGGCGTCGCCACCACTGCTCTCTTGCCTCGGGCCTTCCTGTCCCAGCGTTCCCTGCCCGGGATGGCGCTAAAATGTGATGAAGTTCACATAAAACGGGGTGAAAAGTTCACGCCCTGACGACATCGCCCCTTGGCTGGCCGAGCTCGCGTGGTATAACCCTTCATCGCGCCATCATGGGGTGGCCGGTTGTGAAGCACACAGGTGCATCGCGTCGGGACGGGCCGATATGTCGGCTAGGGGGTCTCGTCGGTCCGGGAAGTAGAAACATCGGCGACGGACGCCAGATCCAGGAACAGTTCCCGTAATTCGGGGTCAGAGGTCAAGGCTGCGGCAGCCCTCAGGTGAGCGGCGGCAGCAGCGGAAAGCGGTTTTGTGCGGTCTGGCTCCTCGTGGGCAGGCGGCAGGGGGGCCACTTTCACGGAAACATAAACGGCGCGCACGCCAAGGGCGTGGGCGGCAGAGAGGATTTGCGTCTGCATCAACCGCAGCCTCGAAGCCCACGCTGAAGTCGTGGCCAAAAATATAAGGCGGCCGTCGCGCAGGTTGGCAAAACGTACCTGCTCGCGGAGTGGTGACGGCAACGTCTGGCGCAGTGCACGATCCAGCGCCTCCAGTTCGCCCGCGCGTTCGGCTAGCGCGGCGATCGGGCCAAATTCGGTCAAGGACTTCGGTCCTCGACTTATAGGTCCCGGGGAGGGTGGGTCGCTACGCTGCATGGTTGCCGGCATCTCGGATTCGGAAATTCAATGCAAATCATACTTGTGTCACGCACCAAGAAGGTGCCCAAGACCCTGGACCTCGCCGATAGGCGCTTGCGCCTGCGTCTTGTGGGTGTGGTAGCTGCATCGGTGTTGGGATGCGCCGGGCTCGGTGCGGCGGTGGCCCTGGCAATGGCTAGCCCGCGCGACGGCGCGATCAGTGAAATCAGCCAGTTACGCAAGCAAGTGGGTCAGCAGAACACCCAATTGGTCGACATGCGCAAAGACACCCAGCGCGAGGTCGATGCCCTGGCCATCAAGCTGGGGCAGTTGCAGGCGCAGTCCACGCGTCTCAACGCGCTGGGCGAGCGACTGGCCCAGGCCGGCAAGCTCGACGATGGTGAGTTCAATTTCGATGAACAGCCGCCGGTCGGTGGCGTGGAAGATGTCAGCGACACGTCATACGCCTTGCCGCAGACCCTGGACAAGAGCATCGACGCCCTGGCTGCTCAGTTCGATCGCCAGCAGGCGCAGTTGACGGCCTTGCAGAGCTATCTGCTCGACGCCAAGATCGAATCCAACCTCAAGCCCACCGGCATGCCGCTGGAGGGCTACATTTCCTCGTATTTCGGCGG
>NZ_DASVMI010000142.1:0-21086 GCF_036384435.1 Dyella sp. | reverse complement strand
CGTAGACCGGGAACGTCGTGCCGCTGACATCCTGGCTACCGGTCTGCTGACCCAGGAAGAATGCCGTCTGCATTGGCTAGCAGTCGATTACGCGTCTGGTTGCTGCTGTAGGTGGACGTGGTGAAATTCGCATCATATTGCCAACGGCTGTCACCAAAGCTGCCCTTGGCGCCCACCGATGCCGTCCATGAACGCTCCAGATAGACGCGGTTGTAAGCGGCCAGGCCAATGCCCTCGTCGGGAGCGATCGTCCTCGACCAGTTTTCAAGTTGCCCGGTATTGGCGTCCCAGAATGGGCCGACAACCGTCGAACTCGACCACGAGGGTGGCCCGATCAAGGTGCTGGTGACCTTGGTGTCATCGGCCAGGAAGTCGCCGTACAAGGATGTGTGATCACCGAGCGCGTAGTGCAGTGACGCGAAACCTGAAGCCTGGCGCTTGCCTGCACCGATGGTGCCATCGTTGTAATAACGATCGCTACCACAATAGGTGCCCGGTCTGTTCGGGTTATGGCTGTCGGCAAGCCCGATGCTACTGCCCATGAGTCCAGCCAGGTTCGAGCATGCGCCGGCTGGTGGGGTGACGTAAGCGCCCGATACCGGGTCGCGAACAGAGGCCACTGCGGGTACGGATGTGGTGGGATCGAGTGCGTCACGCGTATAAGAAGCGCTGAGGTGTCGGTCGCCAAACGTCAACGGCTGTGCGTGATTGAGTTCCAGGCCGACAATGCCTTCAAGCTTGCCGGCACTGATGCCCTGGGTGATCTGCAACCGCTGGTTGGCGCCGCCGCCACCTTGCGTGCCACCAGTGCGTACGTTGATATCCGTGCCGTCATAGTGCTGCTTGAGAATGATGTTCACCACCCCTGCGATGGCATCCGATCCATAGACCGCTGAAGCACCTGCATCGGTAATTTCGATGCGTTCGATGGACTCCGAAGGAATATTGGCCAGATTTACCGCATTGACTTCGCCATTGTAGGCAATGGGGTATTCCGCGAGCCGATGGCCGTTGACCAGCACCAGCGTGTGATTGGGACCGAGGCCGCGCAGGCTGACGAAGTTGCCCGCTGGCGTGAACGTGCTGCCGAAATCCTGGCCAGTGGTGATGCCTGTATTCTCGGTGGCCTGGGAGATGGCGTCATAGGCATTGCGATAGCCCTTGGCATCGATGTCGGCGGCCGTGATCACGGTAACCGGGGAGGGGCCTTCAAGATCCGAGCGTGGAATGCGCGATCCAGTCACGATGACCTGGTCAAGCTGCTTGACTTGCTTGCCACCCTGATCGGCATCCTTTTTCGGTGCGGACTTGTCTTGTGCCGAGTCAACACCCCCAACTGACGAAGATGTCGCCGCTTGTGCCCATGCGGAGGTGGAAAACGCCAGTGCTACGGCCATGACTATAGCGCTGCGATGAAGCCGCGTTCGGTTTGATGCGAGATTTGAAACTGCTTGGAACATACGCTGGATTTTCCTGGGTACGCGACCGCGGCCCGCGTCGGGGCGCCGGATACGTGTCTTTGTTGTGAGGTTTGACCGCTAAGAGGGGAGGGTCAGGTCGCTGAGCGCGACGGATATGGCTTCAACAGGACAAGGCAGCCTGGCAGCTGCGACAACATGGGTACCGGAATGGTTTGGTGCTCATGGCTTCGTGACTCATCCAAGAGTTCTCGCACCATGCGAGTGGACGTCTATACGTCCATTCTTGTTGAGTTCGCCGCAGTGTCAACCCGGCGCATGATCCATGGTGCATCCTCGATCGCCGTGAACGTGGCGTCACCGCATGCTGGCTACGCGTATGGCAAGGCTTTCGATATGGGGTTTTTTCTTGCGGAAGATGGACTTACGGTGATGCCGACGACTTTGGTATTGGTCGCCCGATGAGCGGATACATGTCCCGATCAACTAAGGTTATGCGAAATGACCATAAGCCGTCGGGGAACCGAATAGATGGCCAGGGCTGTTGCGCATGCATGCAGGGATGCACATTGACCGCAGGTTTCAGCCTGACGCAAGGACGAGCAATACCATTTTGCGTCGCGGGGGAACGTGCACGTTCTCGATTAGATCTGGCTCTCGGGGGCGCGTATCGCCTTATCCTGGCACGCCAATGCCTCGTTTCGGTCGAGCCATCAAGGCCAGGGCACGCGCCTGGCCGAAATGCCCACTCGCATGGCGAACGGGCTATGGAACTCCGGAAGAACCACCCGGCGCGGGAACCGGAGAAGCCGCATCGGTCCGCCAACCCAGGCCAAAACTCTTCTGCAACGAGACGAAGTCCTTCAGTAGCTCCGCTTGTCCTTGCACGAGATCCTGCTGGGCACTGAACTGTGTGCGCTCGGTATCCAGCAGGTCGATGAGCGAGGATGCCCCGGCGCTGTAACGCTGGTGCATCAGCGTGGCGGAATGATCGGCAGAGGCTTCGATCTTCTCCAGCCGCACAACGCTCTCCCGCTGATGCCCGTAGCGTGACAACGCGTTGTTGGCATCCTGCAGGGCGGCAAGCACGGTTTGCGTGTAGCGTGCCTGTGCCTCGTCGCGACTGGCCTGGGCTTGCCGTACCTGGCTGCGGGTGCGTCCAAAGTCGAATGCATCCCATTGCAGATATGGTGCGCCCAGCCAGGTAAAGGCGCTCTTTCGTAACAAATGGCCTGGATCGGCAGCATTGGAGCCGATGAAGCCGAGCATGGTTACCTTGGGAAAAAGATCGGCTTCATGTTGGCCAATCTGTGCATGACTGGCCGCCAGCCGGCGCTCCGCGGCCCGGATATCCGGCCGCTGTTTCAACAGTGTCGCCGGATCGTCGATCGGTACTGAATCGGGCATGGTGGGCAAGGGTGCGGATGTGCCCAACTCCTGATCGAGGGCGCCAGGGGCTTGCCCGGTCAGCACCGCCAACTGATCGAGTGACTCGGTGATCTGCTCATCCAGCGGGATCAGCGTGGCTCTGGTGTGTTCGACTTGCGTGGTCTGCCGTTCGACATCCGATTCCGGAACCACGCCGCGCGCACGGCGCTGCTGGATCAGCTCAAGGGTCTTCTGTTCAAGTTGCGCGGACTGATTGGCCAGGGCAAATCGTTGTTGCTGGCTTCGCAAGTCGATATAGGCCTGGGCCACCTCCGCCGCGAGCGAGACCTGCGTATCGGCAAGGTCTGCGTCGGTGGCTTCAGCCTGCGCCGAAGCAGCCTCGAACGCGCGACGATTGCCGCCGAACAGGTCAAGCTCCCAGGACGCATCGAATCCCGCCGTGTAAAGCTGTAATGGGCCCCTGCCGGTGCCCGTCTTCTGGTTGCCCGACTGCGAATCGTCTGATTGTCCATTCAGCACGGAAAGATCTGGTTCGCGCATTCGTACCGCCGCCGCATCTCCTGATAGCGTCGGCAATTGGGCCGCCCGTCGTTGCTGCAATTGCGCCCTCGATTCGCGCAGGCGCGCTTGCGCGGCATGTAGATCGGGGTTGTTTTTCAGCGCCGCGTCGACCAGCCCGTTCAGTTGGGGATCGTGCAAGGATTCCCACCAATGGCTGGGTGCGTGCGCGGAGGTCACCCCGTTGGATGGAGCGCGCACGAAGCCCGGCGCGTTCACCGCGTCATGCGCGACATCGGGAGCGCCGCGATAGTTGGGGCCTACAGTGCAGCCGGCCATGGCTGCGGTCATGGCCGCCAGCAGAACAGGCATGACATGCATGCGGCGAGAGATGAGCTTGTCCATGAAATATCCTCAGTGGCCGCCACTTGAAGCTGGCGCCGGATGACGTGGCGTCCTGAGCAACAAGGCGAGTGGCACACAGCAGAGCAGGGCGACGCCCAGCAGGTAGAACACTTCGGAGAAGGTCATGACCATGGCCTGCTGCTGTATTTGTTGTCCCAACTGGCCAAGGGCCCGCATCTGCGAATACGCCATGTCGCCGGTACGGGCGAACCAACTGGCTGCATTGGCGGCCATGCGATCCTGGCCCAGCACCGAATTGGCGGTCAGCGATTCGCGAATCGTGGCCACATGGAATGTGTTGCGGCGATCAATGACCGTGCCGATGATGGCCAGGCCGATTGAGCCGCCCAAGTTGCGCGCCATGTTGTAGATGCCGGCGGCATCGCCTGATTCCTCGCGCGATACGGCTGCCATTGATGCCTGGTTCAAGGGCATCATCGCCAGGATCTGGCCCACGCCACGAATCAATTGCGACCAGAAGAAATCGTGCCCCACGTCCTGTGCCGTCAAATGGATATCGAGCATGCAACTGGCGACGTAGCACAGCAGGCCGCTGATGGTAAGAACACGAAAATCCATCTTGCCCAGAAGGCGCGGGAGAATGGGCATCATCATGAAGGCAGGCACGCCCGATACCAGCATCACCCAGCCCGACTGCTCGGCGTTATAACCGGAAATCAAGCCGAGGAATTGCGGGATCAGGTACACCACGCCATACAGCGCGGCGCCCACGACAAGCACGATGAAAATGACGCTGGCGTAGCGCGGATTGCGCAGCAGACTGAGTCTCATGACTGGGCGTTTGGCGGTGAACTGCGATATGGCGATCAACACCATCCCGATGAACGAGATCAGGCTGAGCCAGATGATCATGCTGGATTCGAACCAGCGTTCGCGCTGGCCTTCTTCCAGTACCACGGTCAATGAACTCAATCCCATCGACAGGCCGGCAATGCCCAGCCAGTCTGCCTGCTTCAATGCCTCCAGATGCAAAGGGGCCGAAGGCAGTCCCGCGATCAGCAAGGTAATCAGGCCGATGCACACCGGCAGGTTGATGAAGAAACACCAGCTCCAGCTGATGTTTTCGGTAAGCCATCCGCCCAATACCGGGCCAAGCAGGGGGCCCAGCAGGACGATCAAGCCGAAGGCCGTCATGCCGATCGGAAGCTGCGAGAGCGGCAGGCGCGTGCGAATGATGGTCTGCGCGGTGGGAATCATCGCGCCGCCGGTCAATCCCTGGCCGATGCGACCGATGATCATCATCATGAGTGTGCTCGACAGCCCGCACATCATCGAGAACATGATGAACAGCACTGCGCAACCAAGTAAGAAATTGCGCAAGCCAAACACCCGGGTAAGCCACGCCGCCAGGGGAATGATCACGATCTCGGACATCAGGTAGCCGGTGGATATCCACGTGCCTTCCGTGCCGGTTGCGCCGATCTCACCCTGAATCTGCGGCAGGGCCGAGTTGGTGATCGAGATATCCAGGGTGGCCATCAGGGCGCCGAGCGAGCCGGCGGCGACGGCGATCCAGTCGGCAACGCTGGCGCGCTCCGGATGCGCTGCGGCCGGTGTACTTTCAGCCATGATTTTCGCTCGATGCGGCAGGCGCCTGACCATCCGAACGCGTGTCCACGTCTACCGTGACCGACAGGCCGGGGACCAGCTTTCTGCGCGCTTCGTCGTTGGCGTCGACACGAATGCGCACCGGTACGCGCTGCACGATCTTGGTGAAGTTGCCGGTGGCATTCTCCGGTGGTAGCAGCGCGAATTGCGAACCGGTTCCCGGCGCAAAGCTTTCCACCACGCCATGAAGATCGGTGTCGGGCAGCGCATCCACGCGAATCTTCGCGGTCTGTCCAGGGCGCATGTGGCCCACCTGGGTTTCCTTGAAATTGGCGGTGAGATAGATGCTCTGCACCGGCACGACAGTCATCAGGCGTGTCCCGGGTTGCGCATACTGACCAATGCGAACGGTGCGATCGCCCACCCGCCCGGCCAGCGTGCTGCGAATCAACGTATCCTGCTGATCGAGCTGCGATTGCTTGGCCGATGCTACGGCGGCCTCCAGTTGCGCGTGCGCCTGCGCTATTTGCGCGTTGAAATCGGCGATGCGCGATTGCGCCTGATCCAGCGCTGCCTTGTCGGCGGCTGCGGTGGCGCGGGCCTGGTCCCGGGTGCTGGTCAACACGGAAATCTGATCGCTGCTTTCAGCGCCGGTCTTGCCCAGCGGTTCGAAGCGGCGCACTTCATCCTCGGCATGGCGCAGGCTTATCTGGGCAGCCTGCCATTGCGCGCGGGCCTGCTCGATGGCCGCCTGTTGCTGCTCGATGCCTGCTTGCGCGCGCTGGATATCCGCCTTGCGCGCGTCGACCGTGGCGGCCGCCTGATCCAGCGCTGCCTGGTACTGCCTGGCATCGAGGCGAACGAGTGGGTCGCCGGCTTTCACCGCAGCATTGTCGGTGACATACACCTCGGTGACGTAACCGCTCACCTTCGGGGCAATGGTCACGCTGTCGGCTTGCAGGTACGCATCATCGGTGCTTTGGATGAACCGCCCGACCAGCCACCAGTAGACCAGGGCGATCACGCCCACCACCAGCAGAACGATACCGACAGGCAGCAAAAACCTCGGCATCTTGCGACGCGGAGGCACTGGAGCAGCGCTCTTCGACGCATCCGTCGAGGAGGAATCTTGGGTCGCGGACATGGAAGCCTGGTCTCGAATTTATTCCAGGTGGAAATATTTTCCACTTGGTATAAATTTGTCAAGTGCTATCATGGCGCCAGCCATGGAGAACTCGAAGATGTCCACAGCCACTCGCTCCCGACGCTCGCCCGCAGGAGGTTATGCACGCGGGGAAGAAACCCGCCAGCGCATCATCGATGCGGCGATTCAGTTGTTCGGGGCACATGGCTTCGATGGCGCATCCACACGGGACATTGCCGCCGCCGCTGGCGTTAACGCGCCATCATTGCAGTACTACTTCGAAAGCAAGGAAGGCCTGTACAAGGCCTGCGCCCAGCACATCACGGACGAATTGCAGGCGCGCTATGCGCCGGCCATGAAACATGCCAGCGAGGTGTTGAAGGGCGATCCCGACGTCGAGGTACTGATCGATGCGTACCACCGTTTCCAGCGGCTCACCCTGGATACTGTACTGTCCCCGGACCACTTTTCCCGGGGGCTGATCGGACGCGAGCTTGCTGGGGAATCGCCGAAGATCGCTTCGGAAATGCTGCATAAGAAGATGAAGACGCCGATCAACCGGCTGCTCCTGGGCCTGCTATCGCGGATCATGCATACACGGCCCGACGATACGATTACCCGTATTCGCATGCTGACCCTGAAGGGCTTGATGATGGCGTTCTACTATCCGCCCGGAGCATGCCTTGAAATGCTGAGGTGGAAGGAAATCGACGACGCGAAGGGCGCCCTGATCCGTGCCGACGTACAGGAACAGACGCGCACGCTGCTTCTGAGCTGGCATGCGGCGGGAAAGTCTCATAAAGCCTCGTAGTCACCGGATGGTGCAGGCACTGAAACCTCTCGATTGAAAAACCCGTATGTGGTGTGCTGGGTAGTCTGCGGACCGTCCGGGTGGCAAGCATGCTGCACGCTCATTGCCGGCATGACTTGCTGAAGATCGAGCCAAGGCGCTGTGACGGCATGGTGGCGGGCTGCGTTTCCAGGTGTAATGTCTGGACGTGGATGTTGGCAGGCGGGGGCATGCCATGGGTCCTTATCCGTCGTCATGACGGACCCATCATGAGGGGGCATATGAGCAAGAGGCAGATACAACGATGTGGCTGGATCGTGTTTCTCGTCGCTGGCTGGCTACCGTGTGCATCGAGTGCACAACAGTCGCCTCCAGCGTCAACCAGCTTGCCTGAGCGTTACAGTGAATCGCTCAAGCTTTACCAATCCAGGCAATACGCCGAGGCCGCGGCGGTCCTGGAGCCATTTCATGCGGCCGGCCCCGATGGCATGGATTGGCATTGGAACCTGGCCATGTACCAGCTTGCATGTTACGAGGCGCTTGCCGGGCAAAAGGAAAAAGCCATGCAAGCGCTCATGGCGTCGCAAGCCCGGGGTGGCAGTGTGCCGGCCGAACATCTGGCAACCGATACGGATCTCGTCTCGCTTCATGACGACCCACGATTCAGGCAACTGGTCGCCGAGGCGCGCAACCAGGAACGACTCTGGGCGCGTGAACCCGGGCAGGATCTGCCGCTGGTGCCAGATCTTGGCGAAGACGCGAAAATAGCGGGCTTATCCGCTTTCTGGTCAGAGGCACGCTTTAACTTTGCCTATTTCGACCGGCAGCCCGACCTGGACTGGAACCAGGTCTACATGGACTTCCTGCCCAAGGTGCGGGCTACCAGATCGACCGAAGACTACTACCGCCTGATGATGCAATTTGCTGCCCTGCTGAAGGATGGGCACACCAATGCATATCCACCGGCAGCCCTCAATGACGCGTTTTATGCCAGGCCTGGGCTGCATACGCGACTTGTGGAAAACGCGGTCGTGGTGATGTCGGTCGACGATCCGGCCTTGCTTGCCCATGGATGGCATGTGGGCGATGTCATCGTGAAAGTCGATGGAGAAGATGTTCTGCGTTATGCAGCTCGTGAAGTGGGTCCCTACCAGAGCGCATCGACGCCGCAGGATCTTCAGGTACGCATTTTCCAGGATGCGTTGCTCACGGGGCACGCCGGGAGCCGGTTTCAAGTCACCGTGAAAAATGCGAAGGGCATGGAAGAGGAGCGCGAGCTCACCCGATTGCCGCTGGATGATCTGAAGAAACTCGGCCACGAAGCCGTTTCTTTCACGGTGAGGCCGGATGGTATTGCCGTCCTTGTCATCAACGAATTTGAAGATACGCAGGGGGCGAAGCTACTGCTCGCCAATCTTCCCCGCGTGAACGCATCCAGGGGGCTGATTATCGACGTCCGCGCCAATGGCGGCGGCAGTACACCGGTGGATCTGTTGCAGATGTTGGCGCAAAAACCGATTCGCGGCCCCATGATACGGACAAGAACGTATGTCGCCGCTGATCGTGCACGCGGCGTGCTGCCGGGCTGGGTGGATGTGCCACCTTTCGAGGTGCCGGCCGATTCCGAGCACCATGTCATTGTGCCGGTGGCCACCTTGATCAGTGCGCAGACCTTTTCGGCGGCGGAAGATTTCGTGGCCGCTTTCCTGGCCATGCATCGAGGTATCACGGTCGGAGAAAGTACAGCGGGAAGTACGGGGCAACCGTTGTTCTTTCAACTACCCGGCGGCGGTAGCGCCCGGGTGTGCACACGAAACGATCGTGCCGCAGACGGCACTGTCTTCGAGGGCCAGGGACTTCATCCGACCATCGCCGTGTCACCGACCATCGAAAACGTCCAGCGTGGGCAGGACGTGGCTGTCGAGCGCGCCGCGAATGCACTACTGGCCCGACGATGAAGACTTCGCAGGCGAATCTCGTGGCGGCCGTCACGCGATAGGCGATACGGCCGCACGGGTCAGGCGATCATCGCATCGAGCCGCTCGATGGCATCAGCCGGACGACCGAGCGCTGCCATCTTTTCCACCTTGGTGACCGTTCGGCTTTTAAATACTTATTTCGCCGGAGCAGGGCGTTTATAGGGAATGAACGCTCCGAGGCTTACGAAGCCTTTTTCAAAGCCACCGGCCCGGTCAATCGTGCGCACGATATCCAGTTTGCAAAGCTGGGTGCCGAATGTCTTCGTCAGCAAGATATCGTCGCTGTCCAGCGACGCGCCGCCACCCCGGGGATAGTTGACGTACAAGATCGGTCCGAAGTCATACACGATGGCAGTGTGATCGATCACACGATTGCCCTGCGCCTGGGGCAGGCTGATGCAGTCCACGGGAGGGCCGGCGACCCGTCCCTTGAGCATGTTGGCCAGTTCCGTGGCAGGGTCGTCCTTGGCGGCCAGGGCGTTACCGGACGCGACCAGTGCCGCGATACCCAGGGCAAGGATCTTGATCAGGGCGGGCATGCAAGTTCTCCACGACGGCATAGGCCTGTGCATGGTATGCCTAAACGATAGCCGGCAGACCAGGTCTATGCAGGCCAGGCGTTCATAGACCCGTGGTTTCTCACAGGTCGCCAGCTTCAGCAGGGATGGCTTAGATCACCCGACGAGGCGCCGCCGTGGCCGGGTCGCCGCTGTTGGGTGTCCCGGTAGGTTCGATGAGCATGATGTGCGCCTCCGTCGCCGACCTTGGACGATGACGTACGCCTTTGGGGACGACGTAAACCTGCCCAGGATGCAGGCTGACCGTTGACCCGTCTTCCAGATCGATGTGAAGCTGTCCTTTAAGGACAAAAAAGAAATCATCGGTATCGGGGTGTACGTGCCAGGCATATTCCCCGCGGAGCTTGGCGACCATGACGTCATGGCCATTGAAAAGCGTGACGGTACGCGGCTGCCATGCCTCGTCGAAGGTTTCAAGTTTTTGCGCAAGATCAATGGGATCGGCCATGAAAGAGGCTCCTTGGATGGTGCAGCCATTGTTCTCTCCGATAACGGAGGGGTCTAGTACAGTTGTTGCGGCCGGGCAGGCCATGGCTCCTCGGGGAAACCGGGCTTCTATCTCGTCGTTGACCGATGACATCACGCTAATGCGTGCCGGCTTCACCAGCCATGCTTTCGAGCGGCACAGTCATGATTGCTTCTCGGTGGCGGTGACGACCTTTGGCGTGCAGAGCTTTCGCAGTCGCGGCAGACGTCATGACTCGCGTCCGGGTGACTTCGTGCTATTCAACCCAGACGAAGACCACGATGGTCATGGCGGAACGCCCGAGGGTTTCAGTTACCTCATCTGGTACATCCCGGAATCATTCGTGCGCAGTTGCATCGATGCAGCTGCCGGTATCGACCGCCTGCCTTATTTCGCCACGTCTAGCGTGCGGGATAAGGACATGGCCGCGATGTTCACGGCGTTGACGCAGGAAATTTCGAGCTATCCCGGCGAATCGTTGCGTACGGAAAGCCAGTTGCGCCACTTCATGCGCGCGATGATCTTGCGTCACGGCGAACGGGCATGGGTGTCCCGTGCTTCCGATGCAAACCTGGCTCGTCTCCAGGCTGTGAAGGACTATATCCGTGCCTACTTCCAGCAAGACATTACGGTGTCCGAGCTGGCTAGCATCGCAGGGCTTTCGCGCGCGCATCTGACGCGTGCATTCACGGCAGCATTTCACGTGCCTCCCCATGTCTATCTCAATGCGGTTCGCATTACCCATGCCAAGAGCCTGATCGCACGAGACATGCCCTTGGCGTCCGTGGCCGCCGAATGTGGCTATGCCGATCAGAGTCACTTTACGCGGCGTTTCAAGGGCAGCGTGGGTATCGCTCCGGCCGATTGGCGGCGCATGCGCCATCGCAAGATCATCAGCGTAGCCTGAAAAACCAGCTTTCGCAGGTCTTTGCAGCGCCTTGCTGCGCGCGTGGGCGCCAGCACGCCGCATCGCATGACATCACACGGACCAGGATTGAGCGATAATCTTGAAAAAACGAGGATCGGGCGCAGAGGTTGCCGGATTTTCAGCCCGCTTCGGAAAAGAAGCATCACTGGGGACAATCTAATGAATCGTATTTACCGCCTCGTGTGGAACCGTGCGCTGCGCACGGTCCAGGTGGCTTCGGAGTTGAGCCGTGCGAATCATGCGACGACTGCCGCCGGCGGTAACGTTACGCATCGCCATCGGCCGCTGACCGTTGCCGTGGCAGGCCTGCTCCTGTCAGCCGTGGCTTCACCCGCCTTCGCGGTGTGCTCACCGACCAATGTGGCCGATTGCGGTGCGCCGGGCGGATTCAACGGGCACCCTGGGCGCAACATGCATGGCGGTACGGGTGATGGCACGGGCGGCAGCGCGACGCATCGTAACGATCCCGGTGTTCCCGGTACGGCAGAAATTTCCGGTGATCCCACCAGCAATGGCGCCGGTGGCAAGGGCGCTGACGGTATCGAAAACACGGACCCTGCGACCGTCGCCGCTGGTGGCAGCGGTGGCGCGGTCGGGGCGACCGGATCGGCCGGCCTTGGCGCATCGGTGACCGGTGGCGCCGGCCAGGCTGGCGCCAGCCCGCCGACCAGCGTCGATTTCTGGGCCGGCGCGGGTGGCGGCGGTGGCGCGGGCGTGTTCGTCAATGACGACGCATCGATGGGCTATGTGGCTTCGGCCGTAGTGATCTCCGGCGGCAAGGGCGGCAAAGGGGGTGATATCAATTCCACGCCCAATGGTGACGCGGGTGGCGGCGGTGGTGGTGGTGCGGGTGTGATTGTTGGGGTCGGCGCGACCAATGTGACGATCGGAGTGAACGGTCATGTGAATGGCGGCAACGGCGGTAGTGGCGGCAACCTCGGCTATGCCGGTAGTGGTGGCGGCGGCGGTGATGCCATGCTGCTGCTGGGCGCGAATGCAAACATCAACATCAGCACCGGGGCCACGTTGCAAGGTGGCGCGGGCGGACAGCCAGGCGTGCCGTCGCCGGCCAATCCGCCCAACGGCGGTGGCTATGCGGGTGGCTATGGCGGCGGTGGCGCCGGTCTCAACATGGTCGGCAGCGGCGAACTGCTCAGCAATGCCGGCACCATCAACGGCGGTAGCACCGGCGGCAGCGGCGTGGCCGGCGTGGGCGTGCGAGCTTGGGGTGGCGCGGGTATTAACAACAGCGGACGCATTGCCGGCGGTATCAATGGCGATGGTGTCCAGGCCGATTCGGTTCTGTTCTCCGGCGGTGGCAACGTGCTGACCATCGTGTCTGGCGCGACCTTCGTCGGCAAAATCCAGAGCACCAGCGGCACCACCAACGGTGGCGACGTGGTGTCGTTGAACGGCACTGCATCGGGCAGCTTCGATGCCGGCCAGCTCGTGGGTTTTGCGACAGGGCGCAAGGAGGGTAGCTCCAACTGGACACTCACCGGCAATGGCGACCCGGGCACCAACTGGGTCGTGCGATCCGGTCAACTGATCGGCAACACGAACAGCATTGCCGGCAATCTCACGTTCTCGGCAACATCCAGTACGCTCGGCGTCGACTTCAACCAGAGCGTCAACGGGACCTTTGGCGGCACCATCAGCGGGGCGGGCAGCCTGCTTAAGGACGGTATCGGCACGCTGACTTTGTCTGGCAATGTTTCCGGCTATAGCGGCCAGTTCCTGATCAACCAGGGCATCGTCGCCCTCACGGGTGCCGGCGACATGCACGGCGCGGACATCCAGGGCTCGAACTTCAGATTCGACGTCAGCCAGATCAGCGGCGCGTTCGCCACGGTGGCTGGCCTGTCCGGTGATGGCACCGTCAACTTGGGCACGCGCACGCTGGTCTTCAACAATGCCACAGCCGGAAGCGACGATTTTCAGGGCGTGATCAGCGGCACGGGTGGCATCACGCTCAACAGCGGCACGCAGGAACTAAGCGGCGCCAACACCTACAGTGGCGATACCCAGATCAACGGTGGCACGCTCATCGTCGACAATAATGGGCAGATTGGCCAGGGACAATCGGCGCTGAATATCATCGGAGGCACCCTGGATGCGTCCGGTGTGAATCTAGGCTCGACGCTGGACGTGAAAAGCCTGGCCGGTTCCGGCAATCTGGTGCTGGGCACAACCACGCTGAACATCGATTCCGGTGACAGTAATTTCCTGGGTGAGATCAGCGGCTTTTCCGGGATAAACGTCAACGGCGGCCTGCTTACACTTTCCGGTGTCAACACCTACACCGGCGACACGCTCGTGCAGAACGGTGGGCTCGATCTGGTCGGCAACGGCACCATCGGCAATCAATCGCGCATCGTGTTGAACAACTCCACGCTCGATCTGCGCGGCGTCTCGATCAATCGCACGGTTAGCCAGGCCAGCTTGGCCGGCAGTGGCACGGTGCGCCTGGGTAGCGCCATGACCTTGCAATTGACTGGCGCTAACGACACATTCTCTGGCGTCATCTCCGGTGCTGGCAACCTTGCCATTACCACCGGACGAGAGGTGCTTGACGGCAACAACACCTACAGCGGCGGCACAAGCATCGACAGCAATGGCACGCTGATTGTCGGTGACGCAGGGTCGAGCGGCGCAGCGATTGGCGGCGATGCCAACGTCATCGGCGGCACCCTGGGTGGCAATGGCACGATCCATGGCAACGTAGTGGTCTCGGCGGGCGGCACGCTGGCTCCGGGCGACATTTTCTCGTTGGGTACGCTCACCGTGGGCGGCAACCTCACCATCAACGATGGCTCGCAGCTGGATTTCGACCTGGCAGCACCCGGTCCGAATTTTTCCACGCCAGGGCAGGGCGATCACATCCTGACCGATGGCAACCTGATCATCGGCGCCTCCTCGCTGAACATCAGCGATTTGGGCATGGGGCCGGGCTTGTACAACTTGTTCAAGTGGGGCGGCTCATTGCAATTCAATAACGGCGGCTTCCAGGCGCCGCAGGGCATGAGCATCCAGATCCTCAGCGGCGACAAGCAGATCAACCTGATCGATTCGCAAGGGCTGACGCTGGACCTCTGGGACGCCAATGGCCTGGCCAGCCCGAACAGCATGGGTGGCGGTAGCGGCACCTGGAGCGTGGATTCAAGCAACTGGACCAACACCAATGGCGAGACGACCGGACCGATGTCGCCACAACCGGGCTTCGCCATTTTTGGCGGCGCGTCCGGCACGGTTAACATCGACAACACCGATGGTGCGGTTACCGCGACGGGCCTGCAATTCATGACGGACGGTTATCGCCTCGACGGCGATGCCATTACCCTGATTGGCCAGAACGGCAACGCGCCGGTCATTCGCGTCAGCGATGGTGCGACGGCCATCATCGACAGCGTCATTTCCAGCAATATCGGTATCAATAAGACCGATGGCGGCACCCTGGTGCTCAACGGCGCCAATTTGTACGCAGGCAATACCACGCTTAGCGGCGGCGAACTGGCGGTGAGTTCCGATGAAAACCTGGGCCAGGCTGCCGATGCGATCGATTTCGAAGGCGGCACGCTGAAGATCACCGGCAACAGCTTCCATGCGACCGATCGCCAGATCATCTGGGGCAATGCGGGCGGTGGTTTCGACATCGCCGATGCGTCCAATACGTTCACCGTGTCGCAGGACCTTGGCGGCGCAGGTGGGCTGTACAAGATGGGTGCAGGCACGCTGGTGCTCACCGGCAACAACAGCTACACCGGCGACACCACCATCGCGCAAGGCACGCTGCAAGGCAACACGCTGAGCCTGCATGGCAACATGGCCGACAATGGCACGCTGGTGTTCGATCAATCCTTCGACGACACCTATACGGGCGCGATCACCGGAAATGGCCAGCTGGTCAAGACCGGCACGGGTGTCCTGACTCTTTCCGGTGTCAACGCCTATGCCGGCGGCACGAGCATTCTCGCCGGTGGACTGGCCGGTTCCACGACGTCGCTGCAAGGCAATGTGCTCGATAACGGCCAGTTGATTTTTGATCAGTCGACCGATGGCAACTTTGCTGGCGCCGTCTCCGGCACGGGTCAGCTGATCAAGAACGGTTCGGGCACGGTAACGCTCAGCGGTGCAAACACCTATACGGGCGGTACCGCGATCAATGCAGGTACCTTGCAGGGCGATACCAGCAGCCTGCAAGGCGCCATCGTCGACAACGGAACCGTGGCCTTCGTGCAGAACGTCGATGGTCAATTCAGCGGGGCCATCTCCGGCACCGGCAGTCTGAGCAAGAGCGGTAACGGCACGTTGGTGCTGACCGGCACCAACACCTATAGCGGTGGCAGCACGATCAGTGCCGGTGTGCTGCAAGGCGATGCCAACAGCCTGCAAGGCGCCATGATCGACAACGCCACCCTCGCGTTCGCGCAGGCCAGCGATGGTACGTTCACCGGAGCCATCTCCGGCTCGGGCCAGGTCATCAAGACCGGCGCAGGCACGCTGGTGCTGTCCGGTACCAACAGCTATGTGGGCGGTACGCAGGTCCAGGCCGGCACGCTCAAGGGCGACACCTCCAGCTTGCAAGGCGACATTGTCGATAACGCCACGGTGGCTTTCGACCAGGCGAGCGACGGAACCTTCGCCGGTGTGCTCAGCGGTGGTGGCCAATTGGTCAAGGATGGCACCGGAACGCTCAGTCTGACCGGCGCCAATACCTACAGCGGTGGCACCACCATCAGCGCCGGCTCGTTGCAGGGCGACACGCACAGCCTGCAAGGCACCATTGTCGATAACGGCACGGTGGTATTTGCCCAGGACAGCGATGGCCGTTTCAACGGTGTCATATCCGGCAGCGGCCAGTTGATCAAGACCGGTGCTGGCAGCCTGGTACTCGCAGCGGGCAGCACGTACAGCGGCGGCACCAGCGTCAATGCCGGCAGCCTGCAAGGCGACACGTCCAGCTTGCAGGGCGCCATTGCCGACAATGCCACGCTGATCTTCGCGCAAGCCGCCAATGGCGTCTTCAACGGCACGCTTTCCGGGGCTGGCCAGTTGATCAAGAACGGGGAAGGTACGCTGGTGTTCGATGGCATCAGCAGCTTCAGCGGCAACACCGAAGTGACGGCCGGCAAGCTGGTGGTGGGTGACGATACGCATGCCGATGCATCTTTGGGTGGCATGGTCACCGTTGACAGCGCAGCCACGCTCGGTGGCATGGGCAGCATCGGTGGCCTGGACCTGTCCGGCACGCTGACGCCAGGCAATTCCATTGGCACGTTGCACGTCAATGGCAACGTGACCTTCCATCCAGGATCAAGCTACCAGTTCGAAGTGGCGCCCGATGGAACCGGTGACCGCGTCGCGGCGACCGGCAACGTATCGATTCTTGGCGGCACCGCGCTGGCGTTGGCCAGCGACGGCAACTGGGCCCCGCAGACGCACTTCAACATCATCACCGCGGGCGGAAGCATTACCGGGCAATTCGACAGCATCACCGACAACCTGGCATTCCTGACGCCCAGCCTGAGCTACAGCGCCAATACGGTGACCTTGCTGTTGCAGCGCAACGATGTCCATTTCGACGACGTGGCACAAACGCGCAACCAGCGTGCGGTTGCAGGAGCGATCGATCCGCTCGGCATGGCCAGCCCGGTCTACCAGTCCACCGTGGGATTGGATGCCGCCACCGCGCGTGCCGGTTTCGATCGCCTATCCGGTGAGCAATTCGCCAGTACGCGCAGTGCGTTGATCGACGACAGCCGGTATGTTCGCGACGCCGTGGATCGTCATCTGCTGGGTCTTTCCAACAACGGTGCGCAGGCGACCGACGCCCAGGGTGTGACCGCCTGGACCAGCGCCTGGGGTCATTGGGGCGACAACGACAGCGATGGCAACGCCGCACGCATGCAGGCCAACGGTAGCGGCTTGCTGGTGGGCGCCGATCTTGGCATCGGCAGCAACAGCCGTCTGGGCGCGATCGTCGGCCATAGACAGTCGAGCTTGCGCGTGGACGATCGCGGGTCCAATGCTCATGCAACGGCGACGGACCTTGGCCTGTATGGCGACACCTCCTTTGGCGGCTTCGCCGTGCGCGGCGGCGTTTCCTATGCCTGGGAGAAAGTGGATGGCACGCGCACGGCGGTCTACGGCAACGTTGCCAATACGCTGAGCGATCATTATCACGCGCACGTGGCGCAGGGTTTCGTGGAGGGCGGCTATCGCTTCGAGGTGGGTGAAGGGCAGCAACTTGAGCCTTTCCTCAATCTCGCGCGCGTGCAGTTGCGCACGGATGCCACTCGCGAAGGCGGTGGCGCGGCAGCCTTGACCGTGGCCGGTGAGAATACCGCCGTCAACACGGCCACGCTGGGGCTGCGTGACACCTGGTCGCTGGATGCATCCGGCGGCCTGCATGCGCACGCCAGCCTCGGTTGGCAGCAGGCCTGGGGTGACCTCACGCCGGTCAGCAGCATGCGATTTACCGGTGACAGCAGCAGCTTCGATATCGCCGGTGTCCCGGTGGCACGCCATGCAGGCGTAGTCGATGCGGGCCTGTCGTTCTCGTTGGCGCGCAACGTGGCCGTCGATGCGAGCTACATCGGTCGCTTCGGCAACAACGCCAAGGACCAGGGCGCTCGCATGAGCCTCACCGTGCAGTGGTAAACGCGGTGTCCCTCTCCCGGTGATGCCGGGAGAGGGATATTGACCTGCATGCATATCTCGCTTTCAGCCCGGTGTGCTTTGCCGTGGCGAGAGAGGTGTCGATCCACGAGCCTGTCCATACGCAAGCCGAGGATTCGGCCAGTCATTGGTATTCGCGCTGGTCGTGGTGCAGCGTCTGTTGCTGGTCTATGGAGGCAGATTCAACCTACCAACGCGGATCTGGCTTCCCTGAAGTATTCGGCCAGACCCCTCGAAGCATGGCCGGTAAGTGCCTCGACATGATCGGTCACGAGGGAGAGATTGCCCGCGCGTGTTTCCGCTTCGGCCGAGACCAGCACGGATACGAAGATCTCCGGCACGCCGGCGGCTTTCAGTCCCGCGGCAAAGGCCTCGTCGCTCACGTGGGCAACGGTCAGCGGTTTGCCCGTGGCCTGGCTGGCGAGGCGGGCAATGTCTTGCGTGGTCAGCGCCTCGGAGCCCGTGAACGTATACGTCCTGCTTTCCGTCGCCGGGTTGGCGAGCGCTACGGCGATGGCTTCGGCGATGTCCTCGCGTGCGACATAGGAAATTCTTCCGCCTTCGGCCGCCGAATACCATTGCCCGTGTTCCAGCGCGTGGGGCAGGGCGCGGAGCAGGTTTTCCTGATACCAGCCATTACGAAAAATCGCATAGGGCAGGCCGGTCGCCTTGATCGCCTGCTCGGTTCCCAGATGGTCGGGCGCGAAGGTAAGCCGTGAGCTATCGGGGTTCGGCAGGGAGGTGTACGCCAGACGCTTCACCTTCGCCGACACGGCCGCCGAGACGGCCTGACGATGCTGCTTGAGACGCGTATCGGCACCGTCCAGGGCATCGGTCGAAATGATGAGCACCGTGCCGGCACCGCTGAAAGCTTCAGTCAGGCCATGCAAGTCTTCAAAGTCCGCCCGGCGCACTTCGATGCCGGCGGCGGCGAGGTCAGCCAGCTTTTCGGGATTGCGGGTGCCGGCCAGGATACGGTCTGGCGTCACGCCACGGGCAAGCAGGTGCTTGATCACGAGCTGGCCCAACTGGCCGGCCGCACCCGTTACAAAAATCTTGTCATTCATGCTTCAAGCTCATTTTGAGTGTTACTCTCAAATTGAGAGCGACCCGATGATCAGGCGCTTGCGACTTATCGTAAAGAAGGCAGTTTTTCGGGAGTTAGTTACCCTATGGGAACCACCAAAGCCGCGACAGGTCCGCTCAGGACGAGGATCGAGAAGGCCAGGGAGAAATATGGAGCGTTCGCGAACTGCCCGGTTCGCGACGTCATTGACGGTGTCAGCGGCAGGTGGAGTTCATTGCTGATGACGGCATTGGCCGAACAGCCGTATCGGTTCGGCGAACTGCGACGGCTTGTGCCCGACATATCGCAACGCATGCTCACGCAGACGCTTCAGGAACTGCAACGCGATGGCTACGTGCATCGAGAAGTGTTTCCCACCAAACCACCCGGCGTGGAATACAGCCTCACCGAACTGGGACGCTCAATGTTCGAGGCGCTGCTGGTGTTGTTGCAATGGGCGGAGAACAACCACGACGCGGTGAGGGCGGCCCGGGTCGACTTTGACGGCCAGAGGGAAACCGCGTGAAGCGCCGCATGGTTCGTTGACGGAAGCCGCTACCACGTTCCTGGTTCTTCGTGCCTGCGCAGACTGTTACCGAGTGCCTCAGGCCTTGATGGGTCTACAGGCACTCGATTCCAGTCTGCGCAGTGACGATTTCAGTGGAAGGTTATTCGAGGCGTTATACCGTGCGCCAGGAAGTCACTTTGGCGTAAGGTGGTACAGGCCACCCGGCTGGGCATCTTCCAGCAGCCAGAGCGAGCCATCCGGTGCCTCTTCGACGTCACGAATGCGCTTGCCAAGGCTCCAGCGCTGAACCGCCGTAGCGCCGCCCTTGCCATCGAAGGTGACACGAATGAGTCCCTGGCTGACCAGCCCGCTGAGCAGGGCGCTGCCCTTCCAGTGCGGAAACAAGTTGCCTTTGTAGAACATGAGATTGCCCGGCGCGATCACCGGCACCCAATAGATCACCGGTTTGGTCAAGTCAGGGCGTGTATCTGGGCTGGGAATGGACACGCCGTCATAGTTCAAACCGTACGAAACCAGCGGCCAGCCGTAGTTCTTGCCACGCTCGATCAGGTTCAGTTCGTCACCGCCGCGAGGACCATGCTCGAGTTCCCATAGGCGACCATCTGGACCGAAGGCGAGGCCGTAAGGCGTGCGATGGCCGATCGACCAGGTTTCTGCCGGCGTAAGATTGGGGCCGGGGAAGGTATAGGTACTGACGACCGGCGCCGTCTTAGCCGCCTCGGTATTGGCCGCCGGATCGATCAGCGGAATAGTCTTGGCACCCACCTTTCCGGCCCAAGGATTGCCCGGCGCGGGTTTGCCGTCGAGCGTCAGCCGCAGAATCTTGCCCACGGGTTGATCGGGATCCTGCGCGGGCGTGAAGCGCTGGCGATCGCCCACGGTCAGGAAGAGATACTTGCCGTCCGGCGAAAACGCGATCTGGGCACCTGCCTGACCACCCTTGCCCGTGGGCATCTGGCGCCACAGCACCTGGAAATCCTCCAGCCGGGCCTGATCGCCATCCAGCACGAGCTTCCCTCGCCCCATGGCCAGGCCGCCGCCATAGTCGCCGGGTGCGACATAGGTGAGATAGACATTGTGGTCGTGGGCGTAGTGGGGCGAAAGGAAGACGCCCAGCATGCCGTTCTGGCCTTCGAAATAGCTGGCCGGCACCCCTTTGATCTCGGTCTTGGCTCCCTGCGGAGTCACCAGGTCGACCCGGCCCACCTTTTCGGTGACCAGCATGCGGCCATCGGGCAGGAACGCGATGCGCCAGGGCAGATCGAAGCTGGCCACCTTCGTGACGTTGAAGGGAAGGTCGGGATCGGGCTTCTGATCGCCCGCATTGGTCTGCGCATGGACGGCGCTTGTCAGCAGGGCTCCAAACAAAAGCCCGTTTGCCAGCTTCTTCATCTGCGTGATTCCTTTAAGCGTCCGAGTGACCGGCAGATCCTAGCGCCCTGGATGATGTTTGAGTGTGACGATGCACCTCGTTTGATGAGGGCTAAGCAATGGGCACAGGAGGCTACTGAGCCCATCCCCAAATCAGTAGCACCCTAAAGTAGAGCTATCGGCGGTTTTGAGTGTCTTGCGAAATGCCTCCGCAAACTGCGCTGGCGGGATATCTGCCAACGAAGAATGGGGGCGGAAATCATTATAGTCCGCCCTCC
>NZ_DASVMI010000141.1:0-57531 GCF_036384435.1 Dyella sp. | reverse complement strand
ACTCCATTTCTTCACCGATGAAGGAGTTTGGATGGTCATCAAACCACCCTTTCCATCGTGGACAACCTGTCGCTCAAAGCTCAAGCTCTCGACCAACTTCCTTGTCAGAAGCGCGACCACAGCCATAGGTGTTCCCCAGTTCCACGGTTTCCTAGCTAAGGATGGTAGCAATTTTTCTGGCCGCGATATGGCCGCAGACAAAAGGGGATCAGGTGTAGTTCAATGTGGCCAAATGAGGCCGCCTCCATGATGAAAAACTTATCTATCAATAAGATATTAGATCCAACAACGCCCCTCATTCGTCCGACCGATTTTTGAAAATCCCCGTGTCGGCGGTTCGATTCCGTCCCCGGCCACCAGATTTTCAATGATTTAGCCTGCCTCCTCGGCGGGCTTTTTCAGTTGTGGGCCCGCAGTGGGCCCCTGCTGTTCTCTTTTTGCGCGACTGCCATTTGCTCGGTGCGGATCACTGATCCTTATCCCCATATTTGTCGCGGCTTAAGGTAGAGCCATCGGCCGTTGGGGAGTCATCCGCATCAAGAGGCGCACATGCCTGGATGACCATGCTGCGCCTGGCGCCCAAGGCCGTACGACCATTCGCTATTGCGCCAACTGGCTCATACGCGTCAATTCATCCGACGGTGCGTTCGTTGCATAAAGCTTGACGATCGTCGCATAGAGGTTTTTCCAGGACGCCTGGTCTTTGGCCTTTAGCTGGGCATAACGACTCTGAACAAGCATCCGTATGCTGGCAATATCGTGATATTGAGGCGACGCCTGGTACACGCTGTTCAACGCTGCCAAGGCGCTATCCACATCCTGGGAAAGCATCGCTTGGAAAGCAGTCTTCTCCTCGGTAGCGAGCGAACTGGTATCGCTCATCTGCGAATAGGATCTGGAGAGGTTCGTAAAGGGCGCCGCCAGGGCTACGGCATTTTGCAAATCGAATCTGCTCGCAGGAGTCGAAGCGGGCGACGCGCCGGCAAGTCCGGAGGTTACCGTATTCTGCGCCGTCAATTGGGCAATCAGCGCCTTCGTACTGTTTCCGGTTTTTGCGAGCACTGCATCATGTGCTGCGGTGCCAGCGCTTGTAGCGAGACTGTTGGCCGTTGGTGTCGCAACACCATCCACCGTGGCTTTGACCGCATCGCTAGCGGCCTTGCCCGCATCCGCCGATGCCTTCGTGCCGGCTTCTTTTGTCGCACTGCTGGCCGCCTGCGCGGCCTTGGCGGCAGCAAAGTCGACACCTCCCTGACTCGCTCCCTGGGCGAGAGTATCACTGGCGGCGCTTCCGTTCCCACCGATCTTCCCTCCGTTGAGGCTGAGCTCAGCGTAACTAAGTGCGACTGCGGCACTTAGCGCAGCGGAGAGAAAAGCGTTGTACTCTTGCTCGTTCATCATGCCGTTTCTGGCCGACGTGCAAGCGAACGCAAAAGCCGCTCGCATGATGATGGAGCCCTGGGATTGCGGCGTGCTATGACTCAATGCCATGGCCATCTGGTCGGCCAGCGTCACCGCGAGCGTGGCATTGGCTGCGTCTTTGGCTGTCGCGGCGGCATTGATGGCAGCCGACACGGAACCGCTTATATTCGATGAAGTATCCGGTGGCGCTTCCGGGCAGGTCTTTCCATCCGGGTAGAAGACCATAAGCCGCCGATCAGAAGTGAGTGCCACGGATACCGGGTCATCTTTCGAACGAATCGGGCTGATGATGGCCGGATCTTTCAGGCGCGCCGTTCCATCCAGCGCACTACAACCCATGAGAGTCAGGAAAGCGGTAACAGCCAGCAGCGCCAGCTGAATAAAGGCACGCATAAATACCCCTCATTGAAATGAGCGAAGCCTTGCTGTTTATCCCACCTGCACTCTGTGCTTATCGCCGGATCTCCGTGCAAAAGGTCAATAACTTGGCGCATCAGCGTCCCGGCCACGTCGCGACGTAGTCATCTTTTTTATCTATTCATGCCTTCTTGACGAGGAAGCTTATACACATCCTCGCGATTAAAAATAGCCAGAACAATCCATTCATAAAAAATCAGGTTTTAGCCTATTCCTTTGAGGAAACACTTTCTGACATATACCAAGGTGGGAACAAGCGCCTCGGTGTATGTCAATCCATGTTTCAACATTCGCCCACGCCCATCGCCACACCAAGGAATCAAGCATGGCTATTGATTTGCACTCACTGTCGTACGATCAGCTACAAGACCTTATCGAGCGCGCGCAAGCTCAGATAAGCTCGACAAAGAAAGATCGCCTGAGTGATGCTCGACGCAAAATTCAGGCCATACTGACGCAATACCACGTGACGCTTGAGGAGCTCTTTTCCAGGCACGACGAACGCGCGCCGACCAGCCGGCCGGCTCTGCCTGCCAAATACCGCAATCCGTCTGATCCCTTGCAAACCTGGTCTGGCGTGGGACGCAAACCGCGTTGGGTTGTCGAGGCGCTCAAGCAACGCGGGGTAAGCCTTGAGCAATTTCTGGTGAAGGCTCCCACCGCCCCGAAGAAGCCAAGGCGGGCAAAACGAGAGAGCTGACTGGGAGTAAGCTGCATGGCATCGAGATTGCCGCCTCTTCTGTTTGAGCGACGTCAGTCGCGATGCAAGACGCGACGAGATTGCAGCTTGGAAGTTTTTAAAGCCCCCATCTGCGACTGGGTCGCAGATGGTTTCGCGAATGAATTCGCTCCCACGAGTGCGGAGGTACGGCTGGGGGGTTGAACTGTGCAATACGACCCCATCTGTTGATGGTTGTGCCCTTCCTTACCCCTCAAAGGACCATCCATGTCTACAGATCAGAAAATCGCCCTCGTCACGGGCGCTACCCGTGGCATTGGCCTAGAAACGGTGCGCCAGCTGGCGCAGGCAAACATAGTGACGCTCCTGGCCGGGCGCGATGCCACACGAACCAAGGCCGCCGCAGATTCGCTCAAAGCTGAGGGCCTGACCGTTGAACCGATCGTCCTGGACGTCACCCGCCCGGACAGCATCGAGCATGCAGTCGCCGAGGTGCAATCACGATTCGGCAAGCTCGATATCCTGGTGAACAACGCCGGCATCATGGTCGAGGACCCGAGTAAGCCCCCCTCTCAGCAAAGCCTCAAAGCTTGGCGCGAGACGTTTGACACCAATCTGTTCGCTGTTGTCGAAGTCACCAACGCTTTCTTGCCGTTGCTGCGAAAAGCACCCGCCGCACGCATCGTGAATGTTTCCAGCCAACTGGGTTCTTTCGGCTTGCATGTCGACCCGGCTTCGGCGATCTACAATTTCAAGATTCCCGCCTACAACGCATCAAAGAGCGCCTTGAATGCATGGACTATTCATCTGGCTTATGAGCTGCGTGATACGCCGATCAAGGTCAATGCCATTCATCCCGGCTATGTGAAGACAGAAATGAACGGTGGTCATGGGGAGATCGACATCCCGACGGGCGCCAAGAGCAGCGTTGGCATGGCGCTGATCGATGCCGACGGCCCCACCGGGAGCTTTACATATCTCGGTAAGACCTTGCCCTGGTAAGTATCGAGCAAAACCCTGCCCAGCACTCATCCGGTAGAGCGGCCCTCCTGAGAGCTGCTCTAACGGACGAAAGGTCCCGCCTGTTCTGGATCCTTGGCGCCTCAAGCTGGCTACAGTGTCGCTGTGTGGATAAGGCCCCATGCACGATCGTCGGGTATCCCTACACAAGGCGAATACCATGCCTTGGCAACAGCGTACCGATGACATAAAAGCGATGCTCTTTGACCGCGTCATGAAACTTGCGGTAATCGGATGCCTCGAACGCTGGTGACCATGACGGCAGCGTGCCACCGTCATCGACCTGATCGATACCGGTAGCGATGTGCTTCCACGAGCCATGCCCTTTGGCGACGTAGCTCGGCATCTGTTCGGCCGGAAGGCCCGGGATGTGCCCGGCAGCAACGGATCGCATGACGACATCCAGGCGCTCGGCTTCGTTTTCGTCGCGATTGGTTTCCATCAACTGGCGCAATACCGCTTTGGCATCTTCGGTCAATCCAGACTGCCCCGAGGGTTGACTGGAACCGTGCACGAACGCCTGCACAACCTTGCACGCCGAGTTCGCAGCCTCAACGAACTCCGGCAGATTATCACGATGGACGGTTTTGCCATTGCCATCGACATAGTGCCAGCGAGCCCAAGGCCAATCAGGAAAATGCAACGCTGCACCGTGTCCGAGCCGGGAAAAGATGCCCACGCCAGATGAGGCCAGCGCATCCTTCAATCGCTGCCACCATGCGTCGTGATCGAAATCGTCACTCTCCAGGTGGCTGACGTCATTTCTCCGACTCGGAAAGCCTGAGAATTCGTGATGTGCCCAGGTATCCACGTACGCATGCAACGCCACGCCGAGGCGATGCAAGGCGTTGTTGATCTCCCCAGGATCATCGGCTTTGTCATGGCATTGCTTAAGTGTGTGTTCGATCATCCGCTGCGCAATCAAGCTGTCCTTTTTGCACACGGCCATATCTTCAATGGTCTGGCCGTGGCCGCCTGGCAGAAAATGAAAGGGCGTCCATACGACCTTGTCCTGGCCCTGATCGGCGTTTGCGCTGTAGTCGAAAATCTCGTGCGCCGCTGCAAATCGTTCGAACGACTGACCTTGACTGAATTTCAGGATACCGTTAGTCGTCGAGTCATCAATGTACTGGCAGGCATGCGACATCGTGGCCGCGTCAGCCTGGCCCAAGCCACCCAGCCGGGCAACGATGTACATGTAACCATAATGAAAATCGATATTCATGCACTCCCCCAGTGCAAGCCGTTGGCCGGCATGTTTTCGATACATCCACCTTGGGGAATATAAAGGAGTTCGGCCGCGTGACGACAGACATGCGACCGAAAGATCATTCGTTCGGCACGGGCAAGGAGAAATAGGTGTTTTCAGTGGCATGCTCACGCATGTCGTAATCGCTTGACGGGCGCTGGACCAATGGCTACCAGCGTTACCACCACCTCAGCTTGAGAAGCAGCACATCGGCCAGTCGGCGGATGTCCAGTTTCCAATGCCCTTGGGCAATCGCCACCTTCAGCGCCTCGACGCGCTCCAGGTTAACATCGGTCGCCGTTTCGGCCGACGCGCCCGCAATCCGCACCCGCTCTACCGGAAAGCGCAGTACGGCGGGCTGATCGGCTTCGTGCAGCTCCCCATCGCTGCCATCAAGTGCGCGGTGATCAGGGGGTTGGGTCGGCATGCGGCATCAGGGATATCGAGGACTGGTCCGTTGGGGAGTTCAACGGCTGGCGCGGCCACTTCTTAAGCGATTACCGTCGACCCAACTCATTACCTGGGCACGGCTCATTTGTAGGGCTCGATGGGATCACCGAGCCATATTGGGCACCCGACGTGATTTCCCGGATGGAGGCCAGGGCCCCGGCAACACATGTGAAGGTCGATACACACCCGATCGCGGCCGCCAGGTTGGCGACATTCGAACTGATGTCCGTCGGACCATACACTCTGCTGGGCTTGCTGCCGCAAGACCAATAGCTCGCACAGGCTATGTGGCCTGGTCACTGACCACAACCGCCAGCGGCCCGCGGCGACGCCTTGATCTACCCCCTTTCTCCGACGTGAGACTTCGCGACAGGCGACCAAGTGTTCAAGACCGGGGCCAGCACAACCCGTTGATGGGCGATGTTCCGGAGTGCCGCCTGTTTGCTTATCAAGCGTGCAACTGGCGTTGTCGTCGTTGATGTCGTCGGGAAATGTAAGCTTGAACGATCATCATGTCCGCTTCGGCGATTACGCCATCCATATCGCCACGACCAAGGTCACGTACTAGGGCGAAGCCATCGCACCGGGGCTAGCGGCCAAGCGCGCCCGATGGAAAGCGCTGCTATGGCTTCCCCACGACGAGGCGCCGCTACGACGCATCGTCGAGGCATGCTATTGAAGAAGATCGAATCGGCCTCTTGATCACCCGCTTCGATCGAGGTGATATATCGCGCCTGGCTTGGTTGGGCGGCCCTATCCACGCGGCCATATCCTTGCCGATAAAAAAAACACCCGATTAAAACATCCAGGGCGCATATCGCATCGATTTAAACGAAGACGATCGGCGATGGAGGCATTAAAAAAATCCTGAATCCGGCGACCAGCCTGTGAAAATGCGTAATCTTCCCCGTTTTTGTACCGTCTCTGGCTTTAGATTGGATGCTAGATTAGGGCCCGTTCCATGCCAGCGCCGACCACGAGGGATCATATGAGCAAGCTGTTGCGTTATATCGCAGTATTGGGAGTTTTGGTGTCCGGGGCAGCCCTGGCGCAATCGCCGTCCTCCGGCCTTGGGCAATCATGGCCCAATGCGCCGGATCAGAGCTCCAGCGCCCGTTATCACGTCTATGTGTTTGTGAAAGACGGCGTGCGCTTCATCCAGGTCAATGACGCCGCCGGCAATGTCCGAGGCGCCGTGGCCGCCGCTGGAGGCCAGTTCCTCACCCTGCCGGTAGGCTCGGCTACCCAGGTCGTCACGCAAGACCCGACCACGGTGCGCCCCACCTCAGGGGAGCGCATTTACCAGGACGATCAGGTGCGTATCACCGCCCAGCCGCAAAAAAACGGTACCTTGCTGCTCCAGGCTGCCAGCGCGTGTGATCCGGTCGATTGCACCACGCACGCCCAGTAACTTTGCCTAATAGCCAAAGCCGGTGACCGCGCCTACCTGGCGCTCACCGGACGGCTCCTGTCGAAGCGCCGGGTCCCTGAGAACGGCGCTGATGACATGATGGCCACGGGAGCCATGCGAGCACCGCAGGCGCCCTTGATAGGTCTTTACGCGATCTGTCGCCGCCTCCCAATCGAGCCCCATGCCAGCCAGACGAAGCCGCACGTCGCTGAGCTGTACCGCAAATACGCGATCCAGCTCCGTCCAAGCGTGCACCCGCACACCGACCATGGGGCGATTGCAGAAATAGCTCACTCGCAAACGAACCCGTACATGGGTGGGCGGCACTTGCGCACAGACCTGGGCCACGCACTCTCCCACCAGTCGATAGATTGCCAGATGCAGGCCCTTGGAAAGGCGCGAGAAGTCGCCATGGGCATCGCACCAATAACTGACGCCGCCCTCTGAAAGCGCGCGAGCGAAGGGTCCTTGACGCAGGGTTGGCAGCAACTGCATGTCACGCCAACCACTGGGATACAAGCCATCGGACAAACGGAACAATTGATCCTGGGCCAAGGCCGCCTGGCGCGCATAACCTCGACCGTCGACGCTGGGTACGTGGCGCAACTGCGTGAGCAGGTTGTCGTATCCCACACGAATCGATTCGCGGATCTGCTCGAGGAATTCCGAGGCCACACGCAGGCGCGTTTCACCGATGGCGATGTTCTTGCGCGCCAGGGCCAAGGCATCCTGGATGTTGGCTTTTTCCTGATCGTCTCGATGGTTGAGCACCGAAATGCGCGAGCCCAGCATCAGCATGGTGGTGATGGCAAAAGCCATGAAGACCTCGGCCTGCACGGCAGCCGGGTCGTTGTGGGCGGGCATGGTCATGACTTCGGCCACACTGGCCAGCGCGCCACCCAGGGCCGCGCCTTGCCATCCGTAACGAAGCGCCAGGAAAACCACTGGCAGGAACATCGCCATCCTGGCCGCCTGGCGGGCACTTTCCGAATCGGCGTGCGAGGACACCCAAAGCAGGAAGCACAATGTCGGCACCAGCAGGAAGGTCGTCTCCAGGAACAGGCGACTGTCCCATACGCGCCGCCAACGCTCGCCCGCCACCGAAGAGCGCCAGGCCTGACGAAGCAACACGGCCAGAGGCACGACGGTCAGCGCGCCGAGGAAATAGCCAACGAACCAGCGCGCAGTCACGGTGAGGTAGTCGAGGTTATAACCCGGTTGTACTCGCATCACGAGTAAGCAGAGTAGATTGATACCCGTCCATGCGATGGCCGCCAGCAACATGTTCAGCAACAGCACCCCGATGCGCACATCGCCGCGTGGCGGGAACATGCGCAAGGTTCCCTGACACCAATGGGTGATGGGCATGGCCAGCACGATCGGGGAGGGAACCATCATGAGCACAGCCCAGGCCCAGCCAAACTGGTCCAGGCATTTGATTACGACATAACCTACCGGGCCCAATTCACCGATAGCCATGGCCGCCCAATAACGGCGTGGAACAAATATCAATGCCATCAGCCTGAATCCCGCGAAGAGGACCCAATGGGCAAACGACACTTTCTGCAATAACCCGTACGCGGCTGCATATCCCAAGGCCACCAGGCCCTGCTGCAACCATGCTCCCCGAATTGCTCCTTGCATCCCCCACCTCTGCGCTCAAAAAGCCTGACGCGAGACACCTGCCGACTGCTTGTAGTCGCAGGCGTGGAAATCGATACGCCCCAAGGCGACGCGAGCAGCATACCTTATTCCAGCAGCGGGCCCGCGAGGGTTATGTGTTATGGATCACGCCATAGAGAATCGGCATCCCACGGACATCCGGCGCCAATTGTGCACATTTCCATCACATCCGGCCGAATGGATTATCTCGGTGGCTCAAGAAATCCACGACCGGCTAAATAAAAAGGATTGCTTCATAAAATATCAGGCGACCGCATAGCGATCCCGATCGTGTCTGAGCGCGTGCAAAGTCATGGCATGAGATATCACTGGTCGGAAGCCTCTTGAGCGCAATGCTTTGACCTGCCTGAATAGGCACGCTGCACTGACGGCTCCAAGACGCCTGGATCTCGTTACGCACACATTGCTGACCAGGGTCAAAACACCCACGGGGTTATTTCACGAAGAAGATGCGAAGCGCGCCCTAAAACGGTTGTGCCGCAGCAGCGGCCGATTCCCCACACGATACGAGGCATCATCATGGACAAGAACCGCACCGAGGGCGCCAAGCATCAAGCCAAGGGCGCCGTCAAAGAAGCCATTGGCAAAGTCACTGGCAACCACTCCAAGGAAGTGGCCGGCAACCTGGAAAAGAACGCTGGCAAGGTCCAGAAGGAAGTGGGCAAGACTGCCGACGAAATCCGCAAGGAAGATCGCAAGCAGCCCTGATACTGCCCGTCGATATCTCCCCAACAGCCAGGCTCAATGCCTGGCTGTTCCTTTTTGGTCGCCGCTCAGCCCATATCTGGACGATGAGTCATGGGGATGAGCATGGAGGTACAGGCGACGGCACTTCAGACCATTACTATCTACAAATCCCTCGCATCACTTCAAGGCCTGCCTCTTCGCAAGAACGTGCGCATTTTTTTGCGTCGCATTCCATGGCAGTTCGTGCGCAACGCCGAAGCTCGCCTCTCTACCACGACGAACGAGCGCGCAAACAGAAAATCGCGCTAACCAGGCGTTGTCGTACGAAGACACATGGCCGGCCTACGATGCGTGCCGGCAGCTCAGCCTGACTGCCAGCCATGTGAGTCTTGCCATACCAGGGTTTTGTTTAGCCACGATTATACGACTGCCAGCTATCACTTAAGGCGCACTACCGAGCGACACGCAGGGGACAGGATGATCTCTCAGTCTCGTCAGCCTAACGTAAGCTCTCATAGCTCACGCATAACGATCGTGGCCGGCGCGACGCCGTCCCGGGGTTTCTTCCAGGAGAAATGTCTTGAACAGGCAACGTTTACTCAGTGCGGTTATTGGAGCGAGCTTCTGTGCCTGCACGCTCGTGCTTGCCGGCTGCAATCAGCAACAACCGGATGCGTCATCCCCTCCCGCAGCGGCATCCAGCGGCGCGCCAGCTCCTGCTAATGCAGCATCGAACGCGGTCTCGCAGGCCACTGCTGCCTATACGCCACCAAGCGCGGATGAGCTGTATCAACTGGTTGCCCCCATTGCTTTATTCCCGGACAAGCTGGTGGCTCAAGTACTCGCCGGCTCGACCTATCCGGATCAAATCACCGCGGCGGACCAGTTGATGGCGCAGAATCCCAAGTTGCAAGGCACCTTGCTACAGGCTGCGGTGGATCCGCAACCGTGGGATGCCAGCGTCAAAGGGCTGACCCAGTTTCCATCGACGCTGGATCAGATGGCGCAGAATATCCAGTGGACCACGGCATTGGGCCAAGCCTACGCGAACGATCCGACCGATGTACTCAATGCCATCCAGGTAATGCGCCAGCGCGCATCCGCCCATGGCAATCTGCGCAGCTCCCAGCGCCAGCAGGTGACCACGCGCGCCGCGACACCTCCACCGCCACAAGACACGGCGGTCTATGCCGATGACGGTGGCGAACCGGTATACAACGGCCCTGCCGTAGTACCGGCACCGGCTCAGGTCATCGAAATCGAACCAGCACAAGAAGATACGGTTTACGTCCCCACCTATGACCCGCAAACCGTATACGGCGGCGATGTGGCCTACTACCCCGGCTACACCTACGCGCGCCCCGCATACAGCGGCACCGATCTCCTTGCGGTGGGTGCGGTGACGTTCGGCGTCGGCGTCCTCATTGGCAGCATGCATGATCACTATCACCGCGACGATGGTGGCTGGCACTCCTGGGGCATGCACTGGGGCGGCGGTCGACCCGACAACGGCGGCGGCTGGCATCGTCCGGCGGTGGTCTACAACAACCACAACTACGTATCGCGCTCGACGACCGTGATCAACCATTACACGACCAACAACATCACCAACGTCAATAGCAATAACCGCACGGTCAACAACAACGTGCGCGTGGATGAACATCGTCCTGGCGGCCCAGGTGTGCCTGGTTTCGCTCCCCCCGGGGCACCCAATCCCGCGATGGCGAACGCACAGGGGCATCATGCGTTCGACGGCCACAACATGGCGCAGCCACCGGGAGCACAGCACCCTCAAGCTCAGGGCCAACCACAGCATATGACGATACCGAACTTCGCCCAAGGCCATCGCCCCGGTGAAACAACGCAACCGCATGGACCGCAAGCGCATGGCATGTCCGCAGCGGCCGACGCGCATCGGATGCCCGGCGCTGCGTTACACCCGACACACGAAGCACCCCTGCCGCAACAGGCCACTGCGCACGTTGGGGGCAACCCCATGCAGCCGTTACACCCGCAGCCCATGCAGCCACACCAGCCACCGCAAGCGGCGGCGCATATGCAACCGCACCTCCAGCCCGTGCATGCACCATCGGCGCAGCCAGGCCACGCGATGCCTGTCTCACACGAAGGCATGCCGCCGCACATGCAACACCAGGAAGCCGCAACGCGCCCACAACAAGCTCCGCGTCCCGAGCCCATGCAACCGCACCAGCAGCCGATGCAACATATGGAACAGCATGCGTCGCCGGCATTTCATCCGCAGGCTGCGCCGCGCCCTGCTCCTGAGCAGCATCAGGCGCCACCGCCTCAGCAACACCACGAGGAACATCCGTCTCCGCGTCAAGAACACAAGGACGATAAGAAGCATTGATGCATGGCGGCATGTCGCCGCCGACCTTCAAGCTTCGCTTTCAGCCAGCACCTTCTCTCCAGGCAACACGAGGGGATAAGGTGGCCCGGTAAAGTCGTGTTCGACGGAAATTGGGCCAACACAAACTGCTACTGTTTTCCGGTCTTTCAGCAAAATAAGTGAAGATCTTCTTCTCCAGGGCTACACACATCGACGCCAGCTCGGCACCATGGGTTCCCGGCGATAGGCTCGCAAGGAAGAGGATATAGAGTGGAAAGCGCCACGCGCGCTGCGGCGTGACGATCCCGCATTGTGCCTGCCTCATTCCGTGACGCGGACCGCGCAGACCGCCGCCATAAAGGCGCACGGCGATCTTGCGCCGGGCCTTCGAACGCAACCATGCGGCGGGCATACAATGCCCTATTGGCTGGGCCATCTCGGCCACCCTGTCCACCCTTTGTGGAACCGATCCAATGACCTTGTTCGAGATTCTGGCGGACTACCAGACACTACCCGAGTACAGCGGGATACGGCTGGTCGATGTGCATCAAAAAAGCCTGTTCAATGATTGCCCTTTCAACATCGCGGCCACGCGTGGAGCGATCAAGGAAATGGAGGTGTTGCTATCGAACGATGCCGATATCAACTGCAAGGGCGAACACAATTACACCCCCTTGCATAATGCCGTTGAACAGGGACATGCCCCGGCAGTGCGTTGGCTGCTGGAGCGCGGCGCCGATATAAACGCCAAGACGGATGACGGCCTGACGCCGCAGGACCTGGCCCGCTATCTGGGCCAGCCCAGCATGGAACAACTGCTCGGCGAGCACGACGCTACCAACCGCTGACAGCTTCAGGCTTCAGTCCAGACAGCCCATGCGTAACCGTCCGGATCGACAAAATGAAAACGCCGACCACCGGGGAAAACAAAGATTGACCGGGTCATTCGCCCGCCCGATGCCTCGATGGCCGCCTGGGTCTGCTCCAGCGAACGCGAATAGATTACGACCAGAGCACCGCCAGGGCTCGGCTCGCCGTGGAAAAAACCACCTGTCAGGCGTCCATCGCGGAACTCACAGTAATCGGGACCGTAATCGTTGAATGTCCAGCCAAACGCATCGCCAAAGAATTGCCTGGATGCGGGAATGGAGCGAACAGCGAACTCCAGATAATCAATACGGTGATGCTGTTCGGCTCGTGACATGGTGTGCCTGTCCTGGAAATTGAAATCAGCATAATCCAGATCCTTGCCTCCATGCATATCGTACGCGAGCACGCCCCATGCGCGATGGCGCCAAGCCATTCCAGGCCCGCTTAAGACACATGATCCGTTCCGGCGGCACGAAACGAATCGCGAGGCGAAACGACGTCACTTCGAACCGCCTCGCCTTCGTGCCGGGCAATCGTTGCTCTGGCCTTCCCTGACCGGCTGCGACCCGGATTAAAGCTGGATGCCCTTTTCCACATCCTGCGCAGCACGACGGGCCAAGGCAAGATTGCTGCGCGCGCGGTCAAGCACCAAATACAGGAACAGGCCTTCCTTGTTCGCGACTGGACGGATGATGTGGTACTGCTTGCCCAGCGTGATCAGGATATCCTCAATGCTGTCGTTCAAACCGAGCGACTTCATGGTCTTCATCTTGGCTCGCATCACCTCGGTATTACCTGCCGCCGCCAGATCCAGATCCAGCCCGCTGCCAACCTTGGCTAGCAGCATGCCACTGCCGGAATCGACGAGCGCCGCGCACATCGCGCCATCCGGTTCGAGCAGTTTATTCAGCGTATCGGTCAGGTTCGGCATGATTCTGTTCCTCGAGGCGATGGGACAAAAAAGATCGCCGGCGTTGTCCCGGACGCACGGCGTGCATCAGGTGCCCATGGCATCGGCCAGCACCTGGCAACAGTGTTTCGAAGCCCATAGCAGGCGACCCAGCAAGGCGCTGCGATCTGCCACCACGGCCAACGACATGGCTGGCGTGGCGGGCACCTGCATGATCATTACCGTACCGTTGGCGCTTTCAACAATGGTGCGCTCGGCGACGCGAAGGCCAGCTTCGGCCGAAATGGCCGAACCCAGCGATGACAAGGAGCTACCGATCGCGGCCAGGCGACCGGCTGCCTCGGCGGAGACGGCGTGCGAGGCAACTTCGAATCCATCGGCGGAAAATAGCACCGCCGATTGCACACCAGTCATGCCGCCCAGTATGGCGAGCTGTTTTCTTGCCAGTTCCTGTAGCACCCTGCTTCCCCAACGCTCACTCATGCCGACTCGCTTTCCGACTGGAATTGAAGGATGCAGGCCAACGCGCGCACCAGCAGCAAGACGTCGCCGGACCTGCGCACGTCGACGGAAAAAACCGGCGGTCGCCAACCTTCGTAGTCCAGCCGCGCGATCAGGTCATCGCTATCGATCGCCCCTGGCAGATCGGTACGCCCCAGCCCAACCACGATGGCGCCGGCTGGCACCCATGCGCGAAACGCGTCGATGTATTGGCGGGCCTGAGCAACTACTTCAGGATGGCTGGCGTCGAGCAGCACGATTACTCCGGCAGCTCCTCGACTGATGATCTGCCACATGAGACGAAAGCGGCTTTGTCCGGGCGTGCCGTAGAGATGCACGACGTGCCCATCGGGCAGCGTGATCCGACCAAGGTCGAGCCCCACGGTGGTGGTCTCTTTGGCGTGGGCTTGCCGATCGGTATTTTCAACTTCGGTCCTGACCGGAGGCACTTCACTGATGGCCGCGATCGCCGTGGTCTTGCCAGCGCCCATCGGTCCAGTGAATACCAGTTTGAACTCTCCAAAAGCGAAATCGTTCATGCCAGACGCTTACGCAATTGGCTCACCAACCGCATCCAACCACCGTGCCTGGGCGCATCCGTCATACGCACGGCGCGTCGTGGAGGGGCCGATTGCAGCCAGCCTGCCAATGAAGCCGCTGTCAAAAATCGCGATGCCTGGACCGCATCGCAGTCGGTGCGTTGTATTAGTTCGGCATGAGCAGATGGGCGCGCGGATGCTTCGGCACACAGTTCCAGGATCATCGCCGTCGCGCCCACTCGGCCCAGGTCGGGCCAGCGTTGCAGGCTGTAGCGCTGGCGCTCGTCTAGCCACGGCGCCAGTTGCCCGCTGGTGTGCATGCCGATGTACCAGCCCAGGTCAGGCAAGCTGATGCTGCAAGCGGTCTCGGGAGGTGGCCGCTCGGACGGCATGAACCGCCCCAATTCGATCGGGGCTTGACGCAGGCGCTGCATGACCTGCGCTTCGGCCATGGCCCTGCCCTCGCCCAGCCACAACGAGCCCCCATCGTCGGTCGAGGCAACCCGCCATCCATTCCAGGGCTGTGTCAATGCCTCGCGCAAGGAAAGCGACGAAACCCATGGTTGCCCAACCAAGGTCCTGGTCAACGGATGCTTGCGCAGGTGCTCGGCGATGCTATCTAACAGATCCAGCAGTTGGATCACCCGGAAAGGACGTTGCAGCACAAAGCTGCAACCATCCGTGGTGGGCCGACCTTCAGTGACCGCGACTGTGATCTTGCCGGCGCTGCGCGCGACATCCAGCGCGCGCGCACCGGCGTCGACGCCGACGAATAATACGTCGGCATCAGCCGACCGACTCAGTTGCCATAACGCCGCAGATTTCCCATGCAGTATTTTCAGCATGGAATGCAGCGCATGGGAGGCGTCTTCGGGTAAACCGACGTCACTGATCTTCCATACCCTCGTGTCGGCCCACATAACCCCTTGCCTCTTCAAGAATGCGTTAAAGACGGGAGCCCTCATGACATTCGAACGATTCGTTCTTCACGTACCGGCGATAGATTCCGGGGCTTTGTTTCCGGCCTGATGCACCTTCCGATTGCGAATGCATCGGTTGAGCCACGACGCGGTTGTTCGCATGCCATCGGCGGGATTTTGTGAGGGCCGGCACAGGCGCTATTCCAGGTGCCAATGGATATGCGATTCAAATCACACTCGATATGCTCATGTGCTACCGCTTTGAAGATCATGAGTGCGGGCACCCGACTGCCCTCCCAGGTCACTTTTGCGCGCAACGTGACCATGAGCGGCGCCGTCATGCCGCCCTCACAACTCCTCGACATCCCTGCACGGAACGTTAAGTTACGATACGCGGCTTATTGCTGAGCTCGCGTCATGACACCGAACCGCATTGCCCGTGACCGCTCCATTTGGGCGGTCATCGTCATATTCATGATCATCAACCTGGGTTTGGATGCGTTCACGCCCCTGGGCTATGCGCTTTGGTGTTCGTACTTCGTCGCAATCGGCCTGACGTTGTTCCAGTCCAGGCCCACGCTGCCCTTCTGGGTGGCCCTGGTCTCCATGATCTGCACCGCGGGCAGCCTCTGGCTTTCGCCGGGCGCCTCGTCGGGGGGACACACCGTATTTAATCGTGTGCTGGGCTCGGTATCGTTCTGGATCATCGCCACCGTGGTCTGGCAGGCCCTGCGTGCCCGCGGCAACGTCGAACAATTGCTGTGGCTGCAGGAGAGCGAAAATCTGCTGGCCACGGTGCTGCGTGGCGAACAAACGCTCCAGGACATCGCGGTCCACGCCACCCGTGCGCTGTGTGATCGACTGGAGGCCCAGGTGGGGGCTTTCTATCGCCTGGAGGGTGCGCAGCTCGTGCTGATCGGCGGCATAGCCCTGCGCGAAAACCAGACCGAACGCCTGCCCGCCCATGCCGGCCTGCTTGGCGAAGTGTTGGCCCAACGACAGCCTCGCCGCGTTGCCGGCATTCCAGTTACCCACCTGCCCATTACGTCCACCCTGGGACACAGCGCCCCCACGGACCTGCTCCTGTTGCCACTACTTGCCGATGGCCGGCCGATCGGTGCGATGGAACTGGGCAGACTCGGGCGCCCGGCACGAGCTCACCTGGACTTGAGCCTGCTCGAGCAAAGCGCCGAGCTCATCGGCACAGCATTGCGCACGGCCACCTATCGACAGCGCCAGGCTGAATTGCTGGAGGAAACCCAGCGACAGAGCGATGAACTGCAAACCCAGCAGGAAGAATTGCGCGTTGCCAATGAAGAACTCGAAGAGCAGGCGCGCAGCCTTCAGCACTCGCAAGTCTCGCTTGAAGCACAGCAGGCCGAACTGGAACAGACCAACGTACAACTGGAAGAACGCACCCAGGAACTGGAACGCCAACGCCATGCCTTGCTGCGTGCACAGGCGGACATGGCGCGAGGCGCACAGAGGCTGGAGGCGACCAGCCGCTACAAATCCGAATTCCTGGCGAACATGTCGCACGAGTTGCGCACACCGCTCAACAGTGCGCTGATCCTGGCCAAGTTGCTGGCCGACAACAAAGAAAATACCCTCACCGAGCAGCAGGTCAATTACGCTCGTGCCATCCACGCGTCAAACAATGACCTGCTCGCCCTCATCAATGACATCCTCGACCTATCCAAGATCGAAGCAGGCCATATCGACCTGGCCGCCGAGCCGATCGAGGTAGACGCGGTACTCCAGCGCCTGCGTGAAACCTTCGAGCCGCTGTGTACCAACAAGCAGCTCACACTGGAACTGTCCCGGACTCCCGGTACGCCAGCCAATATCGTGGGTGACTTCCAGCGCCTGATGCAGATCCTGAAGAACCTGCTGGCCAACGCGGTGAAGTTCACCGATATGGGCAAGGTCAGCTTGCGCGTGGAGGCAACCGATGCCGAGCGCATTCGCTATATCGTGTGCGATACCGGCATCGGTATCGAGCCGGACCAGACCCAGGCGATCTTCGAGGCGTTTCGCCAAGCCGATGGCAGTACCAGCCGCAAGTTCGGCGGCACAGGTCTAGGCCTGTCGATCTCGCGTGACCTGGCCCAGCGCATGGGCGGCCACATCAGCGTGACCAGTGAACCCGGCAAGGGCAGTTGCTTCACGCTGGAACTGCCTGTCGTCTTCGACCAGGCCTCGCTGTTCGAGACCACCGGCCTTCCCCTCGCCATTAGCGCACCTGCACAATTTCCACCGGAGCGCGACACCAAGGTCCCGACACCGGCCGCGCCTGCGGTGCCCATGCCGGCCGGAAGTATCGCAGACGATCGCCATGCTCCCGGCCGGCCGGGACGGCTGATCCTGGTAGTCGAAGACGATGCGGGCTTTGCGCAGGCTCTGGTCGCACTCGCACACGAACTGGATTTCGACTGCGTGGTGGCTGGCACGGCCGAGGAAGCGCTGGAGCTCACCCCGATACTCTCGCCCTGCGGCATCCTGCTGGATATAGGCCTGCCGGACGTATCGGGCCTGAGCGTGCTCGAACGGCTCAAGCGCGACCCGGCTACCCGGCATATTCCCGTGCACGTGGTGTCTGCTCAGGATCGCAATTCAGTCGCCATGGAGCTGGGCGCGATCGGCCATATCGCCAAGCCGGCCACGCGCGAGATGCTCGTGCATGCCATCGGCCAACTGGAAGATCGCCACCGGCAACGGATGCGCCGCCTGCTGATCGTCGAAGACGACCAGCAACTGCGGCAGAACCTGGTATTGCTGCTGGATCGCGACCAACTGGACATCCGCGCGGTCGGCAGCGTCGCCGATGCCCTGGCCGAACTGGCCCATGCCACCTTCGATTGCATGGTGATGGACTTGGCCCTCCCCGATGGCAGTGGCTATGACCTGCTCGAACACATGGCACACAGCGATGCGTTCTCCTTTCCACCGGTCATTGTCTATACCGGACGCTCGTTGACGCGCGAGGAAGAACACCGCCTGCGTAAATACTCCAAGAGCATCATCGTCAAAGGCGCGCGCTCACCTGAGCGCCTGCTCGACGAAGTCACCTTGTTTCTGCACAGCGTGGAAGCCTCGCTGCCCAGTGACCAGCAGCGCCTGCTACAACAGGCTCGCCAGCGCGATGCCATGCTTGATGGTCGCACGATCCTGCTGGCCGAGGACGATGTGCGCAATATCTTCGCGCTCACAAGCGTGCTTGAACCGCTAGGTGTGCGCCTTGAAATCGCCCGGAATGGCCGTGAGGCACTTGAGCGACTGCGCAGCCAGGACGTGGACCTGATCTTAATGGACATCATGATGCCCGAGATGGACGGCCTGACCGCCATCGGGCATATCCGCGCTGATCCGGCCTGGGCGGGCATGCCGATCATTGCGCTTACCGCCAAGGCGATGGCCGACGATCGCGAACAATGCCTGCGCGCCGGCGCCAACGATTACATTGCCAAGCCGATCGACGTGGACAAGCTGATCTCCCTGTGCCGAGTATGGTGCGCACGTCGATGAGCGACGAAAGCGCCCTGTTCGATCTCGAGTTGCACGTTCTGCTCGAAGCGCTGTACTTGCGCTATCACTATGACTTTCGCCGTTACGCGATCAGTTCGCTGCGCCGGCGGGTGCGCCAGGCCATGACGCGCTTCGACTGCAAGCGCGTGGCCGATTTGCAGCATCGCCTGCTGCACGAGCCGGATCTGTTCGCGCAGGCCATGGGCTATTTCACCGTGCAGGTCTCGGAGATGTTCCGTGACGCGGCGTATTTTCGCGCGGTCCGTGAACATGCAGTCCCGGTGCTTGGCACGTACCCATCGATCAAGCTATGGGTGGCCGGATGCAGCACCGGCGAAGAAGTGTGGTCGTTCGCCATCCTGCTGGCCGAGGCGGGGCTGCTCGATCGCACGCTGATCTATGCCACCGATATCAACCCCCAGGCCCTGGCGGCTGCCGAGGCCGGCATCTATCCGCTGGACCGGATGGCACAATTCAGCCGCAATTACCTGGAGGCCGGCGGCAGGGGGTCGCTTTCCGATTACTACACCTCCGGTTACGGCGGAGCTCTCTTCGACCGCGCACTGCGCAAGTCGGTGGTATTTGCCGACCACAGCCTGGCCACCGATGCGGTGTTTTCCGAAGTGCACCTGGTGTCCTGCCGTAACGTGTTGATCTATTTCAATCGCGACTTGCAGGATCGCGCCGTCGGCCTGTTCAAGGATGCCTTGGTACACAAGGGTTTCCTGGGGCTGGGGGCCAAGGAGGCCTTGCAATTTGGCCAATACGCACAGGACTTCGTGCTCTGCGAGCCACCGCAGCGGCTTTACCGGAAGGTCGGTGCATGAGTCCGTCAGGAATCGATATCGTCGTAGTGGGCGCATCAGCCGGTGGCGTGCATGCATTGCAGGCCGTCCTGGGAAGCCTGCCACCGGACTGGCTGGTGCCCGTGGTGTGCGTGCTGCATCTGCCGCGTGACCGTCCCAGTGGCCTGGCTGCCCTGATGGCACACAGCTGTGCCCTGCCGGTCAGCGAAGCAGAGGACAAACAGCCGATCCGGCCGGGTACGGTAGTTTTCGCGCCACCGGATTACCATTTACTGATCGAGGACAGGTCCAGCCTGGCCTTGTCACATGACGCGCCAGTGTTATTTTCACGACCGGCCATTGATGTTCTGTTCGAAAGCGCCGCCATTGCTTTCGGACCAAGCGTGCTTGCCATCCTGCTCACCGGCGCCAGCGCCGACGGTAGTGATGGCGTCGCGCAGGTCCGGCGCGAAGGCGGCACTGTCTGGATCCAGGCGCCCGAGGATGCGGTCGCTCCCACGATGCCCGCATCGGCCATCGCCAAGGCTGGCGCAGATTTAATTTTGCCCCTGGACGAGCTATGCCAACGACTAGTGCATTCGCAGCCATGACCGACACCACCGATCATGTCGCCACGCCAACAGCCGAAGCGCTGCCAGCGACGCACATCCTCATCGTGGACGATGTCCCGCAAAACCTGCTGGCGATGGAGGCGCTGCTGACTCGCGATGGCGTGACGATCCTCAAAGCTTCTTCTGGGGCCGAGGCACTGGAGCTGCTGCTCTCCCACGAAGTGGCGCTGGCCTTGCTGGACGTGCAAATGCCGGAAATGGATGGCTTTGCCCTGGCTGAGCTCATGCGAGGAGCACAGCGTACCCGGGATGTTCCGATCATCTTCCTCACCGCTTCGCCGAATGATCCGGCGCGCTCGTTCAAGGGCTATGAAACCGGTGCCGTGGATTTCCTGCACAAGCCGCTGGACCCGCGCATCATCACCGGCAAGGTAGATGTATTCATCCAGTTGCATCGGCAGCGCCAGTTGCTGCGCGTACGCAATGAGCGGCTGGAACAGGCACTGCAACTCAACGAAATGATGATCGCCGTGCTCACGCATGACCTTCGAACGCCTCTGGCGGCTATTACGCTGTGCTCGGAGAAAATGCAGGAAGACGCAGCCGGGACCCGCTTGGCGCGGACCGCCGAGCATGTCGAGACCAGTGCCCGCCGCATGGCGCGCATGGTCGACCAGTTATTGGATTTCAGCCGCATCCGTACGCAGTCTTTCCAAGTCAGCCGGTCCGAGCACGACCTGGACGAACTGGGACAACATGTCGTCGGCGAATTGCAGCACGCCTATCCTGGACGCAACGTGGAGGTGACGCGCACCGGCGACCTGCGCGGCGCATTCGATGCCATACGCATGACCCAGGTACTGGCTAACCTGCTTGGCAACGCTATCCAGTATGCCCCGCCGGATACGCCGGCCCGGCTGCATCTGGACGGCAGCGATGGGCGCTATATCGACATCATGGTGGAAAACGCCGGCAAGCTTCCCGATACGCTGATTCCCAGGATCTTCGAACCCTTCAAGGGACACTTCCATCGCAGCCAGGGGCTAGGCCTGGGGCTTTATATCGTCGATCAGTTCGTCCGCGCCCATGGCGGCACGGTCACGGCGGCGAACGTGGCCGACGGCGTCCGTTTCAGGGCACGCCTGCCGCGCCGCTAACCGGCCAGCACCTCTTCGGTCGACTGGTGATCACCGCGCTTTCCCATGGCAGGCCAGGCGTGCGGCCTGCGACCGGCACGTCGGCTAGCCACTTTTGAACCCAAGGCAAGGATGGCGGATCGCTCGTCGCTCCTGGCCGGTGTCCCCAGCCAGGGAACTGGCCGACACGACAAGTCCGCCCGAAATGACGACGGGATCTAAAATCGAGTCAAAGACCTGGCCAAGGACAGCCAGCAGAAATAAACCTTGACTAATCATTAGATCAGCGGAACCGATCACGGTTTTATATCGTTATTAACACTATCGCCCCATTGAAAGTGAGGCATTGTGCGTGTTTTATTCAAACTGAAAACGATAACGTGATCGCCTTCGCGGGGCGCGCTGGGCGCCAATGTTTACGTCACAAGGGGAATATATGCGCAAGTTGATGCACCTGGTCGCCCTGGGCGGCTTTATTTTTGCGGGCGCCGCCATGGCTGGCTCACCGCCTTCATCCGGATTGGGTCAGGCGTGGCCCAATGCACAGGACGTCAGTTCAAGCACTCGCTTTCACGTCTACGTCTTTGTCAAGGATGGCGTGCGCTTTATCCAGGTTAACGATACCGCCGGCAATGTTCGCGCAGCCATAGCCACGGCCGGCAACCAGCTAATGAACTTGCCGATCGGCACCGCCTCTCAGGTCATCATTGACTCAACCAGCGCCCAGCCTTCGTCGGCCGGCGAACCAGTCTACCAGGACGTCGGCGTACAGATCTCCGCACAGGCACTGAGCAATGGCACGTTGCTGTTCACGGCAATATCCAAATGCGATCCGGTGGAATGCAATAGCCGTGTCAGGAGTGTCCAACCATCCTCGACCACCACCACGCTGCTGCTCAACGCAACGACCGGCAAGTGCGATCCGGTTGAATGCAATAGCCGCGTCAACAGCATCCAGGCTCAGCCGCAGGCCAGCAGCGTCCAGATACTCAACACTGCCGCCAGCCAGTGCGATCCGGTTGAATGCAACAGTCGCATCAATAGCAACCAGATTCAATAAGCATTTCGCCGCCGCGGGCCGCATCCCTCGGCGGCCTTCGGTCGTGCACGATGATGCTCACGCGGCGCTGCTGATCCGTGCCGCGTCGGCGTAACCTGCCCTGGTATGCGGCAACGCGGTTGTTTACCGCTTCCCAGCCAAGGCCCGTGCCCCCCAGGCCCAGACTCATCCGGGTGTCGCCCTGGCTGAGCATCATGGCCTGCGCATGCGCCTCATCGGCGGCATGCACCTGGATGACCGCCCAGCGACCCTCGCCGAAGGCCCCGGCGCGAATACGCACCTGGATGCGCGACGCGGCGCCTTCGGCCCAGACCTGGGTGACGCTTTCGCAAACCAGACGATAAAGCGCCAAATGCATGGCCTGTGACAGCTGGTCGAAATCGCCCTCGGCATCACACCAATACGAAACCCCTGCTTCGGACAACGCTCGCGCAACCGATCCCTGGCGCAACGAGACGAGCAAGCCCTTGTCGTTCCAGCCCGTTGGATAAAGGCTATCGGAAAGGCGAAATAATTGTTCCTGGGCCGAAGCGGCCTGCCGCACGTAGCGCCGGCCGTCGGAGGCGGGAACGTTCTGCATACGGCCGAGCACGTGCTCAAAGCCGACCCGCACATTCTCACGAACGTGTTCGAGCAATTCGGCAGCAGCGCGCAGCCGTTCCTCGCCCACGTCGATGTTCCTCTGTGCCAGGGCCAGTGCTTCGCGCACCTGCACGCGCTCCTGCTCATCACGACGATGCAGCGCCGAGATACGTGCTCCAAGCATGAGCATGGTGGTGATAGCGAACGCCACGAAGACCTCTGCCTGCAACGTGCCGGGATCGTTGCGCGCCGGCATCGTCAGCACGACTGCCAGGCTGGCGGCTGTGCCACCTACCGCCGCCCCGTACCAGCCATGGCGCAAGGCAAGAAATACCACCGGCAGAAACATCGCCATGCGTGCAGCCTGCCGGCCATCCTCGAAACTGGCACGGGTAGCAAGCCAGACCAGCAGCCCCAGGGCAGGCAGCAGTAACGGCATGCCTTCGATCAGCAACCGGCTATCGCAAGCCGTCTGCCAGCGCCGCGCCACCGGCGTGATCTTCCATGCTTCACGCAGGAATGCCAGCAGCGGCACGACTGTGAGTACGCCAAGGAAATTGCCGATGAACCAGCGCGCCAGCAGTATCTGGTATTGCGCCGAATAGCTGGGAGGGAGGCGCGTGGTAGCAAAGCCGCCCAGGTCAACCAAGGTCCATACCGCCGACACCAGGAAAGACACCAGCAATAAAGCGCCGACATGGGTCTGGCCGCGTACCGAAAAGACCGGCCATCGCTTCTGGCAAAAGCGCACGATCGGCATAGCGAACGCAATCGGCGGAGGCAGGACACTGAAGATCGCCCACGTGAGCCCGAACTCGTCCACGCATGTCACGGCCGTATGGGCCAAAGGAGCCATCTCACCCAAGGCCATCGCTGGCCAATAGCGCACAGGCACCAGTAGCAACGCGCTCAAGCGGAAACCGGCAAATAGCAGCCAGTGCGAAAAAGAAACCTGTCGCAATAATTCATAAGTAACGGCATACATCACGGCAACCGTGACGTGCCGGGACCACGTCCCCTTCCATGCCCCCTGCATTTGTCCCCCTAACGCGTTAAATCATACCTTTGACGCGAAATGGCCCTGACTGTGACGGTAACTGCAATTCCCGTCCTGGGCCCGAATATTTGAGCGACCTTAAAATAATTCAAGCACAGAATCAATTAAGAAAAACATCAAAAAATAATTTCTCGACGCTTTAGATCGAGATAAAAAATAAATCGCTTTTTTAGGGCAGTTTCTGCCCTAACGCGTCAGGCAAATAGACAAAATCCATCACACAAGGCGAACCCTGTTTCAGAAAATTTCCGATGGAATTAAAAGGCGTCCACTGCTAGCGACTGCAAAGACAAGCCATGGCCTGGCAAGCTCAGCTCATCCGGCGACCATGGGCAGGCAGCCGAGCGCCGGTGCAAGCCAGCAAGGCGCCTCAGACATACCTTGGACCACGGCTTACATGAACCAGAGAGCTCAGCCCTGAATAGCGGCGTCAGTCTGCTGTTGAAGCTGGAAACGGGCGAGCTCATCTTCACGCCGGGTGCGCGCCTGACCGCTCCAACTCACCAGCTGGGAGTGCTGCGGCTTACTGTGGCGCCTGGGCGTGGCCATGGCTGGCGTACGACTCATATCAAGCAAGGCAGAAAGAAGTTGCGGAATGGTCATGTCACAGTCCCCCTGTCGACAACCTGACTATAACCATTCGTGAACGGATTGAAAGTGGCAATGCACAAGAATTTCTGATTTTCTTCACGCGCCTGCAGGCATGCGCCCTTCTTCACGCGAAGCTTTACCGAGCTTACAAGCACTTACGGAACAATCCTGTAACAGTAGAGCTCGTCTAGGATTTTTTCCGATATCACCTGTCGCAGCACGCGCAAAACAGACTCAACAGGTCCACAATAGACCGATTGTGCCAGGTGACGGGAGATCAAGGGCCATGGGTCATAACCCAGCTAAGGACGCAGCCGCGGAGCTGCTCGAGGTTGCGCGCAGTTTTGCCGAACTCACCCATCGGGCCATGTCCGATAATGAGATCGCCTTGGCAGGTGCGGACATGATGGCTTTCGCCGCGCGACAAGCCACCTGCAAACTGGAAGAGTTCATCAACTCCCTGACCCAGGGCGCCAACGCTTTCGCCTTCACGCATACACAGGCCAGCGCCTCGCTCGACAAGGCCTATAACGACTTCGAGTGCCTAGCCGATGCCGCGCAGATGATTCGCATGCATGGCGTAGGATCGCAATACACCAATCAGCTGACCTATCTGATGCGCTACGCCGCCGACTCGGCTTGCGAGCACCTGGATCGCGCCGAGCGTGCATTGCTTTCCAACCTGCCGCTGGGACAGGTGACGCGCTTGCATGCGGTTGAGAGAACATGAAGGGCTAGGGGCCAGAAGCCCGGGAGTGAGTGTTCAGGGTGGGGGGGGCGAGTAGCAAAGCCACACGGTGCTGTGCTCCGATCATCGTCACCATGAACGAGTCCAATCACGCGCCTTGCCCCATGATCTGACGCCTTCTATAAAAAGAAACGGCCCCGAGGGGCCGTTTCTTTTACATCACTGCCCAACTCACCAACCAATTCCCAATTCCATGTGCTCGGGCTTGTCGGTGTGAATCGTCGAACTCTGGTTCGACACATCGTCGTAGGCAAAGCCATAGGCTAGGCCACTCACGCCATGGGTGTGCCAGAACCTGGCGTAGTAGTTGGCCGGCGCGCCGAGGTAGTACGCACTACTGACCGCCCAGAGCGTGCTGTCCTCCATGACGTGACGATTGAAGGCCGCGCAGATCTGCGCCTCGATCGCCAGCTCCGTTGCATTGCCCGTGGCCAACGCTCCCTTACCCTCCAGGATGTCCTGGGTGGAAGGCTTGTGCACGATGTATGGGCCGCCAGCAACCACTTGGCCGGTATCGTCCAGCTCATTGAATATCAGGTCTCCGTTGACCACCTGGCCGGCAAAGTGACGCCCGCCGACATCCATGTTCAAGGTGCTGCTGCCGTACTGGGTCCAGATCTGGCTCACGTAATCGTCAAAGTAGTGCTGATTGACCTGCCCCGCATCAAACGTGGACTTGCCGGGCGCCATGATGCGTAACTGCCCTTGGAGCGGCACCTGGAAAGCCGCCGGTACTTCCGTGGCGTATTCAGTGAGCAAGGCATCATGCGTCTCGGTCAAGCCGGTTTGCTGATGGAAATTCTTGCTATCACCCCATACGTCAAGCAGCAGCGGCAAGCCGAAATCATCCACCTGGGTGGTGTTGATCCACAGACCACCATCGTTGTAGGTGAACTCGTACCAGTCATACCGCACACCGATGTTCGGATCAGTCCCGTTGAGCGGGTTGGGACCGGCGAAACCGATGTTGCCATTGGCATCCGTGAGCACCTTGATATACAGCGGCTCGCCCAGCGAGATGAAGATACGGCCCGAATCCATCTTCGGCAGCTTCATCAACTTGGCCTGCGCCAAGGTAAAGGCGTAGTTCGGATAGTTCTGGCCGTTCTTGCTCAAATGACCGCTGGCATCATTGTCGGCAATGGACATGGCTGCGAACGTGCCATCGGGCTTGAGCCAGGAGAACACATGCGTGGCCGGATCCTGCGCGATCACCTGGACATACACCTGGTCATCCGTATAGGCGCCGTGGGTGTTGTTCTTCAACGTGGTTCCAATGAAGCCAGGATAGACGGTGTAGTCCGCACCGCCGGATCCGTTGTCGCCACCGCCCTCCTCACCACCCGATCCCGGGTTGCTGCCACCTGGCTGCGTCGGCGCACCTGCATCACCGTAGATTTCCATCTCCCATAGCGAGTAGCCGTACTGGGTATTGCGCTGCGTGCCGTACATGCGCACGTAACGCGCGGACACCGTTGCTGGGAACGTATCGTTCTCGATGCCGCCCTGCCCCTTGGGCTGGTCGAAGGCCGTATCCCAGTGCTGCTCATCCGTCGATACCTGGATCTGGTAAGCCGTGGCGTGGGCATTTTCCCAATTGAGCACGACGCGGTTGATCGACTGAACTGAACCCAGGTCGATCTCGATCCATTGCGGATCGGCAAATGCCGACGACCAACGCGTATTCGGATCGCCGTCGTTGACGTTGGCGCCTTTGAATGCAACGTCGTTTTCGGTACCGGATACCTTCACCGGCTTGTTAAGCGCCAGATTGGTGCCGGCCGTCGGCTGGGTGTTGCCCGAGCCGCTGTTGCCAACGCCGTCACCATTGCCATTGCTACCACCGGTATTGTTGGTGCCTGTGTTGTTGGCTGCGGTCACGGTGAGCACGGCGGCTTGGCTGGTCGTCGCATTGCCGTTGGCATCGGTTATCACCACATCGAACGATGCCCCCGTGTCACCCTGCGCGACCACAAAACCGTAGGTTGCCTGCGTGGCATTGGCGATCGCCGTCCCGCCGCGCCGCCATTGGTAGGACACCGGACCACCCGCCTGCACGCCCACCTCGAAGAGCGCCGACTGTCCCGCGGCGACCGACTGGGTGGCCGGCTGCGTAGTGATGGTCGGTGCCGCCGCTGCATAAACTTCCAGTTCGTAAAGCGACACTCCATATTGCGAGGAGCGGGCAAAGCTGTGCATGCGCACGTAACGGGCAGTCTGCGGCGCAAAGCTGATGCGCTCCGTACCACCCAGACCGGGATTACGCGTGAAGAACGGCGTTTTCGTATTCCACGTCACGCCATCGATCGAGGTTTCCAACTGGTAGTTGGTCGAGTAAGCACGCTCCCAACGCAAGACGGCGTGGTCGAAGGTACGTATCGCACCCAGATCCACGGCCAGCCACGCTTCGTCCTGGAATGGCGAGGACCAGCGGGTATTACCGATGTCGCCGTCGAAAGCCTGCGCGGAATCGAGATAGCCCGCATCGGCACCATCGTTGCCGCTCTCGCTGCCGTTGGCGCTAGCTGTCTTGCCCAGGGCGAGGTTTACACCATTGTGGCCATCACCAGGGGTGTTGTCGTCGTTCTGCCCGCCACCATTGTTACCTCCGCCGTTGTTACCTCCGCCGTTGTTACCACCACCATTGCCTTCGTTCGGATCACTGGCGTTATTGTTATTGGTATCGGGCGGCGGCACGTTGCCGTTGGTGGAGTCGTCCACGGTCACCGTCGCCGCGGAACTGGCTACGGTCAGGCCCTGCGCACTCGTTACTTCGACCACGTAACTGTCGTTGTTACCCAGCACACCGGCCGGCGTGTCCAGAAACGGATCGGCACTGACGAATACCGACTTGCCATTGCGGAACCACTCGTAACTAAGCGGACCGGTCCCGGTCGCGGTGACCGTCAGGTGCGCGCTGCGACCCACACCCACGGTCTGTGAGACTGGAGCATTCGCAATCACCGGCGGCAGCACACGATCACCGCTCACGCACATGGCCTGACCGGGGAAGTTGGTCGCCACTTCGCTGTTGATGACACCGGCGGAGGACACGACCAGGCCATTAGTGCTGTTGTTCGGATCGGTCTCCGAGGTCCACGCGTTCCAGGGCGCAGGAAACGCACAGGTCACCGCATTGGCTCCACTGATCGCCTTGGCTTCGGCCACCGTCGGCAGCCGTGCGCCAATCCCGGCGCAATACTGGGCGGCCTTGTCCTGAGTGAGCTGGGCACTTTCATCGGCCGGAATATGCGGCGTGCGCGTCCAGATCAGCTTGCTCAGGTTATCGGTCGCCGTCTCCGTGTCGTTGACCGTGAAGCGTTCGTTCGACGTGCCGGCCGCGCCACAATTGGCGCCGTCATACACCTGCATCTCCAGCAACGAGTAACCGTAGGCCGTGCCACGCTTGACGCCCTGCATGCGCACATAGCGCGCCTGCACGCTGGGGAATGTCTTGTCTTCAGTGCCACCGGTACCCGCCGCATCGCAATTGGCGCCGTCCCCTTCACAGAAGGCATCGGTCCAGGTCTGGCGATCGTTGGAATACTGCAACTTGTAGGCGGAGCCGTAGGCAGCCTCCCACTCCAGCACCACGCGATTGAACGTACGCACCGAGCCCAGGTCGATATCCAGCCACTGGTTGTCTGCATCGGCCACGTTATTGAATGCCGAGCCCCAGCGTGTGTTCGCGGTACCGTTCTGACCATCCTGGCCGTCATTGGCATATTCGCCGCGCGTGCCACCTGCGCCGGTATTTTCCTCACTGGAATCGAAGGTCTTTTTGTTCAGTGCCAGGTTGGCACCCGGCGGGGCCAGCTTGAGCGTTGCCGCCTTGCTCACCGCGGTCTGCCCGGTGATGTTGCTGACCGTTACCTGGTAGCTACCCGTATCGCTGGGCGTCACCTTGGCGAGGGTCAGCGTCGAGGCATCATCTCCCACCACGACCCCGTCCTTGGTCCACTGGTAATGGAAGGGCGCCGAACCGGTGACCGATACGCTGAACGTGGCCGGCTGCCCGGGATTGATCACAACGCTCACCGGGTCCTGCGTCACCACCGGCGGGCGCGCCGCATTGACGGTCAAGGCGACCGGCGTGGTAGTGATCTGGTTGACTGGATTGCTTACCGTTACCGAATAGGTTGCGTTGTCCGCCGTTGTCAGCACGGGCGTGTCGTACGAGGGACTTTGGGCGCCAGCAATGGGCTGGTTGTTCTTGAGCCACTGGTAGTTGATTGTCGGCGAGCCGGTAGCCGAGACCGCGAAATGCGCCGATTGGCCCGCATCCACGTTCACCGCCTGAGGCGCTTGCTGGATCACGATCGGCGCGGGATCGAACACATGCAGTACCGCCTGGGCCGATAGCTCATCGCCCAGCCCGTTGACGACATCCACGGTGTACACCGCGCTGTCGTCGGCCTTGGTCGTGGCATCCGTCGTCAGCACCGCACTATTGCCGCCCACCGGCTGACCATTCTTGAACCAATGGAAGCTCATCGGCTGCGCACCCGAAGCGGCAACGCTGAACTGTGCCGTCTGTCCGGACGTGACATCCTGCTCCACCGGCTGGGCGATGATCGAGGGCTTGCCCAGTGTCACCACAGGATTGGGCACCGCATCGATATTGAAACTGACCTGTGCCGGCGCCAGCCCAGGTGCGGTGGCCGTGACCGTGACGGGACCTGTCTGGAACAGGGTACGCATCGCGATCTTGGTCAGGCCACCTTCGGTCTGCAATTCATGATCGCCTGGCGCGTGATAGCTCAGTGGCTGGCCGGCCGTAACCAACTGCTCTGAACCACCGTGGTACTCGACCGGCCCATCGACTGCAAACGTGATGTTGGTCTGGGAGCCATCACCCGTCATCACCAGGTTATTCTGCGCATCGACCACGGCCGCCACGACAAATGCCGTGTCCGAACCGTTGGCCGTCAATTCGAACGCCGTGCCATCCGGACGCACCAGTTCATTGACCGCCTTGAGCAAGATATGGTCGGGCTTGCCGGCGGTGGTCAGCGTATCGGAAGCCTGTACGGCACCCGTCTCATCCAGGCACTGCGCGGTGACCGTGCCAGGCTGGTAAGCCGTATCCCAATGCACCTGGCCCGGCAGCTTGGTGGTCTGCTCGGCCAGTTGTACATCAGCCGGTACGGGCTGCCGCGTCGGATTGCCTTCCAGGTCAGTGCCAGCCTGCGCCGTACCGACCAGGGCCGAATCGGCCGTGGTATCGGAATCCCAGCTGTTGGGAACCTGCGGTCCACCTACCGGTGAGCCGTTGACCATCAACTGCACGGCCGGGCAGTTACTGAAGGCATTTACGCGCGTCATGCCCGCAGGGCGATTCCATGTACCGGCGAGCTTGATCGACTTGATCTGCGGATACTGCGCCCAGTTCGCCTGATAAATGTAGTAAAGCAGGCGCGGGAAACGGTTCATATCGACCATCGACTGGGCCATGGAGCGCACCAGCGTCTGGTCGGTACCGTCGACGAACTCGAAGATTTCACCTGGGCTGTCAGCGAAGTACCACTGCGTCATGCCGAAGTTGTTCGCCTTGCGACCCTGCATCCACGGTGTGAGGTATTGCAGCGCAAAGGCCAATTCATAATCGTAGGACGAACGCTGCACACCCCAGTTGGACCAGTATTCCGCACCGTAAGTCGGCTTGCTGGCGGCATCGTGCTGATGCAGGTTCACTTCACAACCGGCCCCGTCGCAGGAGATCACGTCACCGTTGTTGACGTCCGGTGTGCGATCGGTCTGCGCTCGGCTGTTGATCGAATCCCATTGCAGCGAGATCTGCTTGAGCAGTGCGGCAAAATCCTCGTGCATGGTACCGTTGTTGGCTTCCCATGCAAGGATCGACGGGTGGCTGCGATCACGAATGATCATGTCGCGATGCAGCTCGCGCTTGAGCGTTTCCTTGTCCTGGCACTGTTGGACGTTGTCCGTGCCGGCGCAAGCATTGGCAAAGCCGTTCTCGCCATCGCCAGAAGGCTGCACGATGAAAACGCCGTACGCATCGGCCGCGGCCACGAACTCGGGGCTGGATGAGGAGTGCCCTGGGCGCCACAGGTTGCCACCGGCGGCAGCGAGTTGGGCCAGGTCGCGCCACTGTTGTTCTTCGGGCACGGACGATGCCAGACCCGGGTAGTCGTAACGGCCTGCGGCACCCCACAGGTAGTGCTTGTGCCCGTTAATGTACGGAAAATCCTTGTCCCAGGTGATCACTCGGATACCCAGGGTGCTCTGTTTGGCGTCGATCACCTGGCCGTTGATGCTGACCGTGTGGAACACTTTGTAGAGATACGGCTTGCCCCACGGGCTGTTGTTGGGATACCACAGCGTGGGCTTGGAGACCGTCAAGGTCTGATCGAAGACCGGAGCCGGATCAGCCCCGGGAATCGAGTGCGCCGGCAGCAGCTTCTGGTCCTGCTGGGTTGCCACGACCTTGCCGCTGGCATCGACGATCTGTGTGGTCAACGTCGCGGTGACGGAATCATCGGACTCATTGGCGACATTGGTCTGAACACGAACAGTGGCCTGATCGTCGCTGGCCGCAACGGTACCAACATAGGTGCCCCAGGTCTTTTGCCCGGAATAAACGTTTTCCGGGATATAGACCTTGTCCGTGACATGCAGCCGCACCGGTCGGAAGATACCGGTGTCGGCCTGGCCGAACCGGAAGGACCCGGAAATCTGCGGGTCCTCGAAGAAATCGCCATTACGCGCAACCTTGACCGCGATGGTGTCAGTGCCGTCGTAGTGCAGGTACGGCGTGACGTCGACGATGAACGGCAGGAAGCCATTGACGTGCGTGGCCGTGGCATCCCTGGCCACCGCACTGGTCGTAGGCACGAAATGGCCATTCACGTAGACCTGGGCGCCCATGTGGGCACCCTCGAACTCCACCGTGACCTTCTTGCCGTTGTATTGGGCCGAGTCGGTGAGCTTGGTGCGGTACCAACCAATGGTGCCGTGCAGTTCGCCGTCACCGCCGCCGGATTTCTCGTTGATGAAGGTGGTGAACTGAGTGGTCGAATACGGCAGGCCGACCTTCTGCCACTTCGAATCATCGAAGTTCACGGCGGCAGCGGGCGGCGGTGTCGAAGCATTATTGCCATCGATCAGGTTGTTGCCGTTGTCCTCGGCGAGGTAGCTCCAAGGTTGCGCGCCCAGGTTGATATCCGTGCGCTGGGATGGCGCGAGTGTCACGCCATCGGCGAAAACGGGGGCGGCGACAGCCACGGCAAAGACGGCAGAAACGAAAGCGCCCAGTTGGCGCCATCGCCTGCCGCGCAGCCGATCTACGACTACGACAGGGTGTTTCATGGAGAGCCCCTAAAGCCCAGGGATTGGGTGCGCGGATCATCCGCGTTGCTCATGAACGCTGCAATGCGTGATGGCACCTGGCTTACATAAAAAACAAATCACCTTTGGATATTGCGATGCAGTTCGTATTTTTTGGCGCCACCGATAGACCACAACGATCGGATCGATAGGCAGCGCAAATCCCATACGCCATCGAATAGACGGCTATACGCCCATTTCTGCGATCCACACATTTATTTTGACGAACGGAAAATCGTCTAAATTTGTTACAAAATATTACGTTCGATCAAAAAAGCAAATGAACGTAAGACGCTATCAATGCATGGGCAATCAAGCAAACCCACAGCCACTTTTCATCGAGGTGGATGCAGACGCCCCAGGCTTGCAGCCCCCCACGCAAGCCTGAACAGGAATAGCCATGAAAAGGCCTCTGCCTTGGCACTTGGCTCCCGACAGTCGCCGTGGCGCAGGACATCCTGACGGAACTGCAGGTACGTATGCACGTGAACAGCTGGATTACTCCACAGTGCATGGCCTCAAGTTTCGTGATGACATGTGGAAAACCTATGCATGTCGCGGTGAAGGCAACAAGGTGGTCGCTTATGTTGATCTGAAAACACGCCAGGCCTTTCCTGGTGCGCAAGTGTCACGCCCGAGCTAACGCTATGTAAGCGCCGGCTTGCTCTCGGTTGGCCACCTATGTTAGCTCGGCCGATTGCCGCGACGGCATGCGGCATGTGGCATGTGCGCGCCGAGAACCGTGCCGGCGAGAACGTCAAACTTCAGATCGACGCCAATTCAGGCCGCGTGATCGGGATCGACTCACACCACGCCGGTGGCAACAGGGCCGGCATAAGCGACTGCAGTCGCGACGAACAAGTTGCGGCGTGGTCGTGGCTTGGTGGTTTAGAGCCCCAATCTGCGACTGGGGCGCAGATTGCTTCGCGACCGAAGTCGCTCCTACGCAGGGAGGTAAGTGCGCAGGAGACGGGTTTTTGGGGTCCCTGCCCTGCCAATAACCTGGGCCAGAAGAAAGCCGGCGCGAGGCCGGCTTTCCGGTATATCACTTGCGATCGGCTGAGCTGGCGTCGCGCGCGGCACGAAACTCCGAGTCGACGCTCCAGTTCGGCCATGCATTCGAATGCGCCAGGTCGTTGCCCAGCGTGTAGAGCACTTGCAGATCGCGGGCCATGCCGGTGAACGACCAACTGGCCTGCCACTCATCCGAGGGCTGGTGATAGTGGTCGTTGGTGTATTCCTCTTCCCACTTCTTGCCAGCAGCCACGCCGCCATCGACCCAGTCGTCGCCCGAATCGAACGAGATGGCCGGCACACCGCGCTTGGCGAAAGAGAAGTGATCGGAGCGGAAGAAGCCACCCGCCTCGGGGCGCGGGTCGGGCGAGTAAGTCATGTCCCAACGCTTGGCCGTGGCCGTCAGTTGGTCAAGCAGGTCCAGTTTGGCGTTGCCAGAGATGGTGAAGTTGCGCGCCGGACCATGCGGGTCCAGTGCATCCATGTTGATCACGCCAACAGTCTTGCCTAGCGGGTACAGCGGCTTGGCTGCATAGTATTCGGAGCCCAGCAACCCCTTTTCCTCGGCGGTGACGTTGAGGAATACGATGGAGCGATCCGGCTTGGGTCCTTTGCCGAAAGCGCGCGCCAGTTCGATAAGTGCCGCCGTGCCGGTACCGTTGTCCACCGCGCCATTGTAGATGCGGTCGCCCTTGGCATCCGGCGCGCCGACGCCCAGATGGTCCCAATGGGCACTGTAGATGACCGTTTGATCAGGATGCTTGCTGCCATCGATGCGGCCGACGATGTTGTGCGAGGTAATCACCTTGGCGTCAACCTTGAACGATGCCGACAGGCTCTCGCCATTGAGCGTTACCGGCTTGAAGTCGCGCGTCTGTGCCTGCTTCTTGAGCGCCTCGAAATCGAGGCCCGCGGATTTGAACATGGCCACGGCCAGGTCGCGCTGAATCCACCCCTCCAGATGTGTGTGCACGCTGGAAGGGTTATCGCGCACGATGTCGAACATCGCATTGGTATTGGAGTTCTTCACAGTGGCCCAGCCATAGGAGGCCGGTGCGGTCTCATGGATCACCAGGATGCCCGTCGCACCACGCCGTGCGGCTTCTTCATACTTGTAGGTCCAGCGACCATAGTACGTCATGGCCTTGCCACCGAAGTCGCCCTGGCCAGTCTCGAAATCCGGGTCGTTGACCAGCACCACGGCGATCTTGCCGTGCAGGTCTACGTTCTTGAAGTCATCCCAGTGACGTTCCGGGGCGGTGACGCCGTAGCCGATGAAGACCAGGGGCGCATCCTTGATCGACACGGCCTTGGCGCCATCGAGCGGCGCGCGTACGGCAATCTGATCGCCTTGGGTGAGCGGCTGCGCCTTTCCGGCCATGGTCAGGCTGAGCGAAGGGGTGCCTACGATCTCGGTGCGCAACAACGGGACGGCCTGGGTCCACTCGCGCTTGCCATTCTTCAAGTCACCGCCGGGTTCCAGGCCGGCTGCCTTGAACTGCGACACCACGAAGTCGATGGTCTTGGTTTCTCCAGGTGTATCCGGCCCACGCCCCTGGAAGGCATCCGACGAAAGCGTCTTGACGTCTGAGGAGAGGCGGTGCGGATCGAAGCTGGGGGCGTCGGCGGCACCCACGGCGGTGGCGACCGAAAGGGCAAGCAGGGTCAGAGCGAATCGTTGCACGGCTGGAGGTTCCTCGTGGAGTTACCCCTCGATAGTAAAGCAGCGCAGGAAGTCGCGGCACGCTGCGGTTCCACATTTGGTGGCCCTGGGGCAAGGGCTTGCCGAGCATATCGCAGCTCAGCCGGCCTGCCTTACCCGGATGGCGTCGAGCAGTTGCGCTCCCGTGCAGACCAGGCTGGTGTCGCTGTGGATGACCCAAGCACCACGAGGAACTGCTTGCACGGCATCGTCTACGCCGTCATTCATGGGCGGATGCTGGCCATGAGCGACCAGCATCACGGGTTGCAGGCTGGGAAAACGCCTTAGCGCCTCGCCGAAGGCGGCACGCGATCCGTTGACGAGAACATCGGCACCGCGATTCATCCAGTGCTCGATTTCGCGACCGATGCCGAAGCGGTGTCCGTGCGCTTTCCAGGTAAGCACGAACAGGCCACGGCTTTCACGCCGGGCGAACTCCTGCTCACTCAAGGGTACGCGGCTGGGATCCATATCCATCGGCACCGCACCGGTGATGTAACGATGTGCGCATACCACGCCCAACGGCACGCCGTGTTCGCGCACCCAGCCAAGTACACTATCCTTGCCCGCTTCCGAGGGGCCCATCACGTAGTAGAGACGTCCGTTTGTCATGTTGCTTCCTTCACTGCAAGCTGGATATGGCCCAGTCTTTCGAAAACGTCACCGGAAGATGTTTCCCGGCATACGGTGCGTGCATCGATCGCCAAGGATTCATGCAAGCCGTGGTGACGCTCATCGCGCAGCAATCCAACCGCGCGAGCTGGCGCTACGCTGGTCACGAATACCGCCAGATCCAGCGTGACCGCGTCAAACCCGGCCAAGCCAGCGCCAGCAGGCGAACAGTAGGAGGTCGCGTCACGCATCACTCGCCACTTACCCATGCACGTTGCATTTGCTGATCGTCACGGGCGCAAGACCGGCGCCCTGAACAATCCACGTCGACCAATGGTGCAACCAGCCGCCACCGACCATGAATGCCTTGGATGGCCAGCACGCGATGCCTGGGGATCTCGACGCTTACGCGCGAGCTTGCGTCCGCCAGCCGGCCACGGGTGATTTTCTCAGCGCATCCGTGACGAATTGAAGACGCTTGTATACATCTCTGCGCGCAAGCGGCGATGCACTGTCGTCAGAAAGCGCGACCCACAGTCAGGAACCAGGCGCCGGCGATCGGGTTGGACGTATGGATTCGACCGGCCTTGTCCGGCACTCCAGTGCCGTAGTGACGAAATACCCCGGCCGCGTTCCAGCCGCGTGCGTAACTGCCCGTGATATCGAAGCCGGCGAAACGTCGCGACACGGCGATGCTGGCATCGGTCCAACTGTAATCGGAAAAGTGGTTGACCCGCTGCCAGCCATAATGAAGGTCGAGCCGGTATCCATTGCCCAGTTGCAGACCACGCCCGATCGAGAGATAGCCCGATCCGCGCGAATGAGATTGCCCAGGCAATCCAAGCGTCCGGCTGTTGAAGCCGAAATAATCACGCGTGACGGTGATCGCGTAACTCAACGACCAGCCATGCCAGTCGGTCGAGGCGATGAGCTCGGCGTAATCGTAGCCGGTGCCCGTCGCCGTCATGCGCGCGCCAGGGTATCGATAGCCGTACAAGCCCAGCCGGTAGTCGACGGATTCATCGCCGATGGCGTGCCATGTACCACCGTAGCCAGCATAGGCATCCCATTCGACTCGGCCACGTTCGATGAAACGAGGGCTCACCGTGGAGGCCCAGGTGCCCACGAACCAGCCTGCCGGGAAGGAATGCTCGAACCCGGCCTGCAAGGCCGGCCGGCCCCAGCTCTGCTGGAAACCGCGCGAGACATATTGGGTGGCGGCGGTCACCTCGATGCCCAGCAGGGACGAGGATTGCTCCTGCTCGGCATGGCCCCCCGCGATAAGCATCCAGCCGGCTACGGCAGACCAGGCCTGCTTCATGCGCCCGCCCGGCCAGCCATGTATTCCTGATGCAAGGATTTCTGCAATCCACGCATGTATAACAGGAGCACCACCGAAAACGGCAAGCCGCATAACACCACGGCGGTCTGCATCGCATCGAAGTTACCGGCGCTGTAGAGCAACCCGATCGTGACCACCGTGGTCGCAACGGCCCAGAACACACGCAACCAGATGGGCGCATCGTGCTCACCTTCCCCACCAGTAGTACACAACGAGGCAATCATCAACGTGCCTGAATCGACCGGAGTCAGAAACAGTACGAAACCGATCAACACGGTGGCGGCAGCGATAAAACGGGTGGCAGGCAGATGATTGAGCAGTTCGTATAGCGCCAGCGGCGGGTCATGGCGCGCGGCGTCGGCCAATGCGGCCGCATCGTGGTTCATGACCAGGTCGATGGCCGTATTGCCGAAAATCGACAGCCATGCCAGCGTGAAACCCAGTGGAATCAGCATCACACCAATCACCAGCTCGCGAATGGTGCGGCCGCGCGAGATACGCGCGATGAACATGCCCACGAATGGCGCCCAGGCGATCCACCACGCCCAATAGAACAAGGTCCAGCGCCCCAGCCACTCGCGTGCATGGCTGTAGACATAGAGATCGAAGCTGTTGCCGACGAACGAGGTGAGGTAATCGCCGACATTCTGCACCATGCCGTCGAACAGGTGCAGGGTCGGGCCGCACACGAATACGAACAGCAGCAACAGACATAGCAGTCGCACATTGATATGGGACAGCAAGGCGATGCCTTTCTCCACGCCGGTGATTGCAGCGATCGTTGCCACCACCATCATCACCAGAACAAGGCCCACCAGCATGCTCGGTGTCTGGGGAATGGATGGAAACAGGAAATGTAGCCCGGACATCAGGACAAGGGCGCCGATACCCAGGTTGGTCACCATCGACACCAGCGTTGCCAGGATGCCGAAGCCGTCGACGACATGGCCGATCGGTCCATGGATACGCTCACCAAACAAGGCATGCAGCGGTGAACGCAACGCCAGTGGCAGGCCACGCCGGAACGCGAAATAGCCCAGGACCACGCCCATCAACGCATATAGCGCCCAGCCGTGCAGCCCCCAATGCAGGAAGGTGATTTCCATGGACCGCCTGGCCGCCTGAGCCGACCCGCCTTCACCCTCCGGTGGCAACAGGAAGTGATCGAGCGGCTCGTAGGCCCCGTAATAGACCAGCGCAATGCCGATGCCCGAGGAGAACAGCATCGAGGTCCAGGCACCATAACTGAAGGTCGGCCGGTCGTCGTCATGCCCCAGGCGAAGGGTTCCATACCGCGACGCGCCCAGCCAGAACACGAACACCATGACGGCCACCATCACCACCATGTAGTACCAGCCAAATGCCTCGGAAACCCAATCCTGGACCAGTCCGAGCCAGTGCATGGCCTGGGTGGGAAAGATCACCGTGAGCGTGCCCAGCGCCAGGATCAGCGTGGCGGAACTGATGAACACGGGCTTGTTGAGCCGGGGCACGGCCGGCGCCGTGGGAATAACACGCTGATCCATAAGCCAACTTCCTTGGAAAGATCGACGCCGTTGATCGCTCGCCGCGTGCCTGGAAGGGGTCCAGGCCCGGGGTGACTTCCGGGCATGGGAAATAAGCTTATCGTTTTATAATTGAACGTTCAATCAAAATAAAATATAGTGTCTACGTATTCGCAGCGGATACCCGCCCGCTGCCGCCATAGGAGGCCCGCACGATGCCCAAGCTCGGCATGCAACCGATCCGGCGCGAGCAACTGATCCGCGCCACTTTCGAGACGATCGAGCAGGTAGGCCTTGCCGACGCCACGATCGCGCAGATTGCCGCCCATGCCGGCCTGTCGACCGGCATCGTCAGCCACTATTTCGGCGACAAGGACGGCCTGCTCAACGCGGCCATGCGGCACATCCTGCGGCAACTGCGCGAAGCGGTCGCCGAGTGCCGTAACCATGCCGCCCCCGATCCGCGCAGCCAGTTGCGAGCCATTATCGACGGCAATTTCCACGATACCCAGGTCAGCAGTACCGCGATGCGCGTATGGCTGACGTTCTGGTCGGCAAGCATGCATCACGCCGAATTGCGCAGGCTGCAACGCGCCAACGACAGGCGTCTGCATTCCAACCTGACCTGCCAGTTCCGCCGCGAACTGCCCCCTGCCCAAGCGCGCCAGGCAGCGCGCGGCCTAGCCGCGATGATCGACGGCCTGTGGCTGCGCGGCAGCCTGGCAGGCGGCGACTTCGACGTCCCCCAGGCGCGCCGTCTCGCCTACGACTATCTCAACCACCAGCTGCCGGAGTCGACGCCCTGACCGGCAAGGACCTGCCCGACCGCTCGCACGGAATACGCATCATGGCGAAGTTCGAAACACAAAAACTCTATATCCACGGCGCCCTGGTCGAAGCGACCAGCGGCGAGACCTTCCAGACCATCAACCCGGCCAACGGCGACGTTCTTGCCCAAGTCCAGGTGGCCTCGCAAGCCGACGTTGAGCGTGCCGTGCAAAGTGCCGAAGTGGGCCAGCGTGTATGGGCATCCATGACCGCCATGGAGCGCTCACGCGTGTTGCGCCGTGCCGTGGACATCCTGCGCGCCCGCAACGACGAACTGGCCATGCTGGAAACCCTCGATACCGGCAAGGCCTTCGCCGAAACCTCCACCGTGGACATTGTGACCGGTGCCGACGTACTCGAATATTACGCAGGGCTAGCCCCGGCGATCGAGGGAGAACAGGTGCCGTTGCGCGAGTCGAGCTTCTTCTATACCCGTCGTGAACCGCTCGGCGTGGTCGCCGGCATCGGCGCCTGGAACTATCCCATCCAGATCGCCTTGTGGAAATCCGCGCCGGCGCTCGCCGCCGGCAACGCGATGCTGTTCAAGCCCAGCGAGGTCACGCCGCTGACAGCCATCAAGCTTGCCGAAATCTACACGCAGGCCGGCGTACCTCACGGCGTGTTCAACGTGCTGCATGGCCAGGGCCAGAACGTAGGCCAATGGCTGACCGGGCATCCTCGCATCGAGAAGATCTCCTTCACCGGCGGCGTCGCCACCGGCAAAAAGGTCATGGCGCATGCGGCGCAGTCGTCGCTCAAGGAAGTGACGATGGAACTGGGCGGCAAATCGCCACTGCTCGTCTGCGCCGATGCCGACCTGGCGCGCGCGGCAGATATCGCCGTGACGGCCAATTTCTTCAGTTCTGGCCAGGTTTGCACCAACGGCACGCGTGTATTCGTGCCGGCCACGATGAAGCATGCATTCGAAACGGCTGTAGTCGAACGCGTCAAGCGCATCCGCATGGGCGATCCCTTGCAGCCGGAAACCAACTTCGGCCCGATGGCCAGCTTCGCGCACATGGAAAAAGTGCTGTCGCTGATTGCTTCCGGCAGGGCCGAAGGTGCCACGGTGCTGACGGGCGGTGAACGCGAGCTTTCCGGTGACTTCGCCAAGGGAGCCTATGTGCAGCCGACGGTCTTCAGTGACTGCCGCGATGACATGACCATCGTGCGTGAAGAAATTTTCGGACCGGTGATGAGCATCCTCAGCTACGACACCGAGGACGAAGCCATCCGTCGTGCCAATGACACCACCTTCGGCTTGGCCGCTGGCGTCGTCACCACCGATCTCGCCCGCGCGCACCGGATCATCCATCAGCTCCAGGCCGGCATCTGCTGGATCAACACCTGGGGCGAATCCCCAGCGGAAATGCCCGTCGGCGGCTACAAGCAATCGGGCGTCGGTCGCGAGAACGGCATCAGCACGCTCGGCCATTACACGCGTATCAAGTCGGTGCAAGTCGAACTGGGACCCTACGCCTCGGCGTTCTGAAAAATCCCCGACCTGTACACCAGCCACGGTGGCCGCCTCCACGGCCGCCGATGCCTTTCTGCGGAGTTACCCATGCCATCGATCAAGGAATACGACTACATCATCATCGGTGCCGGCTCGGCGGGCAACGTGCTTGCCACGCGCCTGACCGAAGATGCCCAGACCACCGTGCTGCTGCTGGAAGCCGGTGGCCCCGACTATCGTCTCGACTTTCGTACGCAGATGCCTGCTGCGCTGGCCTACCCGTTGCAGGGACGACGTTACAACTGGGCTTACCTGACCGACCCGGAACCGCATATGGACAACCGGCGCATGGAATGCGGCCGAGGCAAGGGGCTGGGCGGTTCATCGCTGATCAACGGCATGTGCTACATCCGTGGCAACGCCATGGACTACGACCACTGGGCCACGCGCCCAGGCCTGGAAAACTGGACTTACGCCGACTGCCTACCCTACTTCAGGAAAGCGGAAAGCCGCGATATCGGTGCCAACGATTACCATGGCGCTGATGGGCCGGTCAGCGTAACCACGCCCAAGGTTGGCAATAACGTGCTGTATCACGCCATGGTCGAAGCTGGTGTGCAGGCGGGTTATCCGCGTACCGAAGACCTCAATGGTTATCAGCAGGAGGGCTTTGGTCCGATGGATCGCACAGTCACGCCCCATGGCCGTCGTGCCAGCACAGCGCGCGGCTACCTGGACCAGGCACGCTCGCGCGCCAACCTGAGCATCGTCACGCACGCGCTGACCGATCGCATCCTGTTTTCTGGCAAGCGCGCCATTGGCGTGGCATGGCTCGATCGCAGCAAGGAGCCACGCGAGGCACGCGCGCGCCGCGAAGTGCTGTTGTGTGGTGGCGCTATCGCTTCGCCGCAGATTCTTCAACGCTCTGGCGTGGGGCCGGCGGACCTGTTGCGCAGCCTGGACGTACCGCTCGTGCATCACTTGCCCGGCGTGGGTGCCAACCTGCAGGACCATCTGGAGATGTACCTGCAATATGAGTGCAAGCAACCCGTATCGATCGCACCCGCACTGAGGCTACACAACCAGGCGAAGATCGGGGCGGAATGGTTGTTCGCCGGCACTGGCCTGGGCGCCAGCAACGAGTTCGAGGCCGGTGGATTCATTCGCTCGGAGGAAGAGTTCGAATGGCCGAACCTGCAATACCATTTCCTGCCGATCGCGGTGAACTACAATGGGTCCAATCCGATCAAGGTGCATAGCTTTCAGGCACATGTCGGCTCGATGCGTTCACCCAGCCGTGGCCGCGTGCACCTGCGCTCGCGGGACCCGGCCATGCACCCGAGCATTCTGTTCAACTACATGTCGCATGAGCAGGATTGGCGCGAATTTCGTTCGGCCATTCGCATCACGCGCGACATCTTTCGGCAAAAGGCCATGCAACCTTATACCGGCCGCGAGATTTCTCCCGGTGCCGATCTAATCACTGATGCCCAGCTCGATGCATTCGTGCGTGCGCACGCCGAAACGGCCTATCACCCCTCCTGCTCGAACCAGATGGGCGATACCGACATGTGCGTCGTCGATGGCCAAGGCCGCGTACACGGCATGGAAGGCCTGCGTGTCGTCGATGCCTCGATCATGCCGCAGGTCATCACCGGCAATCTCAATGCACCGACCATCATGATGGCCGAAAAGATTGCCGACGCGATTCGCGGACGGCCAGCACTCGCACGTTCGACCGCCCCCTTCTACCGCGCCCAAGGTGCCCCGCTACACCGAAGCCAGACCGCCATGGCCTGACTTCCATCCCTCGAGCGGCACCCCTGACCGGTACGGGTCAGGGGATCGTGCGGCCAGGCTTACTCGACGCGCGAATCGTAATCGGCCCAAATCCATTGCCAGCCTTTATCCGCCGCCCGCAGGTACCCCAAGGCAGGAAAATTGAAATGGCTGCTGGTGACCAGCACGCCTTCGCGCGACAGCTTGGCGAACGCATCCTGGCGCGACTGGTAGGCCAGCTTTTCGTCGCTGTCAAAGCCCACCGTGACTCGCGGCGAAGCCAGTTGTACCCCCGCTACGTGGATGAGGTCACCGAGGAAGGCCAGACGCTTGCCGTGGCTATCGAGTACATAAGCGGTATGCCCTGCCGTATGGCCAGGCGTGGCATACGCATAGAAACCGGCAACCACCTCGCCGTCATGATCGAACGTGACCAGCTTGCCGGCATCGCGATATGGCTTTATCGATGTCATCGCGCCCTGGAAGAACGCCTTGCTATCGGCCTATGCGGTCCCGGCATGCACTTGCGACAGCCAGAACTCGGCATCGGCCTTAGCCACGTGCACGGTGGCATGGATGAACACGGGGTTCCCATCGGCGACTAGACCAGCCACATGATCGGGATGCAGATGGCTAATCGGAATGTCGTCGACCTGCTCAGGCTTGTAGGCCGCCGAACGCATCTGCGCGCATCCACGCAGGGCCGATACAGTGCAGGTGACACAGGCCCCGCACATCCAGCCCGTCTCGCCGCACGATGGCTCTTCCTGAACAACCAGTCAGCAGGCCATCAAAATGTCACTTCCTGCTGACGAATCAGTCACGCCCGATCCGTAAAGTACGCCCGCCCCAAGGATTGCAGATTGATCACCGTGCTAGCCCAATACGTCTATTCCGCGAAAACAGGTTTGTTCCGCATCGTGCAACACGGTCGCCGCTGGCGCAGCCTGTGCGGCGAGCAGGAAGTGGGACGCCACGAAACGCTTGAAGCGGCCATTGCCGCGCTGCGCGGCAATCATCCGCAGGCGCGCCTGCCCGAAGACATCGAGAGCTGGCGCCATCTGCCTGCCCTGGCCTTATTGCATTCGCGTCCAGCCAATGAGCCGGTCATGCGCTGGCAAGTGGCCGTCTGACGAGGGCATCACACGTCATACCGGCACGGGTTCGCCATCCAGATGCTGCACCATCACGCGAGCCATCTCCCGCTCCATCAACAACACCACGTCGGCGCCTTGCGCATCCAGGTGCTGTTTGCATTCGGATGAATCGGCGCGCGCAATGATGCGCAGTGACGGGTTGAGCATACGTGCGACGCGGATCACTTCGCCATTTTCGAAGGCGTCTGGCAACGTGACGATCAGGGCTCGCGCACTGGGCAGGTTCGCCGCATCCAGTACGTCGTCACGCGAGGCATTACCGGGAATTGCCTCGATGCCGCTGGCATGCAGCAGTTCCAGACGATCCTCGCCCTCTTCCAAAATCAGCAATGGCACGCCCAACACGCGGATCTTCTCTCCGAGCAATTGGCCGAGCTGACCGTAACCGGCAATCACCACATGACCGCTGAGCGCCGTGCGATGCCATGCAGGCTGAAGTTCGGGCACGGCATCAGACCTGTCCTGCCCCGTGCTCTCATGCGCATCCACGGTCGCCAACCGGCGATCGAGCCACTTGAAGATAAAGGGATTGATAAGGATGGAGATGATCGCCGCGGCAAGCAGTACATCCTGCGCTTCGCGCGACACCATGTTCTGGCTGACACCCATGCCGATCAGGATGAATGAAAATTCGCCAATCTGCGCCAGGCTGACCGCAATGGTCAGGGCGGTACGCAGGGGACGCTTGAACGCCAGTACGATCCCCAGTGCCGCGGCTGATTTACCGATCACGATGATCGCCAGGGCCGCCAACACAATGAAGGGGTGCTCAAGCAGCACGTGGTAGTTGAACAGCATGCCGATCGATACGAAAAACAACACGGCGAACGCATCGCGCAACGGTAACGTTTCTTCCGCCGCGTCGTGGGCGAGTTTGGATTCGCCCATCATCATGCCGGCGAAGAACGCTCCCAGTTCGAAGGACACGCCGAACAAGCCAGCCGCCCCAAAAGCCACGCCCAGGGCAATGGCCAGCACCGCCAGGCGAAACAGCTCACGCGAACCGGTGTGCGCCACCGTCTTGAGCAGCCATGGAATGACGCGCTTGCCGACCACCAGCATCAGCACGATGAACAAGGCAACCTTGCCGAGCGTCAATCCGACTGTGGCGAACAAGGCCCCGAAGGACAGGCCGGACTGACCGTCGCCCGAAGCCGCGCCAATGGCCGGCAGCAGCACCAAGGCCAGCACCATGGCCAAGTCTTCGACGATCAACCAGCCTACCGCCAGCCGACCGCGTTCGGTGTCCATGAGCCGGCGCTCATCCAGTGCCCGCAGCAGCACCACGGTACTAGCTACCGACAGCGCAAGACCGAACACGAAGCCCTGGGCAAATGGCCAGCCGACCAGCCAGCCCAGCAACAGGCCAAGCACGGTGGCGACAGCCATCTGCCCCAATGCGCCCGGAATGGCGATGGCCTTGACCGCCAGCAGATCCTTCAACGAAAAGTGCAGGCCCACACCAAACATCAGCAGTACCACGCCAAGTTCGGCCAACTGGTGCGCCAGGGCGCCATCGGCCACGAAGCCTGGCGTGAACGGACCAGCTACCACGCCGGCAAACAGATAGCCGGCCAGGATCGGCAGTTTCAGCCGGTGCGCGATCGCGGCGAACACAAATGCGAGCACGATGCCGCCGACCAGGGTGAATATGAGCGGGGCGTCATGCATGCGGCGGTTCCTTTCGATGGGGGAGGCACGGCAGGGACCTTCGAGAGCATCATCCTGCGCTCGCCACCTCCCATGCCAAGGACGGTTTTAAGCTGCCTCGTCCGCTCGCACAAGTCGAAACCTGAGCGGATATTCAGGCAAAGCCCGATTCCTGGAACAACCTACTCTGCTCCAGCATTGATCACGGCAAGAAAATCCTTGCCGTAGCGCTTGAGCTTGGCCTCTCCCACGCCGCTGATCGACGCCATTTCCTCTTCCGTGGAGGGCAACGCGCGCAGCATGCCCAGTAACGTGGCATCGTGAAAAATCACATAGGCTGGTACGCCGTGCTGCCTGGCCAGTTGCGCGCGCAAGGCACGCAGGGAATCCCACATCGGCTGCTCGTAGGCTTCGATGCCCAGGCTGCCGCCCGTGACCAGCTTGCTGTCGGCACGTCGACGTGAACGTCGCTCGGGACGCGTGTCTTCACGCAGCGACACGCGCCGGTTGCCCACCAGCACATCGCGGCTGGAGCCGGTCAGGCGCAAGGTGCCAAAGCCCTCGGCATCCGCCTCAAGCAGGCCTGCCGCCAGCAATTGGCGAAATACGGAATTCCAGTGCCGGGCATCCATGTCCGCCCCGATGCCGAAAGTGCTCAGGCGATCATGGCCAAGCTGGCTCATGCGCTCGCTGTCCACGCCGCGCAGGATGTCGATGACATGACCTGCACCATAGCGTTGGCCGCTGCGATAAACACACGACAACGCCTTCTGCGCTGGAATGGTGGCATCCCAGGTGCGCGGCGGTTCGCTGCAATTGTCGCAGTGGCCGCATGGCCCCTTATAGGTCTCTCCAAAAGCACCGAGCAACAACTCGCGACGACATTGCGTGGCCTCGGCGTAGGCCAGTAACGATTCGAGCTTCTGGCGCTCGACACGCTTGCGCTCATCGGCCGATTCGGACTGCGCGATCATCTGGCTCATCGTGACCACATCGGCCAGGCCGTAGATCATCCAGGCCTCCGCAGGCAGGCCATCGCGTCCTCCTCGCCCGGTTTCCTGGTAATAGCCCTCCATGCTGCGCGGCAAGTCCAGGTGCGCGACGAAACGTACATCGGGCTTATCTATTCCCATGCCGAATGCCACCGTCGCCACCATCACGATGCCGTCTTCCCGCAGGAAACGTTGCTGGTTGGCCGCGCGTATGGCGGCATCCAGCCCGGCGTGATAAGGCAGCGCTTCAATACCCTCACCCGCCAACCACTCGGCCGTTTCCTCGACCTTGCGCCGGCTCATGGCATAGACGATACCTGCCTCGCCACGATGGCCATCGAGGAAATCCAGTAGTTGCCGCCGGGCGTTGTGCCGCAACGTCACGCGGTAACGAATGTTGCTGCGATCAAAACTGGAAACGAATTGCTTGGCCTGTTCCAGCGCCAGACGCTCGACGATCTCTTCCCGGGTACGCGCATCGGCGGTGGCGGTCAACGCGATCCGCGGCACCTGTGGAAAACGCTGGTGCAACACAGCCAATTCGCGATATTCAGGCCGAAAATCGTGACCCCATTGCGACACGCAATGCGCCTCGTCAATGGCGAACAGGGCGATCTCGGTCCGTTCCAGCAAGCCAAGGAAACGGCCGGTAAGCAATCGCTCCGGGGCGACATATAACAAATTGAGTTCTCCGGCCAGTAATCGCCGTTCGACCTCACGCTGTTCGTCGGAGGCAAGCGTGGAATTGAGATATGCCGCCGATACGCCCGCTTCGCGCAGGGCATCGACCTGATCCTGCATCAGTGCGATCAGCGGCGATACCACGATAGCCGTGCCCTGTCGCAACAAGGCCGGAATCTGGTAGCACAGCGACTTGCCGCCACCGGTGGGCATAAGCACCAGGGCATCGCCGCCCTCGGCAACCTGCTCAACGATCGCCTGCTGCTGACCGCGAAACTGCGAGTAACCGAAAACGCTCTGGAGGATATCGAGGGGAGTGGAAGCCATCGCGTCGAATGCTAGCAAAGGCGGGTCGCGAGGCGGGAGTGGTGCTTAGCTGCTCGACGGATGAAAGGCTGGCGAGGGTGCAAGTCCGCACGCTTGCCGCCGTGTGCCATAGGGACCGGGACCGGCAGTTCCGGCGCAGACGTTCACCCGTCTGCCATTCCCCACAACGCCCGATCGACATCCGCATCCAGGCCGAAGCGCGACAGGGGGACCCGGCCGTTCTTTACTTCCACACCCTCGGCGCGCAGCAGGCGGCTCTGTTCACGAAAACCACGACTACCCGGCGGAAAGGCAATCTGGCCGCTGGAGCGCAGCACGCGGAACCACGGCAGCACCATGCCCTCGGGAACCTCACCGAGCAACTTGCCGACCAGGCGAGCCCGACCCGGCAATCCCGCACGCTGGGCAATGGCGCCGTAGCTGGCGACACGGCCACGCGGGATGGCGGCGATGGCGGCGAACACGCGGTCATGGGCTTGGTTCATGACCGCATATCGTAACGCTAACCCATCGATTTCCCACCCGTGGCAAAGTACGCCCGTCGTAAATCCCGGACTGTTCCCCATGCGTCACTTTGAAGCCGTGCGATCACACATCGGCAGCCAGCACACACTGCGCCACAACGACCCATACCTGATCAGCTTTGACCTGGTCCTGCCGCGCAATCGCCACCAGGGCATCTACTTGGCCGAATTGGAAGATGAGTCCGGCCGCCGGTTCCTGCGTATCTCCACGCCCGTGGGCCCGTTGGCGGGTGCGGACGCCCGCCGCTGCCTGCGCTTCAATTGGGAGCAGCGCACCGGGTTTCTGGCCGTGACCGACCTGGATGGCTCGCCCTTCCTGCACCTGTGCGAAAACCGTCCCTACGACCTGCTCGACGCAGCGGAGTTGAAGCGCGTGATCGAGGAGGTGGGCACGCTGGGAGATCAGTTGGAGCAGTTGGTCGCTGCGGGAGGGGATGAGCTTTGAAAGCCTAGGAGTAAGTGAAGAGAAGTAAGCAGTCCCTGCGACCTTGAGGGACGGGTTTTCTCTCGCTCCTTACTCCTAGTTACTCACTCCTAGCCTGTCGGCGCTCAAAAGGCGCCGACAGCCTGTAGCGCACGCACCAGCCCATACGCCAGCAACGCCGTAATGGGTAGGGTCAGCACCCAGGCCCAGACCATCCGCTTGACCACCGACCAGCGGATGGCATTCCAGCGCTTGGCCGCACCCACGCCCATGATCGAGGCCGATACGTTGTGCGTGGTGGACACCGGCAATCCCATCGATGCGGCGGTCAGGATCACGGCAGCTGAGCCGCTTTCAGCTGCAAAACCGTTGATGGGATGCAATTTGACCATGTTGTGGCCCAGCGTCTTGATGATGCGCCAGCCACCACCGGCGGTGCCGGCGGCCATGGTCAGTGCACAAAGTATTTCCACCCATAGCGGCACGGCGAAACCGCCGTGGGCATCGCCGTGAATGCGCAGGAAATCCAGCCAGGCCGGCAGGTGGTCGAACTGGCCGGCGGCGGTCCCGCCAGCCAGCGCCAAGGCAATGATGCCCATGCTTTTCTGGGCGTCGTTGGAACCATGCGCCAGGCCCATCGCACCCGCTGAGAGTATCTGAGCCTTGCCGAAGAAACTGTTCACGAAGGGCGTGCGGCCCAAGCGGAACAGGAAACCCTTGCGCGAGGAGAACCACGCAAGCAGCGCATACAGCGCGCCCATCAGCAAGAAGCCCAGCACGAAACCGATGATGGGCGATGCCACCATCGGCACGATCACCTTGGGCACGACGCCGCCGGCCTTCCACCAGTGCGGACCTGGCTGGTACCAGATCACCGAGTGAAGATTACCCGCCGAGGCTGCCAACGCGGCCCCGACCAGGGCACCGATCAGTGCATGGCTGGAACTGGATGGCAGCCCCCACCACCACGTGATGAGGTTCCAGATGGTCGCGCCCAGCAAGGCGCAGATCAGCAACTGCGGACCCACGTCGATCACGCTGGTGTCGATCATGCCTGAGGCAATGGTAGCGGCCACTGCGGTACCCCACAGCGCGCCGACCAGATTGGTGACCGCCGCCAGCAGCACCGCCTGCATGGGCGTGAGTACCTTGGTAGCCACGACCGTGGCGATGGAGTTGGCGGTGTCGTGGAAGCCGTTGATGTACGTAAAGGCCAGCGCAATCAATACGACGACGAAGAACAGGCTCATGGGCGAACCCCCATGGCCAGGCAGAAGCGATAAGCCAGACGCATCGGGCGAAGCCTCAGGAGTTCTTCAGCACGATCGAATAGACGATATTGCCAACGTCCCGGCATTTGTCGATCGCCTTTTCCAGCAGTTCGAACAGGTCCTTGGCGAGCATCGCGCGCATGGCATCGTTGTTTTCCACGTAGAGCGTGCGATACGGTGCCAGCAGCATGCGATCGCCCTCGGCCTCCAGGGTTTGCAGGCTGTCCTGCAGTTTCTTCACCGGATCGATGCGTAGGCCTCGGCGCAATTCGCCGATCATTTCCTGCACCACCACCGTGGAACGTTCAAGCACCATGGTGCGCGGGGAGAAATCGATATCCGACAGGCGTACGCTGACGATGTCGTAGCGCTCGGCGAACTTTTCGATGGTCTTGGGAATCTTGTAAAGCGCCGAATTGAGTGCCTCGATGTCCTCGCGGTCCAGGGCGGTCACAAAGGTGTTGACCAGTTCCTCGCTGATCTGGGCGGCCAGGGCCTTCTCGCGGGCCCGGCTGGCGGCAAAGGCAGCCATCACTGGCGCGTGCTCCTTGCGGGATACCAGGTCGTGCAGGGCTCTGGCGCTGTCCCGGGCCGCTTCGGCACTTTGCTCGAGCAGGCCGTAGAACTTGTCGCCTTTGCCGAAGATGGTTTGCAGTGAAAACATGGGAAGCGATCCGGGGAAGGGTCAATATGTCCAATATGTTACAGGACACCCGCGAAGGCCCGCACCCGGCCCTGACAAACCCGGGGGGCCTTGAGCCGCTGGCGGTTGCCTTTACACTTGCCCTCCTATGGAACCTAGACCACAGCCGCCGCGATGCTGACCGAAATCGCGCTTGTCATCCTTCTTGCGCTTTGCAACGGCTTTTTTGCGCTGTCGGAAATGGCGCTGGTCGCCTCCCGCAAGAGCCGCCTCAAGCAGATGGCCAAGACCAGCCGCCGCGCACGGGTGGCCTTGCGCCACGCCGAGGCGCCTGAGCACTTTCTTTCCACGGTGCAGGTCGGCATTACCCTGGTGATGCTGGTGACCGGCGCGGTGGCTGGCGACGCCCTGGGCGATCACATCGGCAATGCCATTCACGGCGGACGCGCCGCTTGGCTGGAACCCTACGCACGCATCATCGGGGTCGTACTGGCTTTCGTGCTTATCTCCTTCATCCAGATCGTCGTCGGTGAACTGGTACCCAAGCGGCTGGCCCTGGCCTCGCCCGAGCGCGCTTCCGGTTACGTGGCCATGCCGATGCTGGTGCTGTCGCGCGTCTGCGCCCCCTTCGTTTGGCTTCTCAATGCCTCCAGTGGGGTCTTGCTGCGCCTGCTGGGCATCGAGGGCGGCAGTCGCGAGGCGGCAACGGAAGAGGAAATCCGTCTGCTGGTTGCTGAAAGCGCCGAACAAGGGGTACTGGATCGCGACGAGCACAACATGGTCAATCGTGTGTTGCGCCTGGGCGATCGCACCGTCGATAGCGTGATGACGCCTCGCATGCGCATCGCCTGGCTCGATACCACCGCGACCCCGGCGGAAAACGACGAAGTGCTGCGCGACACCCCCTACTCGCGCTACCCGGTCTATCGCGGCGACCAAAGCGATGTGGTTGGCGTGATCGAGGTCAAGAACCTGCTGCGCCACTACCGTGGTGGTCAACCAGACATGTTCGCGCGCATGGCCAAGCCGCTGTACGTACCGGCGACCGCTCGGGCGCTGGACCTGCTGGAAGAGTTCCGCGATGCGGAAACCCCCATGGCGCTGGTGGTAGATGAATACGGTGATATCGAAGGCCTGGTCACCCTCAACGATCTGCTCGCCGCCGTGGTCGGCGTAAGCCAGCTAGGCCACAGCCACGGGCACAATCACGAGGAAAATTCGCCGATCGTCCCCCGTGGGGAAGGCAGTTGGCTGATCGACGGTTCGCTATCGAGCGACGACCTGCGCGAACTGCTTCGCGTCGATCACCTACCTGGCGAAAAGGAACACGAATACCGCACCGCCGCCGGCATGGTGATGGTCGCCCTGGGCCATATCCCGCAAACCGGCGAAGTATTCACCTGGCAGGGCATCCGCTTTGAAGTCGTCGACCTGGACGGTGCCCGCATCGATAAGCTCCTGGTCACGCTACCGCTGCAAGCCGATGCGTCCGATGACGAGACGGGATGAAGCCGCTGGCCGGCGCTGCGCGCCTGTGAAGCCGCTCGCTACGCGAGCTGTGAGGAGAGAAAAGCAAGGGCATGAACCAGGCTATCGGTCTGGCTCTGTGCTTTTTCTCTCCACTCCTTACAGTCTGCGCAGCAGACGGTCTCACAGGCGCGTAGCGCCGGCTTCACAGCTCGCACAGCGAGCGGCCTCACAGCTCGCACAGCGAGCGACCTCACTCCTTCCTCGCCAACCCAGCCATTCGCTGTGCATCGGCCAGAATGCCGTGCAGGACACGCAATTCGCGTTCGTCCATCTGGGCGCGCTGGAACAGCTTGCGTAGCCTGAGCATGATCACGCCCGGCGAGCGGCCCTTGTGGAATTCAATGTCTTCCAGGGTCTGCGCCAGATGGGTGAAGAAGCGCTCCATCTTTTGCGCGTCGGCTGGCGGCTCGGCGTCTTCACGCGGGGGCGGCGCCAGCGGGGTATCGCCCAGGAAAGCCAAGCGCAGTTCATAAGCCATCACCTGTACGGCCTGGGCCAGGTTCAGGGAGCTGAAATCGTCCACGCTGGGGATACGCACCATGGCATGGCAGCGGGCCAGTTCCTCGTTCTCCAGGCCGGTGCGCTCATTGCCAAAAACCAGGGCGACCTGCTCGCCACGCGCGGCGGCGGCCAGGACGCGTTCGGCAGCCTCTCGCGGAGTCAGCTCGGGCAGGTCTACGCCACGGCGACGCGCGGATAATCCCAGGGCGAGACTGCAGCCGGCCAGGCCTCCGACCAGTTCCTCGTGCACCCCTGCACTCCCCATGACCTCGTCCGCCCCTGCCGCCAGCGCTGCCGCATCCGGATGGGGAAACCGGTGGGGAGCCACCAGCGCCATCTTCGTAAACCCCATGGTGCGCATGGCACGCGCGGCGCTGCCAATATTGCCCGGATGGGAGGTGCGGACGAGGACGAAACGGATAAGTTCAGAGGACATGGGCAGGCTTAGGGGGAAATAGGCAAGGATAAAGGATGCATGCAAGGCGGGGGATGGGAGACGGGTAGCCGGGCGCCAGTTCGCCGACCTTCGCCTGACGACCAAATTGCCTGCATTTGTCGCAACCTGGACGGCCTGCTACCGGGGATGTCGCACCCCCGCCTCCCGTCCCCGTTCTCTAAGACCCCAAGCATCGATCGTCCCACTGAAGCCTGCCAACCTGCTAGAATGTGAGACCGTAACCCGCTCTTTTGAAAGCCGAAGCCATGCCAAGACCCGCCGTCAACGTCGCGGTGCGCGCCGCTCGCGCCGCTGGAAACGTGATCCTGCGCTACATGAACCGCATCGACGGCCTCAATGTCGTCGAAAAGCAACGCATGGACTTCGCCTCCGAAGTCGATCGCATGGCCGAGGCCGAGATCGTCAAGGAACTGCGCCGCGCCTATCCCGCCCATGCCATCCTCGGCGAGGAAGGTGGCTCGATTGGTAAGGGCCCGCTGGTCTGGGTGATCGATCCGCTCGACGGCACGCACAATTATCTTCGCGGCATCCCGCACTTTTCCGTGTCCATCGCCTTGCTCGACCGCGGCGAACCGGTTTATGGCGTAGTGTTCGATCCGCTGCGCGATGAACTATTCACCACCAGCAAGGGTGATGGCGCCTATCTCAACGATCGCCGCATCCGCGTCAGCAAGCGCGAGAACCTGGGCGGCGCCATGATCGCCACAGGTTTTCCCTACCGTCAGCGCGAGCATCTCGCGCCGCAGTTGGACATGACGCGCGCCATCCTCGGCCAGGCCGAAGACATCCGCCGTTCGGGTTCGGCCGCCCTGGATCTGGCTTATGTCGCCGCCGCTCGCTACGACGGCTACTTCGAGATCGGCCTTAAGCCCTGGGACATGGCCGCAGGCGTGCTGCTGGTCCGCGAAGCAGGCGGTCGCTACTGCGATTTCGCCGGTCGCGATGGCATTCCCGAGAGCGGCAATATCGTCGCCGGTAATCTGAATGTCGCGCAGGCGATGGTCGATGCGATCGGACAGCAGGCGACGCCTTCATTGCTGAAGGCGTGAGGTCGGCTGATCTTCGGTCTAGCCTGTAAGGCCGCTCGCTGCGCGAGCTGTGAAGCCGACGGCTTTGCAGCCCGTCGGGAGTTAGGCGCTCGTAGCAAGCGCCTCGGATTACGCTCTTTTGGTTCTCACTGTCCGCGGAGCGGACGGCCTCACGGATATTCCCTCAATACCTCTCGCAAGAACGGTACCGTCACCTTACGGCGTGCTGCCAGCGAGGCCTGGTCGAGTTTATCGAACAGGTCGAACAGGCCACCAAGGTCTCGGGCATAGCGTGCAAAGAGCCAATCCAGGACGGTGTCGTCCAGGCCAATGCCGCGGTCGGCCGCGTGTTTCTTCAATACCGTGCGACGCTCTTCATCATCCAGCGGCCGCAGCGATACTTGCTGGCAGGCTCCCAGGCGCGAGCGCAGATCTGGCAGTCCCAGGCCCAGCGATGCCGGCACGGCATCGGCGGCGAAGAGCAACACCGTGCCCTCGGCGCGCGACTGATTGTAGACGTCGAACAATGCGTGTTCGGCATCACGCAGGCCGGCGATGGCCGGGAGATCGTCGATGGCCAGCAGATCGCCACCAACGACACCTCGGATCGCCGCCGCTGGATCGGGCAGACGCGACAGCGGCAGGTATTGCACCGTGCAGCCGCGCTCATTGGCGACCTGACAGGCCGCCATCAACAGATGACTTTTGCCGCTGCCGGACGGGCCATTGAGGTACAGCCATGAGGCATCCCGGCCTTCAGCTACAGCCTGCACCGCAGCCAGCGCCGCGTCATTGGAACCAGAATAGAAATGCTCGAAGCGTTGGCGACGCGGCCAGCGCAGGACAAGCGGCAACTGCGGAATCATGATGACGTCTTGCCGCCCTTCTCGATCACTCGGGTTTCTGTCTCGACCTCACCCTTTTCCGTGTCGATGGTGACATCCACTTCGGCAATCACTGGGTCCTGAGGACCTTCCTCGGTGTAGAGCTCGCTGTGCCGGTACCTCTCGGCGAGGTAACGTAGCACCACCATGATCACCGATGCCGCCGGCAGGGCCAGCAACACCCCCAGAAAACCGCACAGGTAGCCACCAGCCAATACCGCAAAAATCACCGCAACCGGATGCAGGCCGATCTTTTCGCCAACCAGGCGTGGCACCAGCACATAGCCTTCCAGCAATTGGCCGACGATGAACACGCCGACCACGATCAGCAGATGGGTCCAGTCGCCATACTGCACCAGCACGGCAATGATGGCCGAACCGAAACCGACGATGAAGCCCAGATACGGTACGAAGCTCAGCAGGCCCGCGATCATGCCGATCAATGGCCCAACGGAAAGACCGACGATGCCCAGTGCGCCTCCATAAAACACGCCCAGCGCCATCATCACCAGCAACTGGCCGCGCACGAAGGCACCGAGCACGATGTCCGATTCGTGTGCCAGATAGGCGATGGTCGGCTCGATCGAACGTGGCAGCATGTGATCGATCCACGCGGTCAGGCGATCCCAGTCGCGTAACAGATAGAACGCCACGACTGGAATCAGCACCAGGTTGGTCATCCACATCACCACCCCGACACTGGAGCGCGAAAGCTTGCCCAAGACGGTCGATGCCACGCCGCCGATCGAATCCATGTGTTCCTTGATCGTCTGCACCAGGCGGTCGGTATCGAACACGTCCGGGTCCAAGTGCAGTTTGTGCTGCAACCACGGTAGCGCCGTGACACGCACCCACTCTACGTAGCGCGGCATGTTCTGCACCAGGTTCTCGATCTGGCGCGAGATCAACGGAATCAGCAGCAACAGTGCGCCGACCGCGAGCAGCGCGATTACCAGGAAAACGATGGATACAGCCAGGGTGCGCCCCAAACCAATGCGCTCAAGCCGATCGGCCAGCGGATCGCCAAGGTAGGCAAGCATCGCTGCAACCGCGAAGGGCATGAGCACCGGTGCCAACAGCCACACCAGGTAGCAGATGACTGCCGTGATGGCGAGGATCTGCCAACGGCGGGAAATATCCTGCTGATTGGGCGTATGGGACGGTGTCGACACGAGTGCCTTCCTTACGAATGACGTGGAATCGGATCGTGACGTTGCCGACATGGCCGGCGCGTGATCGATCCGATGCGTTGCTGCCCGATCAGTGCAGCCAGCGCAGGCTGGCGTCGGCGCCTTCATGGGCCTGCCCCTGCAACAGACGACCACTGGCGGTCAGATTCGCCGACAAGGCATCGATCGGCAACCCGGCCTTGATCGAAAACAGCATGCCGTCGCCCTGGGCATTCAGTGTAGTCACTTGATGCACCATCGGATCGTTATGCAGCACCGACAGCAGGTTGGCATAGTCCATGGCCGAATTGAGGCCAACCACCCATAGTTTTCCATCCACGTTGGATGTACCGATCATGTTGAGTTGCTTGCCCAGGCGATCGGCCAGGTTGTTGCCGGCGTCGGCCTGCATGGTGTTGCCATCGGGCGATTGCGTGCTCCAGCGTTGCTGCGGACCTCCGGAAATCAGGTTCCAGTCGGCGGAGTTGCCATTGCCATGCACCTGACCCACCAGTATCAATCCCGTGTGATATTGCTTGGCAAGCGCCATGACTTCCTCAGGGTCCACACTCGATACGGTCGGCGTATCGCCTACTTGGTCCGGATCGGCCAACACCACGCCGTAGCCGCGCGAGGCAACAGTCTGGCCGAGGGTAGCGAGGGCGCTCTTGTCCAGCACGCGGTGGTCTTCTCCCCGTACGACCAGCAACACCGGCGGCTTCACGCCTGCGGTCGCCACCCCCATCTGCGCGATGGCTCGCTGGACTGCGGCCTGGTCAAACGTGATCGACAGGCTCACCCCAGTCGATACATTGGGCGCGTTGCGCGTGTAGCGATACTGCTGCACCAGGCTGGTTGCGCCCTTGATCACGTCGCCATACCCGGCTTTGCCACGCAGGTCCTGCCCGCCGGCCACACGGGCAAGCACCTGTCCCAGGCCCTCGCCGAACGCCTGATCACGGGCCTGCTCGGAGGTGTCCTTGACCGGTATCGCCACGGTATAGGGTGACGCCTGCTGCGCATGGGCTACCGTCAGCAACAGGAACAGGCTGAAACAAAAGCCGGCAAGTAGCTGGCGGGTCAGGCGCATGGGGATTCGTCCGTGGAGGGAAACAGAGGAAGTCTGCCGAATCCGCGACCGATCGTCCAATGGCGGGGGTTGCCAAAGCCCAAAGGCGACTACGCTCATCTGGTATGATTGCTCGCTTCCCGAACTTCACCTGGGTCGCCCCATGTCCGACGCCCTCACCTATCGCGCCGCTGGCGTGGATATCGACGCCGGCAACGCCGTTGTCGAACGCATCAAGCCCTTGGTCAAGCGCACCTTCCGTCCGGAAGTGATGGGTGGCCTGGGTGGCTTCGGCGGCCTGTTCGACCTGGCCGGGCGCTACAAGGAGCCGGTGCTGGTATCGGGTACCGACGGCGTGGGCACCAAGCTCAAGCTGGCCCAGCAACTGGGGCGGCATGACACGATCGGCATCGACCTGGTGGGCATGTGCGTCAACGACATCCTCGTCCAGGGCGCCGAGCCGCTGTTCTTTCTC
>NZ_DASVMI010000140.1:0-11964 GCF_036384435.1 Dyella sp. | reverse complement strand
GCAAGCCCTACGACACGAGCGCCATCATCGTGCAGCCCCTGGAATCGACGAACTGGCACGAGCCCTTCATCAACGCCGGTGTCGTGCCATTCCTGTATTTTGACGTGCTATTTGATGCGAATGATCGCTACATCGGACTGCGATCGCGAGCCTGACGATTGGACGGCGCAGTTTAAGGACGTGACCGCACAAGCTGATGCAATCCATCGCGTCGTCCAGACTGGGCGGACTGAAAAGGCACTTGCCATGCTTCTCCGTGAACCGCCCTATATGCCGTGGAGCGCGACGCAATGCCAGTAGCTGACCATGATCCACCGTCCCCGAACCGGGTGCCCATGCCTTTACAAAAAAGGGCGCCGAAGCGCCCTTCTTCGAAATCACATATTGCGTCGATATTCGCCACCCACGTCATACAACGCGTGGCTGATCTGTCCCAATGAGTTGTACTTGACCGCCTCCACCAACTGCTCAAATACGTTGCGACGTTCACGAGCGGTATCTTGCAGCATATTCAGGCTGTGAGCAGACAGGGCGTTGCGAGCCCTGCCGAAGGCCTGCACGTTGTCGATCTGCTGAGCCTTTTCTTCCTCGGTGGAACGAATCAGTTCGATCTCGGTGGCGATCTCGCCGCCATGATCCTTGGGCAGGAAGGTGTTGACGCCGATCAGTGGCAGGCTGCCGTCGTGCTTCTTCTGCTCGTAGTACATGGATTCTTCCTGGATCTTGCCGCGCTGGTACATCGTGTCCATTGCACCCAGGACGCCACCACGTTCACTGATGGCCTCGAATTCCTTGTATACCGCCTCTTCGACCAGGTCGGTCAGAGTATCCACGACATAACTGCCCTGCCAGGGATTCTCGTTGAAGTTCAGGCCCAGCTCGCGATTGATGATGAGCTGGATAGCTACCGCGCGACGCACGCTTTCTTCGGTCGGCGTGGTGATCGCCTCATCGTACGCATTGGTGTGCAGGCTGTTGCAGTTGTCGAACAAGGCATACAGAGCCTGCAACGTGGTGCGAATGTCGTTGAACTGGATTTCCTGCGCATGCAGCGAACGACCGGAAGTCTGGATGTGGTACTTCATCATCTGGCTGCGCGCACTGGCACCGTAGCGCTCACGCATGGCGCGAGCCCAGATGCGGCGGGCCACCCGGCCGATCACCGTGTATTCCGGGTCCATGCCGTTGGAGAAGAAGAACGACAGGTTGGGCGCGAAGTCATCGATATGCATGCCACGCGCAAGATAGTATTCGACGATGGTAAAGCCGTTGCTCAGAGTGAAGGCGAGCTGGCTGATCGGGTTCGCGCCGGCTTCGGCAATGTGATAGCCGGAGATCGATACCGAATAGAAGTTGCGAACCTTGTGATCGACGAAGTATTGCTGGATATCGCCCATCATGCGCAGCGCGAACTCCGTGGAGAAGATGCAGGTGTTCTGCGCCTGATCCTCCTTGAGGATATCCGCCTGCACGGTGCCACGCACGGTCTGCAAGGTTTCTTCCTTGATGCGCGCGTACGTCTCGTTGTCGATCAACTGGTCACCAGTGACACCCAGCAGACCAAGCCCCAGGCCGTCGTTGCCCTTGGGCAGGTCACCGGAATAGCGGGGCTGTCCATGGGGGCATAGCTCGGCGATGCGCTTCTGCGCGGCATTCCAACGTTGCGGATCGCCCTTGAGATACTTCTCCACATTCTGGTCGATGGCGGTATTCATGAACATCGCCAGGATGATCGGTGCCGGGCCATTGATGGTCATCGACACAGAACTGGAAGGCGCGCTCAGGTCGAACCCCGAGTACAGCTTCTTCATGTCGTCGAGCGTGGCGATGTTGACGCCAGAGTTGCCAATCTTGCCGTAGATGTCCGGACGTGGCGCCGGGTCTTCGCCATACAACGTGACCGAGTCGAAGGCCGTGGATAAGCGCGTGGCCGCACCCCCCTGGCTCAGGTAATGGAAGCGGCGATTGGTGCGTTCGGGTGTACCCTCGCCCGCGAACATGCGGGTGGGGTCTTCGCCCGTGCGCCGGTATGGATATACGCCTCCGGTATACGGGTAGTAACCGGGCAGGTTCTCGCGCATCAGAAACCGCAGCTGATCACCCCAGTCCCTGGTCTTGGGCGGCGCGACCTTGGGAATCTTCTGGTGACTGAGCGATTCGCGATAGTTCTCCACGCGAATCACCTTGTCGCGAACCTTGTACTCGTTGACTTCATCAGTCACCGACCTGTATAGCGCAGGCCAGTCGCGCAGCAGATGAACGGCTTCGCTGGACAGCTCCTTGACGGCGGCGTTATAGCGCTGGCGCAACAGAATGAGGGTGCGATCGTCCTGGCTGCTGTCGACCGCGCGATCTGCTGCCGAGGGTGTGCCGGCGGACTGACTCGGGTAGACGTCCAGTGGGCGAGGAAGCGTGTCGTCGCCAAGATCCTTCAGGGATTCGTAGTAATGCTGAGCCTTGCTCGCAAACTCGGCTTCGCGCTCGATGCCAGCGTTGATGCCACGCCCCTGTTCTGCGATTTCCGCCAGATAACGCACACGACTACCTGGAATCAGCACGGTGGCGCGCGGCTCCTTCAGCGAGGTATCGACCGTCGGCTCCCAACGCTCGGACGGCAATGCCAGCTTGTCGCGCATCAGGCGACACAGGTTGGCGAACATCCAGGTCACGCCTGGGTCATTGAACTGACTGGCGATGGTCGGATACACCGGCACTTCGTCATCTTTCATGGCGAAGGCGGTACGGTTTCGCCTCCATTGCTTGCGCACGTCGCGCAGCGCATCTTCGGCGCCGCGTTTGTCGAACTTGTTCAGCACCACCAGCTCGGCGAAGTCGAGCATGTCGATCTTTTCGAGCTGGCTGGCTGCGCCGTAGTCGCTGGTCATCACATAGACGGGGAAGTCGACGAGATCGACGATCTCCGAGTCGCTCTGACCGATGCCGGCGGTTTCCACGATCACCAGGTCATAGGCCTGACTCTTGAGAAAGGCGATGCAGTCGTGCAGCACTTCGTTGGTAGCGGCGTGCTGGCGACGCGTAGCCATCGAGCGCATGTAGACGCGATGACTGCGTAACGAGTTCATGCGGATGCGATCGCCAAGCAGGGCACCACCGCTGCGGCGACGCGTCGGATCGACCGCGAGCACCGCAATACGCATCTGCGCAAACGCATGCAGAAAGCGCAGCAGCAGTTCGTCCACCACCGAAGATTTACCCGCGCCACCCGTACCGGTCATGCCGAGCACGGGGGTGTTCTTGCCGGCGAGCGCCCATTCCTTGCGCAGGTGCGCCAGCTCGCCATCGGCAAGGCGGCCTTCTTCGATGGCCGAGAGCATATGGCCGATGCTGATCTCGTCCTTGACGTCGATCTTGACCGGAGCCTGTTCCTGCGCATGTTTGGTAGCGGCGTGGCCTGCACGCTTCATGACGTCTTCGATCATCTCGGTCAGACCGAGCTTCATGCCATCATTGGGGTGGTAGATGCGCTCGACGCCGTATGCCTGCAACTCGCGGATTTCCTCCGGGGTGATCGTGCCGCCGCCACCTCCGAATACGCGGATGTGTGATGCGCCACGCTCCTTGAGCATATCCACCATGTACTTGAAGTACTCGACGTGGCCACCCTGGTATGAGGACAGCGCAATGGCATCGGCGTCTTCCTGCAAGGCGGCACGCACGACATCTTCCACCGAGCGATTGTGACCGAGATGAATCACCTCCGCTCCCTGTGACTGGATGATGCGACGCATGATGTTGATCGCGGCGTCATGGCCGTCGAACAGGCTGGCGGCGGTGACAAAACGCAGCGGCGTCGTCTCGGACTGCGGGGCGCTGGCGGGAACGTGCTTGGCAGGGGAACTCATGGGGACTCCGGAGGAACGTCTTGCTGTGAGCGATCTCCATTGTACCGGGGCGGCTATAAGTCATACGCTGCGGTGCAGCAGCCGGTGCGGCGAGTGGGCTCGTCGACGAGCGTGACTCCCCTAAGGAGGAGGTAATTGCTGAGCACCCCCGCGTAGAGTGACTGTCTTGATCAGGCTGCGGTTGAGGTAAAGGGGAACCGAGGCGACATATTCAACCCGCGTCCCCATTCATGTTCGCGATAACCCGCTGGAGCCATCTCAGGGAACCTCGAAAAACCGCCCTATGCTTAGGCCGGGGCCCAGTGACTTGGCTTTGACGCAGCTACTGGCGCTAGATTTCGACGTTCGCCGGAATAACAACTTCGATGAGGTTTTTTTTAGATTCCCTCCAGTCGCAATGCCCGCTGCGATGCAATCGCACAAGGCTCTTAACCTCCACGCCGCGACCTCGTCGCGCCTTGCATCGCGACTGAAGTGGTTCCCACGCGAACCCGCCTCAGCCTGGCCGCGAGAAGATTCGGATGAGGCGGAGTGCGAGGCACGGTGTCACGGCTCGCCTCAGCAGACGTTGCCTGGCGCTAGAACACTCAGAGGCCGAACGGCAAATTGGGCGATGACACCACCCGCTGCCCCACTGGCTCGCCCTGAATGAACGAGAGCGAGGCATCGATCACTTCCGGGGCGTCAAGCACACGGTGATGACCCAGGCCTTCGGTGGTCAACAGTCGCGCGTGGTGCCAGTGGCGCGCATAACGCTCGCCCTCGCTCCACGGTACGTCGGCATCGTCCAGATCATGAATGATCAAGCCGGGCTGGCCGAGCCTGGGCAAATGTTCATGCACCTGCAAATCGCTGACGGGAACACCCGTGCGGCGTTCGAGCAGCCCCAGGAACGGCCGGTGCAAATGCAGACCCAATCGCACCATGCGAAAGAAACGCGTGGTGGCATCAACCACGTCTGCGGCTGGTGCCACCAGGATCAGGCGATCGGCGTACCAGCATTCATCCTGAGACAACGCCAGGGCCGCGCCACCCAATGAATGCCCGACCGCCAGGGCAGGCCTGCCGTAGTGCTGGCCCACGGCACGAATCGTGCCGATGAAGTCCGGCAAGGTGCAGAACTTGCCACCACTGTGACCGTGCCCTGGCTGGTCGAAACTCACCACCGCATAGCCCAATTCACGCAAGCGCCCAATCCAGGGCAGGTAACGCAAGCCAAAACTGGACCAGCCATGCACCAGCAAAGCATATGGCTGCGCTGACGGATCACCCCACACATACGAGGCGATGTCGCGATCAGCGACGCGCAGGCTTTCGCGCCGCATCGAGGCATCCGGGGCGGCCGCCCGAGCCCGTGCGCGACTGCTGGCCAATGGCGTGGAAAACAGGCGTGCGGCGCTACGTATTGTGCGCTTGGGAATGACGCGCCCTCCAATAGCAAAACCGGCCCGGACGACGCTGAGCTTGAACTTCATCGAGGGCGTAATGCGAGCATGAATCGTCTTGACCATGGCCGAACTCCTTATTTCAGATCCGGTAACTGCTCAAAAGACGATCGATGGCCGCGCGCGCGCGACCGCTCGCCTGCTCGAAACCGAACAGGCTGGCGTCATGATGCAGGCCCAGCATTACCGCATAGATTTCGAAGGCGAACTGATCGGCCTCGGCCCGGGAATCCACTTCGCCCAAGGCCCTCGCCTGTTCAACGGCACGCCGCAGTTCGTTGCGCCAACCGACCTGCTGCGCCTGCATGGCATCGCGCAGTGGACCGCTGCGGCCGTCATATTCGCCCACGGCAGTCAACAGCACGCAACCGCTCTGGTGCTCGCGCACCCACTCGTGCCAGTGATCGATCATGGCGCGCAAGCGTGAGATGCCACGCGGTTGCCGCAACGCCGGGCGCAATACGAGATCGACGAAGCGCTTCTGCACCGATTGCATCAGCGCCAGTTGCAGTTCCTCGCGTGCGCCAAAGTGAGCGAATACACCGCTCTTGGACATGCCCACATCCTGCGCCAGCGCACCAATGGACAGGCCTTCCAGGCCTTCCCGTCGGGCAAGCGCATAGGCATGGTCAAGGATGGTCTCGCGGGTCGCGGCGCGCTTGGGAGTGGTCATAAAACTCGTCATGCCCATAAAATAGCACGATCGTTCGTTCTTTTATGCCTGAACGAAAGCGTGAAATCTTCCGGCTCGAACCTGAACGAGCCTGCCAGGCTGGGTCAACATCGAGCACAGGCCCTCGTTCTCCTGCCTACCGCGCAACGCATGCGGTCATCCCGTGAAACTTCGAGGAGATGTTCATGAATTCGCTTATTCGCAAGCTCGCCGTGGTCGCCAGCCTGGGGCTGGCCCTTGGCGCTGTTGCCTACGTTCCCCCGGTCGCAGCCCGCGAAGTGGTCGTGGTTGGCGTCGCCCCGCCGCCGCCGCGTTACGAAGTCGTGCCACCGCCCCGCGCCGGCTGGGTCTGGGCGCCTGGACATTGGGCCTGGCGCGGCCCAGGCGCCGGTCATGTGTGGATCGGGGGACATTGGGAGCGTGTGCGCCCCGGCTATGTCTATCGCCCTGCGCGCTGGGTGCACTACGGCAACGGCTGGCGTTATTACGACGGCGGCTGGGGACGTTGAAACTTCCCCGGGGTGCCGGCTCACATCGGCGCCCCGTCCCAGCATGCGTGACTCACACGCAGAAAATTACGTCGCCTTCGAGTCAAGTTGGCGCAAGCAGCGCCGGTTTGAATACCGGCCACATCCAACCCGGGGAGTTCCCATGACAATTCGTCCTTTCGCGCTTGGCGCGATGATCCTTCTTGTGTCCGGCTGCGTGGTCGAGCAACCCCACCATCGCCCCCCCCCGCGCGAGGTCGTGGTTGAGGAGCAGCCCGTGCGCCGCGAATACGTCGAGGTGGTTGCACCACAACCCCCGCCGGAACGCGTGGTAGAGGTGGTTCCCGGCCCCCGCAGCGGCTATGTATGGGCGCATGGCTATTGGCGCTGGGATGGCCGCACCTATGTGGCCGTGCCTGGCCACTGGGAGCCGCTGCGTCCTGGTTATCACTATGTGCACCCGCACTGGGAGCGTGGCCCGGGGGGCTGGCACTTCCGTGAAGGCGTGTGGGTCACAGGCTGACCACCGGGTATGCCGAAGCCAAGGATGCCTCTCCTGCCGATTCCGGATGAAGGCATCCTTGCTGCGCCGCGAAAGCACGCGGTCGTGTGACGTATTAAACTTATCCGGTTAGCTCTTCGCCCTGGCCTCGGCCGGGGCGTTGAGTTTCAGGCATAACCCTTGGCGGGGGTGCCACTCCGGCTTCCTTCGCCGCCATCCTGCGTGCCATCCCCGTGGCACCGAAAAACCGTGGAGTTCTACGTCCCAATGATTTTCGAAACCATCGCCAAGACCGGACACGAAGAGGTTGTCTTCTGCCACAACCAGGACGCCGGCTTGAAGGCGATCATCGCGATTCATAACACGGTGCTGGGACCGGCACTGGGTGGCCTGCGCATGTGGCCGTACAAGACCGAGCAGGATGCGGTCAATGACGTGCTGCGCCTTTCGCGCGGCATGACGTACAAAAACGCGGTGGCCGGCCTGAACCTGGGCGGAGGCAAGGCCGTGATCATCGGCGACCCGTCCAAGGATAAATCCGAAGCGCTGTTCCGCGCCTTCGGTCGCTTCGTCAACTCGCTCAATGGCCGCTACATCACGGCCGAGGACGTGGGTATCGACGTGAACGACATGGAATACGTATTCCGTGAAACCGAATATGTCACTGGCGTCCACCAGGTGCATGGCGGCTCGGGCGACCCCTCTCCTTTCACCGCGTTCGGCACGCTGCAGGGCCTGATGGCCGCGCTGCAGGCCAAGCACGGCAATGAGGACGTGGGCAAGTACAGCTACGCCGTGCAGGGCTGCGGCCATGTGGGCAGCGAGTTCATCAAGCTGCTGCGTGAACAGGGCGCCAAGGTGTTCGTTACCGACATCAACAAGGATGCGGTGCAGCGCTGTGTGGATGAGCTCGGTTGTGAAGCCGTCGGCCTGGATGAAATCTACGACGTCGACGCGGATGTGTACTCGCCCTGCGCTCTGGGTGGCACGCTGAACGAGCAGACCATCGACCGCATCAAGGCCAAGATCATCTGCGGCGCGGCCAACAACCAGTTGGCGACTGACGCCATCGGCGACGAACTGACCCGCCGTGGAGTGCTGTATGCCCCCGACTATGCCGTCAATGCCGGTGGCGTGATGAACGTGTCGCTGGAGATCGACGGCTACAACCGCGAGCGTGCCATGCGTATGATGCGCACGATCTACTACAACCTAGGCCGCATCTTCGAAATCTCCAAGACCGAGAACGTGCCAACCTACAAAGCTGCCGATCGCCTGGCCGAGGAGCGCATCAGCTCCATCGGCAAGATCAAACTGCCGCACATGGGCAACGGCGCACCGCGCTTTGCTGGTCGCATGCGCGGGCAATAAGGATTGCTGCTGCGGGTACGAAGCAACGCCGGCCCTCGGGGCCGGCGTTTTTTGTCCATGGAGCTCGGGCCGGGAGTCGGCTGGCGGGCGCGACATGAGGGCCTGCTTAGTGCAAAGAAGCGCTTCCCAGCTGACTTCTGCCGCATCAGCTTGCGCCCCACGATCCATCCTCCCATCTCCTAGCTTAGTGGCATCTTCACAAATTCTTACCCTCACAGACGCTTCACGCTGCCAGAAGTCTGTTAAAATCCTCACAGAAACATCCATTTGTAGGATTTCACCTACAAAATGGCGGGATAACTTGGGGGATGCCCGTGTAGCGGGCTTATACGAAGCGTCAGGGCGGCCCGGAGCGGTCGAGGGGAAGCCGTTGCGCCGGAAGATTGCCGCAGGGATTGGTGGCCGATCAGCCGGTGACAACCGCCAGGACGCACCACAAGGACAGGTCGAGTAGAGACAGGCTGGAAAGTTTATGAGCACGATCATGGCTAGCGGTATCAGCGACGAAGACATCCTGCTTCGGCTCAAGGATGTATTGCGCGATACCTTCGAAATTGACCCGGCGCGCGTCACACCTGACACGCACCTGTTCACGGACCTGGAATTGGATAGCATCGACGCCGTCGATCTGGCGATCCAGGTACAGGACATGACCGGCATGCGCATCAAGCCCGAGGATTTCAAGAACGTGCGGACGGTCAGCGACGTAGTCGCTACCGTGCGCGCCCTGCTTAACCGCTGAGCGGCACGATGGCAGCGGCCGTACCCGCCCGCGGTGAACATACCGCCCGGGATTTTCGTCCCTGCGCGTTGATTCCGATCTACAACCACAAGGATACGATCGCGGCGACCGTAAGGGCGCTGCGATCGCATGGCTTGCCGGTGACGATCGTCGACGACGGCAGCAACGAGGCAACCCGGCACATTCTCGATGCGTTGGCGGCACAGGATACTCAGGTCACCCTGTTGCGCCTGCCGTTCAACCAGGGCAAGGGGCGCGCGCTCACGGCAGGCCTGCGCGCAACCCAGGCCGCTGGTTTCACGCATGCGTTGCAGATCGACGCCGACGGCCAGCATGATCCCGCTGACGTGCCGCGCTTTCTCGCCGAAAGCCTGGCTCACCCGGATGCGATGATCTGCGGCCAGCCGATCTACGACGATAGCGTGCCGCGCGGACGCCTGTATGGACGCTATGTCACCCATGTCTGCGTGTGGGCCGAAACGCTTTCGCTGGAGCTGCGTGACTCGATGTGCGGCTACCGGTTATATCCGCTGGAGGCCACCTGTGCGGAAATCAGGCGTCGTGCGCCGCCAGCACGCATGGATTTCGACACCGAGATCGCCGTACGACTGATCTGGCGCGGCGTACCTGTGCGCAACCTGACTACGCGAGTGATTTATCCGGAAAATGGGCTTTCCCATTTCCGCATGCTGCGCGATAACCTGCGTATTTCTGCCATGCATACACGCTTGTTGCTGGGCATGCTGCCTCGCGCACCGGGTCTGTTGTGGCGTAAACGAAGGAGTCAGGCATGCGCCGATTGATCGCCCTGTTAACCCTGCTCATTGCAGCCTGTGCGCTGCATGCGCAAGCGCAAGACCCCGCTTTGCTCAAGCAGGTGCTCGACCAGTTGGCCAGCCATCCACAGGTCCGCGCCAATTTTCAGCAGACGCGCGAGAACCCCGCGCTGGCCGCCCCGCAGGTCAGCCAGGGCAAGCTATTGTTCGTGATCGGCCACGGCATGCTGTGGCAGACCACTGCGCCCTACCAGGACACGCTCGCTCTCACCGGCTCGCGCACCGCGCGCGTGGACGACAAAGGTCAGTTGCAGACGGTGCGCAACGGCGACCGTGGCGTGGCCCAGGTCTCGCAGATGCTGCAAGGCATGTTGGCAGGCAAACCCGATGAGGCACTACGCCAGTTCAACGTCGATGCACAGGGCACGAGTACGCAATGGACACTGCGCTTCACCCCCAAACAGGCGCGCATGGCGCGTGTGCTGACCGCCATCACGTTGAACGGCGGCCAGTTCCTGGAGGGCATCGATATCGCGTTGCACAGTGGCGAACAGACGCATATCCGATTCAGCGATACGCGCAAGGCCGGCGCCTTGAGTGCGCTGGAACAACACGCGCTCGGTAACCCATGACGCGCTCGGTGCTGCGCCTGCGGGCGATAACCTTTGCGTTGACGGCACTGGTACTGGGCACGCTCGGGGCATGGCTACTGTTCGGGCGCGGGCAAGTGCCGATCCAGACCGATCTGCTGGCGATGTTGCCGGCAACCGAACGCCACCCCATGGCTGAAGCGGCCGTCGAGCAACTGGCGCACGCCAACGGTGATCGCATTGTACTGTTGGTGGAAGATGCCGATGACGACACTGCCAAGGCTGCCGCGCGCAAGCTAGGCCAGTTGCTTACCGGCAAGCCCGGCCTGGGGACGGTAGTAGCGCAGCTGCCTCCCTTCGACCTGGACAAGCTGCTTGCCCCGTATCTGGAGCACCGCTTTCATTTACTCACCGATGCTGACCTGACCGCAGTGAGCGCCCCGGGTTACGACCCCTCCAGAACGCTGGCGCGCCGCCTGAATGAACCGTTCCTCGCGGGGGTGGGCGTGAAACTGCAGGACGATCCGTTCGGCTGGTTGCAGCATTGGCTGGAGCAGCAACCGTGGAGCCGCTCGCCGCTGCTTCCAGAAGACGACCTGCTAGTGGCACATCGCGATGATCGCACCTATGTGCTGGTGACGGCTGAACTGGCCGGCTCATCCTACGACGATAGCGTGCAGCAGCCGGTGCTGGCCGCACTGGCCGCTGCCGAAACGACACTTCGTCACGACTATCCTGGCGTGAAGATCTCGCGTGCCGGTGCGCTGTTCTATGCCGCTGATGCGCGCGCGGGCGCAGAGCGCGACATGCATCGGGTCAGCCTCATCTCCATCGTGGGCATCGCGTTGCTACTGATTGGCGTCTTTCGCTCACCAGGCCCATTACTGCTGGCATTCCTGTCAACCGCGATCGGCGTCATGGCAGCCCTGACGATCACGTTGCTGATGTTCGGCCAGATCCACCTGCTGACCCTGGTGTTTGGCGCAGCCCTGCTCGGCGAAGCGGTTGATTATTCGATCCAATACCTCAGCGCGCGTGCCAATGCGGGAGCGCAATGGCACGCGGGACGCGGCGCACGGCAGGTCCGCGCGGCACTGCTGCTGGCGCTGGGTACCTCGCTGCTTGGCTATGCCTTGCTCGGTTTGGTGCCATTCCCGGCAATGCGGCAGATGGCGGTCTTCGCCATGGTCGGCATGATTGCCGCGTGCCTGAGCGTGTTCTGGTTGCTGCCGGCCATGCTGCAGCAACCCGGAAAGCCGATGTCGCCGGCGATACGGCGCGGCGTGCACGCCTTCCACCGGCTCGCTTCGCGCGCTGGCTGGCCGGTATTCATGCTGTTGCTGTTGGCGGCCGTGCCCGGCTGGTGGCGCCTGGGACATGACGACGATATTCATCTGCTGATTGCGCCGCCTGCGGATATCACCGCGCAGGAAGCGCATATCCGAGACATCACCGGCCTGGGCAACGGCACGCAGTTCTTCCTGGTTCGTGGCGCTACGCCGGAAGAAACGCTG
>NZ_DASVMI010000139.1:0-6122 GCF_036384435.1 Dyella sp. | reverse complement strand
AAGCGAACTTACTATCTTTCCCGCATCGCTTCGCCCATCCCTTGCCGCAATGGATCGAGGATGTAATCGATCGTTCGGCGCTTGCCAGTCTTGATTTCCGCGGTCAGCGCCATGCCCGAGGTTAGGCGGACAACCGCTCCGTCTACCCTCAGTGTCGCTTGTCCCATCTTCACCCTGGCGCGGTACACCAGCCCGAGCTTCTCGTCCTGTATGGCGTCATGCGAAACGCTTTCCACTACTCCTTCGATGTAGCCGTAACGCGTGTAGGGGAAGCTCTCGACCTTGATCGTGGTGCGCTGCCCCGGGTGCACGAAGCCGATGTCCTGGTTGAGTACCGTGGCCTCTACTTCAAGCGGCTCGTTCTCGGGTACTACGGCAAGCAGCGGCTGCGCGGGCGTCACCACACCGCCGACGGTATGCACGGCCAACTGCTGCACCGTGCCGGCTACCGGAGCTCGCAACTGCATCAGCGTGTCGCGCCGTGTGGTGCGTGCCACTTCGGGTTCGTATTGACGGATCTGTTCGCGTGCCTGGCGCTGTCCGTCCAGCCACTGGCGACGAGCTTCGGTAACGGTGGCCTCCAATTCCTCGCGCGCGCTGGATATGGCCGAGCGCAACTCCTCCCGACGGTTGCGCTGATCGGAAAGGTCCCGCTCGGCATTCAAACGCTCCTGCTTCCGCTGCATGTAGTCCTGTTTGGACACGTAGCCCTTGTCGATGAGCTTTCCATAGTCGGCCTCACGGCTACGCGAAATGGCGAGGAATTGCTCCAGGGGGCTGACCGCCGATTCCACCGTGTGCAGTTCGGCCTGCTTCTGCACCACCAGGGCTTCCAGCCCCTGCTTCTTGTCGAGATAGGCCGCGTATTCGCTTTGTGCCAAGCGCTGGGCAGCGTCGAAACGTTCTGCCGGCAGATCATCGGCGCTCGCCAACTTTGGAAGCGTGCCTGCATCCAGGGCGTCGACCAGAGCTGCTGTGCGCATGGCAGCCAGGCGGGCATCGAACAGCGCCTCCTGTGCTTTACGTTTGTCGGCCGCGGTGGCGGTGGCATCCAGTTCGATGAGCAGGTCGCCCTGATCCACATGCTGGCCATCACGCACCAGGATGCGGTGCACTACGGCCGTCTCGGCGGGCTGGACCACCTTGGTGCGACTACCGGTAACGGTCTGGCCGGGGGCCACGGCGACCATGTCCAACTTGCCCAGGCACGCCCACAGCAATGCAACGCAGAACAGGCCCATGACGATCCATGCGCTGACACGCGGCGCCGGCGACAACGGGGTTTCGGTCAGCTCAAGATGCGCCGGAAGAAAGGCCAATTCGTCGCCTGTGCGTGGCATGGGCGCCAAGGCATGGCGCTCGCCCCATGCCGCGCGCCATACCTGCATATAGCGCCGACCGATAGCCATGAGTGCCGTCAACCTGTGCATCATGGGTCAGCCCTGCTGCAACCGGGAAAGACGAGCGAAGTGCCCGTCAGGATGTTTCAACAGTTCGTCCGGGGCACCGGTCTCCACGATATGCCCCTTGTCGAGCACCACGATGCGATCGGCATGCCGCACCGTGGAAAGACGATGCGCAATGATGAGCACCGTGCGGCCGCGGCAGATGGCGCGCATGTTCGCCATGACGGCCCGCTCGGATTCGTAATCGAGCGCGCTGGTCGCCTCGTCGAGGATGAGGATGCGGGGATCGGTCACCAGCGCACGGGCAATGGCCATGCGCTGGCGCTGCCCGCCGGAAAGGTTGGCGCCATGCTCGCCCACCAGCGTGTCATAACCTTCCGGCAGCTCGACAATGAACTCGTGGGCGCCGGCCAGCTTGGCCGCTTCGATCACCTGCTCCAACGGCATGCCGGGATCGCTTAACGCGATGTTTTCGCGCACGCTGCGGTTGAACAGGAAGTTCTCCTGCAGCACCACGCCGAGCTGGCGGCGCAGCCACGCCGGATCGGCCAGTGCGAGGTCCGTACCGTCGACCAGGATGCGACCATGCTCGGGTACGTACAGGCGCTGCACCAGCTTGGTCAGCGTGCTCTTGCCCGAGCCAGAGCGCCCGACGATACCCACCACTTCGCCCGGCTGGATATCGAGATGGATGCTGGCCAGCACTTCGGCAGTGTCAGGGCGGTAACGGAAGCCCACATTCTCGAACGTGACGCGCCCTTCGATGGGCGGCAACGTCATGCGGCTGCCGCCCACCTCCGTGCGGGTGTTCAGCACGTCGCCCATGCGCTCCATCGAGATGCCGACCTGCTGAAAGTCCTGCCACAACTGGGCCAAACGGACGATCGGCGTGGAGACCTGGCCGGAGAGCATCGTGAAGGCAATCAACTGGCCCACTGACAGCGAGCCATCGATCACCAGCTTCGCCCCCCAGTAAATAACCGCCACGCTGACCAGTTTCTGCATCAGCTGGATGCCCTGCTGGCCGATATTGGCCAGTTGCGTGACGCGGAACCCTGCACTGACATAGCCAGCCAACTGGTTGTCCCACGTGCGCACCATGCGCGGATCGACGGCCATCGCCTTGATGGTGCCGATGCCGGAGATCGCCTCGACCAGAAAGGACTGATTGTCAGCGCTGCGCACGAACTTCTCGTTGAGCCGCTTGCGTAGCACTGGCGTGATCGCCGCCGACCAGATGGCGTACAACGGCAGCGATATCACTACGATCAGGGTCAGCCAGCCGCTGTAGAGGAACATCACCGCCAGGAACACGAAGGTGAACAGCAGATCCAGCACCGAAGTCAGCGTCTGCCCGGTCAGGAAGTTGCGGATGTTCTCCAGCTCGCGCACGCGCGCGATGGTGTCGCCGACACGACGCACCTCGAAGTACGCCAAAGGCAACGCGAGGATATGCCGAAACAATCGCGCGCCCAGTTCCACATCGATGCGGCTGGTGGTGTGCGCAAAGAGGAAGGTGCGCAGGCCCGCCAGCACCACGTTGAAGAGGGTGATGGCCACCAAGCCGACGGTGATGACCGTGAGTGTGGTCATGGCGTGGTGCACCAGCACCTTGTCCATCACCACCTGGAAGAAAAGCGGTGTGACCAGCGCGAACAACTGCAGGAAGAACGACACCGCCAGTACTTCGAGCAGCAGCTTGCGGTACTTCACTACCGCCGGGATGAACCAGCTGAAGTCGAACTTGGCCAGTTCGGCCACCATCGAGGCACGCGAGGCAACGACCAGCAGACGGCCGTCGTAGCGGGTCGTGAAGTCGTCCCACGACAAAATACGGGCACACTGCAGCCCCAGGTCGTGGATCAGGGCCTTGCCATCACCGATCTTGGCCACGACGAAGGCGCGACCATCGCGCTGTAACGCCAGCGCAGGTAGCGCAACGCGATCAAGTCGCTCGGCAGGATGGTTGATGACTTTGGCTTTGAGGCCCAGCTTCTTCGCTGCCAGCAGCAACGCCGGTTCATCAAACGGCTCGGCAGCACTGCGTCCAGCTTCATGGCGCAGTTGATCGGCATCGGCCGCGATGCCATGGAACTGCGCTAGCAGCACCAGCCCCTGAAGCGACTGATCGGCATGCTTGCCGAGGCGCTCTCCGTGGCCAAGCGGTATCGACTCGGCCTGCTCGTTCTCAACGACGGCAACCATGCGAAACGACGATCCTTCGTTCCCTTGCCTCTGGAACGCCATGCGTCGTCACGCCTCCACGTGACACGACTCACGGCACCCCAATCCTCCGATGAAGACCAACAGCGCCCACCGGCCCGAAGCTGAGGTCTCACGGTATACCACGTTTCGCATGTAATTGCGTGACGGACGTCAATATTTTGCGAGCAGCACGATGGAGTTAAGGACGTAGTGCCATGCATTGCCCAGTAAGTTTAGTAAGTTAGGCGTGACCGCCCTTTCTGACGCTGATCCGAGCGTGAAATCACAGAACGATGCGTAGGGAATTTCGAATTCGCACACTGTATGTTGAGCCAGCGAAGCCAGCTCATACGTTCCAAAATCAGCTGGCTTGTCGCACAAGAAGATCGCCCCTCCCGACAAATCACCTCCTCTGTCACCACGCGTTGAGTGGCGTGGTGGGCGGTGCTGCCGCAGAGTGCAAGCGGTTTCAGCAGCGGTCGTTGAGCGTCCGCCTGGGCTGGTCGGGGCGTTTAGGACACCTCGCCCTCACCCTCGCCTTTTGAACACGGGATTCACTCCAGCGCTTCCCTCTTGGGTGAGTTGCGCATCAGCTGTGCGATCCGGCCTCAGGCTGCCAACCACAGGGGTTGAGGACGCTACCGGAAAACCCCCAGCTGTTCTGCAAGAATGGCTCCACACTCTTACTCTCCCCAATCCGCGCCGCGCGACTTGCTATCTCGTGGAGGAGCGCCCTCCCCTGGTTGTATCGGCTCATGAGATCGCGGTCACCACAAGGTGGATCCGAGGCCACATCAACTCCCAGCTTTCGGTAGTCGTCGATGAGCGACTGAATGACGGCGAGCTCTTGGGCGTGACTGGCCTTGGCGGACAAACTGGCCGATTCCAATGCGAGGGCGCGTTCGCGCGCGTCGACCGCAGCGTCTCTGGCGTTCACTGCCGCTTGCCGTGCAGCCAACTCCTTGCGCTGTTTGGTCAGCGCCTCCTGTTGCACTTCAAGCCTGGCACTTGTCTTCGCATTGGCGACCATCTGGCGATTGGCCGCATCCAGCTGTCCAAGCAAGTATTTCCAACAGAAGCCTAAGCCGATGGCGAGAAGGGCGCCGGCAAAGATGAAACTTGCAAGGTTCTCTCGAAGCGTTTTCAGTCCAATCATGCCTGAACCAAACAAAGGAGTTACACGGGATATCGGCATGCACTGGCATAACTGAAAGACGCTGCGAACGCTCCATGCAGGTGCCCCGCACGAATCGCGGTAGCGCGCAGGCGTCTTTCGAACGGCGGCTGGAAGTGCGCAGCGAGGCACTGGAGTGTTGAGCCGGCAACGCGGACAACATGTCTGTTACGTCGATGGCGGCCAAGGTCGGCTCCAATCGCACTTGCCGGCATACCAAGGGACACCTGCCCCACCCTTGATAACGCGCCCTAATCGCCAGCTCCCAATCAGGCAATTGGATCGCGTACTCAGCCGTCCACGCCGCAGCGGCTCCTGAACAGGCGTCTGCGAAACCCTGGCTGTCCCAATCGCCTCAATCGTCCTCGGCGGTTTTCCCATCCGCGACCGGCTCGGCATTCGGCACCACCGTGATGGTGATCTTGGACGGATGCTGGCTGTCGTGATGGACCGCGTTGCGGGCGACGACGCCCTTGTCCTCGTCGTAGTTGTTGCCGCCCGTGTTGAGGTTGCGGTCGAAGCGCGGGAAGTTGCTGCTGGAAACGTCCACGCGCAGCTTGTGTCCCGGCTTGAAGTAGTAGCTGGTGTCGATCGGCTGGAAGGTGACCTTGTACGTCTGGCCGGGCGACATCCACGCCAGCGGCTTGTCGTAGCCGTCGCGGTAGCGCATGCGCTGGATGTTCTCGGTGATGTTGAACGCGCGGCCATCGGGGTACACGTCATCCACCTTGAAGGTGAAGTCGGTGTCCTTCGCGCTGGAGGAAACGTACAGCGTCACCGTGATCGGCCCGCTGACCTCGGTGCCGTGCTCGAACGGCTTCGAATCGTAGACCAGGATGTCGTTGCGGGTTTCCTGCGGGCGCTGGTCGTAGGAGCCGAATTTCACCGCCGAGCCCTGGCAGCAACCGCCGCCGCCGAAGGTCGGCACGGGGTTTTCCGGGTCGTAGACAAACTTGTCGGGATGGTCCGCGGCGGGCGGCGCGTCGACGAGCCTGCCGTCGCCGTAGAGCGTGTTGGCCTGGCCCTCGCTGGCGAAGTAGAGATCCTGCGTCTTCGCTCCGGCCGGCGGCCAGGTGTCGGCCTTCTCCCAGCGATTCGCGCCCATCACGTAGTACATCACCTTGGGCTGCTTATCCAGGATGGGACTGTCTTCGCCCTTGAGGTAATGGTCGAACCAGCCGTAGACGAGGTCGTTGTAGTCGAAGCGCGCGTCGCCCACGTCAAGGTCGCCGATCATGGTGTGCTCGCTGGCGCGCGTGTACGCGCAATGCAGCACCGGCGCGATGATCGCGTACTGCTGGTCGGCGACGGCCTTCGGCGCGGTGCGGCGCACCTCG